>CALVLM010000034.1:0-8504 GCA_944338075.1 Candidatus Gallimonas intestinigallinarum | reverse complement strand
TTTTTCGAGATCGGTTGTAATGTGTGAGGAGAGCAATACGGCACGGTTCCCGTCTTTGTTGTAATCGTAAATCATTTGAAGCATCTCGTCGCGTACGACGGGGTCAAGGCCACTTGTTGGCTCATCGAGAATCAACAGCCTACTGTCGTAGGAAAGAGCGACGGCGATCGCCGCTTTCATCTTCATGCCCTTGGAAAATTCCTTGAGTGCTTTTTTGTCGGGAAGGGAAAACCTGCGTATCAGCTCACTAAATTTTGCCGCATCCCACTTGTCGTATATGCAAGACAATACGTTACAGAGCATCGTAAGATTGAGTTCCATCGGTAGCCCCGTGTCGTCAAGCACAAAGGAAATCTGTTGACGTTCCTTTTTACTTATTTTAGATATTTCAGTTCCGTTGAACAATATATGCCCACTATCTGAGTGTACCACACCGAGAATAGATTTAATTATAGTACTCTTTCCTGCTCCGTTTTCGCCTATCAGCCCCACAACAGTTCCATCTGGAATGTCAAACGACAAGTTTTCAATATCAAAGTTTTTATAATGCTTACTGTAATTTTTTATACTCAACATAATTTACTGACCCTCAAAAATTGTTTTTACTAAATCAATTAACTGCTCTTGACTCATTCCACATCTATTTGATATATCAATTGCCTTTGTAAGATATTCTTCCATCTCTTGCAAATTGCGTTCTCTTATAAATTCGCGATTCCTCTCCGCAACAAAACTTCCCTTCCCGACAACAGAGTAGATATAACCGTCTCGCTCTAAATCCGAATAGGCGCGCGAAGTGGTAATTACGCTAATACGCAAATCTTTTGCAAGTCCCCTAATAGTCGGTAAAGGCTCGCCCTCTTTGAGCGTGCCATCCAATATTTGATTTTTTATTTGGGCATATATCTGCTCGTACAGCGACTTGCCCGACGTATTTGAAATGTGAATGTTCATCCTTTATCCGTCCATATTGTATATATTGATTATATACAATAATGCTTTATTTGTCAATAGCATTTTAGTATTTTTTTCACAATTTTTGAGGAAATATATTAAAAGCGCAAGTTATACCTGCGCTTTTAATAATGTGGTTAAATTTATTCACATCAACCTATCATCGCTAACGAAGCTTTTTTTGTTAGGATTCCCCTCTGCCCTATAAATTTTCAGATCGGAGAGGTTAAAAATCGTTGCCCAAACGGTATCGAAGTTCAGCTCCTTTGCGTATTGACACATAAAGCCGCATTTGCCGCTTAAAATTGATTTTGCGTTATCAATCGGGTTATCTTTCAATTTCAAAAGCGCATTTTCTGCCGTCGCATACCGCTCTTTTGAAAAGAATGTGTCGCCTTGACTTGCTTTATGTATAGCCATTTCGGACGATAACAACTCGTTTACGGTAATTATAAACTTATTCCCATATTCGTTGACTTGCGGAATGCGAACGTGCTTTTCAAAGGGATTGCATTCCACGACAACCATTCGACCCGTCTTATCTGCAATCAGTATGTTACAGTTGGACGAAACAGGCAGTCTCTGAATTGCAGAAATCCCCTCATCTACCGTTCTGCATTTTTCCAAAAGATAGCGCACCAAAAAGACAGAGTTCAATCCAGGTTTTATTTCCGCAAGTTTCGGGACAGCAAAGGTCATTGCAGCAACAAGCCCGTGCTCGTTCATCCCTTCTTCTCCATTCGTAAACGACGAAGTATTTAACAGAAATGTATTACCATCCTCTGGCTGATATAAAATACTTTTACTGATTTTTTTAAGAAAAGGTGGTAAATCGTTCGTCCTTGCATAGTATGTTTTTCCCGCGCAAGTAAAAGCAAAAGCCGTACAGCCACGCACTTCCGCACACCTGTTTTCATCTATATCAAGACAACATCCCATGCACATCATCCACGCCAAAAATTTATCGTGAGGGTAGCCAATCACGTCTGTGATAGCTTTCACTTCGTCATAGGCTTCGGAAAAATACTCTTTCAGAAGTTTTCCGCTTTCAATTCCGTAGTTCATCTGAAAATCATCCAATACAATTGGAAATTCAGCATTACAGCGTTTGAATATATTTCCTATTCTTGTTCCTATTTCAACGGGAGTCCCCTTTAATCTCCAATGATACATTTATCTTCCCTCTCTTTCTTTTGTGCGAACAGGCAGCCATAGCTCACAAACGTATTCTTCGCTCGTCGGATCACCGTCAAAATATCTTTCAATATCGGGAGCGTTTGCCCATTCGTAACCGGAATTCGGCAGCCATTCACCGTAAAGCCTTCTTGTCATATCTTGCACGGAAAACGGAATCTTACCTCTGCACTCGAAAACAGCATAGGTACAGTCGGGAACAAAGAGTTCTTCCATGCCCTCAGGCGCTTCCTTTTCATATGCCGTGGCAATGTAATAATTGAGCGCGTCGCTGTCTATATCGGGAACAACGCAAATTCCGAGTACGCCGTCCACCCGACCGTTGTCATGCTTTTCAGACAAATTTATGGACATCAGTTTTGCAAAATTTCCGTTTGCAAAATTCTCGTCCCAGAACTTTGGAATTTCCTTGAACTGTTCAAAGTTTTTCATCCTCATTGTAGGCAATTTATATCCCACAAGACGAAAAGCCTTTTGCTCTACGATACGATATTTCATAACGGTTGCCCCTTTGATGCAAAGTTGAAATTGCATAGGCGGATAGGCTTTCAGTTGCAAACCTTTTTCCGTCCGAACCCTGCTCGGTGCGATACCGTGCAGCCTCTGAAACGCACGATTGAACGCTGTCGGAGAATCATATCCGTATTTCAGTGCAATATCGCCCACGGTTTCATCGGTATTCTGCAAATCAAAAGCGGCTCTGTCCAATCTCCTGTTGCGGATATATTCGGACAGCGGAATGCCAGACATGGCAGTAAAAATTTTTTGAAACTGATATGGCGAATAGAAAGTAATTTTTGATATTTCTTTGCCGTCAATCACTCCGTCCAGATGGGTTTCTATGTAGGCAAGCGCGGCATTAAATCGTTCGAGAGTATCCATTTTTTCACCTCGTTTCTATTATAACAGAATATAAATTTGCACACCTCTCTTTTTTATGCTTTTTTATGAGAGAAAAACTTCCCCGTCAACTGACGAGGAAGTTCAATTCCTATTCTTCTATATTACTCTGCTTTTTTATTTTACCTATTTGTACTTGGTAAGCTATTACAGGAATAAGAGCACATATGCCTAAAGCACCTAATACTATTGAGACGATTGGGTTAAAAAGAAAAATAAGACTCATGAGAGCAAAAAGAGCAAAGTAAGTCAGCCAAATATTTCTCCAATTTTTGTAATACGAAATCTTATCCTCATTGCTTGTATGCAATTCAAAAGGTTTTCCGTCATTTAATTTTTCTACTATAAGCAATTCCTTATACATTGTTGTAAAATCAGAAGATACTTTACCGCTCCCTTTTGCCCAAGGGCGAAAACGCACTTTACCGAAAGATAAGCCTAAGTTGACATTTTTATAGTAGACAGTATATCCACAACCTTCAAGAAATTGCTTGTAGCTTTCGGCATCGCGGTGTGATTTGTCGGCAATAAAATCAACGCAATATTGATATTTTCCCTTATCGCAGGACTCAAACTTATACATCAGTTTTCCTGCCTTCACAAGTTTATATCCTTTTTTAGCCATCTTGTTCAACCATTTTTCCTGTGCCGATATAAAACCGCCAAAATATCTCAAACATGTCTTAATCATATATTCTTACCTCCCATTATCTCATTTGCGACTACAAGAATGCCCTCTATTCTCTTCAATTCACGCTTAGCAACTTCTTTGCCCTGATCAGTTATCAGGTATTCTTTCTTCCTACTGTCTGTATCATCATATAGGGCTATCAATCCTTTCTTGCTTAAACTTTCTATTGCTCCATACAATGTCCCGGCACCTAAAACAACTCTGCCACACGTTTTTTCTTCTACAAATTGCATTATCGCGTAACCATGACGCGGCTTATATAAAGCTAACAGAATTAAAAATGTTACCTCTGTTAATGCGCCACCTTTAACATTATCCCGCATTACTATCCTTCCTTATATTACGTTTACTGTAATAAATATATCACTAAACGTAACATTTGTCAATAGAATTGTAAACATAAAAAACTTCCCCGCATATAGCAGAGAAGTTTATATCTTATACTTCAATTTTTTAATAGAAATGAAAATATCTCCCTCCAAGCGACCTTGCTTTCTTTCAGCCAAGGGAACATATACATAAAGTCGTGCCACATTCCATTAAATATGTGGAGCTTGGCGGAACAGCCTTTTTGCAACAACCCGGCATAGAGCATTTGACTGTCACTTAATGATGTCTCTAAACCGCCGCATTGAATAAGCGTTTTCGGAAATCCTTCAAAATCGGCATAAGCGGGCGATAGATAAGGATCAGTCAAAGGCGTACTCGCGCAATATGGCGATATGCGACGGATATTTTTTTCATATTTTTCAAAGCTGTATCTCTTTGGCATAGCATAGAGAGGATCCCTATAACAATTCTCCTTGTATGAACTTCCTGAAGCCGCCATGTCTATGAATGAACAGATGCAAACAATCGCGGACGGCAGCGGAAGATGATTATCTCTTGCCCTCAGGCAAGTGGAAAGAAGCAGATTTGCGCCAAAGCTATCTCCTATAACGACAAAATTGCCGTTTGATAATACGGCTTTACAAAGAGCCTCATATGCCAGATAGCATTCGTCATGTACGGCAGGATATACCAAATCGGTACCCGACCTGTAATCGATACTGTAAACAACACGATCGCAATTTGCGGCAAGTTGTTCCGCCGCCTTTCGGTACATATCGTTCATCGATGCAGTATGACCACCGCCGTGAAATTGCAAAATAATCCCCTTCTTCGCTTCTGGCGGTACTAATTTTTCCACCTGAACGCCGCCGTACTTTTCCTTAGTAAAGGTAAAGCCTTTCGGCGGTTCATAAGCCTTATTTTTTAACGTGACCGAACGGGATAATGAAGCAAACCTCTTTCTGTACGGATAAGTATAGACTCTGAGCGCCGTCCGTATGATTGCTGCACCCAAAGAGATCATAACTCTTTCAGCCTTTCATTCATATTCTTTACGAGCGGATTCATGATAAGATTTACCAGAACACCCGATTTGATATAGCAATAAACTTCGTTCCAGAGCCCGTAGAAGGCAAGTTTTTGCATACAATAACGGCTTGCCCCGTATTTTTTGATATACGTTTCGCGCAAGAAGAAACGCTTTCCCGTCAGATTGTCGAACTGAAACAGATCGTACTCTCTGTCTGCATATGCCGAGTTGAGAGGGTCAATGAACCCTGTGATTTTATACCCCTTTCCAACCATAATATTGCCGACATTGAGGTCACCGTGGATAAGGCAGGCATCTTTGACTTCTTCGGAAAATATGATGTCGAATTTTTTCCAGGCTGCACGCATGGCAAAGATGATTTTTTCTTCCAACTTTCCTGCTTTAAAATATTCTTCGGCTTTTCTCAATACCTCTGCGGCAAAAGGACGATAGTAGTCGAGCCAGCTATCGCAATCGGCGTTCATCGTGTCGCCGAACTTGTTGTTTTTGCAGGAATGAATGGCGTGTAATGCCGTGGTGACTTTATCGGCAAATTCTTTTCTGCGTTTTTTGCTGATGAGCAGCATGCCGAGGGCAAAGAGCGAAGTTTTACCCTCTATCTGTTCCATTCCGTAACAATCAACGGGGATATTCTCATCACTATGCCTTGTAAAGAGCACGGCGGGCAACCGAACCGTACTATACTCTGCAAGCAGTTTAAGGTCGTGTGCCTCTTTTTCCATCATATCTTTTGCCCGCAAAAACTTAACGACCAGTTTTTGCCCGTCATTGCATTGAACGGAGACGGCACAGCCGAATGAGCCGCCTCCCATATAGCTTACCTTTACGGCAGATTTACCTAATTTTTGTTTTACAACAATTCTGGCATATTCCAACGTCTGTTCTTTTGTGAGCGGCAGGGCTTCAATTCTCTCTACTTTCATAGTAATTTACCTCTTTGCTTAATTATACCGCTGCCTCAGCTACAAATCTATTTCCGATTTTGGCTTTCCTGTTTCCATTCTTTACCGCTTACCCAAAGCATTGCGGTATTCGTTCGGCGTCATTCCGAAATGAGCGTTGAAATGCTTATATAATGCGGACGGCACTTTATAACCGACTTCAAAAGCAATGTCCTCGATACTCATATCCGAAGAAGATAAAAGTTCTGCCGCCCGCTGTAAGCGATATTCCGATAAGAGCTCCGAAAATTTTTTACCCGTTTGCTGTTTTACAAATCTGCTTGCGTAAGCGGGGGTATATCCGTATTTTCTGGCAAAATGTGTAAGTGACGCCTGTTTTAGTTGGGTCTGAAAATAATCGCCATAGAACTGAACTGGCTGACATCCTTCTTGTGATTGCTCACGGGCAAGCTCGCAAAGTAAAAGAGACAGAAGTGCCTGAATTGCAGTTCTATTGTAAATGCTGTGCATTGAACTCTCTCTCAGAAGCCTGATAAACAAGTATTCTGCAAAGAGAGACATTCTGTCAAAAACAATAATGTTTTCATTCGGGAGTGAAATGTCGCAAAGCGCATGAGTAAACAATTCACCAGGAATAACTGCTTTCAATATAACATCACCATTACCGATGCGTTCTATACGATGAACTGCACCATGACAAAGCAGGCAGCACTGTCCTTTTTTCAATTCTATTTGCCTGCCGTTTTGCAAAGTTTGAATACACTTCCCTGTTTGCACATACAGAAATTCATAAAATTCGTGAGAGTGCGTATATGGTTGCTGCACTGCCGTATGTTTCTTAACATAAAATGATTGCGTTTTGCGTACAGGCAATTCAATATCGGCAGGAAGTTCTTTTCCCGAAAAGAAATCAGAAACAGAAAAGCCCTTTTTCTGTGCTTGGCTAATCAGAGTTTCCGCATTGGAGAATTCGCACCGGACAGCATGCAACAAGGCTTCCTCAGAGAGGAGCATAGCGTTGTCCTCCCGTTCATGGGAGGCGAGAATGTTAATAAATAATTTATCCATAAAACAAGCCTCCTACTTGTTTACTATCCGTATGCCACACTCAAAAGCCAAAGTAAGGTACTTGCTTCCCGCGTTGCGACCGTACAGCATAAGGTCACGCATATCGTATTGCGCGCAATCCAGATTATCTGCCCCAAATAAGAATTGAATGAATGGCACGCTCCGGAACTTCGCCACAGTCATAGCCGCAGCACATTCCATATCTACGCCCAGACAGCCCTCCTCTTTTCTTTTGGCGATCAATTTCGGCGTTTCTCTGTAAATCGCATCACTCGTCCAGACCTTCCCCTCTACAAAAGGAATATTATACTCGTTGAAACATCTTCGAGCCACCTTCAAGTCCTCTTCGTTTGCCTTCACATCCTCGCTATGGGGGAAATAATATTGACTTGTCCCCTCATCTCTTATCGCTGCGGTCGGCAAAATAATCTTGCCCTTTGTGACATTTTCATCCAATACTCCGCAACAGCCAAACAAAACAATACTTTTTGCGCCCATCTGAATTATCTCTTCCAATCCCGCAACACAAGCAGGCGCACCTACCCTTGAAACGAACAGCGCGATCTTTTCGCCTTTGTATTCCGCCTGATAAACCGGATAATACCCGTTTGCCGTATAAATTTTCGCAATCTCCGGGGGATTACATTCTTTGACGTAATCCTCAACAATATCGGCAGAAAACGTAGATACCGCTACGGAAGGAAAATCTGCTTGCTTTTTCGTTGTATCCCAAGGATTGACAAAAGCTGTTTTCTCCTCATCGAAATCACTGAAATATAAAGGCATAGTTTATTCTTCCTCTCCTTTCAGAACAATCTTCTTTATCATTGTAACAATGTTGTTAGGTATCTCTTCACCTATCGGCATGAGCGTACTGTACATTCTCACCCCCTGATAGGAAAACACGATCAGATCGAAAACCGCGTCAACATCAACAGCGTTGAACTCTCCGCGTTCTATCCCGTATTCCAAAAGCTGCCGCCACATAACGCGCGACTTAAAATATTGCTTGACCAAAGCATTGTTTTCACTCACGTTTTCAGAACTGAAATATTCATAGATAGCCACATTTAAAGCGCCTTGAGAATCCTTCATTTCTCTTTTATACCGTTCGAGAACATCTGTCAAAATAGTCTTTGCCGAAATATTCTTCGATATTTTTTCTGAAAACTCATCTTCCTGACACCCCATCAGATCATCGATAATTTCTGCAAATATTTGCCGGGTGCTTCCGTAGTGAAGATATAATCCTCCGCGGCTCAATTGTGTTGCCTCGCATATATCCTTCATCGTAACGTCTTTGAATCCTCTTTGTGCAAAGAGTTTCATTGCCTGCTCTTTTTGCTTATGTGTGATAAAGAAGCAATAGAAGTGCAAAAAATTTTGCCGTTCCTATCCGACACTTGGCCATTGT
>CALVLM010000033.1:0-11390 GCA_944338075.1 Candidatus Gallimonas intestinigallinarum | reverse complement strand
CTTCCGGTAAGGGCAAGAAGTAAAGGAGCGTGAAGTATGATTACGAAAATCGATAAGAACGCGGTTCGTCAGCGTCGTCACGCTCGCGTCCGCAAGCAGGTCTCGGGCACGGCAGAGACGCCCCGCCTCAACGTCTACAGGAGCCTCAACCACATCTATGTGCAGGTCATCGACGACGTGAAGGGCGTGACGATCGCATCCGCTTCCACGATGGAGAAGGCGATCCGCGAGCAGCTCGCAGGCAAGACCAAGACGGAGGCTGCAAAGCTGGTCGGTCAGATGGCGGGCGAGCGCGCCAAGGAAAAGGGCATCGAGACGGTCGTATTCGATCGCGGCGGCTATCTGTACACGGGCCGCGTAAAGGCAGTTGCAGACGGCGCGCGTGAAGCCGGACTCAACTTCTGAGGAGGAAGAAGAACATGGCAAGAGAAAACAGACCTCAGAGAAGACAGGAAGAGAACGACGGTCTCATCAAAAAGACCATCGAGATCAACCGCGTCAGCAAGACCGTCAAGGGCGGTAAGAATATGCGCTTTGCGGCGCTCGTCGTCGTCGGCGACGGCAACGGCAAGGTCGGCTACGGTCAGGGCAAGTCCAAGGAAGTGCCCGAGGCAATCGAGAAGGCGACCCAGGCCGCAAAGAAGAACATGGTAAGCGTGCCCATCGTGGATACCACCATTCCCCACGAGGTGCTGGGCAAGTTCGGCAGAGGCGCAGTCCTGATGCTTCCCGCCGAAGCCGGTACCGGCGTGATCGCGGGCGGCCCCGTCCGTGCGGTCATGGAAGCGGCAGGCATCAAGAACATCCGCACGAAGTCTCACGGCAGCCAGAATGCAGGCAACTGCATCAAGGCAACGATCGCAGGGCTCTCCGCACTCAAGACGGCGGAAGAGATTGCGTCGCTGCGCGGCAAGTCCGTCGAAGAGATCGTGGGCTGAAGGAGGCAGGGAAATGATCAAAGTAACGCTTGTCAAGAGCACGATCGGCGAGGTCGATTCCGTCAAGGCGACCGTCGCGGCGCTCGGTCTCAAGAAGATCCGCTCGTCCAACACCTTTGAGGACAGCGCAACCCTGCAGGGTCAGCTCAAGAAGGTCGCACACCTGGTCAAGGTGGAGACCGTATAAGGAGTCAAACAATGAGAATCGATACGATCGCTCCCGCTGAGGGAGCAAGAACGTCGGAAAAGCGTCTCGGCCGCGGCATCGGCTCCGGGCTCGGCAAGACGTCGGGCAAGGGCCACAAGGGCCAGTGGGCGCGTTCGGGCGGCGGTGTCCGTCCCGGGTTCGAGGGCGGTCAGATGCCTCTTGCGCGCCGCATTCCCAAGCGCGGTTTCAACAATCATTTCCGCAAGGAGTATGTCATCGTCAACCTCTCCGCGCTCGCGGATGTCCCCGCAGGCACGGTCGTGGATTACGGCTTTGTGATGGAAAACGGCCTTGCCAAGTACGTCAAGAACAACGCCGGACTCAAGGTCCTCGGTGAAGGCGAGCTGAACGCGGCGATCACTGTGCGTGCGGCGAAATTCTCCGCTTCCGCAAAAGAGGGCATCGAAAAGGCGGGCGGCACCGCCGAAACCGTTTGACCGTCCCGGCTTTCGCCGATAGGGACGGCGTACGGAAAGGAGCGGAAATATGATTGAAACATTAAAAAACGCCTTCCGGAACAAGGACATCAGAAAGAAGATCATCATGACGCTTCTTCTGTTGCTCCTGTTCCGTATCGGCTGTTACATTCCCATCCCCGGTCTGGAGCGCGCGACCTTCGAGCAGGCGGTCACGTCCAATGACTTCCTTGCTCTGATGAGCGGCATCACGGGCAGTGCGCTCGCAAACGGCACGCTGTTCGCGCTTGGTATCGGACCGTACATCAACGCATCCATCATCATGCAGCTGCTGACGGTCGGCATCCCTGCCCTGGAGCGCCTCTCCAAGCAGGGGGAAGAGGGCAGAAAGAAGATCGCGAACATTACAAGGATCGTGACCATCGTTCTTGCCGTCATTCAGTCGGTCGGTATCATCGTTCTGTTCGGTCAGACGGCAGGTCAGGACGGCGAGAGCGCCATCAACACCGTCTACTTCGGCGGCCAGATGTGGCTTGCAGGCATCTTCATGGCGATCGTCTACACGGCAGGTGCGTGCATCGTCATGTGGATCGGTGAGCGCATCACCGAGTACGGCGTCGGAAACGGTATCTCGATGATCATCTTCGTCGGCATCCTCTCCACCGCCGGTACGATGCTCGTGGGTAAGTTTGAAGAAGCGTTTGCCGGCGATATCGGCGCGATCTGGAGTATCGTGGCGTTCATCGTCATCGCGGTCGTCATCTTCTTTGCCATCGTTTACGTCGATCTTGCCGAGCGCAGAATCCCCGTTCAGTACGCAAAGCAGGTGCGCGGCACCAAGATGTACGGCGGTCAGTCGTCCGTCATTCCCATGAAGATCACGGGAAGCGGCGTCATGCCCCTCATCTTCGCGTATGCGATCATCTCGCTGCCCTCCATGATCATGAGCCTCATCCCCTCGTGCGCGGATGCGCTCGATTGGTGGACGCAGGAGTTCCAGAACGGCCCTGCAGGCACGGGCATCTACTATATCCTCGTGCTGTGTGTGTTCATCTTCATCTTCGCATTCTTCTATGCGACCATCCAGTTCAACCCCGAGGACGTCTCCAGGCAGATCCAGCAGAATGGCGGCTTCATCCAGGGCATCCGCCCCGGCAAGCCCACGGCGGAATATCTCTCGCGCATCAACAAGCGTATCACGCTGTTCGGCGCCATCTTCCTGACGCTCGTCGCGTTCGTTCCGTCCATCGCATTCTCCTGGGCAAGCGAGGACCTTGTGAGCGTGTTCTCTACGACGGGTATCCTCATCGTTGTCTCGGTCGCGCTTGAGTTCGATAAGCAGCTTCAGTCGCAGATCCTGATGAAGAACTACAAAGGGTTCTTAAAGTAATTAATTTAGGAGCAAGGTATGAATCTCATTTTACTCGGCGCCCCCGGCGCAGGCAAAGGTACGCAGGCAACTAAGATCGCAGCGCGTTACAATCTTGTGCACATCTCCACGGGAGATATCTTCCGTGCAAATATCAAGAACGGCACCGAGATCGGGCTTCTCGCCAAGTCGTATATCGACAAGGGCGAGCTTGTCCCCGACGAGGTCACCTGTGCGATCGTCAAGGATCGTCTCACCTGGGACGACGTGAAGCAGGCAAACGGCTATCTTCTCGACGGCTTCCCCCGCAACACCTTCCAGGCAGAGGAACTGGATAAATTCGCGCACATCGATGGCGTGGTCAATATCAACATTGACTTCAACCTGCTCATGGACCGTCTGTGCGGCAGACGCGTCTGCAAGGAGTGCGGCGAGAGCTATCACGTCAGCACGCTGAACGGCGCGACGACGTGTGCGCGCTGCGGCGGCGAACTGTACCAGAGAAAGGACGACAACCCCGAAACGGTGGGCAGCCGTCTCAAAGTGTACGAAGAGCAGACCGCGCCCCTCATCGATTATTACACGAAGAAGGGCATCATCCTCAACGTGACGGGCACCGAGGCTCCCGCCGAAGTGTTGTTCGAGCAGGTCAAAGTGCTGCTCGACGACCTCGCAAAAAGGGCATGATCGGCGTCAAAACAGAGGAAGAGATCGCGCTTCTCAGGGAATCGTGCCGGATCGTCAAGGAGTGCCTGGAGTTCGTCGGAAGCCGCATCCAAGCGGGGATGACGACCAAGGAAGTGGACGAACTCGTCTACAACTTTATCAGGGCGAGCGGCGCGGAACCGAGCTGCCTCGGGTACTGCGGCTATCCCGCATCCGCATGCGTCTCGGTGAACGAGACGGTCGTGCACGGCATCCCGGACGATGAAACGGTGCTGCGCGAAGGCGATATCGTCAGCGTCGATCTGTGCGCCTATAAGAACGGCTTTCACGGCGACGGCGCGCGGACGTTCTGCATCGGCGAGGTATCCGCGGAAAAGAAAAAGCTTGTCAAGGCGACCGAGGAGTGCTTCTTCAAGGGCATCGAGGGGCTGAAAGCGGGTACGCCGCTGTATGACATCGGGTACAAAGTCCAGCAATATGCGGAGAGCAACGGGTTTTCCGTCATCCGTGCCTATACGGGACACGGCATCGGGCGGGAAATGCACGAAGATCCCGCGGTGCCCAACTACGGGCGCAGGGGAACGGGTCCCCGCCTTCCCGCCAATTGCGTCATCTGCATCGAGCCGATGATCGCGGCGGGCGGCTGGCGGGTCAAAGTCCTCGACGACGGCTGGACCGCCGTCACGCTGGATAAGAAGCCCGCGGCACACTATGAGAACACCGTGGTCGTTCGCGAGAGCGGTGTCGAGATCCTGACTCTGTAAAATATCGGAGGAGATAATGTCCAAAGACGACGTCATCGAGACGGAGGGCAAAGTCGTTGAAGCCCTCCCCAACGCAACGTTCAAGGTGCGCCTTTCCAACGGGCACGTCATCACGGCGTACATCGCCGGTAAGCTGCGGATGAATTACATCCGCATCATCGAAGGCGATTCGGTCAAGTTGGAAATGAGCCCTTACGATCTGACGAAGGGCAGGATCACCTGGCGCAGCAAATCCTGATTTTGGGCGCATTTCCGTCGCAATACTTTGTCGCGGTTACGGTTTTCCTCGGTTATTTACGCAAAGTAAACTCCCTTCGGAAAATCCGTCCGCTCCTCGTCTTGCTCGGAACTGTATCCCAAAATACTTTTGGGCACATTTCCGTCGCAATACCATGTCGCACTTGCGTTTTTCCTCGGTCATTTACACTTTAGTAAACTTCCTTCGGAAAATCCGCGCGCTCCTCGTCTTGCTCGGAACTGTATCCCAAAATACTTTTGGACGCATTTCCGTCGCAATACCATGTCGCAGTTACGGTTTTCCTCGGTTACGTACCCTCGTACGCGCCCTTCGGAAAATCCGTCCGCGCCATATCTGCCCGGAACTGTATCCCAAAACTTCGCTTGAACGACAATTCATTACCTGTAATCAAGGAGAATACCAACATGAAAGTACGTCCTTCCGTCAAACCCATGTGCGACAAGTGCAAGGTCATCAAGAGAAACGGAAAAGTTATGGTCATCTGCTCGAAGGATAAGTCCCACAAGCAGAGACAGGGCTAAATACTAGGCGAAATTACTTGACAAACCGCAGATGGCTGTGATATACTGGTATCTGCGGTTTATGTAATACCCTGCAAAACGCAGCAACGAAGGCGGATTATGGCGCGAAAATGCGCGATAATCTGCTTGTTTGCGCGTTAAAAAAGAAAATACGCGGCGCGCGTATGGCAATATTTTCCACTGTTGCCCGTCGTGTGGCCGAATGAATAGAACATATTTATCCAAAAAATTACGGAGGAATTTCAATGGCACGTATTGCCGGTGTGGATTTACCCAGAGAAAAACGGGTAGAGATCGGACTGACGTATATCTACGGCATCGGTCTCGCCACTTCCAAAAAGATCCTCGCAGCGACGGGCATCAATCCCGATACGCGCGTGAGAGATCTCGACGAAAACGACGTTTCCAAGCTGAGAGAATACATCGACCACAACCTGAGCGTGGAAGGTGAACTTCGCGGGGCTGTCAGCCTCAACATCAAGCGCCTGATGGAGATCGGGTGCTATCGCGGTGTGCGCCACAGAAAGGGGCTGCCCGTTCGCGGACAGAGCACCAAGCGCAACGCGAGGACGAGAAAGGGTCCGCGCCGTACGGTCGCGAACAAGAAGAAGTAAGGAGAGTGCGATATGGCAGCAGATAAGAGAAAGGTCGTTTCGCGCAAACGCAGAGAACTCAAAAAGGTGGACAAGGGTCAGGTTCATATCCAGTCCACGTTCAACAATACCCTCGTTACCATCACCGATATGAACGGCAACGCGATCTCCTGGTCGAGCGCAGGCTCCCTCGGGTTCCGCGGTTCGAGAAAGGGCACGCCCTTCGCAGCACAGATGGCGGCAGAGACCGCTGCAAAGGCTGCAAAGGAACATGGCCTTCGTTCGGTCGAAGTGTACGTCAAGGGCCCCGGCGCGGGCAGAGAGTCCGCCATCCGTGCGCTGGCAAACTGCGAGCTTGAGGTCACCCTCATCTCCGACGTTTCGCCCATCCCTCACAACGGATGCCGTCCCCCCAAGCGCAGAAGAGTGTAAGGCAAGGAGAAAGCAATGGCAATCAACAAGTATCATAAAATGAAGAGATGCAGATTCCTTGAGCTCGATCCCGCCGCAGTCGGATGCTACAAAAAGTCCATCCGCACCTCGGGCAGAAAGTCGAGAAAGGTCTCTGAATACGGCATCCAGCTTCGCGAAAAGCAGAGAGCAAAGTTCATCTACTGCGTCAGCGAGAAGCAGTTCAGAAAGTACTATGACATGGCAGACCGCATGAAGGGCGTCACGGGCGAAAACATGCTCTCCCTTCTGGAGCGCCGCCTCGACAACGTCGTCTATCGCCTCGGCTTTGCGTCGACCCGTCTCCAGGCACGTCAGCTCGTCAGCCACGCGCACTTCACCGTCAACGGCAAGAAGGTAGATATCCCTTCCTACATTGTCAAGGCAGGGGATGTCATCCAGGTGCGTGAGAACAAAACCAAGAACGCTTATTTCGAACAGGTCAAGAACTCGAAGGCGCCCAATATGCCCAAGTGGCTGGAAGGCGACCTTGAGAAGTTGGAAGGAAAAGTTCTCGAGCTTCCCAAGCGGGAGGACATCGATACCCAGATCGCGGAGCACATGATCGTCGAGTTGTACTCCAAGTAACTTAAGTCATAAGGAGGTAACTTTATGATCGAAATGGATATGCCCAAGATCGAGGTCGTCGAGAACGATGCGAAGTCGTATGCGAAGATCGTCGTCGAGCCGCTGGAAAAGGGGTTCGGCCTCACGATCGGCAACTGTCTGAGACGCATCCTGCTCTCGGCGCTTCCGGGCGCCGCGGCGCAGGGGATCAAGTTCATGGACGGCACCGTCAAGCACGAGTTTTCCGCGCTTCCCGGCGTCAAAGAGGACGTGACCGAGATCATTCTCAACCTCAAGCTGCTTGCGATCAAGACGAAGATCACCGATAAGGATTATACCAAGACGCTCCGCCTCACCAAGGAGGGCCCCGCGGTCATCACGGCTGCGGACATTTCCCAGGATGCGGAAGTGGAGATCATCAATTCCGACCAGTACATCTGCACGGTGGACGCGGGCGGAAAGATCGACATGGAGATCACGATCGGCCGCGGCAGAGGCTACAAGCCTGCCAAGGAAAACAAGCAGCCCATCATCGACTACATTCCCATCGATTCCATCTACACGCCTGTCCAGAAGGTCAACTACAACGTCGAGCCCGCGCGCGTCGGTCAGAACATTGACTACGACCGCCTCACGCTCGAAGTGTGGACAAACGGCACCTTCTCGGGCAAGGAGATCGTCTCCCTCGCGGCGAAGATCATGCAGGATCATATCAGCCTGTTCGTCAACCTCTCGGATACCATCAAGGATATGGATATCCTCGTCAAGACGGATGACGACAAGCAGCAACAGATTCTCTCCATGAAGATCGAGGACATGGACTTCTCCGTCCGTTCCTACAACTGTCTGAAGAGAGCCAACATTCATACCGTGGAAGACCTGATCAGCAAGACAGAGGACGAAATGCTCAAGGTGCGCAACCTCGGCAAAAAGTCGCTCGACGAAGTCATGCAGAAACTCGAAGCGTACGGTCTTTCGCTTACTAAAAAGGAGGATTAAATCATGCCGGGTAAATTGGGCAGAACGACGGAGCAGCGCCTCGCGATCCTGAGAAATCAGGCGTCCCAGCTTCTCTGGTACGGCAGAATTGAAACGACGGCTTCCCGCGCAAAGGAGCTTCGTCCCTATGTGGAGAAGCTCATCACCAAGGCGGTCAACACCTATGATGACGTGGTGGAGTACGAAGTCGTTGCAAAGGATAAGAAGGGCAAGGAGATCAAGTCGACCGCGGTCAAGGACGGTCCCAAGAAGCTCGCAGCCCGCCGTGCCATCATGGCAAAGACGTACGACCTGCAGGAGATCAAGGCGTTCAACGAAAAGAAGAGCGACTACAAGGCGCGCACTGCGAAGGTGCAGCACCCTCTGATGGAGAAGCTCTTCAACGAGATCGCTCCCAAGTACGCACAGCGCAAGGAAGAGGTCGGTCAGGGCGGCGGGTACACCCGCATCTACCTGCTCGGTCAGCGCCGCGGCGATGGTGCGGAAGTCGCAGTCATCGAGCTTGTTTAATGCAACAAAGATCCCGAGTCAACCGCTCGGGATCTTTTATTGGCGCGCCGCCCGTCCCGCTTGCGGGACGGGCGGCGTCTTTATGTGGTCAGGATTTTGTCAACGACTGTCACATTTTCCATGTTTGTTGCGTCTGATAGGGTGAGTGGACCAAGGGGGACGGGATATGAAAAATGGCAAAAAATGGTTGGCGTTTGTGACGGCTTGTATGTCGCTCGTTGCGACGGTGCTCGTCGCGGGCTGTACGCCGGAACAGCAGTATGCGGCGTCGGTCGGGAATTTCTATTCGCTGGAAGAAGCGTATGAAAACGGTTGGCTGACGCGGGACGATATCCTGAGTATCGCCTATTATTATAACCAAGGGGCGGAGGGGAACGAAGAACTCATGGGGGAGAGCTATGCTCCGAACCCCATGGTGCCGGCAACATTGGACGAGGAGCGCGTCAATCAGATCAAACGCACCTATTTGAATGAGGTCATAGCAATGCCGGAAGGCATGTTCGAGCACGTGATCATCCGCGCCTATTACGGCACGTATGACGGGAGTGTTGTCATTGACATTACGGATGATTACCACGGATACGACTATGTATCCGAACCGGAGTACGAGATCAGCGGCGTTTGGTTTTATAACTATGTCGGCGCATGCCTGCGCGTCTGGCGCGCAGACGCGACCGATTAGAAAGGAGGCCGCAATGTTGTAACTTGTACGGACCTGGCAGCAGACCATGGCGCCGCCGTCCCGCAAGCGGGACGGCGGCGCCATGGTAAAAAGTGTACAATTGTGAAAATAATTTCGCATTGGCGGCGGCGAACGCCGCTGCTTTTTGATTGCCTTTCCTGGGGCGGATATGGTATAATGAAGCCGAAAAAACATACAGGAGAAATGTTCATATGGCTGAAAAGAAGAACAAGGCACAGGCGCGTTACAGCGAGCTGTCCTACGAGAAGAAGAACTGCTTTGAACAGGCGTCCAAGCACGAGCGCAAGGAAATGTATGCGTATGCCGAGGGCTACAAGCACTTTTTAGACGTCGCCAAGACCGAGCGCGAGGCATGCGCTGCCGCCGTCGAACTGGCGCAGGAGAAGGGGTTCACCGAGTATCACTTCGGCGATCCGCTCACGGCGGGCGACAAGAAGTATTTCATCAACCGCAACAAGAGCATTGTCGTGTTCCGCGTCGGCACGCGCGATCTGGAGACGGACGGCTTCCGCATCCTTGCGGCGCATATCGATTCCCCCCGCGTCGATATCAAGCAGGTCCCCCTGTATGAGGACAGCGGGCTGTGCTTCCTCAAGACGCACTACTACGGCGGCATCAAGAAGTACCAGTGGACGGCGATCCCGCTCGCACTGCACGGCGTCGTCGTGTTAAAGGACGGCAGCAAAGTGGAAGTCAGGATCGGCGAGGATCCCAAGGATCCCATCTTCTATATCGACGACCTGCTTCCCCACCTCGGGCAGGAGCAGATGAGCAAGCCCTCCGCTAAGATCATCGAGGGCGAGCAGCTCAACGTCGTCGTGGGCGGCCTGCCCAATGCCGACGGCGATGCGGGCAGCAAGATCAAGCTGACCGTGCTCGAGTACCTCAACAAGACGTACGGCATGTGCGAGGAGGACTTCCTCTCCGCAGAGCTGTCCGCCGTTCCCGCCTTCCCCGCGCGCGACGTCGGGTTCGACCGTGCGCTCATCGGCGCTTACGGGCATGACGACAGAGTGTGCGCCTATCCCGCGCTCACGGCGGTGCTCAACGAGGAGAGCGAGCACACCGTGCTTGCGATGCTGGTCGACAAAGAGGAGATCGGCAGCTACGGTGTGACGGGCATGCAGAGCAAGATCTACGAAGATCTGATGCAGGAGATCTCCGAGACGCTGGGCGCGAACTTCCGCAAGGTGCGCTATGCGTCCAAGTGCCTCTCGGCGGACGTGACGGCGGCATACGATCCCAACTTCCCGTCCGTATTTGAGAAGATGAACTCCGCGATCGTCTCCTGCGGTACCTGCATGAGCAAGTTCACGGGCTCGCGCGGCAAGAGCGGCTCCAACGATGCCTCTGCCGAATTTGTCGGTGAGGTGAGAAGAATGTTCGAGCGCGAGGGCGTCGTCTGGCAGACGGCGGAGCTGGGCAAGGTGGATGCAGGCGGCGGCGGAACGGTCGCGCTCATCCTTGCCGATTTGAATATCGACACGGTGGATATCGGCGTGCCCGTCATCTCGATGCACGCGCCCTACGAGCTGATCTCCAAGGCGGACCTTTACAGCAACTACAAGGCATTCGTTGCATTTATGAAATAATATTCACGCATTTTCTTTTTGTGAATCGCAAGTTCATAAAAAATCCCGAGCAGAGGCTCGGGATTTTTTCGGCGTGTCGGCATTGCGTCGGCGTGCCGTTTTTCTTTTTGAAAAGTGTTTGGCAAAATATTGCCTTTTTCAAGCAAATGTGCTATACTATGCTTGCGACGCTAACTTAATATATCCAATATAACGGATACGAAACGGCATTTCGTATCTCTATTTTCCGTTATGTTGGATGTTGGCGTCGCAGCTATCGGAGATACTGGATGCAGGGCGTGTCCCCGATTGGCGCGCGCTTTTTATTTCTATATCAGCATAAGGAGAAACCTGATGAAGCACAAATTGTGGACGGTATTTCTAACGGCGCTCGTGGCGCTCTGTCTTGTGGTTGGTTTTGCCGCATGCGACAATGGGATGGGTGACGGGGCAGACGATCCTATCGTTACGCCGACGCCAGACGATGAGGATTCTGCGGCGCACGAGCATAATTATGGCGTATGGCAAGCAGAGCGTGCCGCGACCTGCACGGCGGATGGATTACAGGTGCGCGTCTGTCAGACTTGCGGGCATGAGGAGATGCAGACGCTTTCCATGCTCGGTCACGATATCGTCTACCATGCGGGACAGGCGGCAACGTGTACGCTGGAAGGCTGGGAAGCGTACGAGACCTGCTCGCGCTGCGATTATACGACTTATGTAACGATTCCCGAACTCGGGCACGATATCATTGAGAACGCAGGTCAGGCGGCGACGTGCACACAGGAAGGTTGGGAAGCGTACGAGGCTTGTTCGCGCTGCGATTACACGACCTATCAATCCATTCCCGAACTTG
>CALVLM010000032.1:0-30244 GCA_944338075.1 Candidatus Gallimonas intestinigallinarum | reverse complement strand
CACGCCGCCAAGATAAATTTATTTGATTACAGATTTTTTTCTTTCTTTACCTTCACCCCAATATTTGACTTTGAGCCCTTTTTTTCTGCCGCCATACGGCTGATTCGCCGTTGCGCGGGGCTATTCTGCCGCTGTGCGGCTTCGTTATGGCTGCGTGATGGTCACGGTGCAGTTACCTGCCGTCGTACCCCAGTTGTAATCCATTACCACCATGGTGATGCTCTCACCTGCCGCTAACTCAACTGTAAACGACCCCATCCCTTCTGCGGGAATCAGCATGTAATTGCCGCCGTCAGCATTGAGAAGCAGATTGGTATCCGTGGAACTGAATGTGTACGTCCCGGCAACCTCTGCAGTGAAATAGTAAGCCGTTTCACCGCCATCCGCTGTTGTTGTGACAGTATTGTACCCTTCCTGAAGCGCAGTTCCGGTAGGCTCATCGCCGCCTTCGGAGGGAGCCGTGAGGGTGTAGGTCTGCGAGACATACAGCACAATCGTCACAGTTTCGTTCGTGTTGTTGGTGACGGTGAACGAGATGCTTTCTCTGACCATCATGGGCGCTTCACTCGTGAAGCTGAACGGAAGCGCACCGTCTGCCGCATAAACCGTGTCATTGTAGGTCGCGTAGACAGCCGTGCTGTCTGCAGAGACCTTCAGTGCCGTCGAAGCATAATAGTTAAAGTACAGCGTCGTGTTGGAGCCGATCGTGATCTCGTAAGCGCCGATACCGCTGCCCACACCGCCAAGGGTGATGGGAGCGCTTTCCGTGCCTGTTCCGGTATAGGAGTCATAGGCAACGTTGACCGGCGTAAGCGTCATGGTGCTGTCGTTATACGAATCCGAGGAATAGAACGGATAGATCATGCCTGCCGTCATGTGAATGACAAGCGATTCACCGCTGTACAGATCGCGACGATTCTCGCCCCACATGGGATCCGAGTAAACCACGCCGACCGATCCTGCCGAGACGGAGATCTCATAGTCACCGCTCTGAGCGGGAACGAAGAAGTAATTGGGCGTGTTGTAATCCCCTGCCGCAATCGTGTTCTCGCCGGTCTGGAGCAGCGTACCAACCAGATCGCCGCCCGCGCTTGCAACCATGTCATAGACGACATACTCGGTGAGCGTGAAGTTATATTCAAGCGCTGCGCCGTCGGAAGTCGTGAACACGAGGTCGGTCACATCCGCTTCCGTGACGAAATTGATCACACCGTCCACAGGCGTATAGGTTTCGCCGTTGTAGACGACCTGCGCCGTTTCGGCATCCTCAACGGTCACCGTGAAGCGACTGTCGCTGTTGATCGAGTAGTACACAGAGCCGCCTGCAGGAACTTCCGCCTGATAGGTCAGCGCCTTGCTGATCACATAGGGATCAGCCTCGGTACCGCTGCCGCTGTCGGGCTGGTCGTAATCGGGACGGGTGCCTTCGATCAGATAGATATCATAGACCTTAGAGCCCCAGCCGTTGACCTCGATCACATAGGTCTCGCCTGCCTCTGCCTCGAACTCGTTGGTTGCGCCTCTGCCGTTCACATCGGATGCGGGGTAGCCGACACCGATGACTGTGATCACAACGTTGGGATCGGTCGTGTAGACGGTGTGGGTGCCGTCCTGTTCTGCCGTGAACGAATAGTAATAAGGTGCACCCCATTCACTGGTATCGTTGACGGTCACGGAGCTGTTAACTTTCATGACGATGGGATTGTACTCAGAGGTTCCGGGCTCCTGCTCTTCTACCGTGAGGATGACCGCATCTTCCAGCCAGTACTCATCCACGCCGGAAACAGAGGAGAAGCCATAGCTGAGCCCCATCTGCATCTCACCCAACGAAGGATCGTTGTAATGGATATTCGGATAGGAGAACCCGAAGTCTTCCGCCGTGAGCGTCCAGAAGGTATCGCCGTCGATCGTGACGTAGATGGTATCCATGTAGACGACGTTGGCGTCCGTCGACGAAGGATCGAGCGGGTAGGTAAGCGCATACTCGCCTTCCCCGGAGATGACGTAGGGATCTTCCTGCGTCCCCTCGCCCTCGATCGCATCGACCTTGGTCACAACAATGGAGTAGGTCGCGCCCGCAGAGAGCTGCGAACCGAGCTCATAGATATACGTCGTGCCGGCGGTGAGCTGCTGCGTTGCAAGGAAGCCGTCCTCACCGGAGCCGAAAGGATTTTCCTCACCGGAGACGGTGATCATAGGATTCATGCCCTCGCCATACGCACGGAAGGCATAGAGCCCGCTCTCCGAAGGCTTGAACGCATAGTAGAGGCTGACGGAATCATAGGCAACGCCCATGACGACGTCTTCCACAAAGGTGTAAGGATTTCTTGCAGTCGTACCGAACGTGCCGTTGGCAACGCTGAAGCGAACCGTGATCTCCGACGTGCCGCTGTTGGACAAGCTGAAATTCGTCCACCAATTGGAGTAGTATTCATCGTGCTCCTGCGGTTCGGTCTGGAAGCTGAACTCGGTGCCGCCGTTTGCCTGATACTGCTGATCATCAAACATTGCGGAAGCCGACGCGCTGTAGACGGTAATTTCGTACCCTCTGTACCCGTAGGCACGCAGGTATGCCGTACCGTTTGCAGGGATGGTGACCTCATAGAAACCGTTGCCATCGAGCCTTGCAGGCTGCGAAGGGTTGTCCTGATATGCAACCTCCGTTGCATCTTCCTCATAGTAGTAGCAGGGAATGAGCCAGTAGTTCTCCTCAGACACTTCGCCCTGATAGATACCCATGGCGCCCATGTAGCCGGCATAGCGCTCCAGGAAGAGACGAAGCTCTTCGGTGACACGGACGACGCCGTCCCCGTTGCAGGCGCTCGAATACTGCGCAATGAAGCAGTCAGGATCGACTTCGAGGATGTCTGCGTTCGGATCCACATAGGAAACATACGCGTAGACCGGATAGGTGTTGGTCTCCGGATTGACGGAACCGGGAATGTGAAGGTTCTTGTTGCCCGACATTTCTGCGGTGGAGAAGCTTGCATCCATATAACGGGATGCGCCGTTCAGCTTGGCGAGCAGGTAAGGACCGTCCACCGTGCCGATGTGGTAGTAGCCATCGCTATCCAGAACAAGTTCCGCCGAACCATCGAGCGCAACGCCCGTAAGAAGTCCTACGGGCACCTCGAGCGCTTCGGGCACATGTTCTGCCACAACGAGCTCCTCTATCCCTGTGGGGGCGGGCGTGGGATCGCCGATTCTCTCCAGCGTGAACTGCAGTTCCACGGGAAGCGTGACGTCCTCGCTTGTAAGCGAAATACCGAAGGTGTGCGTCGAAGAACGAAGATCTGCCGCGTGCTCCTCACTGATTTCAAACTCCAGGACCGTCGCATCGGTGATCATGTTGCCCGCGTCACCCACAGGGCCGCGCTGTGCAAGATAGAACGCACCCATGGAAGCTTCATAGGGGGAGTACTCCTTCACAGCCAGGTCAATGCCTTCCGGCAAGTCCAGAGTGACGCGGTATCTGCCCGCAGTCGTCGTCTGGAAGGTGTAGAAGTACTCGGTCGTATCTTCTTCGTCAAAGAGGACGTCATAGGTATCGGGAGCGCCGAGCGTGTACATCGAAATGCTCACTGTTGTGGCAAGCCCGAGCTCGTCGGTCACGATCGCATTGACCATGGAGAAATCGCCATAGTTACCGCCCGTGCGCGCCTTTTCCAGCACAATCGTACGATCCTCGTCGTTTGTGCCGATTCCATCGCCCGCATACTGGTATCCGGCAGGAGGCGTAATGTGGACCTCGTAGCCATCAACGCTCTCTTGTGTCTCACCGGTGAGAATGAGCGTTGCAATGCCGTTTGCATTGGACGTTGCATAGTACGTTACGTAGTCCCCGGATTCCCCTGTCTCATCGTACGCCATAAGCGTAACACTCAGAATTGCGCCCTGGACAGGGTTGCCGTCCTCATCCACAATGGTATAAGTGTAGGAGAGAGATGCACTCGTTCCATAATCGATGACAAGCGTGTAGTCGTACACCCCTTCCGTCGTCGTAATGTCCTCATACGTTGCTTCAGGATACTCCGCAACGATGGAATCCCACTGCGTCTTATAGATCTGGATGTGATAGGTCGCGGCGGGACCGGTAAGTGTCGCCACGCCGTTCGCATTCGTCGTGACAGGCAGATAGCAAGTGCCGTCCAACGTACACAACTGTACCTGAATTCCGGGCAGCTTATTGCCTGCCGCATCTGTTACCGTTACGTTGTACGTCGCCGTTTCGGGCTCGGTGATCGGATCGCCGCCGTCATCGGGATTCTCGCTTGGCGTGCAAGCCGCGAGCACCGCGCCGAACAACGTAAGACAGAACAGCATGCACACAAGCAGCGCTGCTTTCAGTCTTTTGCTCATAAGTTACCTCCAAAAATATTCTCTCTGACCGCCCGAAGGCGGGAGAAATTCAATTAACACCTGCCGACACCCTTCCGTCGGGCTATCGCCCGCCACCTCCCCTAAACCTTCGGTTCATGGGAGGCATGGGATAGTTCTCTGCACCTGCCCTCCCTGCGGATTTTCATGGGAGGCAATGATTGCCTTTGGGCTCCCCTGACTTTGTTAGGGGAGCTGGCGCCGTAGGCGTCTGAGGGGTGAAATATTACCCCTCATCCGTCCGCTACGCGTCCACCTTCCCCCTAAGGGGAAGGCTATCCTTCCGTCTGCTTCGCAGGCATCGTCTTGGCGTCGCACCCCTTCGCCTCAAGGGAGAAGGCTTCTCCCCGGGGAGAAGCTCCGCCGAAGGCGGTGATGAGGGGGTACACAACCCTTCCGGCTGCTTCGCAGCCACCGTCTTGACGGGACACCCCTTCGCCCCTGCGGGGCACCTCCCCTAAAAATTTTAGGGGAGGCAGGGTTCCACGTCCCTGGTCATCATTACGATTTTCAGGGGATATTTTTGCCTTTACAAAGTCGATCAGGTCGTGGGACGCGCGTAATAGCACAGCTGCAGCCACGAAATATCCGGCGTGAATCTGTCTTCCATTCGCATCAGGATGCGCAGAATCTCCACAAGTTGCTGATCGGCAACGACATAGCCGTCGACATTTGCCGATTTGGCATAAGCCTGCACGATATCGGTATAGTCAATGCGGTCCTCTTCGGGAATCTGATCATAGACTGACTGAAACTTCTCGTACGAGTAGAAGCCGTTGCCGCTGAAGTCGAAAAGTCCTTGCTCGATGAACCATGTCAGCGGATGGGGACTGAACGACGTTGCGCTCTCAAAATCGACCATAACAGGCGCAACGGGCTCGCCGTTTGCATTGACAACGTACCATGTATCTGCATTTGCAAAATATTCTACGCCGTCCACATACAGGGGCAGGATGATCTCGCCGCTCATGGTGCCGTCCTCGTTGACCTCGCCGTCCGTCGTCCATGTAGGAGAAGCAATGGGCGAAATGACATGGTCGCCTTCATAGCGCTGGCAGTAGAAGTCGTACTCGCCGAAGTAACCGACCGAGAAGTATGCGCAGGCAAGATAGTATTCCTCCCCTGCAATGAGGTCGGCAACGATCTCGAAGTTGCCGTTGTCGGCCTTGGAAGGTCTGCCTTCGCCGCCCACATGCTCTGCAAGCATATTTCCTTCGCTATCGAACAGCCAAGCCATCGTCTCGTTTCCGCCCGCGTTGTGGTTGCCGACGGAATAGAAGATGTAGGTCCCCGTCTCTTCGGGAACGAAGCGATAACGCATGCCGCGGGGTACAAAGATCTTATTGATCGTGACATGGTTTGCGTTGTTGACGCCGTCCGTGCTGAACAGCATATCGATCGCAAAGTCGTTGGTAAGCCCGAGAATGGGGTTGATCATGGGCTCGTAATTACCGAACTGCTCGAGATAGCGGCAGATCTCCAGCCACTCGGTCTCGTTATCGTTGGGATTATCGTTGCCCAGCATCCCGACAATTTCGATCAGCAGATCCCTGAGCTCTTCCGTGACAGGGGTGTACATGATATCGGAGAATCTGCCAAGCCATGCATACTCCGTGATGAGATCCGAACGGTCGTAAAGGAAGCGATCCTCTTCGTCCAGCTGCTCGACGAGCGAAGAGATGGGATTGCCCTGCGCGTCGCAGACTCTGCTGAGTATATCGACAAGCGTAGGATAAATCGCGGGACCCCAAAGGGTATCTTCGTTTATCTCGGCAAGCAGGTAGGGATCGCCATTTGCCGCCGCGCCGTCCTCCTTCGTGCCGACATGGTAGAATCCGTCGTCTGCAAGGTAGATATCAGCATACTCGGTATAGACGGGGTTGTCGGGATCGCTGGCATCGTAGCCCGTCGCCGCCTGGCGAAGGATCTCCAGATAGCCGCCCTCCGACTCAATCTCGCCGACATCGGTGATGCGCATATTCCTGAGGCCGACGGTATCCTCACCGACGGCAAGCGTTGCATCCTTGACGTAGGCAAAGGCAAACTCATGCTCCTCGCCGTCGCCGAGATAAGCGTAGTACTTCGTCCAGTCGTTGGAACCGGAGAATTCCCCCACGATCTCGCCGTCGACGAAGAAGTAGAAGATATCGCCGTCTGCCTCGGAATCGGTCATGTACTCAAACGCAAGAACTTCGTCTTCTTCCAACGTAGCGTCAAGATAGAAGATCGCGAAGGAGCTGTTCTTGGGGGAACCGTCCTCGGAGCTGTTGGAGTTATAGACGTACCCGTCCCCGGAAATGAGCCAGGGCCAGTTGTATTCGTTTTCGTCAAAGTAATACTCGAAGTCGGATGCCGTCTCGGGATCGTTGAGCGCCCCAGCGAACTCGCCGAGGTCGGGCGCTTCCACATCGGGCACCTCAAGCTCGCCCGCTCCGCCGATATCCTGCTCGTAGTCCTCATCCGTGTACTGATCAAAGAGCTGACGGAAGATGTTGACGTCGGTAATGCCGCCCGCTTCGATCTCGCAGACCACGCCATAGCGGTCGATCATGACGCTGGTGGGATAGCCGCTCACCTGGAAGCGCGCATTCATCTCCGCATCGATCGTGACGTCAAACGTAAGCCCGGTCGTCAGTTTATAGTTTGCACAGGCACTCGCGGAGTCGATCCCGGGATTGATCGCAACGATTGCAAGGTTGTCCTGATATTCCTCGTACGCCTCCTGCATGAGCGGGAATTCCACCTCACACCAGGTGCAGCCGATATACCAGAAGTTGAGAAGGACCGCCCTCTTAGTCTCAAGCAGCTCGATGAGCGACTTGGTCTCCCCCGTTTCGACTTCGGTGTACGTGAAATCGTACATGACCGAGCCGAGGGAGTAAATGTGACCCTCGGGCGCTTCGCCCTCTATGACCGTACTGACCAGTTCAACGGTGACGGGCGTGCCTGCCGTATCCGTCGTATATGCGCCGTTCATACGATATCCGACGGGAAGGTTGCCCAGTTCGATCGTGTACTCGTCTGCGGGAAGCGTGAACGTAACGGTACCATTCCCGTCCGTAAACTCTGCGCCCTGAAGTTCGCCGTCCTTGAGCAGTCTTACCGTAATGCCGGGGACCCCGACGCCGCTGGTAGACTCAACCGTTATCGTATATTCCTGTTCTCCGGAACATGCCGCAATGCCGATCGCGGTCAATACGAGCATGATACCGATCAACAGGCTTCTGATGATCTTACGCATGATTTACTGCGTCCTCCTGAAATGATTTTTCCCTGCATGTGTGACTCGGATGCAGAAATGGTCAAATGTGCACACATACGGGCGCGCAGCATGCTGCCACCCGTTTTTCCGGATAATATTCTATCACGATTCATTCAAAAAGGCAACAAATCCACTCATTTCTTTTATCACGATTGCTTATACAACTCATCGGCTTTTCCGATAAATCGCGGATCATTGCCCCGCGCGCCGCTCAGCCGCGCATACAAAAATACAGTATGACAAAAATGAACGTGAACGCCGCAATAAAGCAAAGAAATGCGGGCATAAACTGCGCCATTGACGCCTTGTAGATCGCCCGACGCTCCTTTTTGCTCAGGTTGAGCGAACGAAGCTCTTCGTGCTTTTTCCGCTCCTCCTTGGATTTATAGCCCGTAATGTTTTCGTAGTCCATGTCGGCGATCGTTCTGCCGTCGTCCACAAACTCGGGTTTTTGCTTTTTTTCTTTGCGTTTCATGGCGTCAGTCCTGCGGATACAAATGGCATGCGACCATGTGTCCGTTTCCGTAATCGCGGAACTTGGGCGCGACCTCCTTGCAGATCTCCATGCAATGGTTGCAGCGCGTATGGAATTTGCATCCCGACGGCGCGTTGATGGGACTGGGAATATCCCCGCTCAGGATGATGCGCCTGCTGTGCGCATCGGGATCGGGAATGGGAACCGCCGAGAACAGCGCCTCCGTATACGGATGCATGGGATGTTCAAAGATGTCGTCCGTGTTTGCATACTCCACCAAACTGCCAAGGTACATGACGCCCACCTGATTGGAGATATGCTCGACCACGGAAAGATCGTGCGAAATGAAGATATAGGTCAGGTTCATCTTCTCCTGCAGGTCCTTCAGCAGATTGATGATCTGCGCCTGGATGGAGACGTCGAGCGCCGAAACGGGCTCGTCGCAGACGACGAACTTGGGCTTGAGCGCGAGCGCCGTCGCGATGCAGATGCGCTGGCGCTGACCGCCCGAGAACTCGTGCGGATAGCGTTCGAAGTAGTGAGACGGAAGCCCGCACTTCTTCATGATATCCAGCACGTACTCCTTGCGCTCGCACTTGGGAACAAGCTTATGCTGCGCGACTGCCTCGCCGATGATCTCGCCGACGGGCATGCGGGGCGAAAGGCTGGAGTAAGGATCCTGAAAGATGATCTGCATCTGCGGGCGCAGCGCGTTCATCTCCGCGGTTTTCAGTTTGTTGATGTCCAGCCCGTCAAAGTAGATCTCCCCTGCCGTCGCGGGCTGAAGCCGGAGAATGGTCCTGCCCAGCGTCGTCTTGCCGCAGCCGGACTCGCCGACGATGCCCAGCGTCGTGCCCGCTTTGATCTTGAAACTGACGTCGTCCACCGCCTTGACAAATGCCGTGGGACGGCCGAAAAAGTCCTTTGCGGCGGGGAAGTACTTCTTTAAGTGACGGAGCTCGAGGAGCGCCTCGGGATCGGGCGGGAGATGCTCTTCCGCCGTGGGAACGTGCTCCTCGGCGGGCGACTGAGCGGTCTCATCCGCCACGGGCTCTTCCGATTGCTGCGCGGATGCGGCAAGCATCGCCTGCTCGTCGGCAGCGTTCTGCGGCTGAACGGCTTCACGCATTTGTCTCCCCTCCTTCTTCGTCATAGTAGAGATAGCAGGAGACGCGGTGCGTCGGCGAGACCTGAATGAAGTGCGGGTAATCGCCCTCGCATTTCGCCGTGCAGCGGTCGCATCTCTCCTTGAAATAGCAATAGTTGGGCATATCGATCGGGTTGGGGACCTGACCGGGGATGTTGTACAGTCTGTCCACCTTTCGCTTGACGACGGGCTTGCTCTTCTGAAGCCCCACCGTGTAGGGATGCAGCGGGTTGTGGAAGATCTCCGCCGTCGTGCCCGTTTCAATGACGCGGCCCGCGTACATGACGACCACATAGTCCGCCATCTCCGCAATGACGCCCAGATCGTGCGTGATGAGCATGATGGAACCGTCGATCTTCTCCTTGATCTCGCGGAGCAGATCGAGGATCTGCGCCTGAATGGTGACGTCGAGCGCCGTCGTCGGCTCGTCTGCGATGATGAGCCTGGGATCGCAGGAGAGCGCGATCGCGATCATAACGCGCTGACGCATACCGCCGGAAAGCTCGTGCGGGTAGCACTTATAGACGCGCTCGGGCGCCGCGATACCGACCAGCTTGAGCATCTCCAGACTGTGCGCCTTCGCCTGTTCCTTGGTGCAGCCGGGCTGATGCAGCAGAACCATTTCGTCCAGCTGATAGCCGATACGGAACACGGGGTTGAGGCTGGTCATGGGCTCCTGGAAGATCATCGCGATCTGCTTGCCGCGGATCTTCTGCATGTCGCTCACGGGCATCTTGGCGATATCGTACGCCTTGTCGCCCATGTTAAAGCGGATGGAGCCGCTGACGATCTGTCCCTGCGGCGCCTGCACGAGCTGCATGAGTGACAGGCTCGTGACCGACTTACCGCAGCCGGACTCGCCGACGACGCCCACCGTCGCGCCCTTGGGAATGGAGAACGTGACGCCGTCCACCGCCTTGGCGACGCCCGCATCCGTGAAGAAATAGGTATGCAGGTCGTCAAACTCGACGATGTTGGCGGGGTCCTTCATCTCGCAGAGGTAATCCGCCTCCGTGGCATGGCGCTTTTTGCGCTTTTCCAGCTCGCGGATGATCCTTGAATTGCTCTTTGCGATCTCACGCGATTCCTTTGCGGTGAGATAGTGGGAATTCCCCTTGGACGCAGTTTTTTCGGGCGCGTTTTCTTGATCTTTTTTGTGAAATAACATGGCTTATCTCTTCGATTTCGGGTCGAACGCGTCACGCAGACCGTCGCCGATAAAGTTGAAACCGAGCACCGCAAGGACAATGCAGATTCCGGGCGGTACCCAAAGGTTGAGATAGTTCTGCAAAATGTTGGGATTGTTGTTGACGAGTTGGATCATGTTGCCCCACGATGCGCTGGTGACGGGAACGCCCAGCCCGAGGTAGGACAGCGACGCCTCCGTCAGAATAACGCTGCCAAGCCCCAGGGTCATGGAGACGATGAGCTGCGGCATGACGTTGGGCACGAGGTGCCGGAAGATCTTGCGCGGCGTGGAAAGTCCCCTCGCCGTCGCAGAGACCATGAACTCCTGTTCGCGCAAAGTCAGGATCTGTCCGCGGACGATGCGCGCGATGCCTGTCCAGCCGAACAGCGTCAGGAACAGCATCATGAAGTAAATTCGATTATTCGGATCTACGCCCATGCCATCAAGCACCGAACCGATGATGAGCATCAATGGCAGCGACGGGATACAGCTGAAGACATCCACGACGCGCATGACGAGCGTATCCACCCATTTGCCGAAATAGCCCGCCAGTCCGCCGAAGACGATGCCAAGGACCGTCTCCATGATGACGACAATGAGGCTGAGGGACAGCGAGACGCGTCCGCCGTACATGAGGCGGGTCAGCACGTCGTAGCCCGAATTGTCGGTGCCGAACCAGTGCTCAGGACTCGCCGCAGCGTAGCGGTCGATATCCATTTTCGCGCGCTGGACGCGATAGACGGAATAGGTCATCTCCTCGCCGTTGTCATCCAGCACGGCGTTTCCGTTCTCGTCCGTGACTGTCACGACGATCTCGGAGACCGTAACTTGCAGGCGGTCTGTCTCACGGTCGACCGTCCCCTCGTCATAAGGCGAGAATAAGGGGCCGATCCAGCTGAATGCAAACAGAAAAATGATAATGCAGAGCCCGACAATGGACAGCTTGGAGCGGAAGAACCGCTTTATGACCAACTGCATTGGCGTGAGCGAACGCACGCTGTCCGCAAGGGAATGGATCTCCTCCTCTTCCGGCTCGTGCGGAGGCTCCGGCTCGGGCAAGGGGCGGGGTACGTCGTCGGGAATGGCGGGAACTTCCGTCCCGATCTCGCCCGCTTTGATTTCTTCTTCCATACCTCTCTCCCTTTATTTTGTGAGTTTGACGCGAGGGTCAACGATGACATACATGATGTCCGTGAGCAGCATCCCGAGGACGGTCAGGACGGCGAGGAACATATTGTACCCCATGACGAGCGGGATATCGCCGTTGTTCATCGCGGTATAGCCGATGAGGCCGATGCCGGGGATGCCGAAGAACTGCTCCAGGATCATCGAGCCGCCGAACAGACCGGGCAGGAGACCCGCGAGCATAGTGACCATGGGGATCATCGTGTTCTTGAATGCATGCTTGTAGATGACGGAGCGCTCGGAAAGCCCCTTTGCGCGCGCCGTACGGATGTAGTCGGCGTTGAGCACTTCCAGCATATTGGTACGCGTATAGCGCATGATGGAACCGATGCTCAGAACGACCGTGACCAAAATGGGCAGTACTAAGTGCCAGGCCTGATCGATAAAGAGTTCCCATCCCGACGGATTGATGAGACCGGAAGACTGCAACCCGAGCGAGGTATCGAACCAGCCGAGGTCATAGGCGAAGATCTTGACGACAATCGCCGCAAAAAAGAAGGACGGGAAGGAGATACCGATCATTGTAAGGACGGTCGTCGCATAGTCGAAGGCGCCGTACTGCTTGACCGCCGCGCGCGTGCCAAGATAGACTGCGAGCGGGTAGTAGATGAGCAAGCTGACCAATGTGAGGATAAACGAGATCCACACATTGTCCGCAATGATCTGCGTCACAGGCTGCTCAAGCTGGAAGGAGTTGCCGAAGTCAAAGGTGATGGCGCCGTGCGTTTCCAGCTTCATACCTCCCCAAAACGAACCGACGTAAAACCAACCTTCCGGCATCCACCAGTCGCCGAACATCCACTTGATGTAGCCGCCGAGGATACTGCTGTCCAGCCCGTACAGCGCTTCCATCTCGGCGAATCTGCTCTGATCAAAATTCGGATTATTCCCGAACTTGATACGGATGTAGTCCAGCGGCATGCACCTTAGAAGCGCATACAGGATGATGGATACGCCGAAAATGATGAGCACGGAGAGAAGCAGTCGCTTGATGACATATTTAACCATGGAATTCTCCCGTTAGTAGTCGCTTGCGCAAAACCGTCAGCCCTTATAGCTGACCTTCCAGATCTCCGAGAAGGGGCCCCTGTAGGGCGTAGTATCCTGAACGAGCGTGGTCGCATCGATCAGATCGGAGTTGTAGACGAAGATGTCGCTTCTCTGATAGAGCGGGAATTCGACGGCAAGCTCCATGACGATATCGGATGCTTCGCGGTAGATCTGCGCGCGCTCGCTCTGGACGATGGTCTCGCGGCCTTCGTCGATCTTGTCACTCAATTCCTCGATGATCTCCCTCTCTTCGGGCGTAGCCATGTTCTGCGTGATGAGGTAGTCATAGCCCCAGTTGAGCACGGAGGTCGCCTGGCTGTCCATATGGAAGACCTGGAACATATCGGGGTCGACCGTCGAGGACCAAGCCGCCGCCCAGACGGCAAGGTCGCCGCTGGCGAGCTTGAAGAGCGCACGCGCATCGTTGACGACCGTTGCGCGGATGCCGTTTGCATTGAGAATCTCGCTTGCGCGGATGAAGGTCTGATAGGCGGGGTGGTCATACGTCTCGCCCGCGATCGTGAGCGTGATCTCGATGGGCTCGCCGTTCTCGTCATACCAGGTGTTGTTCTCAAAGGTGCACTGACCCTGATACAGGAGAACCATTGCCTTTGCAAAAGAATCGTCAAAACCGTAATAACTGGTGGGCGCCCATGCCTCGACGCCTGCGTCATCAAACGCATCGTAGACCCAGCTCGTCGTAGAGAAGCAGCGGTAGACGGGTCTGGAGAGCGTCCCGGGATAGTAGTCCTGTACATAGGAGGGATTGAACACCGTCATCAGCGCACGGCGGATATAGATGTTGGGAATAAACTTGGCGTTGATCCCGATATAGCCGTAACCGGCCGTCTCGATGGTACTGTAGGAGAGGAAGGAGGTCGCCTCGATCTCATTCAAGTTCTCCTGCGTGGCGCTCGGGTCGGCGACATCGATATCCTGACTCTGCAGCGCAGGCACCATCTGCGTGGTCTGCTGCACCTTATACTGAACGTGCTTGATCTTTGCGTTGTAGACCTCATCGGTGTTTCCGCCCGTTGTATAGTAGTTATCGTTGCGGATGAGATAGACGATGTTGTCACTTAAGAAGCCGTCCCACAGCGTCTGGAAGCTGTCATTGGATGCCTGCGTCTGCTCCCAGTTTTCATTGGCTTCCCAGACGAACGTCTGATCGTACATGGTGGACGCCTGGTACACGCCTGCGCCGACGGGCACACGGTTGCGCCTCCTGACCTCGTTCATGAATGTGACGGAGGAGTACTCAACGCCGAAGTTGGAGGAATAGGTCGTATCATTCATCGCCGCCGCAGTCAGTTCGGGCGTAGAGTAGTAATGCATGGGCGCAACAGAGAACGCGAAGTTCCACTTTGCCCTGGGGTCGATGCCGTTGATCGTGATCTGCAGCATCTCATACTCCCCTTCCGGATAACTCGTGCCGCCGTCGAATTCGGAGGCATCGAGGATACGGATGCCGGAGATGCTGGGGATCGCAAGACCGCCCGCGACCTCCTGAATGGCGCCGTAGTATGCCTCTCTCGCTTCACCCGCGAAGGTCGTCAGCATCGTCGAACCCGTCGAATAGTTGTAAATGATATCAGTAATGTTGCGATCACGGGGGCAGATGTAATTAAACGCGTATTCGATGGCTTCCTCCTCCGTCATGTCGGCATTGCGGTCGACATCGGGAATGAGATCCCAGTTCATGAGGAAATTGCCGTTTTCATCCGTCTCATAGACAGTGACGCCCGCGACGGTGCGATATTCGCGGCTGAGGACGCCTGCTTCAAAGAAGAAGCCCTGCCAGACCTTGTCCGGATCCATATCGTAGCCATCGGAATATGTCCCCGTATCCTGATCGAGCTGACCGCGGTAGGTGTTCATATCGACGCCGTTGTAGATCGTCTGCAGTTCGTTTCTGAACTCTTCCTTGATCGCCTCGATATCCGACCGGATGGACGGAGCCGGTTTCTCCTCTTCTTCGCCGTCCTCTCCTTCCTCGGGCGGAGGACTTTCGAGGCCATATTCGACGAACAGGTCGGTGATATTTCCGCCGTTGCTTGCACTGTTCTCGGCGTCGTAATTTTCAAAGCGCGCACGAACACTCTCGTTATAGAAATTCACACGCTCCTGCCATTCGGCTGTATCATCAGGATCGTCTACATACGTCAGAATGGCATTGAGGCGCTGATTGGCGAGATTATTGTACGTCTCGTCATCGGACGCAGCGGAACCTTCCGTCGCGTTGGGATCCTGGTTCTGATACTCGCGAAGTCCCTGAATGTCGGTGGAATACAGCGTATTCGAACCGGTATAGTTGGGATCGAGATACATATACAGATTGAACAGCACGTCGTGCGCGGTGAGCGGCACGCCGTCCGAGAACAGAATGTCGTTCTTGATCACGAACTGATAGACGGTGTGATCGGCGACATCGCCGTTGGTCGTTGCCTGATTGGTCGCCGTGTACATAATCTCGCTGTAGTCAAGGGTGACGACGGGCTCATCGGGCCCATACGTGACGTTCAGACCGTCCGCATCCGACCCGAGCATACCGATCTGCGTCTGACCGACGACGTTCGCATCGTACTGCGAAGTCGCGAAGAAGGGGTTAAAGACTTGGTCAAACGCGCCCGAGCTGATCTGCAGCGCGCGGGTCTCGTTGAGCTGCGTCGGATCGCCGCCTTGCTCTTCGCCGGGGGTGCAAGCCGCAAAGATCGGCAGCGCCATCGAAGCTGCGATCCCGACTGCGGCAAGCCGCATCCACTTTTTGTTCATAACAGTTATCCTCCTGTTTCTTCCTGTATCAATTACCGCGGATCATTCCGCTGTCCTTACATGATTAATGAATCGTCTGTCTCTTCACCGGTAAACGTCGCGCTGCCCGTGACGGTGCTTGTCTCCGAGCCGGCTTCCTCCACCCAGTTGCCCATAACGGAATTATAGGTAAAGCCTCTGTCCGCGTCCTCTCTTGTCGCATTGATGACCCTGATCGTACAATCGGTGAGCGTAACGGTATCAAACACGCCGCCCGAGAAGGAGTTCGCGAGGAAGGCGATGCTGATATCGGGCTTGTTTGTACTGTCATACCAGCGCGCATAGACGACGAGGCTGATATCCTCGAGCGTGAGATCCTCCACTCTACCCTGCATCGTCCCGAAGATCGAGCGATAGGTATCGTGGTTGCGGGAGTCAACGAGCGAACGGAACTCAATGCCCGTGATCGAATGCCCGTTGCCGTAGATCGTGCCCGTAAAGGAACTGAGCGCGTCCCACTGCGCGGGCGAGCCGTCGCCTCCGCTGAAATCGAGGTCGGTGACGAGGTACCAGTTGCTGTTTGATCTGAGGCTTCTCGTTCCCGCGACATTCCGATCAGAGAGAACGCTGAAGTTTCCGACGAGATATTCCGCATACAGATCAAGGCGCTCTTCCCCATCGGGGAACACGGCATTTTCCGTCGTGAGCGGCTGCGTAAGTTCAGCATCCAGATAGAACTTTAATAACGTATACGTCTGACTGTCTGCCGTCTGCGTCTGCACGTTGCTCTTTACGTAGTCCTCGCGCAGGGTGTAGCCGCCCGTGGAATCGGCATCATAGAGATTGGAGAGGAAACTTTCGCCGGCCGAGATGCGGAACGTGGTATCGAAAGTGATGACTTCGCCGTTGACGGTGATGTTGAACGCGAGCTCGCCGCGCTGCGCCCAGTCCGCGCGCAGCGTGATGTTGCCCGTAACGCGGTCCGCCGTGAAGTCCCAGTATTCCTCGCTCAGCCCCGTCTCGTTTCCCTCGTCGTCAAACAGGACCTGCTGCCAACCCAAAAGATCGTAGCCCGTGCGCGTGGGAACGCTGACGATGTTGAGTTCGCCCGCGCCCGCAGGACGATAGCCCGGCTCGACGGTGAGAGAATTTTCCTGCACGCGCACATATTCATACTGTACGTTGCTTTTGGAATCGAAGGTCCCGCCGTTGGCATCGTAGGTGACCTCGTGGATATAGCCGGCATCAATAATCTGCTGCTCGCGGTCCACCGTCGTGCAGGCGCAAAGCACGCCCGCCATAATTACCGCCAACAGGGTAGCCGCCAGGACCGGGAGCAGATTGCGTCTTCTATTTCTCATACTTTTCAAGGCTCTTGCCTCCCTATGCACGGGAGCACTGCTCCGCGATGCGCTTTCTTCACGATTGTTTGAAAGTATAAAACAATATAACTATTATAACGGGCAGACGCATAAAAGTCAAGTAAACACGCCGCCTGTGCACAATTTCCCAACTCCAATGCGATCAATCGATGACGACCAACGCGATCTGATCGACAAATACGTTGCCGAAACGATCGGTCACATTCACATAGACGAGATAGCGCCCTGTTTCGGTCACGTCATAGACGTCTGCGTCCGCGCCAACAGGCGCGATCTGTGTGTACTCGCCCTGCGCGTCGACCTGATCGGTGCGATAGACGGCTTCGATGGTAACGGCGATCTCGTCCGCAGTCGTCGCGTTGTCCGAGACGGTCATGCCGAGATCTTCGAGCAGGCCGACAAGGTTCGTCCCTTCGGCAGAAAGATCGTCGTCATGCAGCAGCCAGGTATAGGCGGGGATCTCCAGCGAAGGGAGTTCGGATTCCGCCGCGCGCACGTCCACAACATTGTTGAACTGCTCCGCATAGATCTCGGCATGGCTCATCATCGTATCCGTCTCAGCGTCATAGTATTGGCTGTTTCTGTCAAACGCGGGGCTTCCCGATGCAACGAACACCACGAGATCGTCCGCGCAGTCCGCGAAGGTATTCGCGCTGATCGCCGCCGTCTGCCCGCCTTCGGTGCGCGCGAACAGAATGACGGTGCGCAGGGCGGAACAGCCCTCGAACGCATCCGATGCAATACTCGTCAGATAGGAGCCCGCGTCCGCATTGACGGTGACGGTCTCCAGTGCCGTGCAGCCCGCAAAGGCGCCCGAACCGATGGATGCGAGCGTCTGCGGCAGCAGGACGGAGGTGAGCTGCGTACAGCCGCGGAAGGTATCAGCGGGCAGATCGAAGGTCTGCTGCATGAAGAATCCCTCGGGTGCGACATTGCGCAGGTCGACGGAGGTCAGCCCGCAATTTTCAAACACACCCTCGCCCATTGTAAGCACGCCGTCCATCTGCACGGACGCGAGGCGCGCGCAGTCCTTGAAGGCGTGTGCGCCGAGGTAGCTCGTCTGCGCAGGGAGCGAGAGAGCGGTCAGGGATGCGCAGCCTTCAAACGCGCTCTCCCCCACCGCCCGCAGGGGCAGCGCGGAGAAATCGACGGACGTGAGCGACGCGCAGCCGTAGAACGCGCGATCGGAAATGCTTTCGATCGCGCAGCCCGCCGCAAACGAAAGGGTGCGCACGGAAGCGCCCCGGAATGCGCCGTCCGCAAGAGCGACCACATTAGCAGGGACGGTAACGTTGTTGGGGCTTCCCGTATAGGAAAGAAGGGTGCGGCAGGTTTCGTTCAGATAGACGAAGCCATTGCTCTCGTACATCTCGAGCGAGGTGCAGCCGGCAAAGGCGTCCTCGCCGATCAAGGAGACGCCGCCTGCGCCCGTGACCGACGTGAGCTGTGTGCAGCCTTCAAAGGCGCCCGCGCCGATCGAAGAGACGCTCGCGGGGACGGACACCGTCTGAACGGCGGTGTTGCCCGCAAAGGCATCCTCTGCGATACCGAGCACGGGAAGATTGCGATACATTGCAGGAATGACGACGTTGGCGGCATTCCCCGTATAGCGCTCCACATAGCAATAGTTCGATTCCACGCCGAAGGTGAAGCCCTCCGGCGAGGCCTCGGGCGTGAGCACGAGATCGCGCTCGATCACATCGGTGAGCGAAAACTCCGCGCCGCTTGCCGTGATGAGCGTGGGCACCGTGCCGCCAAAGAACGTATTGACCTCTAAGACCTGCTCGCCGGAGAGCGTCCCCTGCTTTTCGACATACAGCGGGAGCGTATCTTCGCCGTTGACAAAGGTCACAGACGCGTAGGCAGCGGAGCGGATCCACTGCGCATACAGCGTGACAGAGCCGCCCTCGGCGTACTCCATCGTCTCGCCGACGGGTTGTCTGCCCGCCTCGTCATACGACCAATAGCCGAACATGTAGACGGGCGCGCCCATCGCCGCCGTAAGCGCCGCGGTAAACGCCTCGTCTGCGTCGGTATCGAGCGCCTCGCCCTCAACCGCGGTCGCATTTGCAGACTGCGCCGCCGTTTGGACGGGCGTATTGGGCATCAGCGTGACGGAAATATTCGTCTGGCGTTCATGCCAGTGGGCATAGACGGTGATGTCCTGCGCGGGGATGGTCGTGAACACATAGGGCGTCGTGCCCTCCTCGTCCGCAAACCAACCGTCAAAGACGTATCCCTCGCGCACAGGCGCTGCGGGAGCGGTCAGAGCATCCCCCGCTTCGCCCGTGACGGGATCAACAGGCGAGCCGTCGCGGCAGTCAAACGTGACTGTATACAGCTTCGTCCACTTGGCATAGACCGTGACATCCGCCGCGGGCATGGTATTTGTTGCAAAGACAAATTCGCGGGTGTACTCCTGATCCCAGTACCAGCCGGCAAAGCGGTACCCTTCGAGCGTGGGCGGTTCGGGTTCGACGAGATAGGCATGGGACGGATAGTTGACGGCATCGACGGGCGAGCCGCCGCAGCTGTCGAAGGAGAGGCGGTATCCCGCCTGCTCCCCGGACTCTGCGGACGAAAGAGGCGCATCGATCGTGGAGCCGTTGAGGTTGCCTTGGGAATCTTCGGGCACGACGGCAGTCTCGCTGTCGCACGCCGCAAAGACACCGGCAGAGAGCGTCAGGGCAAGCGCTGCCGTGATGATGATTTTCTTTTTCATGGCTTACTCCTCCTCGCCCTTTTCTTCCGCCGCGTCGGACGCGGGCGCACTCTCTTGCGTGCTTTCTTCCGCGGTCTCAGATGCTGTGTCCGCATCATCGGACGTGGACTGATTTTCTTCGCTCGCTTCGGAAAGTTCCGCCTGTTCGGGCTGCGCGGCAGCTTCCTCAGGCGCATTGCCCTTCCTGCGGCGCAGCAGAAGAAGCACGATCACCACCGCCGCGACGACGATGACGACGCCTGCAGCGCTCAGTCCGATGATGAGCCCGAGGTTGCTCGTTTCAGGCTGCTCTTCGGGAGGGACATCGGGCGGATTATCATCGGGCGTTTCGCCTTTGAGTTCCGCAATCCTGTCGACCGCACTCTGGAGCTTGTCGACATAGTCGGCAAGGAACGCCTTCTGCCCGTCGGTGAGCATATTGTAGTTGGTGTTCATCCGCATGACTTCCTCCTCGTCCTCGAGCGTGAGCGAATCGACGTCAAGCGCGATCAGCCAGTCAAGCAGAGCCTGCGTTCCTTCCGTAATTACCTCTTCGGAGTAGTACTGATTGCCGAAGAAGAACTCATAGACGACCGTCTCAAACCCGGTTGCATTGACGGGAATGATCATGTCCGCCATCTGATACCCGACCATGTAGCTGAAGTTATCGTAGAGATCGATGAGCGTGACTGTCTCCGTCGAATCAGTCGTCGCCTCTATGACGGGCGCCTGCAGTCCCTTGAAGATATACTTGGGATAGTATTCGCGCGGAACGGTATCGATGGCGTCCGCGATCAGACCGATGCCCATGTAGAAGAAGGCGCTGGGTCCGATGCTCTTGACGGACGCGGGGATCTCGACCGCGTGAATGTTGCGGCAGTATGCCATTGCAAAGTCGCCGATGCGGCTGGTGCCGTCGAGAATGACGTAGGGACGCATGTCATCTCCGACCTCGCGCATCTGCAGCCCGTTGGGCACGGCGACGAGTTCGTAAGTGCCGTTATCCAGATAGCGGTACAGACCGCCGTACGTTGAATCGACAAAGAAGGTTTCGTTCTCCGCGTCGACGGTGATGCGCATGAGACCGGTGCAGCCGGCAAATGCGGGTGAACCGATGATCTCGAGCGATGCGGGCAGATGAATGGTCTGGATGCGCGAATTGAAGAATGCGCCGCCGCCAAGTCCTACAAGGCTGTCGCCCAGTTCCACCCCCGTAATATTGCCGGCGGAGACGGAGCCGCTCTCCGACTGCATCGGGACATAGAATGCGCCGCTGTAGATCTGCACCGCATTGGGCAGACGCACCGTACCGGAAATATTCAGACAGTTGTAGAATGCATTGTCGCCGATTTCGATTGCATCGGCAAAATCGGTATTGGTGATCGACGTACCATAGAAGCTGCGCGCATCAAAGTACTCAACGCCCGAGAGGTCGATGTCTCTCACCGCGCTTTCTTCAAATGCACTGATGCCGATATAGCTCGTCGCATCGTCTAGCGTAACGCTCTCAAGCGCCGTCGTCTGATAGAAGGCATGCGAATCGATAAATTCGACGCCCGAAAGATCGATCTGCACAAGCGCAGTGTTGCCTGCAAAGGCATACGAGCCGATCGCCTCCACGCTCGCGGGGATGATGACCTCTGCAAGATAGGGCATGGGTACGATCGTCGTGCCGTCCAGCGCGGCAAAGGCATAGTCGCCGATGATGGAAGCGCCGTCGCGGAACTCCGCGCGCATCAGGCGCGTATCGTTGAGGAAAACGCCCTCCCCCATGTTCTCAAGCGATGCGGAAATGGTGACGTCCCGCAAAATCGGGCAGTTTGCAAAGGCATACGCGCCGAGCGTCGTCACGCTGTCGGGCAGGACGAGTTCGGAAATGTACGCGCCGTAGAATGCGTAATCACCGATCTCTACAAGGTTTGCGTCCGCCGCAAACGTCAGGGAGGTGAGCTGCGCGCAGTTCATGAACGCAGCTTCCCCGATCGTGCGCACATTGCGCCCGATGGTGAGCGAACTGATCGCAGTGCCCGCGAACGCCCGCGCGCCGATCTCGGTCACACTGTCCGGGATCTGCACCTCGTCGAGCGAACTGCAGCCGTTGAACAGGTCTGCGGGGACGCTCTCAAGATCGCTTTGGAAGACAACGGATTCAAGGGAATCGCAGTTTGCAAATGCGCTCTCGCCGAGCTCGCGAAGGGTCGTGGGCAGGACGACGCGGACGATGCCCGTGCCGCGGAAGGCACGCGCTTCGATGCGCTCCACCCCCTCTGCAATGATAAGCGTCTTGCCCGCAAGCGAGAGATTGTCCGCATAGGCGTTGGCATAGATGGTCGTCACACCCTCGCCGATCGTGACGGTATCGCTGCTGCCCGCGGCGGGATATGCGGGAGGCACAAGGACGGGCTCATTGCCGCCGAGCGTCACAAGCATGATATAGGTCTCGCCTGCGTCGATCGTACTCTCCTCTGCGTAGTAATTGCTGATGCCGCGCAGCGAAATGGACTTAAGCGACGTACAGCCGGAGAAGATGTCGTTGCCGAGGGAAGCAAGAAGATCGCCGCCGTCCAGCGTGACGCTCCCAAGCGCGGAGCAGCCTGCAAATGCATTGCTTCCGATGGAGACAAGTCCCGCGGGAAGATCAAACTGCGTGAGCGACGAGCAGCCCGCAAAGGCGCTCTCGCCGATCGCGGAACAGGTCGCGCCGTCCGCAAACGTTACGGACGAAAGCGCGGTGCAGCCCGCAAAGGCGTTCTCGCCGATCACGTCAACGGGACCATGGAAGGTGATGCTCTCAAGCTGCGTCATGCCGCGGAAGGCAGCGGGCGCAACAGTAGAAGCATAGTAATCGATGCGCTCGACCGCCGTACCGTAGAAGAAATCGGTGTTGAGCTGCGTAATGTCGCTCAGCGTCACACGCTCCAGCCCGGAACCGTAGAAGGAACGCGCGCTGCCGAAGCGAAGATCGCTAAGATCTGCCTCGGTAAGGCTGGCCGTGTTGTAGAATGCGTTGTCGTAGATACCGGTCACGCGGCTGAAGTCAAAGGTCTCCAGTCTGACGCAGTCACGGAAGGCATCCGAGCCGACGACGAGGCTCTGGGAGGTACACATCTCCGACGTCCTCTCAAAGAAGGCATCCCATGTGACACGGTTTTCAGTGACGGTCCCGGAGACGGTGACGCCGTCCACCATATAGCTGTTGTTGTCCGCGTCATAGGAGAGCCCGCCCGTATTATCCTCGCTTGCATCGTACCAGATGACCTCCTCGAGCTGCTCGCAGCCGCGGAATGCGTTATACGAGAGCGTGATCAGCGAGGTGGGAAGGAAAATGCGGCGAAGAGAGGAGTTCTCAAAGCAGGAAAGGCCGAGCGTCGTCACGCCCTCGGGAATGATGACGGTATCGATGTTCTGATTTTCATAGAAGGGACCTTCACGCGTAGCGACCATGTATCCCATGTTGGTGATACCCAAATTCGCGGGAATGACGAGGATGCTGCGTGCATCGCCGTCTTCGTCGACATAGGTATCCGTGTAACCGGGACCATTGTAGTCGTAGCAATACATGCTGTAGACGGTATACTCTTCCCCGATGGTGATATAGAAAGTCGCGAGAATGCCGTTCGCGCTGAGGTAGAGTTCCGCCGTCCCCTCCTGCTTGCACAAAACATGCGCGTAGGTAGAATCGGAATCGAGGACTTCCAGCATTCTGGTATCGCTCGATCTCCAGGTGAGACCGGGAACGCTGTCCAGATACCAGGGCTCGAAGGAAGGATACAGAATGAGTTCGGAGCCGTTGTCCACGGAGATCACGTTCCCGTTGACCGTACGCGAAGTGCCCGTCGTCAGGTTATCGTACGAGCCGACGGAGAGGCCTTCCAACCGCACCGTGCCCGCAGTGCCCGTGACATGGACGCGGAAGGTGAATGCCTGGCTGCCGTTCGAATCGAAGGGATAGGGATAGTCCGCAGCGCCGGGCGCATAGGCGGAGATCACCGCCTCCCCTGCGCCCACCGCATACAATCTGCCGTTATCGACGCGGACGACATCCTCATCGCTGCTCTCCCAGAGCACGTCGTGGATCATGGGATCGGCGCTCGTCTTGGTGAAGTTCGTAGGCGAGAGCACATCGTTCCGGCTGTTATAGGTGAAGGTCACCTCCGTCCCGCATGTAGGGCAGACGAAGTGCCTGGATACGTATTCCGAGCCGTTCCACTGCGCAATGATGTCGGTAAACAGCGTGCCGGCGGGATAGCCTTCGGGCAGAGAATTTGCCGTCACCTGGCGGACCGTACCGCTCGAGGCATCGTAGTAATAGTCTCCCGTTGCATAGGTAAGCCCCGCATGTTCATCGTAGACAAAATCACACTGCACGCCGTGTGCATTGTTGTGCGCGCAGGCATACGTCGCGTAGTTGAACACCTCGACCTCGAAGTTTGCGACCGACTGCGTACCATTGATCTCCACCGTACCCGTATCGTCGGTGAGATTGAGCGCGTCGCCCGCATCCATGAGGATGGTCTGTCCGCCGATGGAGTTTTCCACGCGCGTACCGCTGTCGTCCACATAGCTTGCAACGACGTCCACCTTGTTGACTTCGGGCTGTGTGAGCTGGACGAGGTAAGCGCCCGAATTGAGCGCGTAATCGTCCACGCGGACGCCGATATACTTTCCGGTCATCCCCTCCACGCTCATGAACTGATCGAGCCAATCGGTGATCTCAATGGTCACGCGGTTGACCGCGCCGCGCGAACTGTCTACGGGGATCGCGTACGGCGTCAGCCAGTCTACGGCGCCCGTTTCCTCGGTCGCCCAGTCAACGTCGCTGTCCGCCTCCTGATAGGAGAACAGCTGCACCGCCTGGATATAGTGGTTGTCATAGAGATACAGATCGAGGTATGCATTGCGGATCCTGGTCATATCCGACGAATCATACTCGTAACGGATGGAGCTGTTGTACACGATCGGCGCCTCGTAGTCCACATAGAAGGTGAACGTCTGCGTCTGCTCTTCGGACTCTCTTCCGTTATAATAGTTGCGCGCCTTAAAGGTCGCGGTATACTGCGTGTTGTTCTTTAAACCGAACTGAGACGGCTGCAGCCCGATCTCCGCGTAGCCGGGTGTTCCGGAAAACGACTTATTGACATTATAGAGCGTCTCATCCCAGACCACTTCGCCCGTGACGGTGTTCTCGATGGTGACGTCCATATACTGTACGGCGCGCAGCGTACCAAAGTAGACCGCATAGAACTCATATACGCCGTACTGGCTCTGCCCGATCGCGACTTTATCCGTCGAAGCGGTAATGCCGCTCTCCTCCCCTTCCGCAAGGTCATAGACATACTGACCGAGGGGCAGATAGGTCTCAGAGCCCTCATAATATCTGCCGATCACGACGGATTCATAGATGGCGGCAACCGTCTTGTCCTCTTCGTCGATCGCCGAGTTGTTGGCGTCCGCACTGACTTCATATGCCGTTGCGTCAAAGATGGGCGCATCCAGCCAGTCGCCGTAGAAGGCAAGGTAAGGAATGGAGAGATCGACGCCGTTGTCTGCCGCATCGTTGAGTGTAATGAAGCCCTCGACATACATGCCGTTTTCGAAGTTGGCGTCAAGGTATGCTTTTTCGTCGCTCGTCAGAGTAACGGTCACGGTGACGGTCGCATCGCCGCCCGCTTCCAGCGTCATGCTGCCGTCCGCGGTGTATTCGCCGTTGACGTAGTATTCTTTTTCCGCGTGATCGAGCATATAACTCTGCTCGGACACCGTGATATTATCGATGGAGACGCTCTCCGTCATGACGACCGCGTCCAGCGTGTAGTTCTTTGCGGACGAAGATGTGTTCACGACGTGAAACTCCATCGTGTAGATGCCCTCGCGCTCGGGATCGTCCCCCAGCTCCAGCTTGGGCTTGGCACTGTTTTCCACATAGAGGTAGGACTCCGTCGCGATCGCCTTGCCGATATCGCCCAACCCCGCGCCCTGACGGCGGACGGCATAGGGAAGCCCCCTCTCGTCTCTGACAATGGTCGCCGTGCTCATCAGAAGGGAATTGACGCGGTCTGCAAGATCTTTCCCGGTGAGGTCGGTCGTCTCTTCGACGTGCTGACGGAGCAGCGCGACGGCGCCCGCCATGTTGGGCGACGCCATGGATGTACCGCTGTAGATGCTGTAGCCGCCGACGACGGAAGAGGTGATCTCGCCGCCGTGCGCCGTGATCTCAGGCTTGATCTTGAGGTCGGGCGTGGGGCCCCACGAGGAGAAGTCGGACATGAAGGGGCCCGCTTCGTAATCCTTGTTGAGGTAAATGGTGCCCGAACCGAGTGCAACGAGCGATCTCCCGATATCCGCCGTGACCGTACAGGTGGGGATCTCCTTGCCCGTCCCGAGGGACGCTATGATGCGCCCCGATTCGTTGTTGTAGATGATACAGCCGACTGCGCCGTATTCGTACGCAATGCGCTGTTTTTCCTCAAAGGAATTTTCGCCGCGCGAGACGACTGCGATACAGTTGCCCTGCGCAAGCGCACGCTGTACCGCCGCAGTATAGTTGTTTGCCCTGCCGTAGCCGGGCACGACGACAAAGTTGAATGTGCCGTCCTGAGCGCCGTCAAGCAGTTCTTCGACAAAGTCGCCCTGCTCGCCCGCGGCGTTGCTCGACTCGTTGAAGTAGATCGCCGTGCCGTCGGAAAGTTCCATATAGGAGGACTTCTGGCCGGAAATGGAGGCAACGGAGAGCGCGCCCGCATAGGTCGAGGGCGAACCAACCGTGCCGCTGTCGGGATTGGATGTCAGATTGGTCGTACCGTAAGCACCGCTCTGTGCAGAGCTTCCGGCATTTGACGCCGCGACGACGAGGTTAATGCCCGCCTCATATACCTTATCGTATACTTCATTGACGGCGGTCTCATCGATCTCGCGCGAAAAGCCCGCCGAGACGCCCAGCGACATGTTAATGACGTCGGTGCCCAGCGTGATGCAGTCGGAGAGCGCGGCAAGGAGATCGTCCGTCTCTGCGCCGCCCTCGGTGCCGTCCTCCAGATCGGGGAAGACCTTACAGATCATGAGCTGCGCATCGGGCGCGACGCCGATAAACGTCTCGCCGTTCTCAAAAGCTTCGCCGTCCTCGGCGGTCACGTTCTCGTCCTTGCCGGCGATGATGCCCGCGACGTGGTGCCCGTGCGAGGAAAGTTTGGGGAATACGTCGGGATCGTCGTCCGCGTAATCGTACGCGAAGGGAACTTTGGCGTTATAATAGACGTCATCCACCGTGATGGCAGCACCCTGCGTGCTCGCAGCAAGGTTGTCCATTTGCGCTTCCACTTGTTCCCGCGAAAGCTTCTCCGTCCCTTCGGGCGGCATTTCCTGGAATGCAGAGTGATTTCTGTCGTAGCCCGTATCGAGCACGGCGATCAGCATCCCCTCGCCCTGGTATTCGATCTCGGATGAATCGTAGATGCCCGTATCGTACACGTTGACCACGTTCTCCGTGACAGTCGCCTGCGGGACTGCGTAGACCTCGGAATAGATGATATTCTTGACACAGGACAAAGAGGCGATCGCAGAGACGTCCTCGTCCCTGACGACGAGGGAGACGCCGTTCACGACGGAGGTATAGCTGTGGCGCAGCTCATATTCGATCGAACTGTTGTTGAGAGACGCCAAAAAGCCGCTCTGTTCCCGTGCCAGGGACGCGGCATACGATTCCCCCTCCGTGCCGTTCACATACTCCGTGAAATCGGCGTATCTTCTCTGAACGGAAGAGCTGCCGAGGTACACATCGAGCATGGAATCGGAGTTCATCTCGACGATGATCCTGCGCATACCGTCGCTCTTGGTCTTTGCCTGCGCGGCGGCAGACGTCAGCAGATCTTCGTTGAGAGCCTGCTCCGAATTAAGCTGATCGCCGAGCGTGTCGGTCACGTCGATGATCTTCTCGCTGCCCGCACCCGTTTCCGTCTGCGTGGCGGACATCTGCGCAGGCGTCGCGCATGCCGCAGACACCCCCAGACAACCCGCCAAAGCAAGCGTGGAAAGGGAGACAAGTAGTCTTCTGATACCTGCTTTCACTGCAATTCAGCCTCCAAAAGTTTTACTGGCTTGCGTCCGCCGGACTTTGAGCACACTGTGCGATAAAATGTTCACGCAATGCGCACAATTTTATCACAAATCTGCTCCGTTATACAAAAAAACCTTCCGGAGAGAAATCTCTCAGGAACTTTTCTTTCTGTAATGTAAGCTTGCCCGATCGTACAGGACGCTTTTTGTCTGTAATCGACATAAACACAAAGGATATGTCAAAAGTACCGTGACTATTATATAACAAATATGATAAGAAAAAAAAGTGTTTTGACACCGTTTTATCAAATTCAATGGTTAAAAAAAACTTATATTTTCATTCCGACGTATTTATAAAGTACTTAAAAAATTCAAGAAGCGACGATCTTTCTCTCACAACTTCCGAATTTGCGCCCAATAATTATCATTTGCAATAATATTTTTTATAAGCATGGAATGCACTTCGTCGTGACAAGGCAAAATTTGCATGGGCTTCACTTCTGAGAAGCCCATTGCTCTGACGCCTGTCACTCCTCTTTCTCAAAAATCTTTGCAAGCAAATCTTTATTTAGAATTTTTTTGAATTCCCCTCATTGTAAGCCCGCTCGCACCTCCTCTCCCCGAAAAAATGCTTCGCCTTTTTTCGGGGTCCCCTTCCTTCCGCGTTAGCGCGCTTGTGTTGAGACCAAGAGGCGGCTCCTGCCCAGCCTTATCACAAAAAGACCGCAGAGCAACATGCTCTGCGGCCTTTTTGGTTGAGGTGACGGGACTTGCGCCTTTGGCGGCGCGCCCCGGTGCACAGCCCACCGGGCTGGTGCAGTTTGCTTTCCCGCTTTCTGCACTCAAACTCCGTCACGCAAACCGCTCGCTCTACTTCGGGCTGCGCCCTCGTGCGCCATGGCTGCGGAATGCTTCTGCAAGCAGGCATTCCTTGCTCATGTCGGACGCTCGCGCCTCCACCCTCAAGTCCCGTCAATTGCTGCTTAAACCACAAAAAAATACCGCCGTAACAATCGGCGGTATTTTTTTGGTTGAGGTGACGGGACTTGAACCCACGACCTCTTGGTCCCTTCGTCGGCGCTGGCTTTGCTCCACGCGTCGGGCGCTTTGCTTCCGACGCATACTCGCCGCCGCGCCTCCTCTCCCCGAAAAAATGCTTCGCCTTTTTTCGGGGTCCCCTTCCTTCCGCGTTAGCGCGCTTGTGTTGAGACCAAGAGGCGGCTCCTGCCCAGCCTTATCACAAAAAGACCGCAGAGCTACATGCTCTGCGGCCTTTTTGGTTGAGGTGACGGGACTTGAACCCACGACCTCTTGGTCCCTAACCAAGCGCGCTACCAAACTGCGCTACACCTCAGTGTCTCTTGCGAAACAGCATATTCTATTATATCGAATCTATAAAAAGTGTCAAGCGATTTTTCCTCACAGGAGCAAAAAATTTTTACAGAATTAAAATTCATCCACGGGAACGCGGATAACGCGTCTCCTCATCCGTCAGCCCCAACAGATAGTCCACAGAAACATTGTAAAAATCGGAAAGCGCAATGAGCACTTCGATCGGTACCTGACGCTGCAACGTCTCATACTGCGAATACGTGTTCTGCCGTATGTGCAGATAATCGGCAACGGCTTGTTGTGTCAGCATGCTCTCTTCCCGTAACTTTTTTAACCTCATCATATTGTTTATTATAAAAATCACAATATGAGATATTGACATTTATCTCATATTGTGATAAAATAACTACATCATAAAAAACGAGGTGATTCCATGAAAAAAATGACCGACCAACAAACAGAGCAATTCCGAAAACTGAACGCCCCCAACACATACCCCGGACTGTTCGGGCTGATTTCAATCCTTGGCGCCCTGCTATCTCTCATCGGGGCGGCTTGTCCGTTCTTTTCCTACAATCCAACCAATATAGACGATCTCAAAAGAACGGTCAGTCTGTTTGAACTTTCCTCCTCCGCCCTCGCCGTCGCGCTCATAGGGCTTCTTCTGCTCGTTGTCGCGATTCTGATCAGAGGGGCTCAGACGTCTATGCTGATGAAGTATGTGCAGGACCCCGAAAAAAGACCGATCGGAAAGAGGCTGATGACCGCATCTGTTCTGATTGTGGTTCTGGCGCTGCTATCCCTGTTGTTGGTGCAGATTTCCTCTGTATTCTATGTGATCCCGGAATCTGATTTTTTATGGCTGCAACTGGAAAGCGACGCGGGAAGCATCCTATACTACATAGGTATTTTCCTTTTTGCAGCGTTCAATCTGGCAAGCTGCTTTCTGTGGAAGCGCTGCACGGACGGCACAGTCACGCTCGAAGCTCTGACGTTCGCAGGACGAAAGGCGGGCGCAGAAAAAGCAGGAGAAGAATCGCTCCCGGCACAGCTTGCCACATGGAAAAAGCTGTTGGACGACGGTACCATCACGCAGGAAGAGTATGACCGGAAAAAAGAAGAGCTGCTTCGCAAATCCTAAAAAAGCGCGCCCCGAAAGCAGATGCTTTCGGGGCGCGCAATTGTTTCAAAAAAACTTCGAGACGGACCTGTAAGCCGGGTTCTGTCGAGCGCGGTCATTTATCTAGGCGTATCGTCGCCGATACGCTCAAGCGGTGTTCACGGCGGTATTCGGGCGGGCAACCCATATGAATACCGCCCAACCTTGCATCGGACGGGGTT
>CALVLM010000031.1:0-3761 GCA_944338075.1 Candidatus Gallimonas intestinigallinarum | reverse complement strand
GGCAAAAGAACGGCAATGACCTTTGCGGCGATGAGCATGATATCACCGACCTTCGCCCAATATCCCGCAAAGTTTTCACCGCTGATAAGCAAGGCAAAATACTCCCTTGCAGAGGCGGTAAAGCCGTTCCAATCGTCGGGCAACAAAATCTCCCATTGCAGCACGCCCGAATACTCCGTGACCGTAGGCGAAAAGGAATAGTCTATCCCGAACAGCTCGCAGACATAGTACGCGGCGGAAAGTCCGAAGTCCTTGCACGCCTCCCCGAACCGCACATACGACTGCCAGAAAACCGCCGTCAGCCCCAAGAATATAGCCGAAATAACGACTGTAACGATGATATTAAACCGTCTGCTCATAGACTGCCTCCTCCCGCATGGCGGCAAGCCGGCTGCCCGTATAGCACAGGTAGCCGACCGTAAAAACCGCCACGATCAAGAGAAATATGGCTAAAATTCTCCTGACCGTCTTCATTTACACCTCCTTGCCGTCCGTATCGGGCGGCTTTTTACTTTGCTTTTTCTTCTCCTTCCGTCGCTCTTTCAGGCTTTTACTTGCCGCGCTTATCGCTTTGAAGGGCAGAGCGATAACTTTCCCCGCCGCCAATACGATGACGGGCGCAAACTTGAAGAGCAGGATGACGACGAGGATGAGCGCCAAGACTGCCAAAAGCACTTTCCACCACGGGGTCGTCTTGTCCGACGTGGTATGTACGGGCGGCGTGCCGTCTGCCACGACGTCGATAGGCGAGGATACGATGGGAATGACAACTCTCTTTTCGCCGTCGTCCCACTCCATCTGAATGAGATCCAGCCCGAGATAGACGGTCTCTTCGGCGAGGTACCCGTTCGTATCGCTGTCCGACAGCTTGTACACCGTCTGGAACATTCCGCCCGGGCCGATGGCGTTCGGCACCCATTGCGTCGCCTTCTCCCACTTGCCCTGCGTGACTTCCCATGCGGAATATTCGCTCTGGTCGAAACGGAACAGATAGACGGTTTCGTTATTGCGCTTTGCCTCCTCGTACACGCCCGAAAACTCATCGTAGTCGTTGAGGTCAATATAAAATTTTTTTCTTACCTTTTCAAAATTTTTTCCTATAATGCAAAAGGTCCCGACACAGACCGCTTCTGTCAGCGATCTGCTGTCGAGACCTTTTTTCAAGGCTGTACCACTCGATATTTTGCTATTCCCTTATACAGACATAAGTTTTTCCTGTCTATTCAAAAAATTTGCCGATTGTTTCTCTGACCTGCGCTTTGAAGCGGTCGACAAAGCCCGCGATATAGTCGGCAATATCGACGGATTGATCCATGAGCGGGGTGAGATCCATCGCGTAATTGAGCGCGGAATAAGTATCGCACGCGTGGCTTGCGGAAAACGTCGCATTCGCGAGCCTGCGCCCCTCTGCCGCCAAATCATACCGCTTGCCGCCCGCGATCTGGCTGTCGAACACCGCCGAAAGACAGCGCATCAGGTTGGGATGCGCTCCGCAGTCGAGGTACACCTTTTCGTCGTCGCACATCCAATCCAGATCGCGCCACACCTCGCACCCGTACACCTTTTCGGGGCGCTCTTCGGGGTTGAGCATGCGCAGCGCCGCGATGACTTTGAGTGCCGTGGCAACGTGCGTCTCGTGCTTGTCCGCAAGATTGTGCGTGTAGAGATATTTGGGGCGCGCCTTGCGGATGAGATCGGCAAGCTCTTCGATGATTTTTGTATTGCCCGCGTCCTTCACCTCTTTGGAAGGGTGAGAGAGCATTGTCAAAAAGCCGTACTCACCTACGCACGCTGCCTTTTTCTGCTCGACGATGCGCACTTCCTTCATCTGTTCATCCGTGTAGTCCGCGTAAAGTCCGCTTCGCGGGCTCCCCGCACCGTCCGTCACGACGATGGCGCCAAACCACTTGTCTTGATTCCCGAAGCACTCCGCGATGGGCGCGTACGCCATGAATTCGATGTCGTCCTGATGCGCGGAGATCGCAAGGTGCGTTGTGCGGGAAATTGCCGCCTGTTCCTGCGTTCCGTCCGGAATATATGTGATCATTTTATCTCCTTTGCGAGCATTGCCGCGCCCACCAGCCCCGCGTCGTTGCCGAGGCTCGCCGCTCTGATTGTTACGGGCGCATATCTGCCGCGCCCGAGAATTTTTGTGTCCACCATCTTCTGCAAGGGTAGCGTGAGCGCTTCCCCTTCCGCGGAAATTCCTCCGCCGATGAGCACCGCCTGCGGGCGGAACACGTTGACGATATTTGCGATCCCTTCCGCCAAATAGTTCAGATAACGTTCCACGACCGCTTTTGCCGTTTCGTCGCCCCGCCGCATCCCGTCGAACGCCGTCCTGCCGTCCGCATTGTCGGCGTTCCCTCTGCACAGCTCCCACATTTTGCTTTCGGGGTGGCAGACCATTGCGTCTTTCGTCTGCCGCACAAGCGCGCTTGCGGAGGCGTACGCTTCAAAACAGCCCCTTCTCCCGCAGGCGCAAGGCTCGCCGTCCATGCGAATGACCTCATGCCCGAGCTCTGCGCCCGCGCCAAGCTCGCCTGTGAACAACTTCCCGCCGAAGATGATGCCGCTCCCCACGCCCGTGCCGAGTGTGATGAGAACAATGCTCCGATATTCCTTCCCCGCGCCGCAGGCGTACTCCCCGTACGCCGCCGCGTTCGCATCGTTACAAAGCGCGACAGGTAGGCCGAGTCGTTCGCCCAAGTCCTGCGCAAGCGGCTTGTTCTCCCAGCCGAGATTTCCGCCCGTGACGACCATACCGTGTTCGCCGTCGATGACGCCGGGGCAGCCGATGCCCACGCTTTCCGGCATACCCATGTCTGCGATCATCCCTTTGACAGCTTTTGCGATCGCGGACACGGTGGCCTCGTAATCGCAGCCCGCGGGGGTGGGGATTTTATCTTTTTTGAGAATGTTTCCGCTTTCGTCGACAGCGCCATATTTTACGAACGTGCCGCCGAGATCGACGCCGATACGATAGCTCATAATTTTGACGCCGCCTCCCTGTCGGCGATGAGAACGCAGTCGGGGTGGAGCTGCAATACGGACGCGGGAACACCTTCCGTCACTTCCCCTTTCGCCATTTTACAGACGGCGTCCGCCTTGTTCGCCCCGCACGCCAAAATGAGAATTTTCTTCGCCTGCATGATCTGACGGATGCCCATCGTGAACGCCTTGCGCGGCACTTCGGAGATGTCGTCAAACAAGCGGGCGTTGTCCTTCACCGTGCTCTCTGCAAGCGTGACAACGTGCGTGCCGCTCCCGAACGGCGTATGCGGCTCGTTAAACGCGATATGCCCGTTGCTGCCCAAGCCGAGAAGCTGAATATCCCGCGGGAGCTGTTCGAGAAGCGCGTCGTAGCGGGCGCACTCCTTTGCCTCGTCCTCCGCCATACCGTTTTCAATGTTGGTGTTCTCGGGATCTATATCCAAGCCGTCGAACAGGTTCTTTCGCATGAAATAGGCATAGCTCTGCGGATGCGTTTTGGGCAAGCCCTTGTACTCATCGAGATTGACCGTACGGATATGGGCGTAACTTGTCCCGTGCTTTTCATGATCTGCGATCATGTGCGCGTAAAGTCCGAGCGGCGTGGTGCCTGTGGCAAGTCCCAATACCGCGTACGGGTTATCTTTCACGACTTCCAACATCACCCGCGCCGCTCTTACAGAGAGTTCTTCGTAATCTTTGGTAACGATGATTTTCATAATAATTTCCAATGCAGCCCAATTAAGTCTTCAATAAAAAATTTGCTATTC
>CALVLM010000030.1:0-5711 GCA_944338075.1 Candidatus Gallimonas intestinigallinarum | reverse complement strand
CGCTCAAAGACAATTAAATATCAAAGATTAAGGAAACGTCCCATTGATTATCACGGGATGACCGCTCTGACGGTTTACGGCAATCAGCAAAATAGCATAAGCGGGTTGCATATATGATTTTTTCCATAATCAGAAAGGTTGCGCCGAATATCACAAACCTTGAACAACGGCACGAGGGGCACGCGGAATTTCCGCGTGCCCCTTTTCTTTTTACTTTCGGAACTTCTCAAATTCCTCAATAAAGCAAAATAGCCCGAACATTCTTTTTATGACAAAGAAGTTCAAGCTATTAAGAGTTGGTGCGGTCGACAGGAATTGAACCTGCATGGTGTGAACCACAAGATCCTTAGTCTTGCGCGTCTGCCAGTTCCGCCACGACCGCGCTTCGCTTGACAGCTTTGTTATTGTACTCCAAATAAAAGCAAAAGTCAAGTTTTATTGATATAAAATCTGATAGTTTTTCCTAAAATTAAAAACTTTTTTTTCGTATGTGCGCGTTTCTGTATAAGGAATCTCGTTCAGCGTTTTGCCGTCGTCGGAACAGCTCTCATTTTGCAGCCACCCAGCTACAGTACCTTCGCCCGCATTGTAGGCGCATATGGCAGTGTGCTCGTCGGAAAACCGCTGCAAAAGGTAGCGCAGATACATGCAGCCGAGCCGTACATTGTATGCTCCGTCCAATAAATTTTCGCCTTGAAAGACGATGTTCTCTTTCTGACAGATATATTCCGCCGTCGAAGGCAGCAGCTGCATAAGTCCGACTGCTCCTGCCCGACTGACGGCGCGCTCGTCAAAGCCGCTTTCCGCCTTCATGACGGCATACACGAGGGCAGGATCCACACCACTGGCCTCTACAACAGAGCGATAAGGACGACGATAGGCGCTCCGCATGACGATCAGCCCGGCGCTCATGAGCAGAACGAGCGTTCCCGCGATCGCGATCACCCTGTAGAAATACTTCATATATTAGAGTATGTGCAGCAGGGCGCGATCTTTCTCGCCATTCAGGATAATTGCAGCGTCTTGAGCGCCTCGATCGTCGCCGCGCGAAGTTCTTCACAGGATCCGTTATTTTCTATGATCAGGCAGCCCGTCGTCTCCAGTTTATCGGGATCAAACTGCTTTTCCATGCGTGAAAGTGCCTGTGTACGCGTGGAATGGTCGCGCAATGTCACTGCCCGGATACGCGCTTCTTTATCGCGCCTTACCGCAATGACGCCATCAAACAGCGGCGCGTATTCCTTCTCAAAGAGCAGCGGAACTTCACCGAATGAAACAGGAAACTGTTCCATTTCCGTGATCAGTCGCTGCATGATGCGCGGATGTGCGAGGTCATCGAGTCGCTTTAGGGCAGCCTCATCGGAAAATACTTTTGCCGCAAGTTTACGCTTATCGGGCTTGCCGTCCGTCAGACAATCGGGGAAGGTCTTTGCAAGGATGCCAAGATATTCTTCCTCCCCCCAGAGTTCCCGATTGATCTCATCGCAGGAAAAAACGGGATAGCCAAGGTCTTTGAGAATCTGGCAGACGGCACTCTTTCCGCTGCCCAGCCCGCCCGTCACGGCGATCTTACTTTGCTTCATACCAACTTTTTCCCGTAAAAACTTCTGCAATGAGCGGGACGCGCAACTCAGTCGCCGCCTCCATCTCCTCTTTCAGGAGAGATTTTGCCGCCTCTGCCTCCGATTCCGGCGCATCGAGAATGAGTTCGTCGTGCACCTGCAACACGAGCTTTGCCGCCATCCCCTCCTGCCCTAGGCGCTTCGTGACGCGCAGCATCGCGATCTTGATGATGTCCGCCGCACTCCCCTGCAGTGGCATATTCATAGCCGCACGTTCGCCAAAGGCGCGCTGATTGAAGTTGCCCGACTTGAGCTCTACGATATACCGTTTGCGACCGAGCAGCGTCGTGACATAGCCATCCTCTTTGGCGCGGCGTACGTTTTCTTCCATGTACGCCCTGACTTCGGGATGGGTGGCAAAATATGCGTTGATATACCTCTGCGCTTCATCGTTGGAGCATCCGAGGTCCTTGGCGAGCCCGAATGCGCTCATGCCATAGATAATGCCGAAGTTGATGGTCTTTGCCCTGCGCCGCAGCTCGGGTGTGACGTCGGATAAGGCAACATTGAAGAGCTTTGCGGCAGTTGCGGCATGAATGTCCAGATTATCGTGGTATGCTTCAAGCAGCGCTTTACACTGCGAGAAATGCGCAAGAAGGCGCAGTTCGATCTGTGAATAGTCGGCATCAATCAGGACATTCCCCTCCCGCGCGATGAACAGCTTGCGCAGTTCCCGCCCCATTTCCGTACGAACGGGGATATTCTGCAAATTCGGGTTGGCGCTTGAGAGCCGCCCCGTCGTCGTCATCGTCTGATAGTAGGTCGTATGGACGATCCCGCCCGTCACTAAAGGGCGGATGCCGTCCACATAGGTGGATTGCAGCTTCTGTACCTCGCGGTATTTGAGGATGAGCCTTGCGATCTCGTGATCTTCGGCAAGCTTTTCCAGCACCTCCGCGCTCGTAGAGTATCCGCCGCGGATATTTTTTTTGACGCCGCGCGCACTGTAGCCTAGCCGATCAAACAGGACCTCTGAGAGCTGGAAGGGTGAATTCAAGTTGAATTCCGTACCCGCCAACTGGTAAATGCGCGCGGATAATTTGTCCATCTCCCCCTTGAATTTCTCGGAAAAGACGGGGAATTTTGTCATGTCCACCCGCACGCCCGTACGCTCCATATCAAACAGAACGTAGGCAAGCGGAAGTTCCAGAGCGCGATAGAGTTTGGCGTCCGTTTCGCTCTCCCGCGATTTTGCATCGCGATAAGCGAGCATCAGCGCATAGGCACAGCACGATTCGGGAACAGCAAACTCTGCGGCAAGCTCTTTCGTGCTTGCAGGGCGGCGGTTGGAGTCTGCAAGATAGCGCATGAGCGATACATCATCCGCATTGCAGCCGATCGCAATGCCGACTCCCTCCTCCAAAAAATGCGCCGTTGCCTTGACGTCCGCAAGTACCGCATGCCTGTTGCCCAAGAATAAGATCTCCAGCAGCGGCTTGAGTTCTGTGAGAAAAAATCCGGGCTCTAAAAAGTTTTCCTTGATACGCAGCAGATATTCGTCTGTGCCGTCATAGAGGTGGATGCCTTCCTGTTCCACGCTCAATGCAAATTCCGTGATCGCGGGAGCGCGGCCGATGAGCGCGGCGAGGTCGTCGCTCGCACACTCCCTGCATTGCACCTGCGCCTCGGGCGCAACGGAAAAGAATGTGCTTCCCACAAGGGAACGAAATTCCAGCTTGGCAAATGCCGTGCGCGCGGCATCGGGAAATGGCAGATGCAGTTCGCATTCGCCCAAACTTAGATCGAGCGGGACATTGGTATCGATCGTGGCAAGCGTGCGCGAGAGATAAGCGTCGTCGCGCGACTGTTCCAGCTTCTGACGGACGCTCGCGGAAAGTTCGTCAAGGTGCGCATAGACGCCGTCAAGGTCATGATAGCGCGTCAGAAGAGAGAGCGCGCTCTTGGGGCCGATCCCCTTGACGCCCGGGATATTGTCCGAACTGTCCCCCATCAGCGCCTTGAGTTCAATGACCTGGGACGGGGTAATGCCCTCTTTTTCAAAGAAATTGTCCTTGGTAAGCCGCAGCAGGTCTGTCACGCCGCGCTTTGTCATGCAGACGCTCGTGTGCTCGTCAATGAGCTGATAGCTGTCCCGATCGCCCGTAAAGATGAGCGTCTGCACTTCGGGGAATTTGCGTGAGATCGTCCCGATGAGGTCGTCCGCTTCATACCCAGCCTTTTCCACGGTATAAATGCACATGGCATGCAGCAGGTCTTTCAGGACGGGAACCTGAGCTACAAGCTCCTCCGGCATCGGCTTGCGTGTCCCCTTGTACGCATCATACATTTTATGGCGGAAGGTGGGCGCGTGTACGTCAAACGTGACCACAAAATGTGTCGGCTGTTCTTCCTCGATCACCTTGAAGATGAGCTTTATGAAGCCGAAGATGCCGTTGGTAGGCAGACCTTCCTTGGTAGAAAAGGGCGCGATCGCATAGAACGCGCGGTTTAATAAACTGTTGCCGTCAATGAGAATGAGTTTTTCCATACGAACATTGTACCACGCCTGTCATCTTTTTGCAAGAATCTGAGAAAAATCGCTTGATTTTTCCCTCAAACTGTACTATAATTTTTCCGTTATATGCCGTCGTGGTGAAACTGGCAGACGCAACAGACTCAAAATCTGTCGGGGGCGACCCCGTATCGGTTCGATTCCGATCGACGGCACCAGAAAGCGGCGCGGCAGGGCTAGGCCCTGCCGCGCCGCTTTTTTGGTGCCGCGTAGGAATCGAAAATTTCTTCGATTCCGTGCGAGTCGGCAGCTTCAGACCAGGCTAGGAAGTGACAGAAAGCACTTCCTGTCGACGAAGCCCTCGACCGCAGAGAGAGATCTACGGCGCCAAGCCTTAATAGCTTGAACTTCTTTGTCATAAAAAGAATGTCCGGGCTATTTTGTTTTATTGAGGAATTTGAAAAGTTCCGAAAATACAAATAGAGGGACACGCGGATTTCCGCGTGCCCCTCATGCCGTTGTTCAAGGTTTGTGATATTCGGCGCAGCCTGTCTGATAAATTGAAAAAATCATATACGCAATCCGCTTATGCTGTTTTGCTGATTGCCGTAAGCCGTCAGAGCGGTCATCCCGTGATAATCAATGGGACGTTTCCTTAATCTTTGATATTTAATTGTCTTTGAGCGCATTCAGCCGTCCATTCGGCATAGTCCTTTTGCCCTTGCTCGGACAGAAGATACTGCCTTGTTTATGTAGTTTTATACTTTCTTTTGTATAAAAATCGCTTTGAGGCTCTGCATATCGGCTTTGGACTTGCGCTCCGCAGTCAGAAGCCCGTTGACTTCCTGCTGTACGTCGCAAAGCTGCGTATAGCAGTACCCTTGAAAATTGCAGGAATATACGCCTTGCATGATGGATCCGAGCTGTTTTAAGAACGCTTCCTCATTTTGCGCCGCGCCGCTGTACCCCCACGCCTCGCCCTGCGCATCCGCCTGAAACGCCCTGCCGCCGAACTCCGTCAGAAGGGCAGGTTCGCCCGCATACCGCTCCCCTTTCGCAAACAGCGCGAATCCCTGCGGGTGCATGCCGTCGTATCCGTTTGCATACTTTTGGAAATCCTCCGCTTTTTCCGCATCGTAATCGTGTACGCCGAGGATATCCGTAGGATTCACCGTCTCAAATCCGTCGTTCGTCGAAATGAGCCGCGTAGGGTCGAGCGACTTCGTGAGATAGTACAGCGAACGCGCAAAAGCCTTCTGCCTTTCGTCCGTCGCGATCTCCCGCACGCCCCAGCTCTCATTGAGCGGCACATAGCACACGTTGCTCGTGCAGTTGCGTCCCGCTCTGACGATCTCCTGCCACTCCTTCGTGATTGCTGTGGCCTCCTCCGCGCAGAAACGGTATGCGGAAGGCATTTCACACCACGTCAGAAAACCAAGCTCTTCCGCGTAATAGCAGTAATACGGGTCTTCTAACTTCTGATGTTTCCGTGACCCGTTAAATCCCATCGCCTTTGCGAGCTCAATGTCCTTTCTGAGTGCCTCCGCAGAGGGCGGCGTCAGCCCGCTCTCCTGCCAATACCCCTGATCGAGCACCAACCGCTGATAGTACGGGCGGTTGTTCAGGCAGATCTTGCC
>CALVLM010000029.1:0-9137 GCA_944338075.1 Candidatus Gallimonas intestinigallinarum | reverse complement strand
GCAAGCGAAACAGACGATTGCTACTATTATCCGCGTGGCAGAGTGCTCTATAATGTGAACACGGGAAAGCACCGCATCCTCATCAAACCGGAGATGAGCCTTGGCACGCAGAAGACGTTCTGGATGATCCTCTTCATCATTGTCGCGGTCATCACCTTCCTCGGGACCGTCATGCAGTACTACTTCACGCGCGAGCGCGTGACGGAGGAGAGCATGGGGCAGAAGCAGACGGAGACAAAGCCGCGTATCAGCGCGGGCAAGCAGGCAAAGGCTGCCGTCGGGGACAGGTATTTCTGGATCATCATCGTCTTTTACTTTTTGTATCAGTTCAGCGGCGGCATCAAGAATACCTCCCTCAACTTCTATGCAGAGATCCTTGCGACGCCATCTTTCCCGACCGATTCGGTTACAGGCGTATTGGGGATCATCGGCGCGGTGCCCATGGCGGTCGCGGTGTTCTTTGTGGCGCCGCTGTGCAATAAGTTCGGCAAGCGCCCGGTGTGCGTCATCGGAATGATCGTCGGCGTCGCCGGCGGGGTGATCGCGGGCGTCGGCAATGACAACATGGTCGTGGCATCGCTGGGCATCGCCTTAAAGTGTCTTGGTTCCGCGCCCGCAGGGTACATGATCCTCGCAATGATCGCGGACAGCCTCGATCATATTGAGGCGAAGTGTGGCTTCCGCTGCGACGGGCTCGTCATGTCCATCTACAGTTCAATCATGATCGCTTCCACACCGGTGGCGCAGGGCATTACCTCCGCGCTGGTCGGCACGGGTACGACGGGAACGGTCATCGCCTATATCTGGATCGAGACGGTTTGCTACGGTCTTGGAGCAATCATCCTGCTCTTCTTCAACGTGGAAAAGTTTTTGAAGAAGGACAGGGAAACGGTGCTCGCGCGGCAGAAGGCGGAAGCGGAGGCGGCTGGGATCGAATGGATCCCGCCCGAAGAGCGGCTGCGCCTGGAGGAAGAGGAATCGGAACGCCTCGCGGAGGCAGCCCGCATCGAAGAACTGAAAGCCCGTTGCGAAAAGAAGGGGCTGGGTTTCGAGGCAGAGGAGGCAAAGTACCGGCAAAAACTGGCAGCAAAACAGGCAAAGAAACAAAAGTAACATACTTATCGCGATCGGAAACGCGCGGGGAATATAACCCCCTTAACCTTGCGCAACAACCCTTCCCCCCTAATCATTGTTGCAGACATATTTCCTCGCGCGTTTTTTCGATATAGTTTCAAATGATTCCCCTCTTATTTCATAAGACAATGTCCTCCCAAACCGGGAGGACATTGTCTTATAGAGCAAAATTTTGCGTGCCATCATTCTATGTTGACGATTGGCGCAATCTTGCATGTATGCGGTTTGGTCTCCTCGCGGCGGACGGCGCACTGCAGCATTTCAACAGCGCGCTCCGCGGTCAGGCGCGGCGGAAGAGAGAGGGGCGCATCATCTGTATCCGCGATGCAGACGCTCCGCCCCGCAGGAAGGAGCGGGGCGCACAGCTCTGCAAGCGACCTGTCGCCAAAGACGAATGCGTCGTCCGGGTGCGCACTCGCAAATGCGCGGAGTGCGGCAGGATCCCCGGCAAGATAGAGCGTGTCCGCCTGCAGCGCGTCTTTCAGGTCATCAAGGTAGGGCGCGTTTCGGTAGGGGTGCACGACAAAAGTTATGTGTCGGCTGTGCAAAAGCTGCTTTGCTGCGGCAACAACGGCGCCGTGGTCGGTATACACCTTAAAAAAGAGCGGGTCGGATACGATCATGTCCACAGCAACGATGGGAACAAACCAAGTCTCTTTGAGCGCATAAAATTCCGCTTCGGTGAGGTCGATGCACACAATGCCCTCCAAATTTTCCTGCATATGCATCTCCTGCATCACGGGCGGCGTGAGCAGGACTGCGCCGTAATCTTTGCGCCGGAGGGCGAACTGCAATTGCTGCAAGAGCGCGTAATAGTGTGCATTCTGCGCTGGGTATTCGCTCTGCGGCGCGCAGATGCCGATCAGATTATTCTTTTTTCCTGCCAACAGCCGCGCGATGGGGGAGGGCGTGTATTGGCGCAGGTTGCAGATCTGCAGGACTTTTTTGCGCGTTTCCTCGCTGATCTTGACATCTTTTCTGTCGTTGACGATATAGGAGACCGTCGCCGTGGAGACGCCCGCCTCCCGCGCGATGTCGTCGATCGTGACCTGCTTTTTCGCCGCCGTCCGCTTGACGCCCTTCCGATACCCGAGCTCACGGCACAGCGCAAGGATGCGTTCTCGCGTCTCCTCACTGATTTTGACGTCCTGTCGGTCATTCAGCACATACGAGACGGTCGCCGTGGAGACCCCCGCGCGCTTTGCGATCTCGGCAATGGTGATATTCTGTTTTCCGCTCTCGTGTTCCATACCTCTATCTTACTTCAAATGTGAAAAAAAGTCAATCCATTGCAACTGATTTAAGCGTTTCAATAAATTTTTGAAAAATTTTCTCAAAAGGTATTGACAAAGGAAAAAAGCGTGATATAATTTATTTAAGCGATTAAATAAGTCGCAAAACATGATAAGGATAAGGAGGAGGGTTGTATGGCAAGGTCGAAGCTGAAAAAACTGGGTTTCTGTATGGCGGCGGCAATGGTGCTGACGTTGACGCTCGGCGTTGCGGCGGCATGTACGCAGGAGTCGGAACCAACGCCGCAGACGCAGACGTACACGGTCACATTCTATGACGGAAGTACGGTCATCACGACCAGGGAAGTGGAGGAAGGCGAAACTGTCGAAGCGTTCGAGCCTTCGGACGTGGACTATGAAAAAGAGGGCTATACATTCGGCGGTTGGTATGCAACGGCGGACTTCACCTTTGACTGGAGCTTTGATACCGCCATTACGCGGGACACCAATGTCTATTCCATGTGGAGCTCTGCTGCCGAGGACACACGCCAGTGGCTGATTGCGGGCAGTTCCTCCGCGGGCGGACCGCTTGCCGCGATCGGCTGGAACGGCGGACCCATCGAGGGGGAGAACGGCAACATTCTCACCAAGATGGAGGGAAAGAACGAGTTCACCATCACCATCAACCTGTATGTGGGCGATCAGTTCCAGTTCTGCATTCAGGACGAAGAAGGGGTCTGGAACACGGACGATGCCAGCGGCGGCGGTGCGCGCGGCGGACAGTATCTTGTCGAAAATGAATATATGAGCGCACCCGGCACGGGGCTTGGCGACGGGCAGGTGAATATCACCGTTTCCGTGAGCGGTAATTATACGCTGACGCTCACGACGGACGCGGAGGATCCCAACGTCGGTTCCATCACGGTCGTGCGCAACGGCGACGCGCCCGCTGTCACGGTGGATCGTTCTGCCTATACCTGGTACATCTACGGCAATTCCGCGGCAGAGACGAGCGCACAGTCCGTACTTGCGGGCACCAACTGGGGCGCAAACGTCGAGTCGTTGCAGTATTCTGCCTATGAAATGTTCAAGATCTCCGATAACGAGCCGGACGGAACGGGCATATGGATGCAGACGTGGACGCTTGCCGCGGGCGACGAATTCCTGCTCGCCTACTGTACGCTCAGAGAGGGCGGCGGCATCTCGGCGCAGGACGGCACCATGTTCTACTATCCCGATATCGATGAGTTCAACGGCGAGGACGCCGCGTTCCAAAAGTCGGAGGGCATGGGCAGCAACATCGTGGTCGTCGAAGGCGGAACGTACACGTTTACGCTTACCGTCACGCTCAATGCTGAGACGAACACGCTGGAAGGCTCCATCGAGGTAGATAGGACGGCGGATATTCTGACGTCCGATCAGACGTGGAAGGTGCTGGGCGGCAGGCTCTCCTATGCGCAGGCGACCGATCCCGAAACGGGCAACCTTACGATCGATGAATCGGCATACAACGGAAAGACTTCCGTCTTTGCAAACAATAATTTCGGCGTCGGCTCCAAGGTGCAGCAGCTCACGGCTGTTTCATCGCCTGCGGCGGGCATGGCAAGGGAGTACGAGATCACGCTCGATCTTGTGGAGGGTGACTATTTCTACTTCTGTATTCCGGTCGCGATCCATGCGCCGTACAGAGAGGATACTTATTACACGCCCGCTTTCACCTCGAAACTTGCGGTGGCGGAGAATCTGCCCGCGGGCGTCGTGTCCGACTGGGCATGGGGCAACGGCGGCAATTTCCTCTGCACGCAGGCGGGAAGCTACACCTTCAAAGTATCCGTTGCGGCGGACGGCGCGCTTGCGCTGACTGTGACACAGGCATCATAGAGCAAAGCGGTATCGGGGCGGTGAATACCGCCCCGAAATTATCAATACCGATCAGGGAGGAGGCTCATGAATAAAACTGCTATTTTGCATATCCCCGAATCCCAATATTCTTTTGCCTACGGCGAGCACGAGCTGCGCATCCGTCTCCGCGCGGCGCGGGGCGATCTCGACAGCGTAACGCTCATCTATGCGGTCAAGTACGACTGGCTCACGCACAGAAAGTCGTGCCCGATGCAAAAATCCTATTCGGATGATCTGTACGATTATTATACGGCGGCACTCTCCGTGCCTGATCCCCGTATCGGATATGTATTTTATCTGAAGCGCGGGGAAGAGGCGTACTACTATTCGGAAGAGGGGCTCACAGTCGATTATGACCATGAGAAAAGCTATTATAATTTTTTTCAGCATCCATATATCAACGCAGCGGACGTGCACCGCAAAGTGGACTGGTGCGATCGCGCGGTGTTCTATCAGATCTTTATCGACCGCTTCTGCTGCGGGGATGTCGGCAAGGACAGGTCGTATATCAACAAAAAATGGGGCGAAGTGCCCGATGCAAAGAGTTTTTACGGCGGCGACCTCAAAGGCGTGACGGAAAAACTCGGGTATCTGAGCGATCTGGGCATCACCGCGCTCTATCTCACGCCCGTGTTCTCCTCGCCGAGCAATCACAAGTACGACACGATCGACTACTTTCATGTGGACGAAATGTTCGGTTCGGACGCCGACCTGAAAGAATTGGTGAAACGGGCGCACGCGGGCGGCATGAAGGTCGTACTGGACGCGGTGTTCAATCATTGCAGCATGCTGTGTGCGCAGTTTCAGGATGTATTGCAAAGGGGCAGGGCGTCCCGCTACTTTGACTGGTTCATCATCCACGGCGACATGCCCGATCCGAAGAAGTGCAACTACGAGTGCTTTGCCGCGTGCAGCTATATGCCCAAGTGGAACACGAGCAACGAAGAAGTGCAGGAATATTTGTTGGATATCGCGCTGTATTGGATGCGCGAATGCAGCGTCGACGGCTGGCGGCTGGACGTGGCGGACGAAGTCTCGCACGACTTCTGGCGGCGTTTCCGCAAGGCGGTCAAGCGGGAAAATCCGCAGGCGCTCCTTATCGGCGAGAGCTGGCACGATGCAAACCCGTGGCTGCGCGGGGACGAATTCGACGGTATCATGAACTATTCGTTCACCAAGGCGTGCATCGACTACTTTGCCAAGGGCACCCGTTCGGTACAGAGCTTCTGCGATCGGCTCAATGAGCTTCTGATGCGCAATACCGATCAGGTCAACGAGATGATGCTCAATCTGTTGGACAGCCACGATACGGAGCGGTTCCTGACGCTTGCAAAAGAGAATACGGCTGCGCTCCGCTGTGCGCTTGCCGTCCTGTTCTTTTTCCCCGGGATGCCCTGCGTCTGTTACGGGACGGAGATCGGCATGATCGGGGAATATGAACCCGATTCCCGCCGTACGTTCGATTGGAACGAGGCGCATTGGGATAAGAGTTTGCAGGAGACTGTCCGCACGCTCGCATTGCTCAGGCGCGAAAAGATCGGCGGGGCGGTCCGCCTGTACACACAGGGCGAATTGTTGGTGATGGAGCGTGAAACGTGTTCATTGATCGTCAATTTTACAGACGATGTATTGACATATGCTGCGCATGCCTGTTATCATGTGATCGGGGCGCGCTCCTATGTTGTGATCGATAAGGAGGAATCGGCATGAAAAAGGGGAAAATCATTTGTATTGCGCTTGCCCTGACGTTTTCCGTGGGCGCGTTTGCCGCCTGTACGGAGCGTACGGGGGGGGGGTACGTTCACCTATGAGGAACTCATGGCGAAGTTCGACGGCGAGATCGAGCAGAATGCCACCATTCGCGTGCTCGACAATCAGATGGCGATCGAAACGGGACATTTGCAGGAGGTTCTCGACGCCTTCAACGAGCGGTATGCAGAGTACAACGTCAATGCGGTCGACGCAAACATGGATCAGTATGTCGACCTTGAGCAGAACGGACCGGACGGGTACGGTCCCGATGTGCTCTATCAGGCGAACGATATGCTCATGCGCTATGCCGAGGGCGGGCATGTGCTGCCGCTGCCCACGGAGGAGCTGGAGATCGCTGAGATCCCGCAGACCGTTATGGACGTATACAAATTGGAGACGTACGGGCTCGAGCTCTATTACGGCATGCCCGTCGCGCAGCAGTCCACCGTGCTCACCTACCGCAAGGACTTGCTCCCCGAGAATTGGGAGAGCGAATGGGACGACAACGAAAACGGCGTTCCCGACATGGTGGAGACAATGAACGGCTTGTATGCCTACAGTAAGCAAGTCAGGGAGCAGTCGGACGGCAGTCAGTACGGGCTGTATATGTCGCTCGTCGATCAGTACTTCAACACGGGCTATCTGCTGTCCTTCGGCGCCTATGTGTTCGGCGATACGCATGACGATATCGGACTCAATGCCGACGGCGCCGAGGTGGGGCTCAATCTGTTCCGCGATCTTGCGGGCGTGCTCGGTTCCACCTGTATCTCGCAGAATGCGACCACGCAGGTGGCGACCTATCTCACCAATTCCGCGGGCACGGCGTTCTGCACGATCGGTACGCCCGACTGGCTGACGACCTTTCAGGAAAATCTCACCGCGACCTATGTGCGCGAAGGCATGGCACAGGAAGAGGCGGAGGCGGCGGCAAGGGAAAATCTCGTGGTCGTGGCGCCGCCGCGCCTTCCCAAGGACGGGGACATCACCAAAGAGCTGACCGATATCGAGGAGGAGACGTTCGCGCCGACGACGATGGGCGGCGTCAACGCCTTCGGCATCAGTTCCTATACAAAGTATCCGAAGGCGAGCCTTGCCTTTGTCAAGTTCGTCTCCGAATATGAAAATCTCAAGTGGCGGAGCGAGGCGCTCGGCGCCGTTCCCGCGCGCACCGATCTTGCCGAAGAACTCGGCGGGGTCTCCGAGATCCTGAGCGGGCGCGTTTCAGAAGGGCTCATCTATATGATGCCCTCCACGCGTGATACGCAGTATATCTGGGATCCGCTCTCCTCCCTGTTCAACGACGTAGCGACGGATAATACGACGCGCGCCGTGCCCGTGTATACGACGGCGGAATCGCTGAAAGGGGCGCTCGATAAACTGGTGACGGACATCCGTTCCGCAATGGCGGTCGGCGATATCTCGTAAGGAGGGGCGCGATGGATGCGGTCAGAATGAAACCGAAAGGGGAACGTGTTCCCTATCAGGTAAAGCTAAGCTACGTGTTTATGGGGCTGGGGCAGCTCTTTTGCCGTCAGTTCACGAAGGGCGCGCTGCTCATGCTTTTGGAGATCGGGTTTATTCTCTTTCTTGTCTTTGCGGGCGTCGAGAACCTCATCGGGCTCTTTACGCTCGGCACAACGGAAGGCGTGCCCATCATGGGGATCGAGGGGGATAATTCCATCTCCATGTTGGCGTGGGGGATCACGACGGTCTTTCTCGTGCTCCTGTTTGCACTCGCGTACTATGCGAATATCAAGGATGTGATCTATACGACGCGTGAGATGGCAAAGGGCAACCGCGTCAGAAATTTTTTTGAGAGCTGCCAGACGCTGCTCAACAAAAAGTTTTACTTTCTCACGCTCACGCTGCCCCTTGTGTTCGTCTGCATCTTCAACATCATGCCCATCGTGTTCACGGCGCTCGTGGCATTTACAAACTACGGCGGCGAGATCGTTCCGCCCAAGCTCGTCAGCTGGACGGGATTTCAGAGTTTCCGCGTTATCTTCACGATGAGCGAGTACATCGGGACGATGGGCAAGATCCTCGCGTGGAATATCCTGTGGGCGGTCGGATCTACGTTTTTGGTGTATTTCGGCGGGTTGGGACTTGCACTCCTGTACAACTCCGCCTGCCTGAAATTCAAGCGTTTCTGGCGCGTGTTTCCCATGTTTGCCTATGCGATCCCGAGCTTTATCACGCTTACAGGCTTTTATTTCATGTTTTGCGACAGCGGACCCATCGTCGGATTGCTGAAGGACTGGGGCTGGGTCTCCGAAAATTTTACGATCATTTCCTACGACTCCAAGTGGTCGCTGCGGCTGTTGGGATTTTTCTGCTGCGCATGGGTGGGCGTGCCCTCTGTCATGTTTCTGGCAACGGGCATCCTGTCCAATGTGAGCAAGGATACCTACGAGGCTGCGCGGCTGGACGGCGCGAAAGCCTTTCAGCAGTTCTGGTACCTCACGCTCCCGTTCGTGCTGTTTGCCACAACGCCCGTCATCATCAGCACGTTTATCAATCAGTTCAACAACTTCAGCATCTTCTACTTCCTGCGCCCCGAAACGGTGTATGCGCCGGGATACTTCAATGCGAACAGTTCCGACCTCCTCATCAACTGGATGTACAATCTCACGGTGGAAAACAGGCTGTATTCGCTCGGATCGGCATTAAGCCTCATCCTGTTCGCGTTCATGGCGGTCTTCTCGCTGATTGCATACGTCACCTCGCCCGCCTATAAAAAGGAGGATACGTACCGATGACGAAGAAAATACATATCCGTCCCGAAAAGGCGGTGAAAACGGCGCTTGTCTATCTTCTGGTGCTGCTCGTCAGCTTTATCTTTGCCTTTCCGTGCGTCTGGCTGGTGTTGTCTGCATTCAATGCGGAAGGGGATCTTTTGACGCTGGAAGGGTTTTTCCCGCAGACGTACAGCTTTGATACCTTCCGCCGTCTGTTTACGGAGGTCACAAAGTACGATTATCCGCGTTGGTTCGGCAACACGCTGTTCGTTGCGGCGGTGAGCTGCATCATCTCCACTTTCCTGGTCATTGCGGTGGCTTACACCATTTCGCGCTACCGTTTCAAGAGCCGCAAGGCAATGATGAAGGCGACGCTCAT
>CALVLM010000028.1:0-10873 GCA_944338075.1 Candidatus Gallimonas intestinigallinarum | reverse complement strand
GTAGCTCAATTGGCAGAGCAGCTGATTTGTAATCAGCCGGTTGCTGGTTCAATTCCGGTCACCGGCTCCACCGACAACTCTTACAATTTTTATATATGGGAAGATTCCAGAGCGGCCAAATGGATCAGACTGTAAATCTGACGTCTTCGACTTCGGTGGTTCAAATCCACCTCTTCCCACCACAGTGGAATAATACGAACACCGAAAAGGCGTTCGTATTATTCTTTTCTATTGATTATTTCGGATTGATCCTGCCAAGAAGTAAATAGCCCTGCCGATCATGGCACAGGTTGACAGATAGCTGTCAGCCTGTTTTTATTTGCCTCCGAATTTGCTTTTTCGGTCGGCTATGGTAGCATAGTTCCTCGCGGACGTCAACGGTCGCAAAATCGTTGCTGAAAACACCTATAAAAGACTTTTAGAGCCGAGTAATGCTTTTGCATACGCGCTATGTGCCGCGCTCTTCGAGCATGCTCTTGACCTTCATCAGGCGCGTCAGGCTTGCGCGCTCATTCTCTTCAAGCTTCTGGGAAATATAGCGGATGGTCTCCTCCAGATCGGGGATCATGACGTACTCCAGGGCATTGACGCGGCGCTTGCTTCGTTCAATTTCCTCCGCAAGCATCGCCGTCGCCTTCTCTTTCTCTGCAAGAAGCAGTAAGCGCGAAACCAGCTTTCCCGCCGCCGCGACAGCATAGTCCGCCTCGCTCGTCACTTCCGCAAAGGAATAGGGCAATTCTTCGCCTTGCGTCTCCTCGAGGTGCAGCTTCGGGATCTCCAGATTGAGCACGTTCGCCGTCGTGCACTCCAGTGTTAGGGAGACGGCGGGCATAGAGAAGACGAGCTCGATCTCCTTTTTGGACATGCTCCCGCGGGCGAGCGAAAACTGCCGCAGCACCTGCACGACTTCTGCTTCCACTTCGCCTTGCAGCCGTTCGGTCTCCCGCAGCAGGACGGAAAACCGCCGCACCATCTCGTCCGTCTTGTCCTTGAGTAATTTGTGTCCCCTCTGCGCCGTCTTGAGCCTTGCCTTCAGCCGCTTCAGCTCCATGCGCGTGGGGTTTACGTTGATCCGCGCCAATGTCGTCCCTCTTACTTTTCGTAGTACTTGTCGAGATATTCTTCCTTGATGCGCTTGAGCTCCGCCCTGGGCAGGATATGCAGCAGTTCCCAGCCCAGATCGAGCGTCTCTTCAATGCTCCTGTTGACGGTAAATCCCTGCGAGACATACCGCTTTTCAAACTCCTCCGCAAATGACGCGTACAGCTTATCCATCTCCGAGAGCGCCGCCTCGCCGAGGATGGCGGAGAGCTCCTTTGCCTCCTTGCCGCGCGCGTACGCCGAAAAGAGCTGATTCATCGTGTCCGCGTGATCTTCGCGCGTCTTGCCCGCGCCGATGCCCTTGTCCTTCAGGCGGGAGAGCGAGGGCAGCACGTCGACGGGCGGCGTGACCCCCTTTTTGTACAACTCGCGCGAGAGGATGATCTGCCCCTCGGTGATATATCCGGTAAGATCTGGTATGGGGTGCGTCTTATCGTCCTCGGGCATGGTGAGAATGGGGATCTGCGTGATCGAGCCCTTCTTGCCGCGGATCCTGCCAGCGCGCTCGTACATAGCGGCGAGGTCGGTATACAGATACCCGGGGTAGCCGCGCCGACCGGGCACCTCCTTGCGCGCGGCGGAGACTTCGCGCAGCGCTTCGCAGTAGTTGGTGATGTCCGTGATGATGACGAGGACGTGCATGCCCAGGTCATAGGCAAGATATTCCGCCGCCGTGAGCGCCATTTTGGGCGTTGCGATGCGCTCGATGGCGGGGTCGTTGGCGAGGTTGGTAAACAGCACGGTGCGCGTGATGGCGCCCGTCTCCTGGAAGTCGCGGATGAAGTAGTCCGCCTCCTCATAGGTGATGCCGACCGCCGCAAAGACGACGGCAAACTTCTCGTCACTCCCCAGAACGCGCGCCTGCCGCGCGATCTGGGCCGCAAGTTCGGCGTGCGGAAGCCCGCTCATGCTGAACACGGGCAGTTTTTGTCCGCGCACGAGGGTATTCAGCCCGTCGATCGCGGAGATACCCGTCTGGATGAACTCGTTGGGATAGTCGCGCGCGGCGGGGTTGATCGGCTCGCCGTTGACGTCCATGCGCTTTTCAGCGAGGATGGGCGCGCCGCCGTCACGGGGGTTGCCCATGCCGTCGAACACCCTGCCGAGCATGTCCTCGGAGACGGCAAGCTCCATGCTGCGCCCCAAGAACCTTGCGCGGCTCGTAGCGATCTGCAGCCCGTGCGAGTTCTCAAACAACTGGACGAGCGCTCTGTCGCCGTCCACTTCCAGCACTCTGCCGCGCCGCGTTCCGCCGCCCGACTGCACAATCTCCACCAGTTCGTTATACTTGACGCCCTCAACGCCCTCGACGAGCATCAGGGGGCCGACGACCTCTTTGATGGTCTTATACTCTTTCAACACGCGCGTCCCCTCCCGCAAGCTCACGGATCTCCCGCTTGAGCTGCTCCATGATGCCGTCGAAGGCGGCAAGATCACTTTCTGCAATGTACTTCGCCCTGCCGATCTTCTCGCGCACGGGAAGATTGACGAGTTTTTCGTATGCCGCGCCCGCCACAAGCGCCTCTGCGCCGAGGCGGTGATACTCGCGGATGAGGCGGAGCATCCTGACCTGCTTTGCGATGGAGGTATAGGTGTCCGTCTCGTGGAAGGCGTTCTGATGCAGGAAGTCCTCGCGGATGGACTTTGCCGTCTCCAGCGTCAGCCTGTCCTGATAGGACAGGGAATCCGCACCCACGAGGCGCACGATCTCATCCAGCTCCGCCTCCTCCTGCAGGATGCGGATGGCAAAGGCACGCAGTTCGTTGAAATCGGGGGATGCGTTGCGCGTGTACCACGCCGCGAGCCTGTCCGCGTACAGCGAATAGCTCACGAGCCAGTCGATCGCGGGGAAGTGGCGGCGATAGGCGAGCGAGGAGGAGAGTCCCCAGAACACCTTGACGATGCGCAGTGTCGCCTGTGCGACGGGCTCGGAGAGATCGCCGCCCGCGGGCGAGACCGCGCCGATCGCCGTGATCGAGCCGACGCGCTCGTCGCTGCCCAATGTTTTGACGATGCCCGCGCGCTCATAGAACTCCGCAAGACGGCTGGACAGGTACGCGGGGTACCCCTCCTCGCCCGGCATCTCCTCGAGACGGCCGCTCATCTCGCGCAGCGCCTCCGCCCAGCGGGAGGTGGAGTCCGCCATGATGGCGACGTTGAGCCCCATGTCGCGGAAGTACTCCGCGATCGTGATGCCCGTATAGATGGACGCCTCGCGCGCCGCGACGGGCATGTCCGACGTGTTTGCAATGAGCACCGTGCGCTTCATGAGCGCCTCGCCCGTCTTGGGATCCTTGAGGGCGGGGAACTCGTTGAGCACGTCCGTCATCTCGTTGCCGCGCTCGCCGCAGCCGATATAGACGATGATGTCCGCGTCCGCCCATTTGGCGAGCTGGTGCTGAACGACCGTCTTGCCGCTGCCGAACGGACCGGGGACCGCCGCCACGCCGCCGCGCGCAATGGGAAAGAGCGTATCGATGACGCGCTGCCCCGTGATCATGGGCATCGTGGGCGACATCTTCTCCCTGTACGGCCTTCCGCGGCGCACAGGCCAGCGGGTGAGCATGCTCACCTCCCTCTCGCCCGTTCCGGTCGCGATTTTTGCAACCGTCTGCGTAATATTGAACATGCCGCGTTCGATGGCGGTGACCGTCCCGTCCGCACCCTGCGGCACCAGAATTTTATGCGAGACGATGGGCGTCTCCTGCACGTACCCCAAAAAGTCGCCCGCGCTCACCTTGTCGCCCGCCTTGACGAGCGGGATAAACTCCCACTCCTTCTCATGATCGAGGTTGGTGACGGAAATGCCGCGCGTGATCCTGTCGCCGTACAGCTCTGCGATGCGCGTGAGCGGGCGCTGGATGCCGTCAAAGATGCCGCCGATGAGCCCCGGCGCAAGTTCGACGGAGAGCGGCATGCCCGTACTCTCCACAACCTCGCCGGTGCCAAGGCCGCTCGTCTCCTCGTAGACCTGGATAGACGCCCTGTCGCCGCGCAGCTCGATGACCTCGCCGATGAGCCCCTTGTCGCTGACGCGCACAACGTCGTACATTCTGCATTCCGCCATATTCTCCGCCACGATGAGCGGTCCGGATACCTTTACGATTTTACCTTGCATTGTTCTCTCCGTCCGAATTTCTCCCTCCGCGGGTGATGTCCATGCCGAGCGCGCGCTCGGAGTAACTGCGCAGCAGCCGCGCGCCGTAGCCGTTCCCGCCCTGCACGGAGGGGATGGGCACGATGATCGGATACGCCCTGCTCGTATAGGCGGCGATGACCTCTTCCATCTGTGCCGCAAGGACGTCGGTCACAAAGATGACCTGATAGCGCTCCGCAAGCTCCCGCAAGAGCCGCGCCGCTGCCGCCGCGTCCTCCGCCGCATACGCATCCATGCCGACGGAACGAAAGACGAGCGCGCCTTCCCCGTCGCCGATGATCGCCATTTTTCCCTTCATAGACTCACCCTCGCGCGAATGGCCGCCCTCTCCACGCCGCTAGCAAGGCAGGACAGAATAATGCGCACATTGCCCAGTTCCGCCTGTTTTTCGCAGCAGTATCTGAGGAAGGGACGGTACCCTTCGTCGTTGTATTTTTCCCGGTACAACACGCTGAGCGCGCAGCCCTGCGCCGCCTGCTCGAGCGCAAGCAGGGGGCGACCATGTTCGCTGTCCTCCAGCGCGCCGTAGACGAGGTCGCGCCGCACGGAGCGGGCAAACCTCGCGCGCGCCGTCTCCGCGCTCTCCTCCGCGAGGACGCGCACGTCCTCCTCCGAGAGCGTTCCGCCCGCGACAATCATTTCCGACGCGAGGCGGGCATTGTGCGAGCGCAGCGCGATACCGATATTGGCAGCATCCGCCCGCAGGGAGACAATCTCGCGAAGAAGCGCGTCCCTGCGCGCAAGTGACGCAAGCTCTGCAAACTGCGCGCGGCTGAACAGCGTACTGATATTCCTGCCCGTCGCCTCGCCGCCGACAAAGAGCGCGTCCGCCCTTTCAAGCGCTTCGCGAAGCGGCGCGGGAAAGACAGCGTAGTCGTCCGCCATGATCTTTTCTTCGAGCATGGCAACGGAGTAGACGCCCTCCGCCCCGACCATGGCGCGGAAGTCCGTTTTGAGGTGCTTTGCCCGCATGACGGCTTCGGCATTGTGATAGTCACGGCGCGCGAGCAAAAAGTGCGTGAGCTTTTCCGCGGGGGAGGTCTCTCTGACGAACGCGGCAAACGCGCGCTCCTCCGCCTCGATGAGCGCATCCGCCTCCGGCGCAGGAGCGCCCTCGCCGAAGCCCACTTCCTGCAAGATCTTGAGCGCGTCCTCAACCGCCGGCGCGTCGATCATTCTGCCCAGCCGCTCCGCACCTAAGAGCCCCTTGGAGAGTGCCGCAGCCCTGGCATTAGCAAAAATACTGTTCGGCATGTTATTTCTCTGCGGGCATCATGTGTGCGATGTCCCGCTCCAGTTCAAACCTCTGCGCCTCGATGAGCGCGCGGAAGGAGAGGTCGGCTTCATACGTTGCGCCGTACAGGCGCATCCCGCCCTCGAAGTCCCCGTCCTTCCCCAGAAAGCGCAGCCTGCGCGCGGAGAACACCTTGAGCGATTGGAGCGATTCCTCCGTGACGGGCGCGGCCGCGGACAGCCGTACGCCGTCCCCCTCCCCCGCGTACTGCGTGAGCAGACGCTCCAATACGGCGAGATAGCGCGCCTCGGGAAAGGCGCACGCCGCCTCCAGCGCGCGGGAAAGCGCCGCATCGATCACGGCGCGGCGGGCGGCAAGCAGCTGTTTCCTGCAATCGAGCGCGGCGAGCGTCTCGCGGCGCTCGATGCGCTCCTGCGCCTCTGTCTCCAGGGCGCGGCGTCCCTCTTCCAGCTTTGTCTTCGCGGCTTTTTCCGCCTCCGCTTTCATGGCGTCCGCGCGCGCCTGCGCATTTTGCGTGCACTGTGCCGCCTGCGTATTTGCGTCGGCTATGATCTTTTGAACGATCGCCTCTTTTCCTTCCATATTAGCTCCTTAGATCGAGAGCGTGAACAGCAGGGAGACGACCAGCCCGAAGATGGCGTACGTCTCGACCATCGCGGGGAACATGATGAGCTTGCCCGAGAGCTTTTCGTCCTTTGCGACGGCATAGATGCAGCTCACCGACGTCTTGCCCTGATAGATCGCGGAGATGAGCCCCGTGACCGCAAGCGGCATTGCCGCGGCAAAGACCAGCCAGCCCTGTTCGAGCGTCGCAACGTCCGCCGCAACGCCCTGTCCGACGAGCGCCATGACAAAGCCGTAGATGCCCTGCGTCGCGGGAAGCAGCACAAGGACCATGACCTTGCTGAACTTCTTGGCGTCCTCCGTGAGCACGCCCGCCGCCGCGGAACCCGTCTTGAAGAGTCCGATCGCCGAGCCGACGCCGCACGCCGCCGCGCAGATCGCAAGCCCGATGTAGGCGATAACCTGACCAATCATAAATGAAAAACCTCCGGTTGATTTATTCGCTAAAACAGATATATTCCACCCGCGAGCCGAGGGGGGTAAAGAGCGTCCCCTCGCCCGTGTAGAATTTGGAGAAGAACTCAATGTATTGCAGGCGGCAGTCGTGAATGTACGCGCCCAGCACGCCCATTGCAAGGTTAAACGCATGCCCGATGAACATGACGACGGGGCCGAACACATAGCCGAGCGCCCCTGCCGCCAGCAGGTCGACGCCGATCGCGTTGAACTGCTGCGCGATGATCATGCCCGAAAGCATCAACCCGAACAGACGCGCATAGCTGAGAACGTCCGACAATAAGTTGATGATGCCGTACACCGCGCCAAAGCCCTTAGTGAACTTGCCGAGCAGTTTTTCCTTTCGCCCCGCGGTGAGCGCCGCGCCCGCAAGCCCCACGCCCAGCATGATGACGCCGGGCAGCGTCATGACGTCGAAAAAAGCGACGACGTTCGCGGGCACGGGGATCTCAAAGTACCCCGTAAGAAAGTTGAAAACCGCGAAAAACAGACCGATGTCAAACAAGATCCAGGTAAAGGAGTCGCAGACCGCGTCCAGAATGTGCCCTTTGCGGATGCTGTTGACCGCGTTCAGGGCATAGCCGACCGTGATCTGCAACAGCCCCAGGGCAAGACAGCCCAACAAAATGATCAGCACGTTCGTGCGGCTGCCCGACGAGGGATCGGGCAGGAACGAATACAGCGAAAAGCCGAAGCACGAACCGAACAGCGCGCCGAAGATGACCGTGAACACGCCCCCGTAGGTGAGGATGGCGGCAAGTTTTCTGACACCGTCGTTTGCCTTTCTCGTGCGCACGACGAACAGTCCGCCCAAAAAGAGCAGCACGCCGTAGCCGATATCCGCCATGATCAGCCCGAAGAAGATCATGAAGAAGAAAAAGACAAAGCCGTTGGGGTCAAATTCGCGGTAGTCGGGCACGGAGTACATGTTCGTGATGAACTCCGCCGCCCTGGCAGGCCCCCTGTTTTTGAGCAGCGTCGGCGGCGTGTCCTCCTCGGTCGGCGCGAAGAACTGCAGATAGTATGCCTCCGTCTCTGCGGCGATCGCCGCGCGGACGCTCTCCTGTTCCGCTTCGGGGATGTACCCCTGCGCCGTGAAAGTCGCCTTTGTACGGAAAAATTGCTCCGAGGCCTCTGCCTTTTCCAGTTCGGTGGACAGATAGTCGGCGAAAATTTTCAGATCCTTCAACGCCGGGACGTCTTCCCGCGCACGGGCAACGATGTCCGCCTCCTCCTTGCCGAGGCGCGTTTCCTCTTCGGAAAGGCGCTGCATCTCCTCTTCCGCCGTCCTTTCGCTCCGGAAGGGGCAGCGCACAAAGCCGCAATCGGTCAGCACGGCAGAAACGCGGTCCGCCGCTTCCCGATGACAGAACACGGCAAGCGGAAAGACGTTCCCATCCGCGCCGTTAAAATAGAGGGAGCCGGAGGCAAGCGGTTCATCATGCAAAAAGTCCTCCAGCGCGGGAAGCTTTGCCTCCTCGATCAGCCCGAAGAAGCAGCAGGTATTGCGCGTATCGGAAAAGGCGGAAAACTTGTCCCCGACGCCCCGATAGGGCGCATATTGTGCGCTCTGTGCGGTGAGCTTGCTCCGCGCCGCCCTGCACGCCGTGAGCGCTTCGGAGCACTCCTCGGCCCGCGCGACGACTTCCATCAGCTCCCCTTCCCGTGCCGCGATCGAAAGAAATTCCGCATAGGACAGCACGAACTGATCGCGCAGCGCCTCTTTGAGCGCGCCGTCCTTTTCGGGTACGGCGTCCGCCTGCGTGCTGAGGAACGCGATCGTCTTTTTGACGCGCGAAAGCTGCGCCGAGAGCTCCTCTGCCTTCGTTTCGCCCGATGGCTCGGGCGGCTTCTCCGCAAAGGTCAGCTCGACGCACCGCGTCTTCTGCAGCGCCACAAGCAGACGCGTACGCTCTTCTTCGAGCGCCGTCAGCTCAAATTTTGACATCGTGACGATCATTCGCCAAACACCTTCCGCACGACCATGTCCGCCGCCTGCGGGAGCATGTCCTCGCAGGACGCGCGAAGCGCCTCTGCCCGCGCCGCGCCCTCATTACAGATCTGCGCATAGCGGGACTGTGCCGCTTCCTCCGCCGCGGCGAGCCGCTCTTCCTGTTCGGAAAGCATGCGCGCCTGCGCGTCGGCAGCGATCTTATCGGCGGCAGCTTCGCCCTCCGCGAGGATGCGCCCCGCTTCCTGCTCGCCCGCGCGCACGATCTCCTCCGCGCGCGCCTCCGCCTGCAAAATGGTATCAATCACGTCGTTCATGGCTTTTCTCCCGATCGCCGCCCGTTCCGTCCTGTCATAAGGCAGAACGACGGCTTTCTTCGACCGATCATATGTCCATTATACCAAAGGAATGGGGCACCGTCAAGTATTTGGATAATTTTGTAAAAAATTCACAGTTTCCGAATTTTTGACGCCATTTCACAAAAAAGTGCCAAAATCATTGACCCGGGACGCAAAGTGCATTATAATTGACAGCGTATGGTTTTTTATATCCTCTGCGGCGCATTTGCGCTGATCTCCCTTGTCACCTTCTGCCTGTACGCCCATGACAAGCGCGCTGCAAAAAAGGGAAATTGGCGCACGCCCGAAAAGACGCTGCTGCTTTTCTCTTTCTTCGGCGGCGCAATCGGCGGCAGCCTCGCCATGGCGCTTCTTCGCCACAAGACGCGACACTGGTACTTTGTTGCCGTCAATGCCATCGGGCTCATTTTGCAGATCGGTGCGCTCATTGCCGCCGCTATCTTTTTTTGAACACAAAAAACCGGCGCCGTCCGGCGCCGGTTTTTTACCAATTTATCATTCTTGCGTTTCTTCGGCCGGCGCTTCTTCCGTCTGTGCTTGTTTCTCTTCCGCGCTCTCCGCTTCCGCCTTGACCGCCTTGACGGGCTCCGCCCTTCTTGCCTTGCCCTCTTCCGAAGGTGCGCTCTCAAAGAGCGACATGATGATGCCCGCCGCAAAGACGCCGATCTTTGCGAGCAGCACAAAGAAGCTGATCCAGTTGATCGCCGTTCCCATATTTGCACCAAGAGAGGCAATGCCGCTCAGAATGGCAATGAGCGCTTCGATCGCAGTGAATACGAGCGTGACGATAAATACGAGCTTCGCCGTCTTGTGCAGCTGTTTATCCGCCGTTTTGGTGATGACATAGCCGCCCGCGATGACAAATGCGATGAGATGCACATAACCGCACAGCCAGATGAGTGCCTTTTTCCAGTTTCTGGTCCACAGTTCTTTCATGACAGAACCTCCATAATTTTGCCTTATTATATGCTCTTTCGGCAAAAATGTCAATAGTTGTGCAAAAAATTTATGAATATCGCTCCTTTCTTCCGCACAAAACGGAAATTGTAACCCATTTATAAAAAATATCGGCGTCTGCAAATTCCAACCTAGATTTTCAGACGCCGATCTCTCTTTTAGCATATTTCAGGAACTGATGCCCACGCATCTCGGCCACAATTGATCAATTTGCCCCCCAACATATTTTCATTGGAATGCTCTGCCTCTTGTAGGCAGAGCGTTCCTGCTTTTTGGGTATTTCCAACAAAATAATTTTGCAATGAAATTTGCCTGAACGACTTGCTTTTCTCTGATATGTATGCTATTGTTGGTATGATATTAGACGTTATGACAATGGACGAATTGCGGAGGTTGTAATGAAAGTCAGTAAGGAGATCAATGAGCTTGTGAATGCCTACTGCAGATTGCGCGACAGACGGCACGCCGTATACAGTCAATGCGCAAAGCGGCACGATTTGACGACCAATGAACTGTTCGTACTCGATATTCTTTGGTTTGCGCCCGAAGGATGCACGCAGACGGAGATCTGTGAGCGGCTCTCTTCCAACAAGCAGACGATCGCAGCAATCATAACCCGATTCTGGAAGAAGGGCTACAAGAGATTTTCTTTCTATGCTTCTTTTTTTGTGCCATTATACAAAAAATGTTGAAGCAAGTTCCCTCACCCCAACATTTATTATAGAGCCAAAAGGAATGGCCTTTGCGGTCATTCCTTTTGGCTGGATAGTAAAATTTTCTGGTATAACCCGATTTTTATACCAACTACCGGCGGGAATACTTCGGGCTGCGCCCTCGTGCCGACTGCGTCGGGACGAACCGCCGCGCCCTGCGCGGCTAGTCCTCTCCTATTGAAATACCAAAAGCACACCCCCTGCAAAAGCAAGGGGTGCGCCTTTGGTACTCCCGGCGGGAATACTTCGGGCTGCGCCCTCGTGCCGACTGCGTCGGGACGAACCGCCGCTCTTCGTGCG
>CALVLM010000027.1:0-11181 GCA_944338075.1 Candidatus Gallimonas intestinigallinarum | reverse complement strand
CCGACAAGTTCGGGTTTCAGCCAGACCGCGCCCCTGTACTTCGCAAACCACGGCTTTGAGACGCGGTTATTTTTCGCAAACGCCTCGATGATCCGCCGCTCCTCTTTGGAAATGCCTAGGTACACTTTCCCGCGGCATTGCAGCTTCCCTTCCTCATCAAAATAGCCGAGGATGAGATCCTTGACCTTCCCCTCCTCGTCCGGCTGGTATCCGCAGATGAGCAAGTCCTCGTCCTGCATAACTTTGATTTTCAGCCAATCGCGCGTCCGCTTGCCGATGTGATATTTCCCATCCTTCCGCTTGGCAACGATCCCCTCCAATCCCTCGCGCTTGGTGAGTTCAAAGAACGCCCTCCCCTCCCTTTCGATATACCTTGAAACGCTCAAATTATACCCCTCCGCCACCTTTTCGGAGAGGTGCTTTTTACGCTCCATGAGAGGAAAGTCCGTCAGATCTTTCCCGTTATAGTAAAGAATATCATAGGCGACGAACTGCACGGGATTGCTCTTTGCCGCAAGAGAGATCCTGAACGCGTTCCCCATCAGGCTGCGCTTCTGTAATGCGTAGAAGTCCGGCTTGAAATTTATCTTCAGATTTGAAAGAATATCTAATGGCAGATTTCCCACTACAAATTATAAAACTTCCGCCATATGCTAAAGCAAGTTCTTTTGTCATATATAAACCATACCCAGAGTTCTTATAATAATCATCTTTAGGAAGTAATATATGATTAGTCCTTGCACTGATTCCCGGGGTCATAGCAAATTCCATACTCTGCTCTTCTGTAATATTGGCATATTGTTTTTGCATCGCCTTCAAAATGCCACATCCTTCATCCGCTATTGCTAGCTCCACAAGATTATGGCTAGGCCAAAACTGCGCGCAAACATAAACAGATTTAGATTCAGAATGCTCATAAACATTCCGAATCATTTCAAAAAAACAATATGTAATATATTTACCTAATTCTTTGTCAAACTGAAACATATCTGCCAGTTTTTTTGATTCCTGATCGATCATTTCATAATCCGCATCCATTGAACCCTGTGGAATCAAATCAATTTTGGTTATACATATATACTTACCAACTCTTCTATTCCCTTTAATTACGCCCCTATTCGAAAACCCACATAATTCATAAAATCCCATATATTGCATGTAACCGTCAGTGTTATCACTATTAGGCAATATATAGCTCAATTTACCCCAAAATCTTTTCCATTTACGAATCGATAAGGCCAACACAAGCATATTAAATGGATTTAGTTCAACAAGACCTCCTAAATCCAATACATTCGCATCATCAAAGCTAAAAAAATCAGAAATATCAGCTAAGTTTTGAAAACAGTCAATGTTTCCATTAAATGCTTGATTAAATACTTTCAGCCCAAGAATGTTTTCCCTGGATTCGATTTTTTGCATAGGGTTTCTCCTTTTTCCCTCATTCTACCACAAAGTTTATGGCGTAAATGCGGATTCTTTTCCTTTCTGTCCGGCCTCATTCCTGCCAAAATCATACAAAAACCATACCCTTTAGTGCAGAAAATCGGAAAGAGCATAGCAGAAAAACCGTTGCCGTCAAGGGAAAAAATCATTGCCTAAAACTTTTAAGCCGAGCAAATGCTCGGCTTTTTTCTTGTCCTGTACGCAATGTTTTTTTCTTCGGGATAACACGTTTCGCTATGATGCGCCTTATCCCTTTTCCTTGACGGCTTTCGTCTTTTCTGCTGTGGTTTTTATGCATTGAAAAGTCAGGTTTCGGGCGGTTAAAGGCAGGGTTTTGTTCATCTCCTGTCCGGAATGACACCGGGCTCAATCCGTAACAATTTTTATTTGCCTGTGTTACGCTGACTTTACCAACTACTTCGGAGGTTTTTATGAAACAAGCTATCATCTATGCAAGAGCAAGAAACAGCAACTCGCTCAAAGACCAGATCACCGTATGCAAACTGTTTGCAACGCGCAACGGTTTTCAGATCATACGGGTCATCTGTCAGACGAGCAGCTTCCCGTCTGTTCGCAAGCTGACCCGCATCCCCATCGATAATATCATCATCGCTTCCCCTTCCGTATTGGGATCCCCCGCGTATTTCCTGTTGAGGCGCACGAAGTTCAACCTCGAAGGCAAGCGTATCATCGTCGCAACAAAGGAGGTGTCTGCATGAAACTTGCCGTAGTCTACGCCCGCTACTCGAGCGAAAAACAAAACGACCAATCCATTGAAGGTCAGCTCGACGTCTGTCAAAAGTATGCTGCCCAAAATGGACTGGAAATTGTCGACACCTATATTGACCGCGCTATGTCGGGAACCAACGACCAGCGCCCCGCATTCCAGCAGATGCTGTCGGACTGCGCAAAACCCGTTCCGTGGGATATCATCCTCGTGTATGCCATCGACCGATTCGGGCGCAACTCAATTGAAATCGCTGTCAACAAGCAGAAAATCAAGAAAAACCATAAAACGCTCATCTCCGCGACCCAACGCACTTCGGAGAACATCGACGGATCGAAAAACCTCGACGGGATTCTCCTTGAAAATATGTACATAGGACTTGCGGAATACTATTCGGCTGAGCTCTCGCAGAAAGTGCGGCGCGGATTCCATGAAAACAGAAAAAAAGGATTGTTTTGCGGCGGGTCTATTATTTTTGGCTACCGCGTCGTCAATAAGAGAGTTGAGATTAACGAAGATGAAGCGAATATCGTGCGGTATATCTTTGACCAATATGCACACGGACGACAGGCAAAGGACATATTAAATGAACTGACCGCACAGGGAATCGGGAGACGAAATAAGCCATTCCCGATCAATACATTTTATTCCATCCTGCATAATCCGAAATACATCGGCGTTGCCAACCTGAGCGACGGCGCCTATACAAATATTTATCCTCCCATCATCGCAAAAGAGCTTTTTGAAAAAGTCCAAATGATTCTCGAAAAGAATAAGAGAGGTTCCCGCAGCAGAGACACCGACTACCTATTGACAAGAAAATGCATCTGCGGCTACTGTGGAAGAAATATCCACGCGGAGACCGGAACTGCGCGTGACGGAACAGTTCGACACTACTACAAATGCGACGGCAGAAAGAATCATCACGACTGCCAAAAAAGCGTTGTCCGCAAGGATGATTTGGAGCAGCTTGTTCTCCAAATTACACGCGATATCATCGGGACATCGGAAAACATTGAACTGATCGCTGACGGCGTCATGGAAATACACGAGAAACGACTACACGACCACTCCGTTCTCAACCTTCTGTTGGCAGAAAGAGATAAACTGCAGAAAGTGGTCGACAATATCATGAAGGCGATTGAACAAGGCATTCTCACCCCTACCACCAAGGCAAGAATGGAACAGACAGAACAAAAGCTTTCGGACATCAACGTACAAATCAATGCAGAACAATGTAAATTACAAAGTCAGCTCAAACGCGAACAGGTCATAGAATACCTAAAGCACACCGTCTGGAAAAAACCGCAACTCATGATTTATACGCTGATTCAAAAGATCGTCCTCTATGACGACAAGATTGAAATATATTACAACTATGCCGACCCAATGAAAGCCGATGCCTCGCCAGCCGATGAGCATCGGCTTTTCTTTTCCATAAACGGTTCAAGCCTCTTATGCTCGGTGTCACCAGCAAAGAACTAATCCGAACTCGGATTAGTTCTTTTTTTGTGCCGGTGACCCCGATAGACATGAAGAACCCATCAGGTTCGCCCGACATGAGCAAGGAATGCCTGCTTGCAGGAGCATTTCGCCGCCGTGGCGCACGAGAGCTGAAAGCTCGAAGTAGGCGGCTTTGCCGCCGAAGTATTCCCGTCGGGGTCACCTGTAGGAAATTGCCTTGAAAATGAGGCGCCGACGCGCATGCGCGTCGGCGTTTCAAAAAAATCAGGATTGCGTTGTAGACTCGGAATCGGTGCGCTTTTGCTCCCCTGCCGCGTTCTGCGCACGCAGCGCGTCGGCAAGCAGCTTTTTGACAGGCGCGATCCTGCCCTGATAGAGGTTCCCCATGAGATCGATCGCATACAGTCTGAGCGTACCGAGGCGGACGCCCTTACCATCGCTCCTGCCGTCCAGAAGCAATCCTTTGAGTTCGTCCAGCGAAAGGGAAAAATCAATGGAAGCGCGCTGTTCGATGACGATATGCGCCTGATCGGCAAGGCCCTTCTTGCTGCGGTACAGCGCCGTGAGGTCAAAAGCGACGCCGCCGTTCTTGATGCCGATCTCCTTGACGGCAACCTCGCGGACAGACCTGTTTCCGATCGTTAGTGAAGCATATTGCGCACGGCTGACCCGGTCAGTCGCATAGAGCGCAATAAATTTAAGTTTCTGCACGCAAAACTGACTGCGTAGCGCTAACAGGATCCAGAGCGAGATCCCGAGCATGACGATCGCCACGATGCCGACGGCGAATACGATGACGCCTGCGTTTTCATTCAGCCACATAGAAATCCTCCATACCGCCCCGCCGCAACGACAGGGAAATTCTAAGCTTATTATAGCCCTTTCTTTGTCGGCTGTCAATGTTTTACTCAATAAACGCATATGAGAGGGCGCCGACGCGCATGCGCGTCGGCGCCCAAGGGGGAATCATGATTGCGATTTGTGTTCGGGGGCGGGGACGATGCGCTTTTGCTCCCCTGCCGCGTTCTGCACGCGCAGCGTATCGGCAAGCAGCTTTTTCACGGGCGCAATCCTGCCCTGATAGAGGTTGCCAACCAAATCGACCGCGTACAGCCGGAGCGTTCCGAGCCGACCGCTCTTGTCGTCCAAAAGCAGGCTCTTGAGTTCGTCCACGGAGAGAGAGAAGTCGATGGAGGAGCGCTGCTCAATGACGATGTGTGCGCGCTCGTCCAGTTCCGTCTTGTAGCGATAGAGCGCGGTGAGATCGAACGCGACGCCGCCGTTCTTGATGCCCACCTCTTTGATGGCAAGCTCGCGGACGGACTTGTTGCCGATCGTGAGCGAGGCATACTTCGTGCGGGTGACGCGGTCGGTCGCGTACAGTCCCGTGAACTTTAGTTTTTGCACGCAGAACTGACTGCGCAGCGAAAACAAGATCCAGAGCGAAATGCCCAGCGCCCCGAGGATCAAAAGTCCGATGATGAGCATCAAAACACCCGCGTTGTCATTCAGCCACATACTTCCCCCTTTCCGCCGTCACGGCGCACCAAAATTACGCTTTGGTCTCAAATTTTGGGGTACGTACCCCGAAATCAAAGTCACTTCTCCTCGTACACGAGGTCGAGATAGTTGGCAGGGTCCTCCTGCTCGCCGTCCAGCGTCACCTCAAAATGCAGGTGCGTGCCGTCGTGCGACTCCGTGCCGTACGCTTCGGCGACGTGCGCAATGACCTCGCCCGCGGCGACCGTATCGCCCACATCCAGCGTCTCTACGGGTTCGACAAAGCGGTATGTCGTCTCCAGCCCGTCGTCATGCGTGATCGTGATGAGGTTGCCGAGCTGCTCGCTCAGGCTGACCGACTTGACGACGCCGTCCGCCATCGCATACACCTCTGCGCCCGCTTCCGCCGCGAAATCCACGCCGCTGTGGCGATAATACATGCCGATCGCAGCGTTGGCATAGATCGCATTGTGCTCCACAGAACAGCTCTCCGCAGCAACGGGCAGAACGTACTGCTCCGTCTCGCCGCCCGTAGGTTCGTCCGGTTCATCGGGTTCGTCGCCCTCGTCGTCCTCGTCGCCGCCCGGCGTTTCGTCATCTCCGGGCAATGTTCCCTGATTGTCGCCCGGCGTCTCGGCAATGTCGTTCGGTGCGCCCGTCGTGAAATAGACGGTGAGCACGATCGCCGCGGCAAGCAGCAGGACGCTGACCGCGATCAGCACATAGTACAGCACCTTCTTTCTGGATATTGTCTTTTCTTCTTTCATAACAGTCCTCCCATGACCATTGATTGGTATGTAAATGATGGACACGCCAAAATGATTTTATACGCGTCTCATTTATTTTTTTCAGAAACCGCCGAAGATGATGGGCGTGCCCGCCGCCGTGCGGTCCCCATTCGTCGCAATGTGCAGGTTGACGCGCACGCCATTCAGAAGAACGCCCTCGCCCAGCTGCGGGGAATGGCAGTAGTAGTTGCGTATGCCGCAGACTTCCTCGCAAAAGAGCACCTTTGCCTCAAAGCGCGCCAGCAGTTCTGCTGCGAGGTCCCCCTCCCAACGCGCGCTCTCGCCCGCGACAGGCAGGGTCAGTTTGAGGGTGGCGGGAGAATCGGTCACGATGACCGCGGCGGAGGAAGTCCCCGCGTACAGCTCGTAGCCGTCGCCGTCAAAGACGGGCGAACGGGTGAGCGCATAGGCAAACGCCCCGCATATAAGACAGGCGCCGATCGTCGCAATTCCCTTTACCGTTCCCCGGATCCGCATAAAAAAACTCCTCCCGCCCGTGTTGCGTGAGGAGTTTTGACCTTGTGTGCAATGTTTATACCCGCGCGGCAGCCTTTTTTTTCCCAATTGAAAAAAGGCTGCCGCGCCTAATGCCGCGTTATCGTACGCCGCGCGCTCTTTGGACAGCACACCGCGCCTTTCACGTCACTCCCAGGGAAGCGTCTCGCCGCCGAGGATGTGAATGTGCAGGTGATGCACCGTCTGTCCCGCGTTCTCGCCCTGGTTGACGACGAGGCGGAAGCCCTCCGAAAGCCCGAGCGTATCGCGGAGCCTTCCGATCTTTTGCAGCATTCTGCCGACGAGCGCCGCGCGCTCATCGGTGAGTTCCATGACCGTTGCAAAGTGCTCCTTGGGCACGCACAGAAGGTGGATCTTCGCCTTGGGCGCGACGTCCTTGAAGATGACCATCTCCTCGTCCTCGTACACCTTGGCGGACGGGATCTCGCCCGCGATGATTTTACAGAAAATGCAGTTTTCCATACCTTATATCTCCTTTATGATGACGGCATGCGCGCCGTCCTGTTCCGGTTTTTCCAGTCGGACGAGGCAGCGCTCGCCCTCCCTTGCGCCGTCTGCCCGGACGCGGATGTAGTTGCGCGTGTAGCCGCCGTCCTCTTCGAACACCGCCTCAAGCGTCCTGCCGAGGAAGCGGGCAAGATAGCGTTCCTCCGCCGCCGCGGCGACCTTGGAAAGTCGCGCCATGCGCTCCTTTTTGACTGCCGCGGGAAGGTCGGGCAGCTTTGCGGCAACCGTCCCCGCGCGGCGGGAATAGGGAAAGGCGTGCACGCGCGCAAAACCCGCCTCGTCCACGATGGCGAGCGTGTCTGAAAAGTCCGCCTCCGTCTCTGTGGGAAATCCGACGATGATGTCCGTCGTGATCGCGGCATCGGGGAAAAAGTCATAGATGAGCGCGCAGGCTTCGAGATACTGCGCACGCGTATAGCGGCGGTTCATCTTTTTGAGGACGGCGTCCGAGCCGCTCTGCAGCGAGAGATGAAAATGCTCGCAGACATTGCCCGCCGCCCTCATCTTCTCCAAAAAATCGCGGGTGACGACGCCCTCCTCTAAAGAGCCCAGCCGCACGCGGAAGGGAAAGTCGGAGAGCGCAAGCAGCACGTCGCCGAGGTCTTTATCCCCGTCGCGGTAAGAGGTGATATCGATGCCCGTCAGCACAAGCTCCTGCGCCGTGCAGGTGCGCGCCTCCGCAAGGATGCTTGTAAGACTGCGCGAGCGCGTCCTGCCGCGCAGGTAGGGAATGATGCAGTAGCTGCAAAAGCGGTTGCAGCCATCCTGAATGCGCAGATTGGCGCGCGTGTGCGTGCGTTTGGGAATGGGCAGTTCGCAGAAAACGTCCTCATTTTCGAGGGACGTACCCGAAAAATCGAGCAATTCGAGCACCCTGTCCTTATGCATGGCGCCCGTCACGACGGCGACGTCCCGCGCCGCAAACGCCTGCGGATCGCGCTGGGAGGCGCATCCGCACACGATGATCTTCGCCGCGGGATTGCACTTCCTGATGCGCGCAATTGCCTGACGGCTCTTTTTCTCCGCCTCCGCCGTCACGGCGCAGGTGTTGAGGATGTACACGTCGGCGGGCGAGAGCACGTCCGTGACGGTATAGCCGCGCGCTTCCAGCCCCGCCATCAGCGAGGCGCTCTCCGCCTCGTTGACCTTACAGCCGAGGGTAAAGACGCACGCCTTCATCTGAGTTCTCCCGCCGCATACATGATGACAGACGTGAGCGCGATCGCCGCCGTCTCCGCGCGCAAAATGCGCCTGCCCAGAGAGATACCCGTGTAGCCCAGCTGCCTGGCAGCTTTGTACTCCTCCTCGGAGAAGCCGCCCTCGCTCCCGACGACGGCGCAGACGCTCTCCTGAAGAACGCCGAGCCCCTCGCCGCCTGCGGGCAGGAACTCGCAGGCAAACAGCTTATGCCGGCACCCCTCACCCGCGCGGAGGGCTTCTTCGAGCGTCTCGTAATAGACGACCTCGGGCACGGTGGCGCGCAGGCACTGCTTTGCCGCCTCGCGCGCGACGCGACGAAGCCGCTCCAGCTTATTTTCGTTCATATACGCGGCGCAGTAGCGGGAGGAAAAGACGCCGATGCGCATGACGCCCAGCTCGGTCGCCTTCTGCACGACCAGTTCCGTCTTGTCCCCCTTGAGCGCGCCGACGAGCAGCGTCACGCTGATATCAGGTTCGCGGTCGGAGACCGCCTCCCGCACGACGTGGACGTGCACCGCGTCCCGCGCGACATGGTCGACAACGGCGGAGTACTCCCTGCCGCTGCCGTCAAAGAGGGTGACTTCGTCCCCCTCGGTAAGGCGCAGCACATTCTTTACGTGGCGGGACTCCTCGGCGGAGAGCGTCATGTCGTCCGCGATCTGTTCCACAAAAAAGCGCTTGGGTGCTGCCATATCATCCCCTGTAGATGAGGGCGTACCATTCGCCCTTGTTCCGCTCCTCGACGAGCGTCAGCCCCTGCGCGCCGAACGCCTCTTTGACCAGCGGAAGCCTGTCCCTGATGATGCCGCTCAGAATGAGCGTGCCGCCCGATTTGAGGTTTTTGGGCACGTCGGGCGCGAGGCGCGCGAGCACTTCCGCCGTGATATTGGCGAGCACAATATCCCCCTTGACGGAGGAATCGGCGAGCAGGTCGGAATGGGCGACGATGGTTTTTTGCGAGACGCCGTTGATCATGGCGTTGTGCCTGGCGCTCTCGACGGCAACGGGGTCGATATCGGTGAGATAGCAAAGTTTTGCGCCCAGTTTTGCCGCCGCAATGCCCAAGATTCCGCTGCCGCAGCCGACGTCGATGACCACGTCCCCCTCTTTCATGACCTCCTGCAGGGCTTCAAGGCACATGGAAGTCGTCTCGTGCTCGCCCGTGCCGAACGCCATGTTGGAATCGAGCGTGACGACGACTTCTCCGGATTCGAGGGTGTAGTCGATCCACGCGGGCACGATGACGACGCGCGCGCCGATATGGATGGGACGGAAATGCTTCTTCCAGATATCGATCCAGTCGTCGCCGTCGATGATGCGCTGCGTCATCTCCAGCGTGCCGAAGTTCAGCCCGCCGCGGGAGCGCATCTCCTCCAGCTGCTCACGGACGGCGCGGATATCTTCCTCTGCCTTTTCGGGCGGGAAGAATCCCTTGACGAGCACGTCGGCGGGAAGATTTTGCAGATCGTCGTCGAGATAGTCCCAGTAGACACCCGTCTCGCCGCGGACGAGGGCAATGACGTCCCTTGCATCGCTGACAGCGACGCCGCCCTCGGAATAGTTCCAGAGCGCGTCGGCGACCAGTTCGCTCGCTTCGGACGTAGTATGTACGGTGAGTTCAACGTATTTCATACTGTTTATTATACTGTCTGCGCGGGCACTTGTCAAGGGAAGCGTTCCAAGCCCTCCCGATTTTCCAAGCCAAAAACTTGCAGCAGCCGATCAGCAAAGAAACCTGCACAAGGCAGGTTTCTCTTTCATTCGCAATGCTATTTACGAGGGTTCTTAATCTTCGCCTGAGCGACCGCTTTCACTCCGTCTCCACGCCTTGCAGGTTTGATAAATACATTTAACATTTCATATTTTTATGGCACCAATCTTCGGCAAAGATGCGCATACACTCGTCGCGATAGGCATACCAAAACTTCTCTATGCCAAGCATTCTCACCGTATCTTTAAAATTCCCGAATGCACCTTTGCGGGATAATGCATTTAAAAGTTTATCTTTCCCGTCCTCAGTCTGTCTCAACGCAAATTCCTTCATTGCCTGATACTCGTCAAAGTCATGCTTTCCGATTCATAGGCATAAGCAACTTTGCAACCTTTGAAATACTTTCGAAATTTATCTCGAGATCTACTGTTTTTATAACCCTTACCTAAAACTTGCCTTTACAAGATAAGAGAAGCCGTATACGGCTTCCCTTATCTTAATAAATATGATTGGAGGAGTTTGAGATTTTCACTTTTTTGTTTTTTTGCCTGTTTTTTCGCCAACTTCTGCTGATACTTTGCTTCCTCTGTCTCGAAATCCAGCCCCTTTTTTTCGCAGCGGGCTTTGAGTTCGGCCTTGCGCGCCTCTTCGGCGAGACGGTCCGCCCCCTCTTCCTCCAGGCGCAGCCGCTCTTCGGGCGGAATCCACGCGATGCCCGCCGCTTCCGCTTCTGCCTTCTGCCGCGCAAGCACGGTCTCGCGGTCGGACTTCAGATACTTTTCTACCGTATAGAACAGAAGAACGACGGCGCCCAAACCGTAGCAGACCGTTTCCACCCAGATGTATGCGATGACGGAGCCGATTTCACTGCTGCCTACGAGCGCGGAGGTGATGCCCTGCGCCACGGGCGTGGACGCGATCATGATGGAACTGTAGATGGACATGACAAACCCGTCGCAGCGCTTGCCCGTTCTTGCTTCGATATGATCGAGGCTGTCCGCGATCATGGCAAGGATCATATACCCTGCCGGCGCCGACCCCAGGCACTTCATAGCAATCCCCACGGCGGCAACCGCCATATTGTCATACCGGATGCCCGCAATAATGCCGCCGACCACGCCGATCGCCATGCCGATGATCGTGATCTTCTGTTTTCCGAACTTGTTGCACAGCGGCGCCACGAACAGGATGGCGACCGCCATCGGCACTGCCCCGACGATGCCGAGAATGCTTGTAATGTAGTCCGCGTTCAGCCCGCCCGTCACAAGATTCTCCGCATAGAAGTTCATGGACGTGTTCTTGATGCCGCCGCTGAACTGATA
>CALVLM010000026.1:0-13988 GCA_944338075.1 Candidatus Gallimonas intestinigallinarum | reverse complement strand
CACTACGAGCCGGCTTCCGCGCTCGCCGATACGGCGTTCGGGTATGATTTCGTGCGCTGCGTCAAGGATAAGCCGTTTTGGGTAATGGAAACGCAGGTCGGCTGGAACGGCAGTGAGTATGCGGAAGGGGGTTACCGTCCCGCGGGCGAATGTTATGCAAATACGATGCTGCCCTTTGCGCGCGGAGCTCAGATGAATCTGTACTGGCTGCTGCGCACGCACCCGAACGGTCACGAACTGGCGCACGGAGCGCTGTATTCCCCCGCGGGCAGAGCGTATAAAGTGGCGGAGGAAGTGCAGCGCGCGGCAAAAGACATAAAAAATTGCAGTAATTTTTTGCAGAACTCTTGTATTCGCTCGGAAATTGCGCTACACTATTCGAGTACCGCGCTCAACTGTTTCGAGAGCGCGCCGCTCGTCAAGGGGTTCAATTACCGTGCGGAGCTGATCGGAAGGTATTATTCCGCTTTCCGCCACTATAATGTGGACGTCATCGACACACAGCACGGTTTGAACGGGTATAAAGTTCTCCTTTCGCCCTTTCTTGCGGTCGCCGATGAGAACGGACTCTATGATCGCGTCATAAAGTGGGTGGAAAAGGGCGGAACGTGGATCGTCGGCCCCATGTCCGACATCATGGACGGGAACGTGCGCCGCTATACCGACTCCGTGTTCGGCTTTTTGGAAGACCTTGCAGGCGTGTATGTAAAGTATCAGCGCCCAATCGGGAACGACGTGTTCCGCGCCGGGTGGGAAAACGACGGCGAGTGCGGCATCTCTGTGTGGTACGACGCCTTCGAATGCAGGGAAGGGACAAAGAGCCTTGCCCATTATTCGGCGGGCGAGTTCGCGCCCTATTCCGTCATCACCGAGCGCAAGGTCGGCAGGGGAAAGGTCGTTCTGGTCGGCAGCGTTCTCCCGCATGGCGACATTTTGCGCCTTGTCGATCTTCCGCCGATCGCCGAGGCGAGCGAAAATATCACGCTTACGCAAAGGACGGGCGAGGAAAGCGGCATCATCGCCGCGGAGACGGCGGGAAGATGCGGCGGACTGTTTTTGGACGGCGAATATTGCGATCTGCTCACGGGCAGAATGCTTTGCGGAAATGTAGAACTTGCGCCCTACGAAGTGCTTGTATTGAGGAAATGATATGCTGAACGGGAAATTTATCGGTATGGCGGAACAAGCGAATGTTTTTGTTCTGGAACAGAAATTCGCGGTACGTTCCGCAAAACAGGTGACATTGCGCGCTACGGCTTTGGGTGTATACTTTACCGAGGTCAACGGCGTGCGGGTGGGAGACGGATATCTCGCGCCCGGCTGGACGTCGTACAACACGACCTTGCAGGTGCAGGAGTATGATATTACGGCGCTTGTAAAGGACGGAGAAAACGTCCTCACGCTCACGGTGGGCGAGGGTTGGTACCGCGGCCCGCTCACTTGGGAGCGAAAGCGCGACACATACGGAAAGCAGCCCGCCGTCTGCGCCGATGTGTATGCGGACGGGAGCGTAATTCTTTTGACCGATGAAAGTTGGGCGGCGCGCGAGAGTTATATCCGCGAAAGCGGTATCTACGACGGGGAAACGCAGGACTTTACGGCAGAACGAAAACCGCTCACGCCCGTCGCTGTTGCGTTCGATAAAAAGGCGCTCGTGCCGCAGATGTGCGAGCTTGTGCGTACCACCGGGCGCATACCCGTCAAAGAGGTCATCCGCACGCCGAAGGGCGAACTTGTGTACGACTTCGGGCAGAACCTTGCGGGCGTGGTGGAAGTCAGAACGCCCGTCGGTTTCGACGGCACGCTCGTTTTGCGGCACGCCGAAATTCTTGTGAACGGCAATTTCTATACCGACAACCTGCGTTCGGCGAAGGCGACGGACACCTTTACCTGTAAGGGCGCGCATACGCTGTCTGCCGAGTTTACCTTCCACGGATTCCGCTATCTCTGTGTTGAGGGCGCGGAGCTGCCGAAGGAGTGTTTTACCGCCCTCGTCCGCCATACCGATATGCGGCGCACGGGGTATATTCAAACGGACAACGCGCGTTTTCAAAGACTGTACGAAAACGTAATATGGGGTCAGAAAGGAAACTTCGTCGACATTCCGACGGACTGCCCGCAGCGGGACGAGCGCCTCGGCTGGACGGGGGACATCAACGCATTCTGCTGCACGGCGGCGTATAACTACGATATCCGCGCGTTCATGAAAAAGTGGCTGAAAACGCTGCGCGACGATCAGACGGCGGACGGAAGGATACCGCACGTCGCACCGGACTGTCTGGCGGAGGAAAACCGTGCGACGGACGCCATGTGGTGCGACGCGATCACGATGGTGCCTTGGACGCTGTACGAAATGTACGGGGATATTTCCTTTTTGGAAGAGAACTTCTCCGCCATGGAGAAGTTCATCTCTGCGCGCGAGGCGACGATGGAGAACGGGCTCATTGCGCGCGGGCATGAATACGGCGACTGGCTGGCCATGGACGGCGAGCTGCTTTTAGGGAACGGCGTCATCGGCAGAACGGACGTCTATTTTCTCACCAATGTCCTGCACGCAAATTCGCTGAAGATCACAGCGGAAGCGGCGCACCTTCTCGGAAAAGAAAAAGAGGAGAAGTTTTACCGCAAAAAGTACGAACGGCATCTTGCGCGCGTGCGGGAGGAATATATTACCAAGGGCGGAAGGCTGGCGTTCGATACCGTTACGGCACAGGCCGTCGCGCTGCACTTCGGCATTATCCCGGAAGAGTACCGCGCCAAGTTCGCTGCAATCCTTAACGAGAATGTCGTACGCCACGGCTACCGCATGGTGACGGGATTCATCGGCTCGCCGTTTTTGCTGTTTGCGCTTGCGGACAACGGATACTTTGAAACGGCGCGGAAAGTGCTTATGAACAACGGATTCCCCGGGTGGATGTACGAGGCGGACATGGGCGCGACGACCATTTGGGAGCGTTGGAACTCTTTAATGCCGGACGGAACGCCCAACCCGGACGGTATGAACAGCTACAACCACTATGCCTACGGAAGTGTGATGGAGTTTGTCTACCGCCGTATCGCGGGCATCGAGGCAAAAGAGGCAGGCTTTGCGAAGATAATAATTGCGCCGCATCCCGTCAAAGGGCTTCCGAAACTGTATGCCGAATACGAGAGCGTGCGCGGCAAAATTGTTTCGGAGTACAGCCAAAAGGACGGAAAAATAGAATACGTTATCGAAATTCCCGACCAAACCCAAGCAGAGATCGTCTTACCCGATGAACCGCCCGTTCTTGTTGCCGGCGGAAAATATACCTTTGAGCGTGATTCGGAGGAACTCTATACAGAGCCTTTTACGCCCGAAAGCACGGTCTTGGAGGTGTTTGAGAACCCGAAGGCGGTGCAGGCGTTCAACGAAGTTTTCGGCGGCATTTTCACGGGCAGCGAAATCGCGTGGATGAAGGGCGAGCCGAAAACGCTGCAATTCATGGCGGAATTCCGTGACATGGAAGGCAAGATGAAACTTGCCGACTTCCCCGCCATGCTCGCGCAGGCAAACGATATTTTCAAGAGTTTATAAGGGGTTTATCATGAAAACAGTTAAAGAACTGACGCCAGAGGAAAAACTGCGCCTTTTGTGCGGGCACGGAAATTGGCACACGGAAGACTTTGAGGGCAGCCTTGAACGGGTGCGCATGACGGACGCCTCCATGGGCATACGTATGCCGCTCGATCCGAATGAGTGGCAGGATGATCGCCCGTCCATTGCATATCCCTCCATGCAGATATTGGCAAATACTTGGAACACGGAAGTGGTGCGCGGGTACGCCGAATGTGTCGCGGACGACTGTCTCGACGCGGGCGCGGACGTCGTCCTGGGCCCTGGGGTGAATATCAAGCGCGATCCTCTGTGCGGGCGCAACTTTGAGTATCTTTCGGAAGATCCTTTCCTTGCAGGCGTCATGGGCAGGGAGTATATTTCCGCCATGCAGGAGGAGGGAGCGGGGACGTGTGTCAAACACTTTTGCGCCAACAATTCGGAGATCAACCGCCGTCAACAGACGAGCGACGTCGATGAGCGTGTTCTTCGCGAGATATACTATAAGCCGTTCGAGATCGCTTGTGAAGCAAAGCCCGTGTCGCTTATGTGCAGCTATAACCGCATCAACGGAGTGCGTGCGGCAGAGTTTAAAAAGGGGTTTGATGTCTTAAAAAAGGAGTTCGGTTTTGATGGGATCATCATATCCGACTGGGACGCCGTGCGCGACAGGACGGCCTCGGCAAACGCAGGGCTCGGACTGGAGATGCCCTTCCATAAAGATCACTATGAGCAGCTTGTCGCCGACTACAAGGCAGGCAAACTCTCAGACGAAACACTCGATGAACTTGCAGGGCAGGTTTTGGAGTTTGTCGCACGCTGCAAAAAATTGCAGAAAGGCAAAAAGCGTAAATACACCCAAGAGGAGCGAATCGCCTTTACGCAGAGAGCGGAGGAGGAGGGCATCGTTCTGCTGAAAAACAACGGCATACTGCCGCTTGCAAAGAAAAAGAAACTCGCCATCTGCGGTTGGTACGCCCGTCCCTGCGCCTATGAATGGAATAAAAACCCTGAGCTTTTGTCGGGCGGCGGTTCTGCACGGGTCATCCGACTTACGCCAATGTTTGATATGAAGGAGCTGTTGGAAAAAGAATGCGGAGATATTCTTTATGAGCCCGCATTTACCGACGACGGCGTCAACGATACTTTTATGACCCCCGGGGCAGCCGTACAGAACGCCGCCGAGAGAGATGTAAACCTCGTTTTCGCGGGTACGGGTGCGCGCGTAGAGAGCGAAGGAAACGACCGAAGGACGATGAAACTTACCCCCGCACAGGAGCGTACAATTCTTGATACGGCTTCCGCCAATCCGAACACTGTTGTTGTTCTCTTTGCGGGTGCGCCTGTCGATATGAGTGCGTGGCTCGATAAAGTCGCCGCCGTGGTATGGGCAGGATTCCCCGGGGAACGGGGCGGTGAAGCGATCGCAAATATCCTCACGGGCACAGTGTGCCCGAGCGGGAAACTTTCCGAAACCTTCCCCAAGGCGTATGATGTAACGCCTACGGCAACAGAATACCGTGACAGCCAGGTCACACGCTATCAAGAGGGGCTGGATGTGGGGTATCGCTATTATGACCGCCACCCGGAGGCGGTGCAGTTTCCCTTCGGATACGGGTTGAGCTATACAAAATTTTCTTACGGCAGTTTAAACGCGAGAACGGACGGCAAGCGTGTAACGATTCGCTTTGAAATCAAAAATGAGGGAACGCGTGCGGGAAAAGAGGTCGCGCAAGTCTATATTCGCCCCTGTATGCCCATGGTCTATCGCCCTGTAAAGGAATTGAAAGGCTTTGTAAAAGCGGAAGTAAAAGCGGGCGAGAGCAAGGGGGAGGAAGTCATTCTCGAAAAGTCCGCATTCGCCTACTGGTCATCGGCGAAAGACTGTTGGGCGGTTGATGACGGCGTCTATGAAATTCTCATCGGTGCGTCGTCGCAGGACATACGATTGGCAGGAAAAATCACGATCAAAAACGGAAAGATTACTGTTATATAAGGAAAATGAACAGATTATTTTCGGCAATCTTCGTATGCAGCTCTTGAGCGAAGAAATCGTGCGCATCGAACGCGCGGGGAAGGGCGGATTTTGCGACAAAGATACGTTCTTCATACGAAATTAAATTTTATTTTTATGGAAGATTATGATTTATTATAACTCGCGAACTAAGAGTTTTCTGTTAAGCGGCAAGAATTACAGTTACTGCATGTATATAAACCGTGCAGGTTTATTGCAGCACCTGTATTGGGGCATAAAGATCGGTGCGGAGGATGCGGCGTTTCTCGTCGCGGCGCACGGTCTGCCCGCTTCGCCAAACCCGGACGATTATAATAAGGACATGGCGACGGACGGCATGCCCTCTGAGTGCGGCAGTTTCGGGCGCGGAGATTTCCGCCCCGCAACTGTGATCGTAAGACGGACCGACGGCGCGGCGATGAGTCGCTTTATGTACGTTTCGCACAAAATCGTAAAGGGCGCGCTTTCTTTGGAAGGAATGCCCTGCGCGCGGAAGGCGGACGAAACGCTCGTCATCACTTTAAAAGACGAACTTTCGGATATCGAGATCGATCTTCATTATGCAGTATCGGAGGATTCGGATATCCTCGTGCGGAACATGGAGGTGCGCAACGCGGGGAAGGAGGCGGCGGAGATCGCGAAAGCCTTTTCCTTCTGCACGGAGCTGCCCGATACCCGCGGCACTTATTCGGCGCTGCGGCTTGCCGGCTCGTGGGCGCGCGAAAGAACGCCCGTCGTAACTCCGCTTGCGGAGGGGACGCTGCGCATCGAGTCTGCCCGCGGATATTCTTCGCACCAGATGAACCCGTTTCTGGCGGTGCTGTCGGAAAGTTGCGGGGAAGAGAGCGGGGAGTGCTACGGCTTCAATCTCCTGTACAGCGGTTCTTTTGCCATAACCGCGGACGTTTCGCACAATAAGAGCATCCGCGTGCAGGGCGGCATAAACGACTATCTGTTCGGCTGGCAGCTGAAGGGCGGGGAATCGTTCGCAACGCCGCAGGCGGCGCTGTGCTATTCCACAGAGGGAACGGGCGGCATGTCGCGGGCGTATCACGACTTTTTCCGCGAATACATCATCGACCCGAAACGGGTCTATATGCGCCGCCCGATCGTCATCAACAACTGGGAGGCGACGTACTTCGATTTCGACAACGAAAAGCTATGTTCCATCATCGACGAGGCGGCAAATCTCGGTATGGATACCTTCGTTTTGGACGACGGGTGGTTCGGCAAGCGCGACAACGATACGTCGGGGCTGGGCGACTGGTTTGTCAACGAGAAAAAGCTGAAGGGCGGATTGAAAGCGGTCATCGGGCATTGCAAGGAAAAAGGGTTAAAGTTCGGGCTGTGGTTCGAGCCGGAGATGGTGAGCGAGGACAGCGACCTGTACCGCGCGCATCCCGACTGGGCAATCGGGAAAGCGGGCGTTGAACCCTGCCGCGGGCGCAATCAGCTCGTGCTCGATTTTACAAGAAAGGAAGTAGTGGACTATATCTTTGAGACGATATCAAAAATCCTGCGCGAAAACGAAATCTCTTACGTCAAGTGGGATAAGAACCGCGATATCACGGAGAACTATACGGCGAATCTTCCCGCGGACAGGCAGGGCGAGTTCTGGCACCGCTACACGCTGGGATTCTACGACCTCGCCGAGCGATTGACGAAGGAGTTCCCGAACGTGTTTTTCGAGGGCTGCGCGGGCGGAGGCGGCAGGTTCGACGGCGGGGCGCTGTACTACTTCCCGCAGATCTGGACGAGCGACGATACGGACGGGCTGGAGAGAACGAAGATCCAGTGGGGCACGTCGATGTGCTATCCCGTTTCGAGCATGAGCTGCCACGTTTCCGCCTGCCCGAACCACCAGACGCAGCGCACGACGCCGTTTGCAACGCGCGGCGCGATCGCTTCGCTCGGCGCAACGGGGTACGAGCTCGATCTTACCAAGCTCTCCGAAGAGGAAAAGGCGCAGGTCAGGGAGCAGATCGAAAACTACAAGCAGATCGACGAACTTGTGTTAAAGGGCGATCTGTACCGCCTTGCCGATCCGTTCAAAGGAAATTACTTTTGCGAGATGCTCGTCAGCAAGGATAAATCGAAGGCGTACGTTGTGGGCGAGCGGTTCCGCGGCGACCCGTGCGACCACGACAGGGTGCTGAAACTGCGCGGATTGGACGAAGGCAAAACGTATACGATACGAGAGCTGAACGTAACGGCGAGCGGCGCGGCGCTCATGGGCGCGGGCTTGTTCTGCCCCCGCCTGCCCGACTGCGGCAGTTGGGTCTGGCATATCGGGGAAGTCAATAAAAAGGGTTAAAGCATGATTGACAGAAACGAATACCCCCGTCCGCAGTTCCGGCGGGAGGGATGGCAGAATCTGAACGGCGAATGGGAGTTCGCCTTCGATGATAAGAATGAGGGCATTAAAAGCGGCTTGTGGCAGGGAAACACGACGCTGCCGCTGAAAATCAATGTGCCGTTTTCCTATGAGTACCCCGCGAGCGGCGTCGGGGATGCGGCGCAGCACGACGTCGTGTGGTACCGTCGCACATTTGAAATCGCCGAAGGAAACGGGGGCAGTCGCGCGCTGCTCTGTTTCAACGCCGCCGACTATCAGACGGATGTATGGTTAAACGGCGTGCATATCCTCACGCATACGGGCGGGTTTACGCCATTTTCGGCGGATATCACCGATTTTCTGAAAAAGGGCGAGAATATGCTTGTCGTGCGGTGCGAAGATACGCTGAGCGACTGCGTGCCGCGGGGCAAACAGAGCCGGACGGGCAGTCCGTTCTCCTGTTTCTATGTCCCGAACACGGGCATCTGGCAGAGCGTGTGGCTGGAGTTTTTCGGCGAGGACTGTATCGCGGAGCATTCTCTGTTCTGCGATTACGATAAGACAGAACTGTACGGCGAACTGGTTACGCTGTACGGGCTGGCAGACGAGGCGGAAATCGCCGTCGTGTTTGACGGGAAACTTATAAAGCGCGAGCGGCTCACCCTCCGCGGCAGGCATAACAGGTACCGTTTTGCGCTCCCCAAGGACTATACGGACGACTACTCGTGGTCGCCCGAGAATCCGCGCCTGCTGTATGTGGACTTTACCTTATATAAGGGCGGTAAGTACGTCGACCTCGCACATACGCGCATCGGCATGCGCAAAGTTTCCGTCGACGAGCACGGCAAGATCTGTCTGAACAACCGTCCGTACTATCAGCGGTTGGTGCTCGACCAGGGGTATTGGCAGGAGAGCGGGCTCACGCCGCCGAGCGCGGAGTCCTTAAAGAGGGATATCGAACTAGCGAAAGCGATGGGGTTCAACGGGGCGCGGAAACATCAGAAGTTAGAAGACCCGTATTACTGCTATTACGCGGAAGAACTTGGTTTTCTGACGTGGTGCGAAATGCCGTCCGCATACCGCTTCTGCACGGAGGAGGCCACAGCAATCACGAAGGAGTGGCAGGAGATCGTCAGAGCGGGACGCAACTGTACGAGCAACGTGTGCTACGTACCGCTGAATGAGAGCTGGGGCGTGCGGGAGATCGCGACGGACGAAAGACAGAAGGCCTTTGCCCGTTCGCTGTACTATCTCACGAAGTCGCTCGACCCTACGCGGCTCATTTCGACGAACGACGGGTTTGAGACGGTGAATCCTACGGATATCCTCGGCGTACACGATTACGATGCGGAAAAAGCGGAGGATTTCCAAAAGTATGCAACCGGATACGACGGCATGCATCCGCAGGGATTCGCGCTGTTTGCGGAAGGGGAGCGGTATGCGGGTGAACCTGCCCTTCTGACGGAGTTCGGCGGCAGGGCAATGCAGTCTGACGCCAAGGGCGAGGCATGGGGGTACAGCGGCGCGGCGCAAAATGAGGAAGCGTTCTTAAAACAACTCCAATCCATCATGCAAGGCGTGTACTCCTGCAATTTCCAGGGATACTGCTATACGCAGCTCACCGACGTACAGCAGGAAGTCAACGGGCTTCTGACTGCGGAGCGCAAGCCCAAAGCCGATATTGAGAAGTTAAAAGCATTATTCGGGGGATCAAAGTAATACTTGGCGGATTGCTTGTATCGTGTATCAACGAAGGGGCAGGTTGATCATGATGATATTCCCATGTTGACGGAAAAATACCATAAATAACCATAAAAGCAAAAAGAAGGCGTGACAATTTGTCACGCCTTCCCGTCTATGACAAGCTCATTCCTAACTGACATTTTTAAATTCTGCAATGCCTTGTAGATTATTCAATCATAACGCTTTAAAGCAGCGTTTTGCTTATACGGATCGAGAAAAATACCATTGTAAGTTCATGGACTATAACAAAGGAAATCAAGGTAATGAGCATCACAAACCAATCAAAGTTATATTCGGACACAATCTCTACATCGGAGAAAACAAACGTAATGATAAGTTTGAGAAGTGCGTATTGCCGGGCGGGTAAGCAGTGGGGCGGCGCTGTTCCTCCAAGCCGCCATCCAAGCAAAGGCTGCGGCGCTTACATCGCAGCCTTTTGGAGGTGCGGAAATAATCAAAGCGTTGTGTGCCGATTGACAGTTTGCCGCGGGCATGATACAATATTGTACGCTTGAGAAGCGGAACTTGGCGATGCCAAAAATGGTTTCTCTTTTCCAAGCAGGCAAAAGCAATGACGATCAGAGGTGCAGTATGGCAGACCATATCGAAATCCGCGGTGCGCGGGTGCACAATCTCAAAAATATCAACGTCGACGTGCCGTTGAACGAAATTGTTGGCGTTGCGGGCGTTTCGGGCTCGGGCAAATCTTCGCTCGCGCTGGGCGTGCTGTACGCCGAGGGCTCGCGCCGCTATCTCGAGGCGCTCTCGACCTACACGCGCCGCCGCATGACCCAGGCGGCAAAGGCACAGGTCGACGAAATTTTATATGTCCCCGCCGCGCTTGCGCTGCACCAGCGCCCCGCCGTGCCCGGGATCCGCAGCACGTTCGGCACGGGCACGGAACTTTTGAACAGCCTGCGCCTCATGTATTCCCGTCTGGCAAGTCACCGCTGTCCCAACGGGCACTACGTTCCCCCTACCCTCGCCGTTGCCGCCGAGCAGGAGCTCGTCTGCCCCGTGTGCGGCGCAAGGTTCTATGCGCCCTCGGCAGAGGAGCTCGCGTTCAACAGCCGGGGCGCGTGTCCGAAGTGCGGCGGCACGGGCATTGTGCGCACGGTGGACAGGAGCACGCTCGTGCCAGACGAAACGCTCACCATCGACGAGGGCGCCGTTGCCCCGTGGAACTCGCTCATGTGGTCGCTCATGACCGACGTGTGCCGTGCCATGGGCGTGCGCACGGACGTGCCCTTTTGCGAACTCACCGAGCGGGAGAAGGACATCGTGTTCAACGGCCCCGCCGAAAAGAAGCACATATTGTACCGTGCCAAGAACTCCGACGTCGCCACCGAGCTCGACTTCACCTACTACAACGCGGTATACACGGTGGAGAACGCGCTCTCCAAGGTCAAGGACGAGAGCGGCATGAAGCGCGTGGAGCGCTTTTTAAGGCAGGATGCCTGCCCCGACTGCGGCGGCAGCCGTCTGAGCGAAGAGGCGCGCGCGCCGAAATTGCGCGGCATATCCCTCGACGAGGCGTGCAAAATGACGCTCACCGAACTTAGGCAATGGGTGGACGGCGTTCCCGCCGGCCTGCCCGCGGAGATGCGCCCCATGGCGGAGAGCATTTGCGAATCCTTCCGCACGGTTGCAAAGCGGCTCATGGATCTGGGGCTGGGCTATCTCACGCTCGACCGCGCGGCATCCACGCTCTCCACGGGCGAGAGGCAGCGCATGCAGCTTGCCCGCGCCGTGCGCAACCGCACCACCGGCGTTCTGTATGTGCTGGACGAGCCCTCGATCGGGCTGCACCCTTCCAATATCGTCGGGCTGGTCGACGTCATGCACGACCTCATTGCCGACGGCAACTCCATTGTGCTCGTCGACCACGACACGCAGATCCTGCGCGTTGCCGACCATATCATCGAGCTGGGTCCGGGCGCGGGCGCGGACGGCGGCACCATTATCGCCCGGGGCACAGTGGAGGAGGTTGCGGGAAACGCGCATTCCAAAATAGGACCGTACCTCGACGGAACGTGCAAAGAGAAGCTGCGCCCGCAGGTGTCTGCGGAGCAACTGTTTGCAGAGGGCGCCATTCGCCTTTCGACCAATGCCATTCACACCGTAAAGCCGCTGGAAGTCGCAATCCCCAAGGGCAGGCTCACGGTGGTCACGGGCGTCTCGGGCTCGGGCAAGACGACGCTCATTCTGGAGAGCCTCATCCCCGCGCTCGAAGCAAAGATCGGCGGCAAAAAACTGCCCGAACATGTACGCGCCATCGAGGCTGAGGGGATCGGACAGGTCAAGCTCATCGACGCCACGCCCATAGGCATCAATGTGCGCTCTACCGTTGCAACGTACGCCAACGTGCATGACGAACTCCGCAAAATTTTTGCGCGCACGGCAGATGCCAAAGCGTGCGGATACAAGGCAGGCGACTTTTCCTACAACACGGGCAATCTGCGCTGTCCCGTATGCGACGGCACTGGGACGATCAGCCTCGACGTGCAGTTTTTGCCCGACGTGGAGATTCCCTGTCCCACGTGCCGCGGCACGCGCTACTCGAAGGACGCGCAGCGCGTGCATTATAAGACAAAGGAGGGCGCGGAATATTCCCTGCCCGAGATCATGGGCATGAGCGTGCATGCCGCGCTTTCCGCCTGCCGCGACATGAAGCTCGTGTGCCAGCGCCTGCAGGTGCTCGACGATCTGGGACTCGGCTATCTCACCCTCGGTGAGGCGACCCCCGGTCTGTCGGGCGGCGAGGCGCAAAGACTAAAGCTCGCCAGCGAAATGGGCAGGGCGCAGGATGATTCGGTGTTCGTGTTCGACGAGCCCACAATAGGCCTGCATCCCCTCGATGTTCAGACGCTCGTCGGCGTGTTCCAGACGCTCATCGCGCACGGCGCGACGGTCATCGTGATCGAGCACGATCTCGATGTCGTACGCAGTGCCGACTATCTCATTGACATGGGGCCGGGCGGCGGGGACGAGGGCGGCACGATCGTTGCGGCGGGCACGCCCGACGAAGTGAAAAACGCACCGACCAGCGTCACGGCAAAGTTTATTTGATAAAATTTCCCGCATTGGGGAGCAGACAGAACAAAACCACGGGGCGGCGGGCGCAAAAGCGCCCGCCGCCCCGTGGTTTTGTCTTTTCTTCGTTACATGACTGCGTCCGTCGCGGTGTAGCCCTCGAGCGAGTTCTGTCTGACCTGGATGCAGACGTACCTGATCGCACTGTCTGCTGCGGCGAAGAACTGCCGCTTTGCCGCGGGAGCGATGCGCAGCCAGTCGCCCGCCTTGAGAGCGACCTCCTCGCCGTCGATGACCGCCTTGCCTGCGCCCTCCAAAATACCGTAGATCTCCTCATTGCACTTGTGTGCATGGACAAAGGGAACGCCTGCGCCCGCGGGCAGAAGGTTGATGCTCACCTCTGCGCCCGTCAGGGAGAGTGCGTCATGAAGTTCGGTGCGCGCCCCGTCGGCGACGCTGACTTTGTTGTAATTGGACATAAGTTTTACCTCCGAATCTGATTGTACCCATATTGTAGCGCAAAAAGTTACGACTGTCACGGTTGTTACAATTTGATTACTCACATATAATTTTGTAACTTGGTATATTTTTGATACCAATGGGCTTGACAGCGCAGATAAGTTGGGGTATAATCACAGAAAAGGAGGCCTTATATGCTGACGAAAGACGAGTTGCCCGAGTGTCCCGTTGCCACCACGGTACAGCTGATCGGCAACAAATGGAAGCTGCTCATCATCCGCAATCTGCTGGATCGTCCGCAGCGGTTTACCGAACTGAAAAACGGCGTCCCGGGGATCTCGCAGAAGGTGCTTACCGATAACCTGCGCGCCATGGAGGGGGACGGAATTGTCTCGCGCGAGGTATTTGCCGAGGTTCCGCCGCGCGTGATCTATTCGCTGACCGACATAGGGCAGTCCCTTCTGCCCATCATCGACGCGATGGCGGACTGGGGCAACAGCTACAAGCACTGTATCTGAAAGTCCTGAGCGGGCATTCCTCCTCGCGTCGGGCGTAAGGAGCGAAGCGACGGAATAGCGTATCGTTCGCCGCATTCTGCGGCGCGATCGCGTCACCCGCGTGATTCTCACCTTGTCGCCGTGTCATCGGGCAGGGATACCACGCAAAAAAGCCCCATAAAGGGGCTTTTTGCGTGGTGCCGCTGACCGTATCAAGTTCGAACCGTCCAAGATAAAGAAAATCCGATGGCCGTCGTCATCGGACGGACCATCGGGTCGGATTGGATCGATGTAATTGTAATAGATTTCTATTTTGTCGTCGTACAGGACGAT
>CALVLM010000025.1:0-15101 GCA_944338075.1 Candidatus Gallimonas intestinigallinarum | reverse complement strand
GAGTGCGGGAAAGGAAGGGCGGCAAACTTTTTTGGGGAGGGAGTAGGTCGCCGGTTCAAGTCCGGCCAGAAGCTCCATAACACAAAGAGCACCCCAAGTGGGTGCTCTTTGTGTTATACGGCATTTGAAGCGGCGCGGACCGAGCGGCCTATTGATTCAAAAGACGGGGTCCCCGAAAAAGTTTGGGAAAGGTTAAGAGTGCGGGAAAGGAAGGGCGGCAAACTTTTTTGGGGAGGGAGTAGGTCGCCGGTTCAAGTCCGGCCAGAAGCTCCAGAAAAATAGGTGAGTACCGTTAAGGTGCTCACCTATTTTTGTGTGCCTCCGGCATGCTCTCGCCCGGCGAGCGCTGCGCGCGTCGCCGGTGACGCGATCGCGCCGCTTTACAAGAAAGCGGCGAACGATACGCTATTCCGTCGCGGCAAGCCGCTCCTTACAAGTCCTTTGAGAAGCTCCATAACACAAAGAGCACCCCAAGTGGGTGCTCTTTGTGTTATGATTTCTTTTGCGATTGTTGTACGATCTTTGCTATAAAATCAAGATGTTTGTCCCATAGGAATTTGATCGCTTTCATCATGTCTTACCTTGTCATAGACGGTGGCAGAAAAATGCGCGTCATGACTGTTCATCGTTCTAAGATGGATATCTCTATTCTAACATAAGTTGTATCTGTTTGCAAGGGAAAAGGCGCATGCAGCACGGGCGGCATTTTCAAATGGTCAAGGGGGCAGAGTCAGTCATAACCATGATGCATAGTTCATAATAACAAATAAGCATTTTACATTGAAGAAAAGAGGGTATATAATATATAGTGTAAGGGAAAAAATAGGAACCACGCCTTTGGCGGTATCTTTTTGGCATCTTATTGTTCATCTTCCTTGCAATACTTAGGTATTGCGGCGTCATCTTCACAACAATCTGACACAAAAATATCCTCGCCAAAGGTGCAAAGCAATCAAAAGCGGCAAGACGGGCGTCCCAGACGCGGCGAAGCCCGCAGGGCGGATTGCGGCGGCATGGAATGCGGACGGCCGGACGTTCGAGGCGTTGGAGGCTCACTATAAGACATTGGTGCGCTATCTGAATCTCAAGGACATGGGCGCCGTCCGGGGCAAGGGCTGCGGCACGCCGTCCATGACGAAACGTTCGCGCTATGTGCAGCAGGCGTATGAACTGGGCAAAAATCTCAAATAAAGAGGAGGTATTGTTATGAAAGCATTGATCGCATATTTTTCCTGCAGCGGCGTGACCGCCCGCGTGGCGCACGAGCTTGCAAAGGCGGCGGGCGCAGATACCTATGAAATCAAACCCGCGCAGCCGTACACGGCGGCAGATCTCAACTGGATGGATAAGTCCAGCCGCTCCACGCTGGAGATGAAGGACGAAAACTGCCGTCCCGCCATTGCGGACAGCGTGGATCTGGCGCAATACGACGTGGTGTTCGTCGGCTTCCCCATCTGGTGGGGCATTGCGCCGCGCATCATCGAGACATTTTTGGAGAACTATGACTTTGCCGGCAAGACGGTGGTGCCCTTCTGTACGTCGGGCGGCAGCGGCGTCGGCAAGACGGACGCTGTTTTGCACAAGCTTTGCCCGCCGACTGTGCACTGGAAGCCCTGCAAAAAGCTGAGCGCCGCCGCGTCGCAGCGTGAACTCGGCGCCTGGCTGCAGTCCTTACAGCTCTGATGCGCCCGGCAGCAGTCCAATCAAAAAAATAGAGGTGACCAACATGGATCAAAATTTTGAAGCAAGCAACGTATTTGGTCTGGGCAATGAGAATACCGCCTATGCGCAGTATTTCATCGGCAAATCCTATCTCAACCCCCTGACGCCCGCAGGCGTCTCGCCCTTCTTTGCGAACGTCACGTTCGAGCCGGGCTGCCGCAACAACTGGCACATCCACCACGCCACGAAGGGCGGCGGACAGATCCTCTTGTGCGTGGCGGGCAGCGGCTGGTATCAGGAATGGGGCAAGCCCGCGCAGTCGTTAAAGCCCGGCGACGTCGTCGTCATTCCGCCCGAGGTCAAGCACTGGCACGGCGCGAAGCAGGACAGCTGGTTCTCCCACATTGCGGTGGAAGTCCCCGGCGAGAGCACGTCCAACGAGTGGCTGGAAACCGTGGACGACGAGCAGTATCAGAAATTGTAATTTGACCATTGGAAAAGGCGCGGCATGCGTCGCGTCCTTGTGAGCCGCTTGGTGGCGGCAAGCACGCAGGAGGAGCGGCTATGGAAGTTCGGGTACTCAAATACTTTCTGACGGTGGCGCGGGAGGAGAACATCACGCGCGCCTCAGAGATCCTGCATATCTCCCAACCCGCACTCTCCCGCCAGCTCATGCAGCTGGAAGAGGAACTTGGCACGCAGCTGTTTGTGCGCGGCAGGCATTCGAGCACGCTCACCGAGGCGGGCATGCTGCTTCGGCGGCGCGCACAGGAGATCGTCGACCTCACTGAAAAGACGGAGCAGGAGTTTCAAAACCGGGGCGATACGCTCAGCGGCACCGTTTCCATCGGCAGCGGTGAGGCGGACACCATGCGCTGTCTTGCACAGATCATGCGCGATTTCAGCGAGCTGTACCCCGAGGTCAAATTCGATATCTATTCCAATGACGCCGACCACGTCAGGGAGCGGTTGGAGCGCGGCACGCTGGATATCGGCGTATTGCTGGGGCCGACGGACATCTCCAAGTATGAAAGCATCGTACTCCCCGGAAAGGAGCGCTGGGGCGTCATCGTACCCGCCAAGTGTCCGCTTGCGCAGAAGGAGTACGTCACGAAGGAAGACCTCGTCGGAAGGCGCGTATTCATTGCAAAGCGGGGGGTTGCGCAGGGCGTTGCAGACTGGTTCGGCGAATACTATGACAAAATGAACGTATACGCCACCTACAACCTTCTATACAACGCCGCCATGCTCGTGGACTGCGAGGTGGGGGCGGCGATCACCATCGAGGGCGCATCGAAACTTTATCATAATCCCAATATCATCTTCAAGCCCTTCTATCCCGAACTTGCCGTAACGAGCACGATGGTATGGAAGAAGCACCAGCCGCAGACGCAGGCGGTGTCCACATTTCTTGAATACGTCAGAGAAAAATTGAACAAAGACGAATCGTAAGGAGAATCATATGCAATATACGCAGCTTGGAAACAGCGGAATAAAAGTTTCCCGCTTTTGCCTGGGGTGCATGAGCTTCGGCGACCCTGCCAGCAAGATGCATGCCTGGACGCTGGATCCCGATCAGAGTGAAGCAATCATCCGCCATGCCCTCGATCTGGGCATCAACTTCTTCGATACCGCGAACGGCTATTCGGCGGGCACGAGCGAGGAGTACCTCGGCAGGGCGATCAGAAAGAACGTTGCGCGCGATCAGGTCGTGCTTGCGTCTAAGGTGTACTTCAACGAAGGGCATCTCTCGCGCGAGGCAATCAATCGCGAAATTGAGGGCACCTTGAAGCGACTGGGCACCGACTATCTCGACCTGTATATCATTCACCGCTTCGACTATGGCACGCCCATCGAGGAGACAATGGAGGCTTTGCACGGGCTCGTCAAGGCGGGCAAGGTGCGCGCGCTGGGCGCTTCTGCGATGTACGGCTATCAGTTCTACAACATGCAGCTTGCCGCGCGGGACAATGGGCTCACGCCCTTCGTATCCATGCAGAACCACTACAACCCGCTCTACCGCGAGGACGAACGCGAACTCATCCCCATCTGTAAGCAGATGAACGTGTCTCTCACGCCGTACAGCCCCCTAGCGGCCGGCAGGTGCGCCCGCCCGAACTGGGAGGCGGACACCATGCGCAGCAAAACGGATACGACCGCCCGCGGGAAGTACGACTCCACCGAGGAACAGGACAAGGGCATTGCTGCAAGGATTTATGAACTTGCACAAAAGTACGCTGCGAGCATGACGGCGATCACCTTTGCATGGCACTTCAAAAAGGGCGTCGCTTCGCCCATCGTCGGCGCGACCAAGGCGAAGTATCTCGACGATGCCGTCGCTGCGCTGGACGTCTCTCTCACCGACGAGGACGTCGCCTATATCGAAGAGTTGTATGTGCCGCACAAGATTGTCGGTGCGCTGTAATGCGGCGCGGGTATGTGTACGACGGATAGCTAAAAGGCATAATCAGAAATAAAATATAAGTATTTTACATATTGAAACGAGCGTGTTATAATGAGTGCGTAAAGATGGAAAAGTCTTGCGCTCTTATTTTTACAAGGAGGGTTTGGCGTGATATCTGCGGAAAGGCTCACGGAGATCGGATTATCGCGGGAGGACGTCGCGGAATTTGCCCGGCTTGAAGCGCTCGGACAGTGCGCCGCGCAGGAACGGCTGTTGCGCAAGTACAGGGACAGCTATCTGGAGGATGTTCACAGGGCGGAGCGGCGCATCAGCGACCTGGACTATGTACTCTATCAATTAAAACAGCAAGGACGGTAACATCGGTGCTTACACTTCGTCATCGCGGGCGAAAATGCGGTTTGACGGCGGGGAAAAGGGACAAATCATGCAATGCACTTGACTTTCCGGGGACTCTTTGATAAACTCAACTTGTACAACAGCAAGCAGAATAAGCTTGCCTTTTGGATAAGGAGGAAATTATGCAAAACATTCCCAAGATGAAAGTGGGGGTAGTGGCGGTGAGCCGCGACTGCTTCCCCGAAAGTTTGTCCGTGAATCGTCGTAAGGCGCTCGTTGAAGCGTACGAGAGTAAGTACGGCAAGGGCGATATCTACGAGTGTCCCGTGTGCATCGTCGAGAGCGAGATCCATATGCAGCAGGCCTTAGCGGACGTTATGGCGGCAGGTTGCAGCGCGCTCGTGGTGTATCTGGGCAACTTCGGCCCCGAAATCTCCGAAACGATGCTTGCAAAGGAGTTCGCGGCAAAGGTGGGCGGCCCCGTCATGTTCTGTGCGGCGGCGGAGGAGAATATCGGCGTTTTGGCGGATTCCCGCGGCGACGCGTACTGCGGCATGCTGAATGCTTCGTATAACCTGAAGCTGCGCGGCGTGAAGGCGTACATTCCCGAATACCCTGTGGGGGATGCGGGAGAATGCGCGGACATGATCCACGAATTTCTGCCCATTGCCCGCGCGGTGTACGCCTTAAAGCACCTGAAGATCATCTCCTTTGGTCCTCGTCCCACCAACTTCCTCGCTTGCAACGCGCCCATCCAGCAGCTGTACAATTTGGGCGTGGAGATCGAAGAAAATTCTGAGTTGGATTTGTTTGAGGCGTTCCATAAGCACGATAACGACAAGCGCATTCCCGAAGTGGTCGCGGACATGGAAAAAGAACTTGGCGCGGGCAACAAGAAGCCCGAGATTTTGGCAAAGCTCGCACAGTATGAACTCACGCTCCTCGATTGGATCGAGGCGCACAAGGGCAGCCGCGAGTATGTCGCCGTCGCGGGCAAGTGCTGGCCCGCCTTCCAGACGCAGTTCGGGTTTGTGCCCTGCTATGTGAACAGCCGCCTTACGGGGCGCGGCATTCCCGTGAGCTGCGAGGTGGATATTTACGGGGCTCTTTCGGAGTTCATTGGCACGGTGGTTTCTAAGGACGCGGTGACGCTCCTCGATATCAACAACACGGTGCCAAAGGAACTTTTCAACTCTGACATTGCAAGCAAATACAATTACAAGCTGACGGATACCTTCATGGGCTTCCACTGCGGCAATACCTGCGCGGGCAAGCTGTGCAATCCCACGATGAAGTACCAGAAGATCATGGCACGGTCTCTGCCCGTGGAAGTGACGAACGGCACGCTGGAAGGGGACATCGTCCCCGGACAGATCACCTTCTTCCGTCTGCAGAGTACGGCAGACAATCATCTCCGCGCGTATGTGGCGCAGGGCGAGGTGCTGCCCGTCGCGACGCATTCTTTCGGCTCTATCGGCGTGTTTGCCATTCCCGAGATGGGGAGGTTCTACCGTCATGTGCTCATCGAGGGCGGGTTCCCGCACCACGGCGCGGTCGCGTTCGGACACTTCGGCAAGGTCTTGTATGAGGTATTCAAGTACATCGGCGCAGAGGATATCGGGTTTAATCGTACGAAGGGTGACCTCTATCCGACCGAAAATCCTTTTGAACAATAATCTATGAATACTTATATCGGAATTGACTTAGGCACGAGCGGGGCAAAGTTCCTGCTCGTCGCTGCGGACGGCACAATTTTGGCAGAGAATACGCAGACTTATCCTGTTTCCTACCCTCAAAGCGGCTGGAGCGAACAAAACCCGGAGGACTGGTTTGCGGCAACTCTGCGAGGCTTAAAAGAACTGCTCGCGGAGCAGGATAAATCGCTTGTCAAAGGCATCTCCTTCGGCGGACAGATGCATGGGCTCGTCGCGCTTGATGGAGAGGACAACGTCATCCGCCCCGCCATTTTGTGGAACGACGGCAGAACGGAGGAGGAGACCAGGTACCTCAACGAGGTCGTCGGGAAAGACAAGCTCTCCGCATGGACGGGCAATATCGCCTTTGCGGGGTTCACGGCGCCCAAGCTCCTTTGGCTGAAAAAACACGAGCCCGAGAACTTCGCGCGCATTGCCAAGATCATGCTGCCCAAGGACTATTTGGCATACAAGTTGTCGGGCGCGTTTTCGACCGAGCTCTCGGACGCGAGCGGCATGCTTCTATTGGATGTCAAGAATCGTCGCTGGTCGCCCGAAATGTGCGAGATCTGCGGGATCTCCGAACAGATGCTTCCCAGGCTGCACGAGAGCTATGAAGTGGTCGGCACGCTGAAAGCAAAAATCGCGGCAGAACTCGGGCTGAAAGAGGTCAAAGTCATTGCGGGCGCGGGCGACAACGCCGCGGCGGCGGTGGGCACGGGCGTTGTCGGTGAGGGCGGCTGCAATATCTCCTTAGGTACGAGCGGCACGCTGTTCGTTTCGTCTGAGGCCTATAAAGAGGACAAGGTCAACGCGCTGCACTCCTTCTGCCATGCAGACGGCGGCTGGCATCTGATGGGCTGTATCCTGTCCGCCGCAAGCTGCAACAGCTGGTGGTCCGATCATATCTTGCAGACCACCGACTATGCCGCCGAGCAGGCAGGGCTGGAGGAGTTCCTCGGCAGGAACGACGTGTACTTCCTTCCCTACCTCATGGGAGAACGCAGCCCGCACAACGACGTCACGGCGCGCGGCGCATTCATCGGCATGCGCCCGGATACGACGCGCGGGCAGATGACGCTTGCCGTGCTTGAAGGGGTCGCATTCGCGCTCCGCGACTGCATGGAGGCGGCAAAGAAGAACGGCGCCCATTTCGCGCGCACCAAGCTGTGCGGCGGTGGCGCGAAGAGCAAACTTTGGCGCAAGATCGTCGCCAATGTCATGAATATGCCCGTGGACATTCCGCAGACGGAGCAGGGCCCCGGCTTCGGCGCCGCGATGCTCGCGATGGTGGGCTGCGGAGAATATGGGTCGGTACAGGAAGCGGCGTCTGCCATCGTCCGCGTCAGGGAGACGGTACTGCCCGATAAGCAAATCGCGGCGGACTATGAGGCCCGCTATCGTCACTTCACAAAATTGTATCCCGCGCTTAAGGGATTGTTTTAGGACGCGGAGATAATTCGCGGACATGTGCTGTGCGCGAAAAGAGGAAGGGAGAGCAGGCAAACAAGACTGCCCGCAGGCAAACAGCCTGCGGGCGAAGAAGGAAACGAAAGTGAAAGTCATTGAAAACCAACGCTTCGGGGAGGAGCGCGCGCTCTATCACGCCGAAGATCTGTGTGTCAGGAATTTTCGTTTTGAGGGCGAGGAGGACGGAGAGTCCGCTTTAAAAGAGGGGCGTTGCATTGTTGCGGAAAACTGCTATATGAATTTGCGCTATCCGTTCTGGCATGTCCACGACCTGCGCATTTTCGGCTGTGAACTCACCGAGCATTGCCGCGCGGCGCTGTGGTACGATAACGGCGTGAAAATCACGGACAGCCGTCTGAATGGCATCAAGGCGCTGCGTGAGTGCCGGGGCGTGGAGCTGAGCAATTGCACGGCGAATTCCCCGGAGTTCGGCTGGAAGTGCGAAAACATTGCCATCGAAAATTGTGAGATCGTATCGGAGTATGCCTTTCTTGAGAGCGGGGCGATCCGCGCAAGTGGTTTGCGGTTTGAGGGGAAATATTCCTTCCAATATACGCGGGACGTGATGATCTCCGACTCAACGCTCAAAACAAAGGACGCCTTCTGGCACGCAAAGGACGTCACGGTCACCGACTCCGTGATCGATGGGGAGTACCTGGGCTGGTACTCGGAGAGGCTGACACTCATCCGATGTCATATCAAGGGGACGCAGCCGCTGTGCTACTGCAAACGGCTCAGACTCATCGATTGCACGATGGAAAACTGTGATCTGGCGTTTGAATACAGCGACGTTGATGCGACGGTGCATGGCGAAATTCTCTCTGTCAAGAACCCGAGGAGCGGTAAAATCGTGGCAGATAAGATCGGGGAGATCATCAAAGGGGACAGTGTGTATCCCGTAGAAGCGGAAATTGTTCAAAAGGGTTGATTCTGAGGTGTATGAGAGGGCGGAGTCGTGTGGCTTCCGGCTTCTCTTTTTTTGCGCTTTTTATGCTCGCAAATGACGAAATTGTAAGCTAAAAATAGTATTATGCGTCGCATACTACTATGCTAATGCCTCAATTATGCCTGACATAGCATATCCATTGCGCCATTTTTGTCACTCGCATGGAGTGCGGACGGACAGCGCGCGTCCTTTTTGCGGGGTGACGCCCGAAAGTTTTTTGTGCGGCGCGCCTGAAAAAACGCGCCTGCGCGATCTGAGCGCAAAAGCTGAGGCAGGCTGGTCCGGATGCGGCGCGGAAGTTTTCCGGGCCGCTGCATGAAATTTGCGACAAAATTTGTATGTTTTGTTCTGTGAAGCGAAAAATTTTTTCAATAAATTTCTGTTACCATCTTGACCATGCGGGCTTCATGTGATATAATGCAATTAAAATCGCGGGGATTTTTACTCTTTTTAGGAATTAAGAATATCCCTGCGCGTGCCCCGGAGGCGCGGAATTTGCCGCGCGCATCCGATGCTGCCAAAGGTCACCAAAAACATAATTGTTTTGGAATAAAGCGGGAGGACAAAATAGATGGAAACAACGATTATTGTCGTATGTGTCGTCGTTGCTGCGTTGCTGCTCGCCGCGATCGTCTACAAAGCGGTCTTGCTGTCAAAGCAGATCAAGCATGATCGGCTGGCAGCGGAAGCGGACGATGCAAAGCTGCAGTACCTGGAGATCGTCCAAAGCGGCAAAGTCATCAGGATCGAGGGCGAGGACGTTGTGCCCGCGAAACCTGCACAGAAAAAGTGAGGTGCGCATATGGATACATTCTATATTGTAATGATCGTCATCGTAATCGTGCTGGTCGTCGCCGCAGTCGTTCTCTGGGGCGTGGAGGAGCGCGCCAATTCCCAAAACCGTAAATCGCGGCAGGAAAAGATTGTCCAGCGGACGGTTGTCATCAATCAGGAAGAGGACGTCTATCTGCGCGTTTCAGGCGGTGTGCTGGAAGTGATCGAATCTCCCGCGCCTCAGCCTGAGCCCGCGCCCGTTGCCGCGCCTGCCCCTGAGCCTGAACCGGAGCCCGTCGTTGAAGAGGTTGCAGTCGCTGAGGCGGCGCCCGGCATCGAGCTCAACGAGGACAGCGTCGTCTTCCAGGCTTCCCAGCGGCTTTCCTTTATCGAGAAGTATGCGCAGCTCACCCCTGAGGACAGGGCGCGCTTTGATGAACTTGCCGCCTATGTGCTGGCAAAGCCGGGCTGCAAACGGCTGGAGTCCAATGACGCGATCACCTTCAAGTGCAAGTCGGACAAGGTCATGCGCGCGACCATCCGCCGTGATACGGTGACGGTCAGCTTCATGCTTGCCAACACCGAACTTGACCGCTTTTTGCGCCAGGAGGGAATAAAGAAGGTCAAGATCGCTCCCGTTGCCATTCGCCTGGAATCGGATGACGACTTAAAGCTTGCCAAACAGACGGCGGATCTTACGATGGAGCACATTCTTGAGGAACAGCAGTATCGCAAGGAGCGCAGGAACGAACTTCGCCGCCAGAGCAGAATGAGCAAAGAGGCGGAGAAGCAGGAGCCTGAGACCCAATCGGAATAAGACGGAACACCGTGTTCCGCAGGGAAATACGGATGCGGCGCTCTGCCGTGCGTTTCCTGCATGAAGGAGAAGACTATGAAAACCTTTCTGAAAAAAGCAAAAAGGGGCTTTACGATCACTGAGCTTGTCATCGTCATAGCGGTCATTGCTGTCTTAATGGCGGTATTGCTGCCCGTGCTCTTTGATTCCATTGCGGAGGATCGGGAGGAGACGGCGATTACCCAGGGGCGCACGGAGTGGGGTATCTATTCTGCCGTGGCGGATATCCCTGAGGCGGATGAGGAGCAAAATTACCTTGTAGAGGTGACTGTCGACGGGACGACGATGTATTTCTGGGTCATTTCCGGCACGTTTGTCGAGTTGCCCATTTCGGAAAAGCCCGAGAGCACACAGGTCACGTTTTATGGTACGGACGCTGCGACCACGCTCACGGTCACCGATACGCAGGTCAATACGGGCGACGGCTACCGGGCAGTGTACGAGAACGTGAAGATCTATGCGCTGTCTGCGGGGAACTGATTGCGTAGCAATGTGTCAGTTCGGCGGATGTATTCCGCAAAGCAGCGGGCGCGCCGTTCGGAGGCGCCCGCATTTCATGTGTCTGCATATTTCAATTTGAAAGCGCTGCGCGGCGCGCCGCCCATGGGCGGCGCGCCGCGCATGCAGGAAAAGCGGTCACATTCCGGCGAGCGCCGGCATGAAAAGTACATGCAGAGGCGGTCAGATTGTGAAGCGCCGGGAAAGAGCGTACGCGGAACGGCGACAGGCGTCGGGCGCGGATGGAGCGGGAACTATGGAGCGGGTCTGTCTCATCATCACCTATATTCTGGCGGGGGTGCTCGGGCTGTGCTTCGGAAGCTTTCTCAATGTGCTCATCTACCGCCTTCCGCGCGGCATGAGCCTCGTAAAACCGCCGTCGCACTGCATTTCCTGTGGTGCGCGGGTGCGCTGGTATGACAACGTCCCCGTGCTCTCCTATCTCCTGCTGCGCGGCAGATGCAGGGACTGCGGGACGCGCATTTCGCCGCGCTATCCCCTGGTGGAACTTGCAAACTGCCTGTTATGGCTTGCAAGCGTCGCGTGCTTTTACCGATACGGCATCGGCATGGTCGTGATCTCCTGCATTGCGATATCGGCACTCATCGTCGTCTTTGCCTGTGACCTCGATACCATGACGATCCCCGACAGCACGCACGTCGTCCTCTTATTGTGCGGACTTGCGGCGCTGCTCTGCGACGTATTCGGCGTTGGCGTCGGCATCGGCTGGCAGGCGCGGCTGATCGGCATGGCGGCGGGGCTTGGCTTTTTCCTGCTGCTCTATTGGGGCTTCCGCCTGCTGACGGGCAGGGAGGGGCTTGGATTGGGCGACGTCAAACTCATGACGGCGGCGGGACTGCTCGTCGGCTGGCAGGGGCTCATCGTCGCCGTTCTGTTCGGGAGCGTTGCGGCGGCGCTGGTGATGGGTTGCATGGCGATCTTTCGCAGAAAAAGAGGGGGCGTCCCCCAAGAGGAGGAGCCCGATACCGATCAAAAGGGCGGCAAGGATGCGGAGCGGGAGGGTGAAGACGTTCCGGCAAAGGCATTCCCGTTTGCGCCCTTTTTGGCGGCCGCGACTGCCCTTGCTCTGTTCTTCGGACAGGAGATCGTCGCCTGGTATCTGGGGCTGTTTATATAAAAACGCGCACAAAATTCCCGCATATGAATTTGCGTCTGCCTATTGCGTTTGGGAGCGGCATATGCTATAATGGCGCTGAGGCGTCAGGCGAAGCAAGCGTCGTGCACAATCCTTCGGCAGGGCGCGGGAGACGTTATTTCACGGGAGGAAACAGACTTGAATTGGTTTCTAAACCTCAGTGTCGCAGAGAAGGTCTATTTCATCATTGCGATCATTGCGAGTGTTCTGCTCGTCATTCAGATCATCATGATGCTGTTTTCGCTGGGAGGCGGCGGTGATTTTGATATGGATGACGTCTTTGACGGCGACGTCGATACGGACAGCGGGCTTTCCTTTTTCACGGTCAAGGGGCTGACGGCGTTCTTCGCGCTGGGCGGCTGGTGCGGCTTTGCGGCGCAGACAGGGCTTGGCGACAACATCTGGGCGCCCATTCTCATTGCGGTCGCCACGGGCACGGTGGCGCTCCTGGGCGTCGGGTTTGCCATGCGCGGCATCGCCAGGCTGCAGTGCTCGGGAAATCTGGTCAAAAAGCGCCTGGTCGGCATGACGGCGACGGTGTATGTCTCCATCCCCGGACAGCGCACGGGACGGGGCAAGATCACCTTCACGGCGCAGGGGCAGTACATGGAGATCGACGCCGTCACGGACGGGGAGCGCATCCCCGTGGACAGCATGGTGGAGATCACCGAATACAGCGATGACTTTGCCGTCGTTACAAAGAAGCAGACGGAAAATCAGGCAAGTCAACAATAAGGGAGAATGTAACACATGGAAGCAATCATTGCAGTTGTCATCGTCGCAGTGCTGATCATCTTCATGATCATCCTCACGGTCGCGGTGCGGTACAAGACCTGCCCGCCCGACAAGATCATGATCATCTACGGCAAGCTCAAGGCTTCGTCCGACGGGACCTATCAGTCGTCCAGGTGCATCCACGGCGGCGCGGCGTTTGTCTGGCCCTTCTTCCAGAAGTACACCTATATGGACCTGACGCCGCTCGCCATTTCCGTGGATCTCAAGAACACGCTCTCCAAGCAGAACATCCGTATCGACGTGCCGTCCATCTTTACGGTGGGCATTTCGACCGACCCGGGTATCATGCAGAATGCGGCAGAGCGCCTGGGGATGCTCTCGCTCACGCAGATCAGCGACCTTGCGCGCGATATCATCTTCGGTCAGCTGCGTCTGGTCATCGCGACGATGAATATCGAGGAGATCAACTCGGACAGAGATAAGTTCCTCGAGGCAATCTCGCGCAATGTCGAAGGCGAGCTGAAAAAGGTGGGACTCAGGCTCATCAACGTCAACGTGACGGATATCTCCGATGAATCGGGCTATATCACGGCACTCGGCAAGGAGGCGGCGGCAAAGGCGATCAACGATGCGCGCGTCTCCGTCGCGGAAGAGGACAAGAAAGGTGCGATCGGTCAGGCGAACGCCAAGCGCGAAGAGCGTGTCCGCGTCGCAGAGGCGGAATCCGCCGCGATCGACGGCGAAAACAAGGCAAAGGCGGAGATCGCCCGTTCGCAGGCATTGCTCCGCGAAAAGGAGGCGGAGGCGCTGAAGCTCGCCGTCACCGCGGAAAAGGTGCAGGCGGCAAAGGCGCTCGAAGAGAGCTACAGCGCGGAGCAGGCGGCGGAAGTCGCGCGCGCCGCGCGCGAACGCGCGACGCAGGAAGCGGATATCATCGTCGCGGCGAACATTGAAAAACAGAAACTGGAGATTGAAGCGGAGGCGATCGCCGAGCAGACGCGCAGAAAGGCGCAGGGCGAAGCGGACGCAATCTTCGCCAAGATGGACGCAGAGGCGCGCGGTCTGCGCGAGAAGCTGATCAAGCAGGCGGAAGGTATGGATGCGCTCGTCGCAAGCGCGGGCTCCGCGCCCGATGCGGTGCGCCTTCTCATCGCCGACAAGCTGGAAGTCATCGTCGCCGAGCAGGTTAAGGCGATCGCGGGCGTCAAGATCGACAAGGTCACCGTCTGGGACGGCGCAGCGAGCGCGGACGGCAAGACGGCGACGGCGGGATTTTTGTCGGGGCTTCTGAAATCTCTGCCGCCCCTTGAGGATCTCTACAACATGGCAGGGCTCTCGCTGCCCGACCTCGTGGCGCCCCGCAAGGCGGCGGAGAGCGCGCCTGCGGAAGTGCCTGCGGAAGAAAAGGATGCAGCCAAGACGCCCGAAGCAAAGTAAACAATACACGAGCCCGCTGAGCGGGCTCATTTTTTCGGAGACAATATGATCATACGAAGGGCAAACGAGGGGGATATCCCCGCCATTCAAAACATTCTGCGGCAGGTCAACGATGTCCATGCCGCACTCCGTCCTGACCTGTTTCATGCGGGCGGGACAAAGTACAACGGCGAGGAGCTGCGCGCCATTCTTGCGGAGGAAGCGCGCCCCGTGTTTGTCGCGGAGACGGAGGGGCAGGCCGTCGGCTACGCCTTCTGCGTGGAGAAGCGGGAACACACCCCGACGCTCTATCTGGACGATCTCTGCGTGGACGCGGCGTGGCGCAGGCACGGCATCGCGTCGGCGATCTTTGACTGCGTCACGGCGCATGCAAAGCAGAACGGTTTTTACAGCGTGACGCTCAACGTCTGGGCGGGCAACGAGAGCGCGCAGGCATTCTATCTCAGCCGCGGCATGACGGTGCAAAAGACGATGCTGGAAAAGATTTTGTAATGCCCGCGTCGCGTAAAGGCGGGTGCAGGAGTGCCCGCCATAAAAATTGAAAGACGCGCCGCCGCGGAAGTTTCCGCGGCGGCGCGCCCGTTTGCGACATTGTGGGAACAGTTTGCCACGGTTTTTCATAAGGTCGTGGCAAATTTTTTTGCAAAAAACGAAAGACTGACAGGATCTGTCAGCCAATTTTATGACTTTTTCAAGAAAAAATGCTATCATTATATTGTACATAATTTAAGAAAGATTTGGAGGCATATGATGAAAAAGCGGAAATTTTTCGTTTTGGCATTGTCGGCGCTGATGGCGGCATGCGTGGTGGGTCTTGCCGCATGTGATAATGATGCTGAGGGCCCTGATGATGATCCGTCGATTGTCACGCCCGGCGACGATGTGCCCGGAACTCCCGACGACGGCAATCAGGAACAACACGAACATACATACGGCGAATGGGTGATCGAGCAGGAGGCGACCTGCACGAATGTCGGAACGCGTGTGCGGACGTGCCGGACCTGCATGGACGAGCAGACGGAGACGATCCCGGCACTCGGGCATGATATTGTCGAGCACGCGGGACAGGCGGCGACCTGTACGCAGCCCGGCTGGGAAGCGTACGAGACCTG
>CALVLM010000024.1:0-17976 GCA_944338075.1 Candidatus Gallimonas intestinigallinarum | reverse complement strand
TATCAGGCGATCAAGAGCCTGATCGACAGCGGCGCGCAAAAAATAGGCTGCGTCTGCGGTGCAACGGCGGTCATCTCTGAAACGCGGCATCGCTATGAAGCGTATATCGATATCATGCATGAACACTCCCGCCCTGTCCGGCTGTTAAAGCCGCTCTTCAAGCACGGGCAGGAGATGGAAGTCATGCGGGAATATTATGCGCAGTATCCCGAGACGGATGCTCTCTTTACGGGCAGCGATATGCTCGCTTCGGCGGGGTACCACGTCGCCCGCGAGCGGGGGATGCGCGTGCCGGAAGATCTGCAGATCATCGGCTATGACGGCATTCTCGACGCATGGGAGGCGCATCCCAAACTGACAACCGTGCGCCAGAATATCCCGGAAATGGCAAAGGCGGTCGTTGACCTGCTCATGAAGCGTATCCGCGGGGAGGAAGCCCCGCCGCGCGTGGAGATCCCTGCGACGCTCGTCAAAGGGGAGACGACGCGCTGAAGAAGAGGAAAGGACATGATACTTTGTGTTGGTGAAATTTTGGCAGATATGATCGGCAGCGTCAAAGACGGTCAGACTGTCTATGCGCGCAAGGCGGGCGGCGCGCCCTTCAATGTGGCATGTGCCGCCAAGCAATTCGGCGCACACAGCGCCTTTGTCGGCAACGTCGGCGATGATCTGATCGGCACGTTTTTGGAGGTTTTTGCGCGTGGGCGCGGGCTGGACGAGCTTCTCATTCGCCGCGATCCGCAGCGCAATACGACGCTCGCGTTTGTCCGGCTCGATGAACACGGTGACCGCTCCTTTTGTTTTTACCGCAAGAATACGGCGGACTATCATCTGCCCGAGGTGCCGGATGAGCTGTTGGATCGGGCGCATATCGTCCATGCCGGTTCGCTCATGCTGAGCGAGGAGGAGGGGCGAACGTACGCTGCCTCTCTCATGCGGCGCGCCCATGCTGCGGGCAAGCTCGTCAGCTTTGATATCAACTTCCGCACCGATATCTTCCGGAATGCAGAGGAGGCCGTTGCGATTTACCGTGATATTATCGCGCTTGCCGACATTGTGAAGTTCTCCGAGGACGAAGTGGAGACCTTCGGCAATGAATATGTGAGCGGGCTGCGCGAGAAGCTCGTCTGCATCACGCTCGGCAAAGAGGGATGTATGTGGCGGTACCGCGGGGAGGAACGCATGCTTCCGACCATTGACATTAAACCCGTTGATACCACGGGCGCGGGCGATGCCTTCTATGCAGGCGTCCTGTCCCGTCTGGATGAGACGCAGCCGCATGAGTGGACGCCGGAAGTGCTCTCACATGCGCTCAACTATGGGAATGTGTGCGGCGCGCTCAATACGCTCGGGCACGGCGCGATCGATCATCTTCCCACGCGTGAGGAGATCGCCCGCTGGCTTTGAACACATCGTCTTTGAAAAGACAATTATCCACGACTTCACCGCCAAAATCAAAGCGGGGCAGAAGGTCGCCATCGTCGGCCCGACGGGCGCGGGCAAGACGACGCTTGTCAACCTCTTGATGCGTTTTTACGAGTGCGAGGGGGGTATCCTCATCGACGGCATCAGCACAAAGGATATGACGCGCGAGAATGTGCGCGAACTCTTTTCCATGGTCTTGCAGGACGCCTGGGTGTTCGAAGGCACGCTCAGAGTGAATATCGTCTATTGCAAGGAGGACGTCAGCGAGGAAAAGCTGCGCGAGGCAGTGATCGCGGCGGGTATCTATCACCTCGTGAATACGCTGCCGCAGGGAGGGGACACCATCATCAATGAAAGCTCTCTTTCGGGCGGGCAGAAACAGCTCATCACGATCGCCCGCGCGATGGTGGACGACGCGCCCATGCTCATTCTGGACGAGGCGACGAGCAACGTGGATACGCGCACCGAGCGGCTCATCCAGCGCGCGATGGATAGGCTTACCGAAGGGCGCACGAGTTTTGTCATTGCGCACAGGCTTTCCACCATTCAGAACGCCGACCTCATCTTAGTTCTCGACCATGGCGACATTGTGGAGCAGGGCACGCACGAGGAGCTCCTGCAAAAGGGCGGCTTTTATGCAAAACTTTATAACAGCCAGTTTGCGGCGTAACAAGACATAATCTAAACGCAAAAGCAAAATAGCTTTGAGAACGGCCGAAGATACTTACAATCTGACTGGCGGCATCTCGGTGATCAGCATCGGCAGGCGACTCGCAGAAAATGTTTCTGTATTTTTTAATTTTTTCGCCAAAACAGTTGACAGGCAGGGCAGCGGGTGATATACTATTCATGAACATTTGAAGAAGTATTCAAATAAAGGGGCGATGCCATGGCAGAAACAAACGATATGGACATGATCCGCAGCCGTCTGCCGGACGACGAAACCTTATATGAACTTGCAAACCTGTTCAAAATGTTCGGCGATCCGACAAGGGTAAAGATTTTAAGCTGTCTGCAGATGCGCGACATGTGCGTCGGCGAACTTGCGCAAACACTGGATATGACGGATTCAGCGGTTTCCCATCAGCTGCGCGTTCTGCGCACCGCCAAACTTGTCAAGGGCACCAAAGAGGGCAAAGAGGTCAAATATTCCCTCGATGACGACCACGTCACCAAGATCATGGAATACGGCTTGACGCACGTCAACGAGGACAAATAACTGAAATAACGGGGCTTGTCCCTGTTTTTTCAGAGACATTATTTGAATAGTTGCTCAAAAAAACAATCAATCAATATTATTACAGCAATCACTCCGCGATGCGGAAGAAGCAATACAATGAAAATTTCGGAGGCAGTATCATGAAAAAGAACTACAAACTCGAAGATCTGGACTGCGCAAACTGCGCTGCAAAGATGGAGCGCGCCGTTGCCAAGATCGACGGCGTCAATTCGGTCAGTATCAGCTTTATGTCGCAGCGCATGGTGATCGAAGCGGACGATGCGCGTTTTGAGGAGATCATGGATCAGGTCGTCAAGACCTGCAAAAAGGTAGAGCCTGACTGCAGGATCATCAGATAAACTTTTCGTCGGGCGAGGCTGTTATGAAAAAATCTTCCATGAGCCGAAAGGAAAAGCGGACGCTTGTGCGTATCCTTGTCGCGCTCGGGCTCTTTCTCATTGTATTTATCACGGATAAGGTGATCGAGGGGGGATTGGGCGGCGTCTTCACAGGTCATGCCGCGTGGGTATTTCCGTTCTGTCTGTACCTCGTCATCTATCTGATCATCGGATACGACGTCCTCTGGAAGGCGATCCGTAACATTGCGCACGGTCAGGTGTTCGACGAAAACTTCCTGATGTGCGTTGCGACGCTGGGCGCCTTTGCGCTCGCCATCTACAGGGGCGTCACGGGGCAGGAGACCGAAGGCTTTGACGAAGCCTGCGCCGTTCTTCTCTTCTATCAGGTGGGCGAGTGGTTCCAGAGCTACGCAACAGGCAAATCGCGCAAGTCCATCGCGGGGCTCATGGATATCCGCCCCGACTATGCGAACATCGTGCGCGATGACGGCTCCGTAGAAACCGTGGACCCCTCCGAGGTCAAGGTGGGCGATATTATTCTCATCAACCCCGGCGAGAAGATTCCGTTGGACGGCGTGATCGTCAAGGGTGCATCCACTCTGGATACCAAGGCGCTCACGGGCGAATCGCTCCCCCGCGAGGCAGAGGCGGGCGGAGAAGTCATCAGCGGCTGCGTCAACCTGACCTCCCAGCTCGAAGTGCGCGTGACGAAGGAGTTCTACGACTCCACCGTCTCTAAGATCCTCGAACTGGTGGAGAACGCCTCCGAGCAGAAGTCCAGGGCGGAGAACTTCATCACAAAGTTTGCAAAATATTATACGCCCATCGTGTGCGGCGTGGCGCTTCTGCTCGCCGTCATCCCGGGACTCATCACGACGGACTGGTCGACGTGGGTCTACCGCGCGCTCAGCTTCCTCGTCGTGTCCTGCCCGTGCGCACTCGTCATCTCTATCCCGCTCTCCTTCTTTGCGGGCATCGGCGCGGCGTCGCGCTATGGCATCCTGGTCAAGGGCTCCAACTACCTTGAAAAGTTCAATCAGGCAAATATTTTCGTCTTTGACAAGACGGGCACGCTCACAAAGGGTAACTTTGCCGTTGCCAGGATCGCACCGGTTGCACGGGCGGAAGAGATCCTGCGCCTTGCGGCGATCGCCGAGCATGACTCCAACCACCCGATCGCAAAGTCCATCGTCGCGCGCTATGGCAAAGAGACGGAGGGCGGCTATACGCTGACCAATGTCGCGGGCGCAGGCATCATCGCGCAAAAGGGTGCGGAGACCATCTGCTGCGGCAACGAAAAGCTCATGCAGCAAAGCGGCATTGACTATGTGAAGGAGACGGGACTGGGGACGATCGTCTATGTGGCGAAGAACGGAAAATTTGTCGGCTCCCTGCTCATCGCGGACGAGATCAAGCCCGAGACCAAGCAGGTCGTCGGCGAGCTGAACGCGATGGGCTGCAAGACGATCATGCTCACGGGCGACAACGAGGCGATCGCGCAGAACGTGGCGCAGGAAGTCGGGCTGACGGGCTACAAAGCGTCCCTGCTGCCGCAGAACAAGGTGGAAGAGGTGGAAAAGCTGCTCGCGCAAAAGGGCTCCAAAGACGTCCTCTGCTTTGTGGGCGACGGCATCAACGATGCGCCCGTGCTCATGCGCTCGGATATCGGCATCGCGATGGGCGGCGTGGGGAGCGACGCGGCGATTGAGGCGTCCGACATCGTCCTCATGAAGGACGACTTGAAGGGCATCCCGCTTGCCAAGCGCATCGCCGGAAAGACGATGGCGATCGTCTTTCAGAACATCGTGTTTTCCATTGCGATCAAAGTCGCCATCCTCATCCTGTCCGCATTCGGCGTCGCCAACATGTGGCTCGCGGTGTTCGGCGACGTCGGCGTCGCAGTACTCGCCATCCTCAACGCCATGCGCGTCAATTCCAGATACGAGAAAAGTTCTCCTGCGACCAAGCATGGCAAGTGACATAATCCCTTTTACTTTCTGTCCCAAATATGCTATACTTAGGACGGGACAGGAGCAGTGTGGTGCAGTATGTTACTGCGTCAGATGAAATATTTCGTCGCCATTGCGGACTGCGTCAGCTTTACCGAGGCCGCCGAGCAATGTTATATCTCGCAGCCGGCGATCTCGCAGCAGATGGCGGCGCTGGGGGCGGAGCTAGGCGTCAAGCTGTTCGCGCGCGAGGGCAGGAAGTTCCGCCTGACCGCGGCGGGCGAATACTTTTACGGAAAGAGCAAGGCGCTGCTTGCCGGCGTGTAAGACATGTGCGCCGAGACCAAACGCATCGGCTCGGACAGCGAATTGAAGCTGGATATCGGCTATCTTGCGGGCTACTACGGCTCTGAACTGCAAAACGCCGTCGTGGAATTTTCGCGCATCTATCCCGAAGTTGTGGTCAATATCTTCAAAGGCTCACACGAAGCGCACTACCGCGCCTTGAAGACGGGGCGGGCAAACCTTGTCATGAGCGATCAGCGCCGCGCCTTCTCCGATGAGTACGAGAACTATGTCCTCGCACAGGCTCCCGCCTATGTGGACGTCTCGGCGGGCAGTCCGCTCGCCGAACGTGCGTTGCTCTCGACTGACGATCTGAACGGTTCGCCCTGTATCCTTGTCGCCGAATAGGGCGAGGATGGTACTGAACGCGCATTCTATGAAGAGACGCTCGGCATCGGCGGGAATATCTGTTTGCGGTGAGCCGGCGGCGCGATCGTGCGCACCTACTGTGCGTTCTGGCAGAAGAAGAGGACGAACTACTACATTGAAGAATTTGCCGATCTCCTGCGACAGCAGTTCGCAGGCTGAGAAACAGGCGCTGCTTTCCGCAGCGCCTGTTTCATTGATAAAAGCAACTTATCGATAACGGGGAAAATCAAAATATTTTCAAGATACGCCGGAACAGTGCGTCACCGCACCAACGTTTGCACCATAAGCGTCTGAGGCGGCCGATTTGACGCAATCGAAGAAATTTTCCATTCCTCATTATAGTATAGTGAATTGTCAAACCAAGTGTAGAAAAAAGCCGAGCTTTTGCTCGGCTTTCATATTTTAAGGGCAATGTGAATTGAACCAATAAAATCACATGACCAAAAATGGAAAAAAAGGTGTATTATTTTACATTACAAACGGAGATTTTCAGTTTTTGCCGGTACAAGTTGCTTTCCGGTATGTATTTTCATTTTGAAAAAATATGCTAAAAAAGCGTAAAATATTCCTTAAATGCGTCAAAATCGGAGTTTTTTCGAAGACGCAAAAGTTTTTACAAAAAATTTTTCCAATTCTATTTACATTACTGGTAATGTATGATATAACTCAAATAAGTTCGTAAAAGGGCAAAGTCAAAATCAACAAAAAAAAATCGAAAATCAAGGGGACGTCCCCTTCTGCTATCCTTCGGATGGCAGAAAAATGATTAACAGAAAAGATCACAGGAAAAAGAATGCAGAATCAAATTGAAAAAAGGATTGTGACGTTAGAAGATATTGCAGAGCGGCTCGGTACGTCCAAGAACACGGTCAGCCGTGCGCTGCGCGACTGTTCAGACATCGGCGCAGCAATGAAGGAGCGCGTCAAGCAGACGGCGATGGAAATGGGATACGTCCCCAACAAGATCGCTGGTTTTTTGCGTTCCAAGCGTTCCAATATCATCGCCGTAGCGGTCAATTCCCTGACCAATCCGTTTTTTGCGATTTGCATGGATCATTGCACCGATTATATGGGAGAGAAGGGTTATCGCCCTCTCATCTCCATTGTGCGGGGAGAGCTGGATGTCGAGGACGTTATTTCCTGCATTCAAAACGGTGCGTGCGGCATTCTTTCCTTTCTCGACGTGACGGACGAGGCGATCGACTACTGCGAGCAAAACAAAGTGCCGCTTTTCCTGTGCGGGTTCAAACCGCGCTTTGAACGGGTGTGCGCGATCTATTCGGACGCCTATCAATGCGCCAAGCTGGTGGCGCAGGAGGCGGTCTCCTGCGGGGCGAAGCGGCCTTGCTATGTAGGATACGGCAAAGGGGCGCTCAACGAGGACAGAAAGGAAGGGTTTATCGCCACGCTCAGGAGCAACGAACTTTCCTGCGATATCTATTCCTTCAGCTATTACAGCCGCGAACAGTCGCTGGAGAAACTCAAAAAGAGCGTACGCGAGAACGAGAACGACTTTGTTTTCTGCTTTAACGATGAGATCGCGGCGAGCGTACAGGAGACAATGGAATCGGTGGAAAACTTCCGCGGCGAAATTTACGGCGTTGACCGTTTCTCGGAGTATCTGCCTTACTGCCGCAAAGTGAAGAGCGTGGGCGGTCGGCTGAGCGTCATCGGAAGGCGCACCGCGCAGCTTCTGATCCGTAAGATCGAAAAGTACGACGGGAAGATTGTACGCGAGATTTTCCCCGTCGAACTGAGTAAATAAACAGAATTTTATTGTAGCAGGAGGCGAAAAATGATGAAACTCGGTAAATTTGCGGCAGTCATGCTCGGCACGCTGCTCGCGGGCAGTATGACAATCGGACTTGCGGGATGCAACGGAGACGCGCCCGAAGGTTCGACAGAAATCTCCTTCTGGTATTCGGCGTCTTTGACGAATAACAGAATATACCGTGAACTGATCAATACGTATAACGAAGGGCAGGGTCAGGAAGACGGCGTTTGGGTCGAGGGCGACAACCGCCAAAACGTGGATTCCACGCAGCTTTACGTCAATCCGCCCGAAGTGCTCGTCGTCAGCGACGAGGATTTCAAGTCGTATGCGCTGGACGATTTGCTGCTCGACGTGACGTCTTATTACGAGGAAATGCCTGGCGATTACAACGAAGCGGACATACCCGACGGGGCAACGGAAGCGTTTCGGTTCGATACGGCGGATAATGCCGAAGGAAAGCGCATGGCCGGCGAGGGCGCGGCGATCCAGGGCGTTCCGTTCGGAATTTCCGTACAAGCATATTATTACAGCAAAACTGCATTTGAAGCATACGGCATCAATATTATCTCCGTTTCCGAGGAAGAGCTGAACGGAAGCGACACTTATGCAAAGGTGCAGCCGCACGGGTATGCGGAATACAAGGACGCTCCGTTCGACGGCGCGGTTTCTTCCACCAATCTTGCGGGCGAAACGGTCTACAAAGTATTCAACAACCGCATTCCGATGAATTGGGAGGAATTTCGTTACCTGTCGAAGTGCTTCACGAAGTCATTTCGCGCGGACAGCCCCACCACGTATGGCAGTGCAACGCACCACTGGTTTTCCTTCGGCTGGTCGGTTGGCGGTGATTGCATCGGCTACGACGGCGAGAAGTATGCCTTTACGGTCGCGGATCAGACGCCCAATTATCTTGTGACGCATCCAGACGGCGTGACGGTCAACGGGACGCAGTATGCAGCGGGCGAAATCGTAACATACGAGGACAAGGTCAATACCGAAAATATCGCCGAAATGGACGGGCTCTACGAATTGCCGTCGCAATATGACGCGATCGCAGAATTCGACCGTCTGACGACCCCGACGGACAGAGAGGTCGATGAGGGAATTCCCGGATACGGCATTTCCTATGCGCCGGACGACGGGGCGGCTAACAATCTGACCATCGGCGAATATGCCATGTTCGCCTGGGATATGGGCGCGATCACGACTTTGGAGAGTACGAATCAGGGAAACTATGATATTGCGCCCCTGACGCAGTACCGCGAATACGAGGGCGGAAGCACCTATCAGAAGGACGGCGCGGACGGGTTTGCCAACGAATATCTCAAAGTCATCGGCGTTGATTACGGCGACGGCGTCTATACGGGAGAGCTGGCGGCTTCAGAGGAAGGAACGCCGCTCACCGGGGTGCGCGCAGCCTGTGCGAGTTATTCCGCACTGGTCATCCCGCGCAACTCCGACGCCGAAAAGCACGAGGCTGCCTGGAAATTTATACGTTGGGCTGCAGGTCCCGAAGGTCAGGCGATTCTGATGCAAACGAATACCATTGTACCCAACCAGACGGAACTTGCGATGAGCGAATCGTTTTTATCGTTCGGCGAGGGGAAGAATTATTATGCGCTTGCCGACAGTGCGCAGTATTCGGATATCGGGGACTGGGCGTATTTTGAGGACGGCGAATGGGTCACGGCATGGTCGGGTTATTTCAACAACCAGCTCCGCACTGGATATATGACGATTACAGAATTTCTGAACCGAACGGAATCCGTAGCAAACAACACGATTGGAGCGGTAAATATCGTACTGAACGGCAGGAGGTAATAAGGTGACCGAAGATTTGACAGCTGCGGCAGAGCGGGAACTCACGTCTCCGGAGAGTGTCGCAAACAGGCGTAAACCAAAGAAAAAATTCAACAAAATATATTTGTTTTGTTGGATCGGCGCGTCAATCCCTCTGCTCGGATTTTTGCTGTTCAGCGGCTTCCCGCTCGTCATTTCCTTCCTGGCGATGTTCAGCGATATGGAGCGGAATAATATCGACACGATGCAATGGAATGACTTTGCCAATTTCATCCGTTTTGCAACGGACGCAAGAGTGTGGATCGCTCTTCGCAATACGGCGATTCTTGCCTGCTCGCAGTTTGTTTCATTGCTCGTTGCGATTGCCATTGCCGCATTTCTAAGTCAGAACGTAAAGGGTTCACGGCTTTTCCAGACGTTGTTCTTTATCCCGTATATTTGTTCTACCGTTGCGATTGCCGTCATGTGGAACAATATTTTCGGGATCAAGGGGGCATTGAACGCAATGCTCGGCACAAATATTGATTGGCTCAATAACATGGAATATCCGTACACGCTGACGATGGCGATCTTTATTTCGGTCGTGTGGAGGGCGCCTGGATACGGCATCGTCATGTATTGTTCGGCATTCAAGGCAATCAATCCTGCGTTGTATGAGGCGGCAAGCCTCGACGGAGCAAATGCGTGGCAGAAGTTCCGCAATATTACGCTTCCGGGGATCGCGCCAATAACCTTCTTTCTGATTCTCTCCGGCTTTCTGGCGGGGCTCACCATCTTCGACGAAGCGACCATAATGGCGCCGCTGTCGTTCGACGGGTATGCCGGTCCTGAAGATTCGGGTCTTACAATGATGTACTATATCTACATTGAGGGTGTGCAGTTTTCCAACATGGGATATGCATCGGTGATGAGCTGGTTCCTGTTTTTGATCACAGCGATCCCGTCAGTCTATTTCATCCGCAAGCGGATGGCGGAAGTGGAGGAGATGTAAATGAAAGAGCAGATACTTTCCATTCCCCCCGGCAGCGGGACGGGGAAAAGAGAAAAAGCAGTCCGGCGCTCCTTCCCTGTGGCGAAAATCGTAACCTATGTCGTCCTGCTCGCCTATACCGTCATATTGTTTGCACCGTTCATCATCATTCTGTTTGAATCGTTCACCGGAGACGTGGAGATCGGTTCCCGTCCGAGTTTCTATCTTTTCCCGCATGAATGGACGATGGAAGGGTATGAGGTAATATTTACGCTCGATCCGAATGCCATCAACGGAGTGCCATCGCTGCTCGTCGGATTCTTCAACACGATGTGGCAGACGCTCATTCCACTGGTCGGCGGGCTGCTCACATCGGCATTTTCTGCATTTATTTTCTCCAAGTTCCGTTTCCCGGGAAGAAAAGTTCTCTTCATGGTAACGGTTTTGACGATGATGCTGCCGATGGGAGCCTTCGGGTTCGTGAGTTACCTGTTCTATATGAAGCTCGGCTGGGTGGGAGATGCCGGCGTTCTGCCGATCATCATTCCCGGATTGTTCGGCAGCGCAAGTACTGTATTCTTTCTGCGGTCCTACTTTGACAGCGCTTTGTCGAACGAGGTTCTTGAAGCTGCGAGGATAGACGGCGCGGGGAATTTCCGTATCTTTTTCGGAATGGTATTGCCTCTTGCAAAACCGGCGCTGATCGCGCAGTTCCTGTTCGGTTTTGTAGGCGGTTATAATTCGTACAGCACGGCGCTGTTATACCTGTACCCCAATAAAGAGATGTGGACACTGCAGCTTGCGCTCTCCGAACTGGTCTCCATGGTTTCCCAGGACGGCAGCGGATACGCCAATGCACAGTGCGCCTCTGCCCTCATTGCGATGCTCCCTCTGATTCTTCTGTATGTGCTTGTGCAGAAATATTTTATCGAGGGCATCAATATCGGCGGCGGCAAAGAATAACAAAAAAATGTGAATAGGAGCGAAAAATGAAAGGAAACAAAAAATGGCTGGCGCTTCTTGTCGCGGGTTGCATGGCTTTGCCGCTTGCGGCATGCGGCGGGGAGGAGACCGTGCGGGAGGTTGCATACGAACTTCCCTATTACGACGGCAATTATACGGAGGAACTTGACGATCCCGCCAAACCTGCGTTTAACAGCGAACTTTGGCGGCGCGCGGATACAACGATCGATGGCGGCGCTGACCCGATGGTGCTGGACGACACGGCAAGAAGCGGTTATTTCTATGTGTATGTCACGGGTTTTACTTATTATTATTCGAAAGACCTGAAAACGTGGCAGAATGGCGGCAGTTTCGTCTCGCTTCCCGCCGATTTGAGCGGATCGGGCGATACGTGGGCTCCTGAGGTCATTTATGACGAGGATACCGATCTCTATTATGCGTTCTTTACGCTGAATCCGCCGGCGGATGCGGCTTACGAATTGGAGTCTGCGCCTACGTACATGCCGATCGTGGCGACGTCCGAATCGGCGGCAGGGCCTTTTGTTCCGGTTACGTTTGACGACAGAAACCTGACATATCCGCAGTTTTACGTGAAGTACTGCCTGTTTGATAATCCTTCTTACATAGAGGCGTTTGCGAGGGAAAACCTGCCGGACGATACCGCCTGGGAGTCCATTTATACCTTTGACGGCGGATATGTGGAAGGCGATGAAGGATGGGTGCGCGCCATTGACTTCCATCCCTGGGTCGACCCCGACACTGGTGAGAAATATCTGTATTGGAGCCAGACGCCCGGCTCGATCGCGGGTGTGAAAATGGACGACTGGCTCACGCCCGACTGGTCCACATACAAGACGCTCACTGCCTGTGGCTATTATACGATGGACGACTATGTAAAGGCGATGAACGGCGAGACGGTGGAAACGGTCTATTACGAACAGATCGCCGCTTACTGCAACGAGGGTCCGTTCATGATCAAGCATAACGGAAAGTACTACCTCACGTTCTCCATCGGCGCATACGACCAGTCCTCGTACGGCGTCATGCAGGCCGTATCAGACAGTCCGCTTGGGCCCTTCCGTAAACTTTCGGACAGCGAGAACGGGATGCTGATCAACAACGATATCGGCGAAAATCCGAGTGCGGCCGGGCCTGGACATCACTCCTTCTTCACGCTCAACGTGAACGGTACCACCAAGCTCATCATGGCGTATCATGCGCATAACATGGTCAATGTCTACACCGGGCGTCACGTGCAGTTTGACGAGGTGAAGTGGGTCACGGTCAAAGATATCAACGGCAACGATCTCGACGTCATGCACGTCAACGGACCGACTGTTTCTGTGCAGCCCAGCTTTGGCTACGGCTCTGAATACGGCGACGTTTCCGATGCAATCGAATCGGCAACGCTCGTGCACGGCAGCCTGGCAGAGGGAAGTTCGGCAACTGACCTTGCGGACGGGCTCGTTTCCTACTATACCGTCGTGAGCCAACCGTTTGAAGAGACGTACGTCAAAGAGGCGGAAGCGACTGTCACGTCCACCTTTGAGATCACCCTCAAAGAGCCGACGCAGGTGCGCGGTATCATGTTCTACAATTCCAATGATGCGGATACCATGTTCGACCGTATCACGGATATTGCGTTCATCTGCGAGGAGGACGGGCACGAAAAGATCTATTACATTGAAGAGCTTCTGCGCAACGACAACACAAGCCTTGTCTACGATGCATTGAATGAACGGTACGAAGTGGTTTATGCAAGCTCCGTCTATGCCGAGTTTGCAGGCATCAACGTCAAGAGCATCCGTTTCACGCTGGAAGTGCCCGAAGACCAGCAATCGGCGGCGATCCAAGAAGTGGCGCTTGTCGGGAAATTCAGCGCATGAGGAGGGAAATTTTATGAAAAAATCGCATTGGAAGAGGTTCGCGGCGTGCAGCTTCACTGCAATAATGGGCGCAACGCTCTTATCGCTTGCAGGCTGCGGAAGCGACTTGCAGGCAAACGGCCCCGTCTATGAATATACCGTTATCCCTACGGATGAGACGTATATGATCAATACGTCGGACTCTGAGGTCATTCCCGATGCGGGGATCACGATCGACGGGAAGTTTGACGAGGATTTTTACGAGGGGCGTAACTGGTTCTACGGGCACAAAATTTACGGTTCGGAGGATGGCACGCTGGAAATGACGACATACTTTGCCACGAACGGACTTGTGGTTGCGGCAAAGATACGCGACAGCCGTCCCGCCATCCACAGCTCCGAGCAGATCGCGACGGGCAATCAGACGTGTTTCAACGGCTATTTCGCGTTCGGTACGGCACAAAGCCAGTCAGACGGCGTGTATGAGATCGAATGCACGGCGGGCAATCGTTTCAAGATCTCTCAGTTTGTGAATGGCAGCCTGATCGTAATGAACTTTACGCCCGACCGGATGCCGCTGCACGCGGTCGTCCGCTACGGAGATATTCTGGAGGGCACCTGCTACGGGTACGACGTGGAGTACTATATCCCTTGGGAGATCTTTGAAATATACGAAGGATACCGTCCGACGAGCGTTTATTTTAACCCGACGATGATTTCGGCAGATATGGACGAATACGGCAATTCCGCAAACCGTACCTGGTATAACTTCAGCGAGCAGCAGCTCGGAAACCTCTTCCAGTGGGGGCAGCCGGACGAAGGGTATGTGTTTGATGCGAACGGCTTTGTCAGCAACAAACTCACGATCACGGCAACGGGCGGAGGCTCTGTCACCGAGGAGTGGGGGTATGATTACTGCATCACGGGCGACACGGTCAACTTCAATATCACTCCCGATGAAGGAAAACAGCTTGTCAGCATTACCGTAAACGGAACGGACAGGACGTCTTACGTTTCAAACGGAAGGCTCTCTGTGACCTGTAACGGTGACATGACCGTCATTGCGCAGTTTGAATAACAAAATCGGTCTTATATAGACTGAAATAAAATAAGCGGAGGAAAATATGAAAACAAGAAGAAAGATCATAACGCTTGCGCTTGGTGCCCTGTTTACAGCTGGCATGACGGCAGGCATCCTTGCGGCCTGCGGCGGCGAACAGCATAATCTCGCATACGTAGCGGGAAAGCCGGCAACCTGTACCGAAGCAGGCAACCAGCCCTACTATATGTGCACGGACTGCGACAAGTTCTTCTCGGACGAAAACGGGACAAACGAAATCACGCAGGCGGACATTGCGATCGCCGCACTCGGGCATGATATGCAGCATCACGATGCCGCATCCGCAACCTGCACGCAGCCTGGCAACGTCGAGTATTGGACGTGCTCGCGCGAGGAGGGCGTTTACTATGCGGACGAAGCCGGAACGACGACGCTTGAAGAGATTGGCGTGACCGTCGAGCATGACATGACGTATCATGCGCAGGTTGACCCGACGGCAGAGGCGCCCGGTTCAGTCGCGTACTATGAGTGCAGCACCTGCCAGCAGAAATTTGCCGATGAATGGGGCGACCGCGTCCTTACCGATGAGGAGATCGTCATCGATGCAATTACCGAAACGATCGACGGCGTGCTGACGGCTGACTTCTATACAGAGGAAAATGCCTTTGTCATCGGGGCGGAAAATGTTGCAGACGGCGGCCTCGGCATCGTGGCAAATGCGGCGCTGAAAGAGGACGGCTTGTATCTGCACGTTGTGGCGAATCACAATGTTTCGGCGGACGAGCAGACGAGCGATCACGGAAAAGTCGCCCTGTACATGAATTTCCGCAACGAAGAGAATTACAATCTTCCCGGCGGCGCGTGGGATTGCGTCACGCAGTCCATCCTGATGGAACTGTACCTGAACGGCAATATCGGATATCACGATGTTTCGCTGTACAGCTATTACAATGTAGAGGACAACGGCACAGGCGCTGCGTCGCGCTACACGACGACATGGGAATTCTATATGCCGTACAGTCAGTTCGCGCGCGCAAACAACTTGGTTCTTGCCGGTGCGTTTGAAACGAATGCGGACGGCGATACCGTTCTCAAAACGGGCTACAACGCCATGATGACAATCGTCGGCAATATGGCGGCAGGCGATGCTTTCGAATCGAACGGGACGAGCGCATGTTCTTCACAGGACAGCGGCGCTTGGAATATGTGGAGCATGCAGGGGTATGCCGATACTGGGGCAGATCAGAAGTACATGATCGTGACGGAGAATGGGTTCACGGATACGTTCACGAATATCACAAAGGTGTACAACGTGGTCGTCGGCGATTATGAACATGCCGTACTCTCCTTCCCCGAAACGATCGCTGCCGACGGGGTCCTCTCGGACACGGTCACTGCGTCCGACGTGGATGACGGCTATATGCTGCTCGGTGTCACGGTCAACGGGACCTTCTTTACCGCGACCGACGGCGAAAACGGCGCGCGCATCTATTCCGTTTCCATCCCCGATGTAACGGCGTGGAATTCTTCGGAAGTTACCGTGCAGCCCGTCATCGTCGAGGATACGCCGTTTGACGTGACACTCTCTGTAAAACTGTACGGCTTGGACGGCACAGAAATTACGGACACGTCTGCGATTGATCAGACACTCTCCGGGAAGATTTCTCTCGTCAGCTCGTATGACGAACAGACGGGGCTTGCGGTCACGGACGGCACGATAGAAGTAAGTTCTCTGTACGCGGGCGAATACACCGTCAGCAGCTACGGGTATCTCAGCGATACGTTCGTCGTGTCGAGCGACGGCGATATCGTGGTAGAATTGTATCAGACGATTGCCTATCCGAGCAACGATAAGGTAACGGTGAACAACACGGCGGGTACGGTCTCGATCGGCGCGCAGAATATGCTGAACAACGCCTGGACGGGCAGCGCGGAGCTCATTCTGCCCGAAGGGTATGCATCGGCTGAAAATGCCATTTTTGAAACGACGCTCAGGATGGGGAATACGACGACGGATATTTGGGGCGGCGGTTCTGACCAGCGCTGGGCGATTAAGATGACGGAAGGAAACGCGGGCTTCTACTTCTGGTCGTGGTACAGCGGTGGTGAGAGAACATTCATCCGCCAGTTCAGCGCAGACAATCTGACGGACGCCATGAAGGAAAATGCCGCCGTCAATTCCGATGAAGCGGGACTTGGCTGGATGTACACCGCACTGACGGGAGAAAGCGGATTGCAGATCCGCATCGTGCGCGTCGGAACGACGCTCACGATGTATGCGAATAACGGCACGGAATGGGTGAACCTCGGAAGCGTTACCTGCGGCGCGGATGACCCGCTTGAGATCGTGCTGTACGGCGTGCGTGCAAGCTATACGTTCTCCGGATTCTCCTTCAACGATATGGGTGAGCTGGTGGAGTATAAGGCGCCTACCCCGACGGAGCCCGGCAATGTCGCATACTACACGGACGGAGAACATTACTGGCTGCCGAACGGCGAGGAAACAACGGCGGACGGCGTCGTCCTCGCACAGCTTGTCGAGCGCAGCATCACGCTGAATGTTACGTTCTTTGACGCTACCGGTGCGCAGGTGACCGACCCCGATGCACTCTCTTCGATCTACGCCGCACTGAACGAAAAGCTCTCCATCCGCGGCAGCTATGGGTACACTGTGGAAGGGCTTTCGATTGCAGACGGCTCCGTTGCTGTCAATGAGATTTACGAAGGCGAATACACGCTCTCGGCAGAAGGTTACGGCGATGCTGACTTTACGGTCGGCACGGATGCAGCGGTGTCGGTAAGTCTGTATGCAAACCGCGCCACGGCAAGTAACGATCGTGTTTCCGTCAACGGTGATACGGTCACGATCGCGTCGCAGGCAATGCAGAATAACGCATGGACGGGCAGCGCGGAACTTGTCCTTCCCGAAGGCGCAGAGGATGCGCAGAACGTCACGCTTGAAATGACGGTGAAGATCGCCGGACTCAATCCCGGAGATTTCTGGGGCTGGACGGCAAATCAGCGCTGGGCGATCAAAATGACGGACAGCAATGTCGGTTTCTATCTCTGGTCCTGGACGTCCGACGGCGTCGATAAGTCGCGCATCCGCGAATTTTCCGAAGCATGCATTTCCAACGCAATGCAGGAAAATGGCGACGTCAATGCGGACGAGCCCGGAATCGGCTGGATGTACACCGCAATGGCGGGAGAAGGCCTGCAGGTCCGCGTCGTGCGCGACGGCACAACACTAACGATGTATGCGCACAACGGCACGGAATGGGTGAACCTCGGCAGCGTCACCTGCGCCGCGGAGGACAAACTTGATATTGTCCTGTATGGCGTTACGGCAGAATGGACGTTCTCAGATATTTCCGTTACCATTGGTGCGGAACAGCAGGCATAATCAAAAGCGCGAAAGTCATTTGACCGGCGGGGGTGGCGGGTACGCCGCCCCCAATTTATCAGGAGAAATAAATGCAGGCCTAAAAAAGTGCGGAGAATTTTTTCAGAACTCTTGCGTTTAATCAGAAATTGCGTTACACTATTCGAGTACTGCGCTCAATAGCTTTGAGAGCGCACCGCTCATTAAGGGATATTGAGGAAATGATATGCTGAACGGGAAATTTATCGGTGTAAAGGAAGAGACAAACGTCTTTGTTTTGGAACAGAAATTCGCGGTACGTTCCGCAAAACAGGTGACATTGCGCGCTACGGCTTTGGGTGTATACTTTGCCGAGGTCAACGGCGTGCGGGTGGGAGACGGATATCTCGCGCCCGGCTGGACATCGTACAACAAGACCCTGCAGGTGCAGGAGTATGATATTACGGCGCTTGTAAAGGACGGAGAAAACGTCCTCACGCTCACGGTGGGCGAGGGT
>CALVLM010000023.1:0-20695 GCA_944338075.1 Candidatus Gallimonas intestinigallinarum | reverse complement strand
CCCGTCGTCACCGCAAAGGAGACGAGCGTGGGCGGAACGTCGATGTGCTCGAAGGTGCCGCTCATGGAGTCCTTGCCGCCGATCGCCGCGATGCCCAGTTCCGTCTGCGCCTTGAATGCGCCCAAAAGCGCCGCCAGGGGCTGACCCCAGCGCTTGGGATCGTGCCCGGGCTTTAAGAAGTACTCCTGGAAGGTAAGGTATGCATCGTCCAGCGTGGCGCCCGTCGCGATGAGCTTGGAGACGCTCTCCACGACGGCGAGATATGCCCCGTGATAGGGGCTCCTTTCGGTGATATAGGGATTTCCGCCCCACGCCATATAGGAGACGGTGTCCGTGTGACCGTGCTCGACGGAAACGAGGTGCACCATTGCCTGCGGCGGCGTATGCTGATACCGCCCGCCGAAGGGCATTAAGACGGTGCCCGCGCCGATGGTCGAATCGAAGCGCTCGGAGAGCCCGCGCTTGGAGCAGACATTGAGATCGCCCGCAAGCTTTTTGTAATTGTCCGCAAAAGCGCCCGTTACCGTGCGCGCATAGTCCTTGCTTGCTGCGGGCGTGACAGTGATATGCTTTTCCGCGCCGTTGGAGTTGAGGAATTCGCGCGAGACGTTGACGATGGTCTTACCGTTCCAGCGCATGACGAGGCGGGGGCTTGCCGTGACCGTCGCGACGACGGTCGCCTCTAAGTTTTCCTGCTCGGCGAGCGCGATGAAGTCGGCGACTTTGTCTTCCTCGACGACGACCGCCATGCGCTCCTGCGATTCGGAGATGGCGAGCTCGGTGCCGTCCAGACCGTCGTACTTCTTGGGCACGGCGTTGAGGTCGATATCCAGCCCGTCCGCAAGTTCGCCGATCGCGACGGACACGCCGCCCGCGCCGAAGTCGTTGCAGCGCTTGATGAGCAGCATCGCGTCCTTGTTCCGGAAGAGGCGCTGGAGTTTTCTCTCCTCGGGCGCGTTGCCCTTCTGGACCTCCGCGCCGCAGTGGGTGAGCGATTCCAAGGTATGCGACTTGGAGGAACCCGTTGCCCCGCCGCAGCCGTCGCGCCCCGTTCTGCCGCCCAGAAGGATGACCTTGTCCCCGGGCGCGGGGACTTCACGGCGGACGTTCTCCGCGGGCGTCGCGGCGATGACCGCGCCGATCTCAAGGCGCTTTGCGACGTACCCGGGATGATACAGCTCGTCCACCTGACCGGTGGCAAGTCCGATCTGGTTGCCGTAGGAAGAATACCCCGCCGCAGCCGTCGTGCAGATCTTGCGCTGAGGCAGCTTGCCGCGCATGGTATCGCGGACGGGGACGAGCGGATCACCCGCGCCCGTGACGCGCATCGCCGCATAGACGTAGCTTCTGCCCGAGAGCGGGTCGCGGATGGCGCCGCCGATACAGGTCGCCGCGCCGCCGAAGGGCTCGATCTCGGTGGGGTGATTGTGCGTTTCGTTCTTGAAGAGGAGCAGCCAGTCCTGCGGCTCGCCGTCCACGTTGACGGTGATCTTGACCGTACAGGCGTTGATCTCCTCCGATTCGTCCAGTTTGGGCAGCATGCCGCGTGATTTTAACAGCTTGCACGCGATCGTGCCGATGTCCATGAGGTTGATGGGCTTGGTGCGCGAAAGTTCGCTGCGTGCCGCGAGGTAGTCCTTATAGGCGGACTCCAGCAGCTCGTCCTCAAAGGTCACGCTGTCAATGGTCGTGAGGAAGGTGGTGTGGCGGCAGTGGTCCGACCAGTAGGTATCGATCATGCGGATCTCGGTGAGCGTCGGATCGCGCCCCTCGCGCTGGAAGTATGCCTGACAGAAGGCGATATCGTCCTCGTCCATCGCGAGCGCGTACTTCTTGACGAAGTCGGCAAGTCCCGCCTCGTCCAGCGACAAAAAGCCCGTGAGCGTGGGGACTTCTGAGGGGACGGGGTGATCGATCTTAAGCGTCGGGGGAATGGCGAGGGAAGCTTCCCTGCTCTCCACGGGGTTGATGACGTACTTCTTGATCGCCTCCAGATCGCTCTCCGAAACGGCGCCGTAGATGGCGTACACCTTCGCCGTGCGGATGACGGGACGGCGCTGAAGGGACACGAGCTGGATGCACTGTGCCGCGGAATCCGCGCGCTGGTCAAACTGACCGGGCAGGTACTCGACGGCGAACACGCGCGCACCCATCAGGTCGACGCCCTCGCTCGCCATGTCCATCTGCGGCTCGGAGAACACCGTCCTGGCGCACTCCCGGAAGAGCTGCAGGTCGATATCCTCAGCATCGTAGCGATTGAGGATGCGGATCTTTTCCACGCCGCCGATGTCCAGAAGCTCGCGCACGTCCGAAAGCAGCGCGCGCGCCTCGTTGTCAAAGCCCTCTTTCTTCTCAACGTAGATCCTGTAAACCACTTTATACCCCCTTTAATGCGGCAAGCGCGCGCTTGCCGATATCCCTGCGCATGTATGCGTTTTCAAAGGTGATCTTGTCCGCGAGCGCGTATGCCCGCCCGATCGCCTCCTCCAGCGTATCCGCCGTGGCGACCGCGCCCAGCACTCTGCCGCCCGACGTCACGAGTTTTCCGTCCTCAAGCTTTGCGCCGGCGATATAAATCTCCTCGCCGCGCGCCGTCTCGGGCAGGGTGATTGCAAAGCCCGTATCGTACTTCTTGGGATAGCCCTTGGACGCGAGCACGACGCAGCACGCCGCGCCGTCCGAAAAGCGGACAAGCTCTTCTCTGAGCGTCCCGCCGCGCACGGCGAGCATGATCTCAAGCAAATCGCTCTTGAGAAGAGGCAGCACAACCTGCGTTTCGGGATCGCCGAAGCGGCAGTTGTACTCGATGACCTTGGGGCCGTCCTTGGTGAGCATCAGCCCGAAATACAGACACCCCTTGAAGGTGCGCCCCTCCGCGTTCATCGCATGAATGGTGGGCAGGAAGATCTTCTCCATGCACTCCTTGGCGATCTCGGGCGTATAGTAAGGGTTGGGCGCGACGGTGCCCATGCCGCCCGTGTTCAGCCCCTTGTCGCCGTCCTCGGCGCGCTTGTGATCCATGGACGAGATCATGGGAATGACCGTCTTGCCGTCGGTGAAGGAGAGGACGGAGACCTCGGGCCCCTCCAGAAACTCCTCGATAAGCACCTGATCGCCGCTCGCGCCGAAGACGTGCCTGACCATCATGTCGTCGATGGTCGCCGCCGCCTGTTCGTAGTTCTCCACGATGACCGCGCCCTTGCCCAGCGCCAGCCCATCCGCCTTGATGACGGTGGGATAACTTGCCGTCCTCAAGTAGGCAAGCGCCTCTTGGGCAGAGGTGAACGTCTCGCTCGCGGCGGTGGGGATGCCGTACTTCTTCATCAGATTCTTGGAGAACACCTTGCTCCCCTCGATGATCGCCGCGTTCTTGTTGGGGCCGAAGCAAGGCACGCCCGCAAGCTCCAGTGCGTCCACGCACCCCAAAACGAGCGGATCGTCGGGCGTGACGACGGCGAAGTCCACATTCTTGGTGCGGGCAAATTCGACAATACCCGCGATGTCCGTCGCCTTGATGGGAACGCACTCCGCATCTGCAGCGATGCCGCCGTTGCCGGGCAGCGCATAGATCTTGCCCGCCCTTCTGCTTGCCTTCAACGCCTTGATGACGGCATGCTCTCTTCCGCCGCCGCCGACTACCAAAATATCCATATTCTATTGCCTCGCAATCGGAAAATTTGCAAAAAATATCAGATCAGAAAATGCTTGCGCGCAAATCCGCAATTTTTGGCGGATTTGCGCGTCATTTTGCTCAAAAATCAGTGATGGAAGAGGCGCATGCCCGTGAACGCCATCACCATGCCGTGATTATCCGCCGCCTCGATGACGAGATCGTCGCGAACGGAGCCGCCCGGCTCTGCGACATAGGTAACGCCGCTCGCCGCCGCGCGCTCGATATTGTCCGAGAAGGGGAAGAACGCATCGCTGCCCAAAGAGACGCCCTTGATGGTCGCAAGATACGCCGCCTTCTCCTCGCGCGTGAAGGGTTCGGGACGGACGGCAAAGTTCTTGCGCCACACGTCCTCGCCCAGCACTTCTTCGGGATTGTCCGAAAGGTACAGATCGATGATATTGTTCTTCTCCGGTCTGCCCACGCCCTCCGCAAATTGCAAGGAGAGCACCTTTTCATGCTGGCGCAGGTGCCACAAATCTGCTTTCTGCGCCGCGAGGCGGGTGCAGTGGATGCGCGACTGCTGCCCCGCGCCCACGCCGATCGCCTGTCCGTCGGCGGCAAAGCAGACGGAGTTGGACTGCGTGTACTTCAGGGTGATGAGCGAGATGATGAGGTCGATCGCCTTGTCCTCGGGAAGCTCCTTGTTCTTGGTGACGATATTGGAAAGGAGCGCCCTGTCGATCTTGAAGTTGTTCCTGCCCTGCTCGAAGGTGATGCCGAACACCTGCTTTCTTTCGATTTCCGCAGGGACGTAGGAGGGGTCAATTTTGACGATATTGTAGCCGCCCTTGCGCTTGGTCTTGAGAATCTCCAGCGCTCTTTCAGAGTACGCGGGCGCGATGATGCCGTCCGAGACCTCGCGCGCGATGATCTTTGCCGTGACCTCGTCGCACTCGTCGGAGAGCGCGATCCAGTCGCCGAAGGAGGACATTCTGTCCGTCCCCCTTGCGCGCGCATAGGCGCAGGCGAGCGGGGAATCGTCCAGCCCCTCGATATCGTCCGCGAAGCAGGACTTCTTGAGCGCCTCGGAGAGCGGCTTGCCGACCGCAGCCGACGTGGGCGAGACGTGCTTGAAGCTGGTGGCGGCGCACATGCCCGTCGCCTCCTTGATTTCCTTGACGAGCTGCCAGGAATTGAAGGCGTCAAGGAAGTTGATATAGCCCGGTCTGCCGTTTAAGATCTCCACGGGCAGATCGCTGCCGTCCGCCATGAAGATGCGGGCAGGCTTCTGATTGGGGTTGCAGCCGTATTTGAGCTGAAATTCGTTCATCGATCATGACCTCCTGTCACTTCTCATAAGGTTGCGCTTCGCCCGATTTTCTCCGTGCGCCGCGCGGGAAAGGCGTTACGCCTTTTTGTATTTGTTGATGACGATGCGCTCCATCGCGCCCGTTGCAAGTTCCACCGTGCAGACAACGAGGGAAATTTTGTTGTCCGCATCCAGGCTGTCCCAGATCTCCTCGGCAAATGCCTTGGCGTCATCGGGAATGGCGACGCGCTCCGGCTCGCCCTCGAAGGTGGGCAGAGGATTGCCGTCCTTCATATAGGTATGGATGAAGTGCCCGAGTCCGTCCACGGGTTCATAATCGAAAGTATACCGATTGCACTTCTCCCCTTTGCCGTCTGCGCTCTTGAGAATAGACATCTCATAGCTGTAATCTTCGCCGAGGTGCAGAATGGCGCTGATACGGGGCGTATAGTTGGGCGCATCAGGCTCAAAACAGCGCGTCTTAAGAGCGCAGCGGAAGCACTTGCCCTTCTTCAAAAATTCCTCGATCGTGTCCGTCTGATCGCCGTTGGTGACAATGAGATCATTCTCCACCCGTTTGACGGGGGAATAGATGATGAGGGAGGGATCGGAGACCTTGCTCTCGTCGTAGGGATAGATGGTGACGTTTTCCCCTTCCTCGACAAAAATGCGGTTGCGGCTGTTCTCGCTCCTGCCCATGATGAAATAGGCATAGACCGCCTTGGTGCCGTCCGCGCTCTTGCCGACGGCGATGCCGCGCCCGGGATAGGAATTGCCCGTGAGCGCCTCGCGCATGCTTCTGACTTCGTAACCCATATGCTTCTCCTGAATGTATCGTTCATACCCGCGCATTGCGCGGGGCTGTGTTCAGCCCTCGATGCCCTGCAATTTTTTGCAGACCAGTTCCACCGCCTCGGGCAGGATGACCCACTCCGCCTCGCGCATGACGCGCTTTTGCAGTACCTCGGGCGTGTCTCCCTCTTTGACCTCCACCGCCTTCTGCAAGAGGATGGGGCCGCCGTCGCAGACTTCTGTGACGTAGTGCACCGTCGCGCCCGTGACCTTGACGCCGCGTGCCAAAACCTCCTCGTGCACCTTCAGCCCGTAATAGCCGGGGCCGCAGAAGCTGGGAATGAGCGCGGGGTGGACGTTGATGATGCGCCCCTCGTAGGCGCTGACAAAATCGGCGCTCAGAATGGTCATAAAGCCCGCAAAGACGATGAACTCGATGTCCTTTTCGCGCATGATCGAGAGAATGATTTCCTCCCGCACTCTGCGGTCTTTGAACTCCTTTTTATCGACGACGGCGCACTCGATGTTATAGCGCGCCGCGCGCGTCAGAACGTAGGCGCCCGCGTTGTCCGTGACGACGAGCACGACTTCGCCGTGCGGGATGAGCCCCGCTTCCTGCGCGTTGACGATCGCCTGAAAGTTGGTCCCGCCGCCCGAACACAGGACGGCGATGCGCGTCTTTCTCATACGAGCACCACGCCGTCGCCGCTTTGTTCGATGACGCCGAGGACGTACGCGTCCTCGCCCTGCGCCTTCAGGATTTCAAGCGACTTGTCCACGTCCTCTTTTGCGACGACGATGCCCATGCCCACGCCCATGTTGAAGGTATTGAACATGTCGTGCTCGGAGATGTTGCCCGTCTTTTGAATGAGTCCGAAGATGGGCAGCACTCTGACATCCGACTTTCTGATCTTCACGCCCAGTCCCTTGGGAATGGAGCGGGGCATGTTCTCATAGAAGCCGCCGCCCGTGATGTGCGAAATGCCCTTGACGCACACCTCTTTGAGCAGGGCAAGCACACTCTTGACATAGATCTTGGTGGGCGTCAACAGCGTCTCGCCGAGGGACGCGCCGCCCAGCTCCGCGACGGGCGCGGCCAAATCGCAGTGGTCGACGTCGAACACCTTCCTCACGAGCGAGAACCCGTTGGAGTGCACGCCCGAGGAGGCGAGCGCGATCATGACGTCCCCCTCCTTCATCGCGGAATTGTCGATGACCTTGCTCTTATCGACGACGCCGACCGCAAAGCCCGCAAGGTCGTACTCCTCTTCGGGCATCAGCCCGGGATGCTCGGCAGTCTCGCCGCCGATGAGCGCGCAGCCCGCGCGCACGCAGCCCTCCGCGACGCCGCCGACGATGGAGGCGATCTTTTCGGGATAGTTGCGCCCGCAGGCGATATAATCAAGGAACAGGAGGGGCTTTGCGCCGCAGCAGATGATATCGTTGACGCACATGGCGACGCAGTCGATACCCACCGTATCGTGCTTGTCCATGAGGAAGGCAAGCTTGATCTTGGTGCCGACGCCGTCCGTGCCCGAGACGAGCACGGGCTCCTTGAGCCCCGTCATGTCCAGCGGGAACAGCCCGCCGAAGCCGCCGATGTCCGCCTTGCCCTCTGGCATGGTGCGCGCGACGTGCTTCTTCATCAGCTCGACTGCCTTGTATCCCGCGGTGATATCGACGCCCGCCGCCTTGTAACTATCGGAAAAGCTCTTTTCCATCTGTCAATTCTCCTGTTTTTTGCGGAATTTTGGGTTTTCGCTGATGGGCCTGCCTGCGATCGGGCGCTCGAAGCGATCCTTGCCCGGCTCTTTTGGGATCTCTGTGGGATATATGCCGTCAAAGCAGGCGCAGCAGAATCCGCTGCCGTCCCCGCCCGTGAGCAGGCGGGCATGATCGATATCCAGATAGCCGACCGAGTCCGCGCCGATGATCTTGGCGATCTCCTCCGTCGTGTGATGGCAGGCGATGAGGTTCTCGCGCGAGTCGATGTCCGTGCCATAGTAGCAGGGATTGAGGAACTTGGGCGCCGAGGAGAGGAAATGCACCTCCGTCGCGCCGGCGTCCCGCAATTGCTTGACGATGGGACGGCTGGTCGTGCCGCGGACGATGGAGTCGTCCACGAGGATGACGCGCTTGCCCCTGACCGCCGATGCGATAACGTTGAGCTTGATTTTGACCCTGTCCTCGCGCATCTTCTGATCGGGCGCGATGAACGTTCTGCCGATATATTTGTTCTTCAAAAAACCGATGCCGTAGGGAATGCCGGACGCCTGCGCATAGCCGAGCGCCGCGTCAAGTCCCGAATCGGGCACGCCGACGACGATGTCCGCATCGATCTTGTATTTTTCTGCCAGAAATCTGCCCGCCTGCAGGCGCGCATCGTGCACATAGCAGCCGTCGATCTCCGAATCGGGGCGGGCGGTGTAGAAGTACTCGAACACGCAGAACGCCTTCTTGCCGCCGCAGTGGCTCCTGTCCGACTTGATGCCGTCCTTGGTGATGACGAGCATCTCGCCCGGGTCGATCTCGCGCACCTTGTGTGCGCCGACTGCGTTCAGCGCGCAGGACTCGGAGGCAATGAGATAACTCCCGTCATCCCTTCTGCCAAAGCAGAGCGGGCGGAATCCCAGAGGATCGCGCGCGGCGATGAGTTTGGAGGGCGACATGACGACGAGCGAATAGGCGCCATTGAGCCTGTCCATCGCGCCGAGCACCGCTTCCTCGATGGAGCGGGCCTTGACGCGCTCCCGCGTGATGACATAGGCGATGACCTCGGTATCCGAAGTCGTGTGGAAGATGCAGCCGTCGTTTTCCAGCTCTGCACGCAGCTCGGTCGCGTTGATGAGGTTCCCGTTGTGTGCCAGCGCCATATTGCCCTTGAGGTGATTGACGACGATGGGCTGCGCGTTTTCCCTGCCGTTTGTGCCCGTCGTCGCATAGCGGACGTGACCGATCGCCATGTTCCCCAGCCCCAGTTTTGCAAGCACGTCGGAGGTAAAGATGTCGTTGACGAGTCCCACGTCCTTATACGCGGAAAACACGCCGTCGTTGTTGACGACGATGCCCGCCGACTCCTGCCCCCTGTGCTGCAGCGCAAACAGCGCATAGTACGTCGTGGACGCTACATTCTGCGCCGCAGGCGCAAAGATGCCGAACACGCCGCACTCTTCGTGAACTTCATGCTCCATGAATCAGTCTCCCTGTGTGACGCGCTTGAAGATCTCCGCGTAAGCGTCCTCGACGCCGCCCATATCGCGGCGGAATCTGTCCTTGTCCAGCTTCTCGTTGGTCTTTGCATCCCAGAAACGGCAGGTGTCGGGCGAAATTTCATCCGCGAGCACGATGGTGCCGTCCGTGAGGCGACCAAACTCCAGCTTGAAATCGATGAGCTTGACACCGAGGTGCAAAAAGTACGCCTTTAAGACTTCGTTGACCTTGAACGCATACTTCTTGATGGTCTCGATCTCCTCCTTGGTCGCAAGCTTTAAGGCAAGCGCGTGATAGCTGTTGATGAGGGGATCACCCAGGTCGTCGTTCTTGTAGGAGAACTCGATGGTGGGTTCGTCGAACACGATGCCCTCCTCCACGCCGTAGCGCTTTGCAAAGGACCCCGCGGAGACGTTGCGGATGATGACTTCGAGGGGAACGATCTTGACCTTCTTGACGAGCGTGTCTCTTTCGGAGAGCTCCTTGACGAAGTGCGTGGGCACGCCCGCCTTCTCCAGAAGCTGCATCAAAAGGTTGGTCATGCGATTGTTGACGACGCCCTTGCCCGCAATGGTGCCCTTTTTAAGCCCGTTGAATGCGGTCGCGTCGTCCTTATACGAGACGATGCACAAATTCTCGTCCGTCGTTGCGTACACTTTCTTTGCCTTGCCCTCGTAGAGCTGTACGGTCTTTTCCATGATGTATCTCCTTATTCCTCTTGGGATAAAAATTTATTCTCTTGTATATTTTGCGGAGATCTCCGCATCTTTTTTCAAAACCTTCTCCGCTGCCGCGAGGCGCGCGCTCAATAGCTTGTCATGCAGCGCTTCGTCCGAGACGGCGAGGATCTGCACGGCAAGCAGCGCCGCGTTCTGTGCGCCGTCGATCGCGACGGTCGCCACGGGGATGCCTGCGGGCATCTGCACCGTAGAAAGAAGTGCGTCCAGCCCGTCCAGCGTAGAGCTCTTGACGGGGATGCCGATGACGGGCAGCACCGTGTTCGCCGCGAGCGAACCCGCAAGATGCGCCGCCTTGCCTGCCGCCGCGATGATCGCGCCGTAGCCTTCCTGAGCCGCCTTCTGCGCAAATTCGCGCGCCTCGATGGGCGTGCGGTGCGCCGAATAGACGTGCACGGAGTAGGGCACGCCGTACTCCTCGAATACTGAAAACGCCTTCTCGACGACGGGAAGATCGCTGTCGCTTCCCATAATGACTGCCACTTTTTTCATTGTATTTGCCTCCCTGACGGTTTGAAAATGAAAAGGAGCCGTTTTTTTCTACGCGAAAAAAACCGTCTCCGTCGAACACTGAAATTTGGTTGTCTCCTGCCGAGTACGGCAGATGCAAACTGCCTTCATCATAGTTTCATTATACCAAATCGGCAATTGCGCGTCAAGCGTTCGCGCGACAATTTACGCTGTTTTTTGCGCCCTTCACGCACGCCCGGGTGCAATGCGCGCTATCCGAGCGCGACGTCGAGCACCATCATCAGACAAAATCCGACGACGACACCCACCGAGGCGAGCGTCTTATTGCCCGAAAAACTTTCGGGAATGAGTTCGGAGCACACGACCGCGACCATCGCCCCCGCCGAAAAGGCGAGCGCCCATGGAAGAAGTGAGCCGATCGCCGCGGCGGCAAGCGCGCCCAGGACGCAGGCGGGCATCTCAACCGCGCCCGAGCCCTGCGCAAACAAAAAACTCTTTGCGGCGCTCATCCCCTTGGCGCGCATGGGAAAGGCGACGCACATGCCCTCGGGAAAATTCTGCACCGCGATGCCGACGGCGAGCAGCAGCCCCGCCAATGCCCCCTCGCCGCTCACGCCCGCCGCGAACGCGACGCCCACCGCCATGCCCTCGGGGATGTTGTGCAGCGTCACGGCAAAATACAAAAGCGCCGTGCGCTTGTCGCCGATGGCGTGAAAACTTTTTTGCGTGCGCGAGAGCAGCAGGTCGGAGGCAATGATGAACGCCCCGCCCAGCAAAAACCCGACGGACGCGGGAATGTAGGCGGGCAGCGCGCCCTCCGCCTCGATGGCGGGCAGCAGCAGCGAAAAGAAGCTCGCCGCAATCATGATGCCCGCAGAAGCCCCCAGCAGCAGCGTGAGCGCGCCCTCCTTGGGGCGCCGCGAGAAAAAGACGCACGCCGCGCCCAGCGCCGTCATTGCATACATCCCGAGCGACGCAAGAAGCGCCTGCTGCCACGCCGCCAGTGAAAAAAACCACATCGGTGAGTCCCCCGTGCCGCCCGCAAAGGGCAGTCACCTCATCGTATGCGCGGCGGGGGAAAAGGGTCAACAAAAAAGCGCCCCGCCTGGAGCGCTTCTGTCACACAAATTGCAGGACGTCCACCAGAATGGCAAAGCCCAGCAGCAGCAAAAAGCCGACGGCGTGGATGATCGCCTCCACCTTCCGGTTGACGGGCTTGCCGCGCACCCACTCGATGGCGGTGAAGATGACCTTGCTGCCGTCCAGCGCGGGGATGGGAAGGAGGTTGAACACGGCTAAATTGACGCCGATAAAACCCGAGATCTCCAGAAAGCCGCGCCCGCCCGACGAGGCGATCTGCGAGGTCATGGAGATGGTCGTCACCGGTCCGCCCAGCGCAGAGAGCCCCAGTCTCCCCGTAAACAGCTCACCGATGACGCGGAAGATGGACCCCGCGATCTTGAAGGAGTACATAAACGACCTGCCCAACGTCTCCCAGAAGCCGAAGCGATAGAGAGACCCCGCGACAAGGTAGCCGTTCTCCGCGTCGTTCTGAAAGCCGAGCGCCGCCCAGACGCTGTCCAAGTCGCTGCTGTTTTCGACGTTGACGTCGCTGCGCAGGACGATGGTCACGTCCATTTCTTCGCGGCGCAGCGGGGCATCGCCCTCCCATTCCACGACGCGGGAGATGCGCATCTGCACCCGATCGCCCGCCCCTCTGCCGTTGAGAATGGTCGCAAGGTCGGTGGTGAGGTACAGATCCTGCCCGTCAACGGCGAGCAGCACGTCATAGTCCTGCAGCTGATATTCCGCCGCGATCTCGGCAGTCGGCTCCGCCTTATCGACGGCGACCATCGTCTGTCCGTAGGCAAAGAAGCAGATGATGATGAGCAGCACCGCCAGAAGATAGTTCATCAGCGCGCCCGAAATGAGCACGATGATGCGCTGCCAGCACGGCTTGTTGGTAAAATAGCCGCTCTTGTCGGCGGTTTTCTCCGCCGCCTGCGGTACGGTTTTCGGGGATACGTCCTGCGTATTTTGCGCCATTTCGGGGAAGGGCTCCTCGGCGGGCGCCTGCTTTGGCAAAGCCTCCTCTTCCTCTAATCCGTCCTCACCCGCAAAGGCACAGTAGCCGCCCAAAGGAATGAGGCGCAGCGCAAACACCTGCCCCGTCTTTTTGGACTTGCGCTTGAAGAGCGCGGGTCCGAACCCGATGGAGAACTCGTCGATCTTGAATTTGAAGATCTTGCCCGCGATGTAGTGACCGAACTCATGGACGGTGATCATGACGAGCAGGATGAGGATGGCGAGCGCGACCGAGCCGACCGTGCTCCACACGTTAAGAAACAGATGATCCATAGATGAAAGCGTGCGCATGTGCGCGTGCGCGGGCGTCCGTTTGGGCGAGCTGCGCATAGCTGCATACGTCCTCGCGCGCAAAGGAGCAGAGCGCATCCTGAATAGTGTCCGCGATCGCGGGGAAAGTTATGCGTCCCTCGAGAAAGGCGCGCACGGCGACCTCTCCCGCGCCGTTGAGCACCGTGGGCATCGTCCCGCCCGCGCGCCCCGCCTCCAGGGCGAGCGAGAAGCAGGGAAATTTTTCCGCCGGGAAGGGCAGAAAGGTGAGCTTCCCCACCCCGGCAAGATCGAGTGCGGGCGCGCAGGGAAGGCGCTCCGGGTAGGTGAGCGCGAGCTGAATGGGCACGCGCATGTCGGGATAGCCCAGCTGCGCGAGCGCCGCGCCGTCCGCAAAATACACGAGCGAATGCACGATGCTCTCGGGGTGGACGACCGCCTCGATCTTCTCAAAGGGCGCGCCGTACAGCCACTTCGCCTCGATGATCTCGTACCCCTTGTTGAGCAGCGTTGCACTGTCCACAGTGATCTTGGCTCCCATGTTCCAGGTGGGATGCCGGAGCGCGTCTTTTGCGGTGACGTGGGCAAGTTCCTCTTTTGACTTGTGCAAAAAGGGTCCGCCGCTCGCCGTCAAAACGAGCTTTTCAAACGCGGCGTCCCGGCGATAGGCGAGGCACTGGAAGATCGCGGAATGCTCGCTGTCCACGGGGACGATCTCCACGCCGCGCTCTTTGGCAGCGCGCATGACCAGTTCGCCGCCGCAGACGAGGGACTCCTTGTTGGCGAGCGCGACTCTTTTGCCCGCCGCGATCGCTGCGAGCGTGTAGGCAAGCCCCGCAAAGCCGCCCGCCGCGATGAGCGCGACGTCGCAGCCGTCAAACAGCTCCGCCCTGTCCCCGACCGTCTTCACGCCCGCGGGCGGGATGAACGGCGCCTCGCAATATGCAAGGCGGGGAGAAAATTCGCGGCAGAGCGCAGAGAGCTCCTCCGCCCGGCTCGCGCAGGCGAGGGCGGTAAAACGGAAGCGGTCGGGATAGCGGCGCACGACGTCCGCCGCCTGCCGCCCGATGCTGCCTGTACAGCCGATGAGTGCAATGTTCGTCATATTTTTTCAAAAAGCGCCCGCCTTGCGGCGGGCGCAACCATCCTATTTTATGCGGGGCTCCCCATGATCATGATGCGAATGACAAAGATAAACGCCACGATGAGGCTCGCGTAGAGGGAGGAATCGATCCTGTCCAGAACGCCGCCGTGTCCCGGGAGGATATTCCCCATGTCCTTGATGCCCAGCTTGCGCTTGAAGGCGCTCTCCACCAGATCGCCGAACTGCGAGAACGCCGCAATCACAACGCCCACACCGATAAAGAAGGGCAGCTCCTGCCAGACAAACACAGGCGCATGCAGTTCAAACTGCGCGATGCCCGTCAGCCGGACACAGTGGCTCAGACCGTAGTAGATAAAGAACACGGCAAGCCCGCCCACGGCCCCGCCGATCAGCCCGCCGAAGCCACCGACGAGCGTTTTATTGGGACTGACGTGCGGCGCAAGCTTTGCGGGAAACTTCTTGCCCAGCGATCGTCCGAAGGTGTAGGCAAACACGTCCGCCAGCGGCGCGACGACAAAGACGAGCGCGATCGCCGCATCCGAATAGAAGGCGAGGTGGTTGCAGACAGTCATGATGACGAGGAACACCGAAGGATAGAGGTACGCGATGAGCGTGTACCCCACCGACTCCAGACTCATGCGATCATGCCCGTAGACGAGAATGCCGAAGATGACCGCGATGCCGAGAATGAACACGACGAGCGCGGCATGCGGCGCGTAGTTGCGCCCCTTCGCATCCAGCGGCGAATCTTCGGGAAAGCCGACGTTGAGGTAGTCGGTAAAGATGACGTCCGCAACGATATAGACCACCACGCACAGCTGCGAAAAGACTATCGCGGCGATCTTCTGCGACTTGTGCAGCTTGTCGCCGAATGCGCGGATCATCTCATACGTCCCGCAAATGGAAAAGATGAGGATAAGCGCGTCAAAGAACAGCTTGTGCACGAGCACCTTGCCCACAAAGAATGCAAGCAGGACGAGCGCATACACCGCGCCCGTGATGATGCGAAGCTGCGAGTTTCCAAGCCGCGCCTTTTTCTCCGGCGCGGGTGTCACGGGGGGCGTTGGTTGCATTTCTTCCATATGGTTACCCGATACCTGACCTTCCCCGCCCTTACGCCTTTCCGAAGCGGCGTTCGCGGTGAGAATACGCCTCGATTGCCTTATCCAGCTCCTGATCGGAAAAGTCCGGGAAGAGAACGTCTGTAAAATACAGTTCGCTGTAAGCCGCCTGCCACAGCAAAAAATTGGAGATGCGCTTTTCCCGCCCCGTGCGGATGAGCAGATCGGGTGCGGGCAGGTCGCCCTCCGAGAGCATGGAAGAGAACTCCTCCATCGTCACTTCCTTCCCCGCGCGCACCGCCTGATTGACCGCGGCGAGGATATCCTGTCTGCCGCCGTAGCCGATCGCGAGCACCAAAGTTCCTCGCGTGCCGCCCGCCGTGCGCTTTTCGCCCGCCTCGATGACCTGCACGACGTCCGCGGGCAGGAGCGTTCTGTCGCCGATGACCCGCAGCGTGATATTTTTACCCCGCAGGATCTCCGCATTTTCGGGAAAATATTCCCGCAACAGCGCGAAAAGCCCGTCCAGCTCCTCCTTGGAGCGGGACAGGTTCTCTGTGGACAGCGCAAACATGGTACAGCAGCGCACACCGCAATCGAAGATATGCTCGGAGAGCCCGATCATGCGCTTCATGCCCGCGCGGTGCCCCGCGCTGCGCGGCAGCAGCCGCTTTTTTGCCCAGCGCCCGTTGCCGTCCATGATGATGGCAATGTGTCCGGGGATCTTGGTCTCGTCCATCAGATGGTAAGCAGCTCCTTCTCTTTGGCAGAGACCGCTTTTTCCACTTCCTCGATGCAGGCAGAGATCTTCTTTTCGACGTCCTGTTCGCACGCCTTGCTCTCGTCCTCGGAGAGCTCTTTGTTGTTCTTCATCTTCTTGAGCGATTCCATCGCCTCGCGGCGGATGTTGCGCACCGCGATCTTGGACTCCTCGCCCATGCGCTTGACCTGCTTGACGAGGTCCTTTCTGCGCTCCTCGGTGAGTTCGGGGAAGACGAGGCGGATGACGTTGCCGTCATTGGTGGGATTGATCCCGATATTGGAGGCAAGGATCGCCTTTTCGATCGCCTTTAAGAGGGACTTATCCCACGGGCTGACGACGAGGCATCTTGCATCCACTGCGGCAATGTTGCCCAACTGGTTGAGGGGGCTGGTGCCGCCGTATGCCTCGACCTGGATCTTGTCGAGGATGTGCGGATTGGCGCGCCCCGCGCGCACTGCGGCGAACTCGTCCTGAAGGACGCTCACCGTCTTATCCAGTTTGTCTTCGAGAATGAGGAAGATCTCCTCTACCTGTTCGTTTTCGATCATATCAAGCTCCTTACTTTAATTTCTCAGCCGTTGGAGATGAGCGTGCCCAGCGTCTCGCCGCAGACCGCGCGGACGATGGAGTCCTTCTCAAACAGAGCGAACGCCAGGACGGGGATGTTGTTCTCCATGCACATGGTCGCCGCCGTCGTATCCATCGCCTTCAGCCCCTTGTTGATGATATCGCTGAAGGTGAGACGGTCGTACTTCTTCGCATCGGGGTTGACGGCAGGGTCGCTGTCATAGATGCCGTCCACGTTCTTTGCCATCAGGAGAACGTCCGCATCGATCTCGCACGCGCGCTGCGCGGCCGCCGTGTCCGTCGAGCAATAGGGGTTGCCCGTGCCGCACGCCATGATGACGATGCGCCCCTTTTCAAAATGGTGCAACGCCTTTCTGAGGATATACGGTTCGGCAACCGACGTCATGATGAGCGCCGTCTGCACGCGGGTCGGGATGCCGCGCTTTTCGATGGCGTCCATCATCGCGAGCGAATTCATGACCGTGGCGAGCATACCCATGTGGTCCGCGGTCGTGCGGTCCATGTTGGTCCCCTGCCGTCCGCGCCAGAAGTTGCCTCCGCCGATGACGAGTCCGATCTGCACGCCCATCTCATGCACCTTGACGAGCTGATCGACGACCATGGCGACCACGTCCTCGTTGAGCCCGAACCGCTGATCGCCCGCGAGCGCCTCTCCGGAAAGTTTTAGTAAGACCCTCTTATATTTCGGCGTCATCCATTTCTCCTTTTGTGTCGGCTCATGCCGTATTCTCAACTGTTTCTACAAGTATACCATACCGACGAAAAAAAAGCAAGACGAAATGAGAAATACTTTGCGGCAATCTGCTCATTCCTCGCCCGATGTATCATCCTTCGGCGTATTCCTTTTGTTCTCCTGCTGCGCGGAGCGCTCCGTCGCCGCAGCCCGGGAGGTCCCGTCCTTCCCCTTCTCCATGCTCTCGCGGACGAGCGGAACGGAATCGGGATTCCTGCGCGAGGAGAGGGACGGGAACGCTTTCAACAGGCGCTTGGGCATCTTTTTGACGATCTCGTCGATGCGAGCCTTCGCCTCCGCCTTGCGCGCAGCAGACTTCTCGTCCCATGCCTCTTTTTTCTCCTCCAGCGTTTCCCTGACCTGCGACGTCTTCTTTTGGGCACTGTCTTTGACCTGCTCCACGCCCTTCCGGGCTGCGAGCGTCACCGCGGCGACCTCTTTGCCGATCAGTTCCGAGCCCGCGCGCATCGCCTTGGCGAGTTTGTCGATCTCGGCAAGTTTTTGATTGAGCTTTAAGACCTGCAGCACGGTGAGAATGACGTCGGCAAGCAGGATCGCCGCGCCGATGCAGACGAGCACGGTCCCGGCAATTTCTGTAAAGAGCATGGCAAACTTTCGGATGAGCGGATGCAGGATGCTGATGACGCACACCGCCGCGATCCCCCAGAGCAGGGAAAATTCCAGGCAGATGTATCCCTTAAAATTAAATCTGCGCTCTGAATAATCCCACCATTTATCGTGAAAAAAGGTCTCCAGGAGCCAGCCCGTGACGAGTTCCAGAAGAGTGGGCACGGCGACGCCGACCAGGAACACCGCCCACATCTGCTGCGCATAGTCGCCGAGGATGAGCAGGATCACGACGACGCCCGCGCCATAGATGGGGCAGACGGGACCGTTCAGAAATCCGCGGTTGACAAACTTACCCGTCTTGATGGCGTGAAAGGCAACTTCGCACACCCAGCCGAGAAAGGAATAGATAAAAAAGTATGCAAATACCTCGTACAACGTCAGCGTATGCAGATAGATGTGATACATGGCATGCTCCCTGAATGAGAATACACAGAGTATATCATGAGCAAGGCACATTGTCAACCTCTCAATTACTACCTGCAAAATTTCGCCAAAGCAACAAATCAAGCGCGCCGCCGTGGAAATCGCACGGCGGCGCGCTTGATTTTTGTCAGCGAATGCGGACGCTAAAAGGACCGCATCACATAGCACAGGGACTGCTCGTCGTCATAGATCAGCGTCAGGAAAAACCGTTCATCCTCACTCTGCGTCATCCGGAAATAGTACCCATCCTCCCAGCCGATCGTATATTCCTGCGGGATGGTTTCCTCCATGCTGCTTTCCATGACCTGCCTCTGCGCATCTGTAAACTGTTCCAGACGGTCATCGCTGCCATAGGAAAGATCGGACAGCCATGCCGTCGGCTGTGCATCGTATCGAATGACACTGTACTCATGCCCATGTCCGTGAGAATCGTAGACATGCCGGAAATAGAGAAGTTCCCCATCCTGCGGGAGATCGGTCTGCCACTCCTCGCGCAGCGACGCGGCGACATGCTCCACCGAAGACCGCGTTTCGACGGCGGGATACCAACTATCAAACCATAGCGCAAACCCGATAAAGGCTGCGCCCCCGACTGCGCCGACCAACACCAGGATCAATACGACGAGCGCAGCCACCCTGGCGACTTTTCTTCTGCGCCCAACTCCTCTTCCTTCCATGATTTTATCTCCGTTTGTACTATTGCAGCCTCTATTCTACCCCCCTTTGCCGAAATACGTCAAGAAAAAACATTGCCGGTGCATGACAATTTGCGCAAATTTTCCGCGGCGGGACAAATTTATCTATGTTTCCGCAACGAAGCGAGGCTATATTGCAAGCCCCGCTCGCGCAAAGAGGGAGAGATGCCGCAGACGCGTTGCTTCTGTCGGCATCTCTCCCTCCCATCACGGAAAAATCTCACGCCTTTGCGTGAGATTTTTCGTGAGTTTCTTTTTTACTTCTTCATTGCCTCGACCTGCTTTGCGACTTCCTCGGAGAGGTCCTCGTTCTTCTTTTCGAGGCCCTCGCCGCGGACGAAGAAGCAGAACTGCTTGACGGTGACGCCGGCGCCCGCCTGCGCAAGCAACTGGGCGATCGTGATCTTGTCGTCCTTGACAAACTTCTGATCCATGAGGCAGTTCTCCTCATAGAACTTCTTGATCTTGCCCATGACGATCTTCTCGGCGATGTTTGCAGGCTTGCCCTCGTTGATGACCTCCTGCAGCAGGATGTTCTTTTCCTTTTCGAGCGTCTCAGCGGAGACCTCTGCCTCGGTCATGTACTGGGGCTTTGCGAATGCGACGTGCAGCGCAATGTCGTGTGCGACTGCCTTTGCCTTCTCGGTGGGCTCGCCCGTGAAGTTGAGCATGACGCCCATCGTGCCGCCCATGTGGATATAGGTCTCAATGAAGCCCTCTGCCTCATACACGGTGAAGCGGCGCACGGAGATCTTCTCGCCGATGACGGCGACCTGCTCCTGAATGTAGGTCTCCACCGTCTTGCCGCCCATGTCGCTTGCAAGGAGCGCTTCGACGTCTGCGGGCTTGACCGCTGCGATCTGCTTTGCGACCGCGTCCACGAGTTCCTTGAACTTATCGCCCTTGGCGACGAAGTCGGACTCGCAGTTGACCTCGACCAGGACGCCCGTCTTGCCCTCAACGAGTGCATAGACGATGCCCTCTGCCGCGATCTTGGATGCGCGCTTTGCAGCCTTTGCGATGCCGCGCTCGCGCAGAAGATCAGCCGCCTTGTCCATATCGCCGTCCGCGTCCACCAGGGCGCGCTTGCAATCCATCATACCTGCGCCCGTCTGTTCGCGCAGCTTCATAACGTCCTTTGCGGTAAATTCTGCCATGATTGAACTCTCCTTGTCAAGTTACTCTGCAGCTTCCTCTGCTGCGGGAGCGGGCTCCTCTGCCTGCTCGGAAACGGGCGTCTCGCCCTGGTTTGCCTCGATGACCGCGTTTGCGATGACGGACGAGATGAGCTTGATCGCACGGATCGCGTCGTCATTGCCGGGGATGACGTAGTCGATGAGGTCGGGATCGCAGTTGGTATCGGTGATCGCGACGATCGGGATGTGCAGCTTGCGCGCCTCTGCAACGGCGATGTCCTCGTTGTGAGGATCGACGATGAACATGACGCCGGGCATGGAGCGCATCTTCTTGATGCCGCCCAGGTTCTCCTGAAGCTTGCTCATCTCCTTCTTGAGCCCGAGCACTTCCTTCTTGGGAAGCAGGTCAAACTCGCCGGACTCCTCCATCTTCTCCAGCTTTTCGAGGTAGTCGATGCGGGAGCGGATGGTCTTGAAGTTGGTGAGCGTGCCGCCCAGCCAACGGGAGTTGACGTAGAACTGACCGCAGCGCTCCGCCTCTTCCTTGATCGCATCCTGCGCCTGACGCTTGGTACCGACGAACAGGACGGACTTGCCCGCCTTGACCTGCTCGACGACAAACGCGTACGCTTCCTCGATGAGCTTCGCCGTCTTTTCCAGGTCGATGATGTGGATGTCGTGACGTGCGGCGAAGATGTACTTCTTCATCTTGGGGTTCCACTTCCTCGTCTGGTGTCCGAAATGAACGCCCGCTTCGAGAAGCTGTTTCATGGTGATAACTGCCATAATTCCTCCGTTTACCTCCCCGCGCGGCGTTATTCCCGCCCCAGATCCGCATGCAAAAAATTTACGGACACGGAGAGCGGCGCACTTGCGGGTGCGGATTTTGTGCGCGCATACGCACAAGCGTTGGTATTATACCATACCCGAATTTTTTTGGCAATTACTTTTCATGCGCTTTTGTAAAATTTTGAGAAAAAAGCGGCGCCCGCAGACGTGATATGCACCCCAAAAGTTGGACAGACTTTAGGGGGTGCATATTTTTATGTCAAAAGGAAAAAGATTTCAAACAAA
>CALVLM010000022.1:0-23932 GCA_944338075.1 Candidatus Gallimonas intestinigallinarum | reverse complement strand
AAAATAGCAAAAACCCTGAAAAACTCATCGTTTTTCAGGGTTTTTACAGTGGACAGCATTTTTATCCACTAAACATGGTGCGGACGAAGGGACTTGAACCCCCATGGTCTCCCACAGGAACCTGAAACCTGCGCGTCTGCCAATTTCGCCACGTCCGCTTATTTGGTTACGCCGAAAAAACACTCTTTTCCAGCGTTCCGCTCGTTGCATCAAGGTTATATACCTTGCCGCCGCCGATCGTTCTGACGGGCTCACCGTCTGCAAACTCCAGCGCCGCATCGTTCTCAATGCCCCAAGCGCGAAACCTATTATACAACACTATTTCGTCAAAGTCAAGCATTCTTTCGTTGTAATGTGGAGAAATTTTTCCTTTCAGCCAGCCAAGTCCGGGAAACATCTGATATTCCCCTTCCACGACCGAGTCGGAATACATGTCCTCAAACCAGCAGATCGCCCCGGCAGAGAGCCCCGCAATGAGCACGCCGCGCTCATGCGCTTCGCGGATATACTCTAAAAGCCCCGACTTTTTCCAATGCTCGATCATAAAGACGGTGTCTCCGCCGCCCACATAGAGAAAGTCGGCGCGTTCAAACTTGGTCTTCATCTTCTCGCGGTCAAAGTCCTGCCGGACGGTGAGCGCGACGTCCGTCCTGATATCGAACAGACCGGTGTAGATCTTATGAAAGGAATTATAATAGGGCATGCAGTCATGGCTGGCGGTGGGAAGAAAGAGCCCGCAGGCGCGCCGCTCGCCCGCCGCCTTTTTCGCCTCGCCTGCGATATAGGCATCGATCGTGAGCGTCTCGCGGTTCCTGATCTCTCCCCCGCCGATACAGATCACACGCTTCACTGATTCGCCTCCTCTGCCGCCACCTCGTCCGAGGCGGAGATCCCCGCCGTCTTATCGACGGGCAGCGAAAAGATGATGCCTCCCGCCTGCGTCTTGAGCCCGACGCTGTCAAAGAGCGCCTGCATGATGGGCAGCTTCCCCTCCCGCTTGGTGAGAATGAGCAACAGGTCGCGCTCCTCTAAAAGAGAGACGCCGATGAATTGCTCTGCCTTGGTGTTGTTGAGCATGTGCGCGTGGATGATGGTGCCGCCCGCCGCGCCTGCGCCGCGCGCCGCCTCCATTGCCTCGTCCACAAACCCCGCGGTGACCGCCGCAATGATGAGGTCGTATTGTCTCGTCTCGCTTGTCATGATCTTACTCCCGTCCACCGCCTTTTCCGACGCGGCGCCCGTAATTCCGTTTGCAACAATCTCCGAGATCCCCGTCAGAGGGACGGTAAAGGAGATGCCGCGGCCCACAAGATAGAGGGAGATCTTTGTGCGGATCTCGCGCATGATCAGGTCCTCGTCGCTCTCCGGGATGAGGGAGAACGCCACCGTCTTTTCCGTCTCGCCGATCCCGAGATAATCCAGGACCTGCGAATGTGCCGTCCCCGTCCCCGCAAATGCGACCGTGAGCGACACGGAGCAGTCGTCGATGACCTCTTTGAGCCGTTCGATATCGTTTTTATTGACGATGCTCACGAGCAACTTGACACGGTTGGGAAGCTTCCCGCCCTGCCGCATGCCGAGCATGTTGGCGATCGGCGTTCCGCCGAGCACATTGGCGATGCCGCCCGCGCGCACCGATGATTTTGTCTGTCTTTTGTCCGCCATGTCAGCTCACCTCGTACTCCAGGATCCTGTCCCCGACGTTGGAGAAGTTGCGCCTGATCCTGCCCGTCTTGCGCTTGTAGTGGATGCCGAGGATCTGAATGGAGATGAGCGGCGTGAGCGCAACGAAGGCGACGCAGCCGAACGCCTGCGTCATGATCGCCGTGGGATCGAGCACGCTGCATGCGCCGATGGCGAGCGGCAGGACAAATGCGGAGACCATCGCGCCGCTCGCGACGCCGCCCGAGTCGAACGCAATGCCCGTAAACAGCGGCGGCGTGAAGAAGGTCAGCACAAGCGCGATGACGTAGCCGGGAACGAGGATCCACATGATATTGATGCCCGTGAGGATGCGCGTCATGGCGAGTCCCAGGGAGATACAGACGCCGATGCACAGCCCCTTCATCATGGCGGAAGAGCTGATCGCGCCCGCGCTCATGCGCTCGACCTGCTTGTTGAGGACGTGCACGGCGGGCTCCGCTGCGACGACGAAGTAGCCGATGATCATGCCGACGGGAATGAGCAGCCAGCCGCCCCACAGGGAGGCAAGCCCCTGCCCGATCGTCCTGCCGACGGGCATAAAGCCGACGTTTGCGCCCGATAAGAACAGCGTCAGCCCGACAAAGGTGTACACGAACCCGACCAGAATACGCACGATCTGGCGCCGACGGAAGGCGCGCGCCACGATCTGGAACAGGATAAAGAAGGCAAGAATTGGCGCAAGAGCGATCGCAACTTCCTCTGCGCAGCTGCCAAATCCCTGCAGATAGGCGAAGAACACCTCGCGCGTGTCCGAAACCTGCGTCAGGGGCGTCATGACGTACTCCACGTCGTGCAGATCGAACACGATTCCGAGGATGAGCACGGCGATGATGGGCCCGACGCTGGAGAGCGCGACGAGACCGAAGGAGTCATCCTTGCTGCCCTTGCCGCTGCGGATGGAGGCAACGCCCACGCCGAGCGACATGATAAACGGCACGGTCATCGGCCCTGTCGTTACGCCGCCCGAGTCAAAGGACACCGCCCAGAAATCGGGCGAGACGAAGATGCTCAGCACAAACGCCACGACATAGAACGCGATGAGCAGATAGTGCAGCGGGATGCGCAGCACGATGCGCAGCATGCCGATCATCAGGAAAATTCCCACGCCCACGGCGACCGTGAGGATGAGCAGGTAGTTCCCGAGCACCGTCTTTTCCGCGACGGCGGGCACCTGTTCGGCGAGAATCTGCAGATCGGGTTCGGCGATCGTGACGATGATGCCGATGACAAAGGAAAGCAGCGCGATCAGCCAGATCTTGCGCGAGTGGGTCATGGTCGCACCGATCTTCTCACCGATGACGAGCATGGAAAGGTCCGCGCCAAGCATGAATCCGCCAAGTCCCACGATGAGCAGAAAGACGCCGATGAGAAAAAGCAGGAAGGTCCCCGTCTCCAGCGGCACGAACGCCACGCTGAGCACAAGCACGATGAGTGCAATGGGCAGGATGGAAGTGAATGATTCGAGTAATTTGTCCTTGAGAGCCTTTAACATTATTTCATATACTTCATTATTTCATATACTTCATTATTTCATATACTTCTTTTCAATCTCGCCGATCTTATCGATGCGGCGGATGTGCTTGCCCTCCTCGGAGAATGGCGTCTCCAGAAAGGTTCTGACGATCTCCAGCCCCATGTTGACGCCGATCATACCGCCGCCCATGGCAAGCACGTTTGCGTTGTTGTGCAGGCGGGTCATCTTCGCAGAGAGCGGCTCGGAGCAGAGCGCGCAGCGCACGCCCCTGACCTTGTTTGCCGCAATGGAGATGCCGATGCCCGTCGTGCAGACGACGATGCCGTAGTCGCACGCGCCCGCGGCGACCGCCTCCGCCGCCTTCACGCCGAAGTCGGGATAGTCGCAGGAAGCGCCGCTGTCCGTGCCGAAATTGACGACTTCATAGCCGCTCTCCGAGAGCCAGGTGCAGACCGCCTGTTTGAGCGCAAGTCCGCCGTGATCGCATGCAATTGCAATTTTCATGTTGATTTCCCCCTATTTTTTTATTATTTTGTCTGATTTTTGATTTCCAGCTTGCGGATGAGTGCAGGCACGCATTCACGGATGTCGCGCAGCGTGGCGCGGTAGACCTCCATGCTCTGTCCGTACGGGTCGGGGATGTCCCTTCCCGCAAGTTCGTACATGCAGGTGACGTTGGTCGCCCCGCCGAACTGCTTCATCTGCTCCCACGTCATACAGACGACGGCATAGGCGTCCTCCACCATCTTCTGCGTCAGCCGTCTTGCGCGAAAGTCGGGCGAAAACGCGACGCCCGCCTCCGTCAGCACTGCCTTGCTGTTTTCCGACATCGGCGCTCCCGCGGCGGCGCGCAGCCCCGCGGACGATATCTTATACCAACGGATCTTTTGTTTTTTCAGCTCCGCTCTGAACACCGCCTCCGCCATCGGCGAGCGGCAGGTATTGCCCGTACAGACGAAGATGATCTTCCTGTATTTCATATGTCCCCCGTCAGACATCCTTTTCCCTGATCTCAGAGCGCCCGAACGCGCGCAGCAGACGGTTCTTGACGCCGACCATGACGCCGCCGCTCAGCGCAGGTTCGACCCCGATCAGCAGCGTCGCGCAGCGCTCGCCCGTGCGAAGGTGAGCATACAGCCGCGCCGCCATCTCCTCGGGCGTCCCGCCCAGATCGAGCGCGCGGAAGGATGGATGTTCCGCCAAAAAGCTGTGCTCGCAGAGAAAGTACGGCGTTCCGCCCCTGCCCTGCTCGGCAAGGTAGCACCGGATCGCCTGATCCGCCTCTCCCTCCGTAAAAAACGCGGTGCGGCAGGAGGGCGCATAGTGCTTGTACGCCATGCCGGGGCTCTTGGGCTTTTCCCCCTCGTGCGGGACATAGACCTCGCACGCTCCCACTTCCGCCGCGATCATCTCCCTCGTCACCAGCCCCGCGCGCAGGATGGACGGAACAGAACCCGTGCAGTCCAGCACCGTACTTTCGATGCCGCCCGTGCACGGACCGCCGTCGAGAATGAGCGGGATATCGCCGTCAAAGTCGTCCGCGACATGCTGCGCCGTGACGGGCGAGACGTGCTTGGAGCGGTTGGCGCTGGGCGCGGCAATCGGGATATCCACCGCCCGCAAAAACGCCTGCGCCGCCGCAGAGGACGGAACGCGCAGGGAGAGCGTGGGAAGCCCGCCGGAGACAAAGCGGCTCACCTTCCCCTTGGACGGATAGACCATGGTCAGCGGTCCGGGAAGGAATTTTTCCCGCAGCCGCGCCGTATAGGCGGGCGTCTCCACGAGAGCGGTGATGTCAAACCCGGCATGGACGTGCGCGATGAGCGGATTGTCGGCGGGGCGCCCCTTGAGCGCGAAAATTTTTTGCACCGCCGCGTCGTTGCGCGCATCGGCGCCGAGGCCGTACACCGTCTCGGTGGGAAAGGCGACGACCTCACCCGCTTGGATGAGCTCCTTGGCGTAGGCGAGCGACTGCGGCGAGACAGGTAAGATCTGCGTCTTCATGCCTCGCCCCCGTCAAAGGGCGCATCGTCGTCGTACGCGGCGCCGTAGTCCTCGGGCGGCGGCGCGAACTGCGGCGGCTCCTCGTCCGAAATGTTCTGATCATCCACGTCCACGAACTTGGTGAGTTCGCCAAGGAAGCGAAGCTGCACTCTGCCAAGAGAGCCGTTTCTGTGCTTGGCGAGGATGAGTTCCGCCGAGCCCTTGACGATGGTGTGCTTGGCGAGCTCCTCCGCCGTCGCGGTGACGTCGGGGCGGTTGATGAACATGACGATATCCGCGTCCTGCTCGATTGCGCCCGACTCCCTCAGGTCGGAGAGCTGCGGTTCCTTGGTCTGAATACGCCTGAGCTGCGAGAGCGCGATGACGGGCACGTCCAGTTCCTTTGCCATGATCTTGAGATCGCGCGTGATGGACGCGATCTCCTGCTGACGGTTCTCAAACGAGCCGCCGCCCTTGCCGCCGACGCCGCCCATGAGCTGGATATAGTCGATCATGATGAGATCGAGCCCGCCCTCCGCCGCGGCGAGGCGACGGCATTTGGACAAGATCTCCGCAGGCGTCACGCGGGAGGAGTCGTCGATAAAGACCTTGCTGCGCTGCAGTTTGTCGCTCGCAACCATCAGATTGCGCCACTCCTTCTGATTGAGCTGACCGGAGAGCGCCTTTTCCATACTGACACCCGCATGCGCGCACAAAAGACGCTGCACGATCTGACTGCGCGGCATTTCCAGCGAGAACACCGCCGCCGTCTTGCTGTTGTTGAGACAGACGTTCTCCACGATGTTCATCGAGAGCGACGTCTTGCCCATGCCGGGGCGCGCCGCGATGACGATGAGGTCGGATTTTTGCAGGCCGTTGGTGATGCGGTCCAGGTGCTTGAAGCCCGTCGGAAGCCCCCGGAAGGCGTTGGGGTCGGACTGAATGTCCTCGAACTTTCCGAGGACCTGGCGGATGACCGTGCCGTCCGCAAGACCCGAGAGCTGGCTGCCGTCCTCCTGCTTGGAGATATCGTACACCTGTTTTTCGGCGTACGCGATCGCCTCGCGCGCCTCGGTGCCCTGCGTGCTGACCTCGATGATCCCCTTCGCGGCGCGGATGAGGCTGCGGCGGATGGCGTCGCGGCGAACGATCTCAAAGTATTGCTTATAGTTCGCCGCCGACGGCGTGATCTCGGCGAGCTCGGTAATGCGCTGCAGACCGCCCGCGCGCTCCAGCGTCCCCTCCCGCTCCAGCATGTCGGTGAGCGTGACGATATCCACGGGCTTTCTGCCGCCGTACACCTTGCGCATCGCGTCAAAGATGAGACGATTGGATTCCTGGTAAAAATCCTCGTCCTTGAGCGTCTCTAAAAGCTCGGACTGGATATCGCCGTCGATGATGATACAGCCGAGGATCGCGGATTCCGCCTCTAAGTTATGCGGCATCTGATTGTTTGGCATATAACTTCCTCTTATGAAAGCGACGTAAACTCCTCAAGCGCATCGGCAAATTGCTGCATCGCGGCTTCGAACGTCGCTTTGCTCGTAAGGTCTGCACCCGCCTCCTTGAGCAGGGTGACGGGGTCCTTGGAACAGCCGCCGCGCAGGAAGGCAAAGTAACGCTCCACGGCGGGCGCGCCCTCTTTGATGATCTTGTCGCTGATCGCGATCGCCGCGGTGATGCCCGTCGCGTACTTATAGACGTAGAACGCGTTGTAGAAGTGCGGGATGCGCGCCCATTCGATCTCGATGTCCCGATCGTGGACGGCGCCCTCGCCGTAATACTTCTTGTTGAGATCGTAGTACAGCGCGGAGAGGTTGTCCTTATTGAGCGGCTCGCCGCGCTCCGCCATGGCGTGCGCCTCCGCTTCAAACTCCGCAAACTGCGTCTGACGGAAGAGCGTCATGCGGATCATGTCCATGAAGTAGTTGAGAAGATATCTGCGGATGTTTTTCTCCTGCGTGTTGGCGAGCAGATAGCGCAAAAGCAGCATCTCATTGACCGTGCTGGCGACCTCCGCGACAAAGATCTTGTACTGCGACTTGGCGTACGGCTGCGTCTTGTTGGAGAAGTAGGAATGCAGCGCGTGCCCCATCTCGTGTGCGATCGTGAAGATATCGGTGAGCGTCTTGGTATAGTTGAGCAGAACGTACGGGTGATTGCCGAAGATGCCGATCGAATACGCGCCGCTCGTCTTGCCCTCCGTCTCGTAGACGTCCAGCCAGCGCTCCGTCCTGCCCTTGTGCAAAAGCGCGACATAGTCCGCCCCCAGGGGCGAGAGCCCCTTTTCGACGAGGTCGAACGCCTCGTCATAGGGCATGGTCAGGTCGGCGTCCTCTACGAGCGAGACGTGCATATCGTACATGTGCATCTCGTCATAGCCGAGCGCTTTTTTACGCGCATCGACATAGCGGTGCAGCAGCGGAAGCCCGTCGTGGACGGCGGAGAGGAGATTGTCATAGACGGCGCGGTCCACCTCCTCGCCAAAGAGCGCCATCTGAAGGCAGCTGTCAAAGCCGCGTGCATCCTTGAGAAAGATGCTCTTTTTGACGTTGCCCGCGTAGATCACGGCGAGCGTGTTGATGATCTTGCGATACGCGCCGTAGTAGAGGCGGAAGCACTCCTCTCGCTTGGCGCGGTCCTTCCCGTGCAGGATGATGCCGTACAGCCCGTGCGAAAGCTGCACCTTTTTGCCCTCGTACTCTATCTCGGGCAGGTTGAGTTCCACGTTATTGAGCATGCCGAAGGCGTCGCCCGAGACCTGCAATGCCTCCTGCGAGAGCGCGAGGATGCGCTCCTCCTTCTCGGAGAGAACGTATTTCTTCTCCTGCAGCAGGCGCAGGAACATGGTGTCGTAGTCGGAGAGCGAAGGATCCTTGGAGAAGGCGACGAGCGTCTCATCGGGCAGCGAAGTGAGCTCCGGGAGCGCAAACGCCGTCTCGGAACTGATTTTCGTCATGAGCATGGACACCTTTCCGAGATAGGAGATATATTTTGTGACGCTCTCGTCCTGTGCGTTGCGCAAAAAGGCGTACAGATAGACGCGCAGCAGCTCGATTTCATAGGCGTCCTGACACTTCAGAAAGGACAGCACGTTCTCCGCGGTGTTGAGTTTGCCGCGATAGGACGCAAAGTCGGGCATCTCGCTGACTTTTGCGAATGCCTCCTCCCATGCTTCGTCGCTCGGGAAGATATCCGCGAGGTTCCATTGATATTTTGCATCGATCTCCGATCTGTTCATAACCTTCTCCTGATTTAATTCTTAAAGCTGTGGATGGGTGCGGGAATGAGCCCGCCGCGGCGGATGAATGCGCTCGCGTCCCCCGTGTGCACGGGCATGACGGGCGCTCTGCCCAGGAGCCCGCCGAAGCTGACCTCGTCCCCCACCTTTTTGCCGGGCGCGGGAATGACGCGCACCGCCGTCGTCTTGTTGTTGACCATGCCGATCGCCGCCTCGTCCGCGATGATCGCGGAGATGGTGGAAGCGGGCGTATCGCCGGGAATGGCGATCATGTCCAGCCCGACCGAGCAGACGCAGGTCATCGCCTCGAGTTTGTCGAGGGAAATTTTGCCCGCCGTCGCCGATTCGATCATGCCGATGTCCTCCGAGACGGGAATGAACGCGCCCGAGAGCCCGCCCACGCGCGAGGACGCCATGACGCCGCCCTTCTTGACCGCGTCGTTGAGCATCGCGAGCGCCGCCGTCGTGCCGTGACAGCCGACGACCTCCAGCCCGAGCGTCTCCAGAATATGCGCGACGGAGTCCCCTCTTGCGGGCGTGGGCGCGAGGGATAAATCGACGATGCCGAATCTTGCGCCGAGGCGCTTTGCCGCCTCGCGCGCGATGAGCTGCCCCGCGCGCGTGATCTTGAACGCCGTGCGCTTGATGAGCTCCGCCGCGTCCGTGAGGTCGGCGTCGGGAATAAACTTTAAGGCGTGTTCGACGACGCCCGGGCCCGACACGCCGACGTTGATAACTGTGTCGCTCTCGCCCACGCCGTGGAAGGCGCCCGCCATGAAGGGATTGTCCTCCACCGCGTTGCAGAATACGACGAGTTTGGCGCACCCCAGCCCGTCCTTGTCTTTGGTGAGCTGCGCCGTCTTCAGGACGATCTCGCCCATCGTGCGGACGGCGTCCATGTTGATGCCCGACTTGGAGGAGCCGACGTTCACCGAGGAACACAGCCGCTCGGTCGTGGCGAGCACTTCGGGAATGGTGGCAAGGAACGCCTGTTCATAGTCCGCCGTCCCCTTGTGCACGAGCGCCGAGTACCCGCCCAAAAAGTCGATGCCCAGCTCCCGCGCCGCCCTGTCGAGCGCGGCGCCGACGACGGCGCTCTCCCCGGGAAACGCCGCCGTGATGAGCGAGACGGGCGTGACGGAGACGCGCTTGTTGACGATGGGAATGCCGTACTCCGCCGAGAGCTCCGTGGCAGTCGAAACAAGCCGCTCCGCCTTCTGCATGACGCGGTCATAGACCGCCTGCGCCGTCTCCTGCGACGTCGCACGGATGCAGGGAAGCAGGGAAATGCCCATCGTCACCGTGCGGATATCGAGGTGCTCTTTTTCGATCATGTCGATCGTTTCGATTACATCAAATTTGTTGAACATAGTATTTGAGTAAAAAATCAGATATTGTGCATCGCGTCAAAGATATCGGCGTGCTGCAGACGAACGGTCACGCCGATCTGCTCGCCGAGCGCGGAGAGCTGCGCCGAGACGGCAGAGATCGCCTCCTCACTCTCCGACATATCCACCATCATGATCATGGCGAACTGGTCGCCGAGAATGGTCTGCGAAACGTCTTCGATATTGATATTGTGCTCGAACAAAAAGGCGCTCACCTTGGCGATGATGCCGCGCTTGTCCGAGCCGGTCACTGTTACGACTGCGCGCATAGTTTACTCCTTGTTCTGCGATAAGATTTCGTATTCGATGAGCAGATTGCCCTGCGACACGACGCGCACCGTCTGCTCCTCCTCAAAGGGCGGGAAGTCCTTTTCCCCGTCCACATAGATCTGACGGATCATCTCCTCGTCCCGCTTGACGTTGCGCACGCGGAAAGTCGCGACGTTGACGTCTACCCCGTCGCGCGTGATCCAGTCGTCGATGCCCGCAAAGGGCAGAACGGCATACTCCTTGAGCCCGAGCGAGATGAATTTGAGCATCTTGCAGTAGGCGTTGCTCCGCTTGAAACAGATGCCCATGTACGGGTACAGAAAGATGATATACAGCGCCGTGATGACACATGAGACGATAATGACCCACGTCTGATTGGGGTCCTCATAAGGCAGCATGACATAATAGATGAACAGCCCGAGAAGCGCGAAAAACCAGACCGCCGTCACCGTAAAGAACACGGCGAGAATGCGGCGGCGCTGGGCATATGCCGCCCAGAGATCGTCATCGCAATACAGTTTTGTCATACACCTTCTCCTTGTCCGGCGATAAACAGCACGCCCAGCGTATTTCTGCCGCAGTGCCCCGTGATGACGGAACCCGCGACCGTTTCCAGTACTTCCTCAAAATGAAAGAGCTTTGCGACCTTCTTGCGCGCCGCCTCCACGACCTCCTCATCGGCATTGCTGTGCGTGATGAAGCAGCGGCGCGTCTCGTACGCGGGATATTTGACGGCGAGATCCTCAATATACTGCTCGATGCAGCGCACCATGCTGCCGCGGTACTTTTTCCCGGGCACGAGCTGCCCGTCCTCCATTTCGATGAGCGGATGGATCTTGAGAATGTTCGCCCCGTAGAAGGCAAGGCGCGAGCATCTGCCGCCCTTATAGAGATAGTCCAGCCGATCGGGCACAAACGACGTATTGACGAGCAGACGGAGCGCGTTGACTTCGTTTACGATCTCCTCCGCACTCTTCCCCGCTTCCCTGAGGTCGGCGGCTTTTAAAATGAGCAATCCCTGCCCTGTGGAGAGCGCCTTGCTGTCCACGACATACACCTTCCCGGGAAAGCGCTTTGCCGCCGCCTCCGCATAGCTGTTTGCCGAAGACGCCTTGGCGGAAATGCTAAAGTGGATGACGGTGTCGCCGCGATCGACATAGGACGCAAAGAAGTCCTCATAGTCCCCGATGCTCGGCGCCGCCGTCTTGGGAAGCTGCCCCGTTTTCTCGACATAGGCAAAGATGTCCTTTGGCATGATATCCACGCCGTCGCGGTAGGCATTCTCGCCCAGAATGACGGAGAGCGGCATGATCCCGATGTCATGCTTTGCGATGCTCTCGCCGAGGTCGCAGGTACTGTCTGCCGTAAGTTGTATCATGTAGGTTCCTCCTCCGTTTTTATGAAAAGAGTGCGCCGAGCGAGGCGCGGAAGCGCTCCCAGCCCGTCGTGAAATCTTTGATTGCGATCGCCCATTCGGGAACGACGCCGATGATGCTGTCGCAGTCGAACAGGTCGTATCCGTACGCCACGATTTCCTGCGAATCCTGGCTGTGCAGGCGGTTGTCCCCCAAAAAGAAGATCTGCCCTTCGCCGACGGTCACCTCGGGGAAGCTGTAGCTCTCGTCCATGAGCGCGTACGGCTCATCGAGCGCGGCATATTCCCCGCCCGCCTCTTTTACGTAGACGACGCCCCTTTCGCACTTCACACTATCCCCTTCCACGGCGATCAGCCGCTTGATGATGGTGCCGGAGGTGAATACCGTGCCGTCGTTGCCGACGTAGGCATCACTCGCCGTGGTGTCGATGATGACGACGTCACCGCGTTCTGCCGAAAAAGAGCGCAGCGCGTAGACGATGTCGCCGCCCTCATAGTCGCCCCCCGCCGACACGCCGCCGTAGAAAGTGTTCAGCATGGAGGAGCCCTTGATCTCCACCGTGAACATGAACATCCCGCGCAGGGAGTCGAGCAGGACGATCACGGCAAAGACGATGAGCACGGCGCTCATGACGATGAGCAAGGCAGACGGCTTCGCGCGGCGATTGAGCATCTCGGGACGGCGGATCATTGCTTGCCCTCCGCGATGCGCCGAACGCGCTTTCTGAGTTCGTCGGGCGTGAGCATGACCACCCGTCCGCAGGTCAGGCACCTGATCTTATAGTCCGCGCCCGTGCGGACGATCTGCCAGAGTTTTCCGCCGCACGGATGCGGTTTTTTTGTCTCGACGACGGTGTCCAGCTGCAATTGACTCAGATCCATAATACGTTGTTGATGAGTACTTCCTTATCCCCGATGAACACGAGCGACACCGCATTTTCAAAGCTGTCGATATGCTCGCCTGTCTGCGACTTGAAGTCGGATGCGTCAAAACAGAAACTCTTCCACTTGCCGCCGCCCTCGATCCAGACCTCGGCGGCATACGCCTTTTCTTCGTTGCCGTCAAAATAGAACACGATTTTCAGGTGCGCACCCTCTTTGCAGTAGGCGTCAAGGCGCAGCGAGGCCCCTTCGGGCGCGGCATAGCGCGGCTCGTTGACGCGATAGGACACAAGCCCCGCTTCCGCCGTTGCGCCGAGCAGCCCGCCGTAGCCGGGCAGCAGCTTTGCGTCCACGCCCTTGCTGTCCGCAAAACAGGACGCGATCGAGCGCGCGCGGCGACGGAATCCCGAGACGCCGTTGAGCGAATCGCGCTCCGCGGAATAGATGATGCGGCTTTTGAGGCTCGCATTGCGGTAGGGCTTTGCGATGACGACCTCCTGGATCTTGGACGTCACGGAGAAGTTGTTGGAATAGTTGGCGAATGCATAGACGAGGGCGCGGCTGCTCTTTTCGTAGATACTCAGCGGGATGGTCGCGACGTTTTCCCTGACGTCCGCACGGCTGCCGAGCACGCGCGTCCAGTCGCGCGCGTGCGCGTCCGAGAGCTGCTCGGTGAAAAAGATGCCGCACTCCTTGAGCTCCGCGTCCTTATCAAACGTGACTTTTGCGACAAGATCGCCCTTTTCGTCCTCCACGACCGCAAGATCCACCGTGTCGCTGACAAAGACGGACATGTCCTTGAGGTATTTGTCGAGAAACAGGTCAATATCCGCGATGGAATGGGAGCCGATCAGCCCGTTCCCGTGCGAGGAATACAAGAACGCCTTCTGCACGGCGGGATTGATCTGCTGGAAGGTATCGAACACGCGGTCGTAATCGTGCTTGCTGTCGTTGACGGCGGAAAGAAGCAGAACGGGGCAGTTGACGTACGGGGCGTAGCTCTGCGAGTCCAGCCCCGCGATAAAGCGGTGGTGCTCCTCATCGAACACCTGCTTTTCGCCCGTAAACTTTTCCCTGCCGCGGTAGGCGAGCCAGCCCGCCGCGCACACCGAGATCATGCACCCGAGGGGGGCATAGGGCGCGATCTTAAATACCACTTCGCCGCCCGTTCTAAGCCCGATCGCACCGAACTTGGTCACCTCTTCGCGGGTGGATAAAAACTTTGCCGCATAGCGCGCGACGCCCGCCCATTCGTACCAGCTCGTCTCGCGAGCGGTCGGTTCCGCCTTCTCCAGATGCGAGCCGGCGCGCACATAGTTGGCGTAGTCGATGGAGGGCGGGTAGACGGTATGCGGATCGGTGCCGTTGTCTCCGCAGTAATCCACGCACAGAACGCCGTATCCGCGCCCGACAAAGCGCCTTATGAACACCTCGTCAAACGCGCAGCCCGCCTCGAACAGTACCATGACCGCAGGAAAGCGCGCCGCCTTTTCGGGAAAGACGTACTTTGCGTAAATATTCACCCTTCTGTCCCCCGCCTTTCTGCCGAGGAAGCGGATGTCGCGCCAGACAATCCCCTCTTCCGTGCGCTCCGAGAGCGTCATCACTTCAAGGGGAAGGGAGTCGTCAAAATCCTTCCACAGCGTAACGGGGGTTAAAAAAGTACTTGCCAAAACGCACCTCACTCCATATGGATTTGAGAGCCGTGCTGCTCGGTCGCCTTGGTGACAGAGAGACGGCGGTCGATCCTGTGTTTGAGCTCCTCGACGTGGGAGATGATCCCGATGGAGAAATTTTCGCTCTTCAGGCGCTCCAGACTGTCCATGACAACGTCCACGAGCCGCTCGTCCAGCGTGCCGAACCCCTCGTCGAGGAAGAAAAATTCGATGGGCCGCAGCGACCGCGCGCAGATCTCCGCGCTCAGCGAGAGTGCAAGCGAGAGGGAAACGAGGAAGGTCTCCCCGCCCGAGAGCGTATATACGCCGCGCAGGTTTCCGCCGTTGAAGTTGTCGCCGACGAAGAAGCCGCCCTCGTACCGCAGGAAATATCTGCCATCCGTGAGGGATAAAAGACGATTGCTCGCGTTGACCGCGACCGTCTGCAGATACTCCTCCGCCACGAACTCCATGAATTTATTGCCTTCGAGCAGCTTTCTCAGCCGCTCGTACAAAGATAGCTGTTTTTCGCGGGAGATAAGCTCCTTTTCCAGCGTCGTCTTTTCCTTGAGTCCCGCTTCCGCCCGCGCGAGCGCCTCCCGCCTGACGGCAAGCGTGCGCGTACGCTCTGCGCTCTTTTGCTCGCATTCGGCAAGCTGCGTTCTGAGGGCGGCGCAGCGCTCCTGCGTCGCATCGGAGAGGTCCTCTTCCGACAACGCCCTCAGCCGCGCGTGCACGCCGCTGTACTGCTGTTTGTATGCCTCAACGCGCTCCCGCGCGCGGGCAGGGTCGCCGTACTTATCGGTGAGCGCCTTTGCCTCGCGCACCGACGCAAACGCTCCGACCGTCAATGCGTCCGCGAGCCTGTTTTGTTGTTCCTGCCCGCCGCTTTGCGCCGCGCGCAGCTGTTCTCCCGCCGACGCGGACGCGACCTGCGCACCTGTTAGACTGCGCTGAAGCGCCTCCCGCTCTCTGACACGGCGCGCGCGCTCCGCCTTTTTCTCGCGGAGCTGCTGCTCCAGTTCCTCGGGCGGCGGAAGCTGCTCGAAGCCTTCCGAGAGAGCGGCGATGCGCTCTGCCGTCTCCTTCCTGCTGCGCGCGAGATCCTGCAGCGTCTGTAAGTGCATATCGTAGCGCCCCTTGCGCTTTTCCAGCATGACGAGCTGTCCGCGCAGGCGCTCGCGCTCCTCCTGACGCGCCTCATAGGCGGCGCGGATGGCGGCAAGGTCGGTCTTATCCCCCTCGGAGAGCGCGCGGTACTTTTCAATGAGCGGATTGCTGGAGGGGCGTATGACGGGATATGCCTGCGTCAGATCTTCCAGTTCCTCCGCGAAAGTCGCGTACTCGGCGCGCAGAAGTTCCCGCTTGCCGTTCTGCTCGGCAAAGGTGAAGAAATCCCCGCTCCCGAGCGCCGCGATCGCCTGTTCCAGCGCTGCTCTCTCCGCGTCGTAGGAAAATCCGGCAAACGCGTCCTTCTCCGATGCGAACTGCCGATCGATCTGCTCCAGCTTTTTGCGGGCGGCGTCGCGCTCCTGCGCGCGGAACGCCTGCGTCTTGGAACGCACCAGCTGTTCGGAGAGCGCGTTTTCCTCCGTCTCCGCCTTCTCTGCGTCCCATTCTGCCGCCGCGGCGACGCGCGCTTTTACTTCTTGCAGCGTCTCTTCCGCCCGCTGCAGCGACTGTTTGCAATTTTCCAGGCGAAGTTCCGCCTGCCTTGCCGCAGCGTCCTCTCTGAGGACGGCGGCGGCGCGCTCCAGCCTGTCCAGTTCGGCATTCATTGCCTGCATCTGCGGCAACACTGCCTGAAGCTTTTGCATCTGCGACGAGAGCGCCTCCTGCTCCTGCCGCCTCTGTGCGCGCGCCGAGAGCGTCTTTTCCTGCTCCCGCAGCGCGGAAAGCTGCGCTTTGTCCTGTTCTTCCTCTTTGGAAAGCTGTGCAATCTCCTCCTGCAGCGAAGCGACGGACTGTGCGGTGATGTCGCCGTACTGTTCCAGCTTCGCCTGCGTCACGGCGAGCGCCTCGCGCGCGGCGGCCATCTTTGCGCCCGCGCTCTTGACGAGCCCCTCGCCGTATGCCTCTAAGTCAAAGAGGCGGGAGATGAGCTTTAACCGCTCCCCGCGGGCGGCGCGCACGAACTGCGCGAACTCCCCCTGCGGAAGCGCAATGCACTTTTCAAAGTCCTTCTGCTCCAGCCCGATGATGCGCTCGAGCAGAGCATTTCCATCCCGCACGCCCTCGGCAAGAACCTGCCAGACGTCATCCTTTTTTTCGTAGACCTTGAGCGTCTGCGCCGCGTTCTTGCGCTTGAGTTCGCGCTCGACGCGAAAATTTCTGCGCTTTCCCTCAAAGACGATCTCAAATTCGAAGGTCACATACGCTTTCTCGGCGGCGTAGTGAATGACGTCCGCAATACTGCCGGAGCGCGAGCGCGCAATGTTGCCGTACAGGGCAAACCCGATGCAGTCAAGGATGGTGCTCTTGCCCGAGCCGGTATCCCCGAAGATGCCGAAGATGCCGAACTCCATGAGCTTGGTAAAATTGATTTTAGCGGGTTCGGAGAAGGAGTTGATCCCGCAGAACTCCAGATAGACGGGCTTCATCTCTCCTCCAACAGCGCCAGAAATGCCTGTGTCAGTTCCTCTGCGGGCGCCTCGCCGTAGACGGAACGATAGTATTCGCCGAACAGTTCTTGGGAAGAAAGCGCGCTGCGTCTGACGACGGGAACTGCCTGTGCGCCCGCCGTGTGCACGATGAGCGAAACGAGCCCCTCGTTCGCCGCGCGCAGGGCATGTGTCTCCTGCGAGGTGAGCGGCGCGGTGAGATGTAACGTGAGTTCGATATATGCCTCGGGGTAGCGCGCAAGAAGGGAGAGCGCCTGCTCGACGCCCGCCGCCTCCAGCCGCACGAGTTTTTTGCCCGACATGAGCGGTATCTCTTTGGCGACTTCGACATGCTCGCCCGTTGTCTGCAACAGGATGACCTGCTTGTTTTCACCCTCGTCAAAGGAATATTGCAGGAGCGAGCCGCTGTAGCGAACGTTTTGCCCCATCTTCTGCGGTTTGTGCAGATGCCCGAGCGCGACATACCCCTGCGCGGGAAAGACGGAGACGGGCACGGCGCGCGCGCCGCCCAGGTCGATATCGCGCTCGCTCTCGCTCACCTTGCCGCCCGCCGCAAAGAGGTGCGTAAGCAGGATATGGGGCATACCGCCCTGAAATCCCGCCTCGCCGCGCGCGATCCAGCGCCCGATCTTCTCCACATAGCTCTCTTCCGACTTCTCCTCTCTCAGGCGCGCTTCGTTGGGATAGGGCAGCGCGTTGAGATAGACGCGCTCGCCCACCGCGTTTTCGATGACGACATACCCCTCGCCCGAGGCGACCGCCTTCACGGGGCGATCCCCGCCGACGGGCATGACTTCCCTGCCGCTGCCGAAGAGGTAGATCCCCTCCTCCGCCGCGAGCGGCGCGGAAGCCGCAAGCCGCACGCCGTCATCGTGATTGCCGCTGACAATGACGACCGCGCGGGACGCACCCGCCAGCTTTTTGACGGCGCGGAAGAACACCTCCTCCGCCTCGGCGGACGGCATATAGGTATCAAAGACGTCCCCGGCAACAAGGACGAGGTCGACGCGCTCGCGCGCGCAGATAACCGCGAGCTCGTCAAGCGCCTCAATTTGTTCGGGCAGGCGTTCCCGATCCATCAGGCGCTTGCCGATATGCCAGTCAGAAGTGTGTAGAATGTTCATGCAGGAGACAAAGTGTGCAAAATTTTGCAGGCAGCGGAAAAGGCTTTGCGTTTCGCCGCCAAATATGCTATACTGATTATACACTACAAGACGCAAAAAATCAAGCGTTCGCCCCGTTTTTCGGGGAAAATGCGCTGAAATACACAGGAGCAGATCATGTCGTTTGCCGCCTTTTCCAGGGATTTTACTTCCAATATGTTCACGAGCGTGGAAAACCAGTTCATCACCAAGTACCTGCCGCAGGCGGACGGCGACGCCGTGCGCGTCTATCTCTACGGGCTGTACCTGTGCCAGATCTCGGCGGACTTCGATGCGCCGACGTGTGCAAAGCTTCTGCACCTGTCCGAACAAAAACTTGTGGACATCTTCAAGTTCTGGGAGGAATGCGACCTCGTGCGCATCCTCTCGCGCGATCCCCTCTTTGTGGAGTACCTCCCCGTCCACGCGGCGGCGGGCAGGCCCAAGTCCGTGCGTCCCGAAAAGTATGCGGCGTTCAATCGCTCGCTCTATCAGCTGTTGCAGCGCGCGCAGAAGGACTTCAAGCCGTATGAGATGCAGCGCATTTTAGAGTTTTTGGAGAACAACCCCATGGAGCAGGAAGCGTTTTTGCTCGTCGTGGAGTACTGCGTCAGAAAGGACGGCGAAAAGCTGTCCGCTTCCCACGTTCTGAACAAGGCGGCGAAGCTGGTGCGCGAGCACAAGTACACCTATGAGCAGGTCGAAGCCGACCTTGCCGACTTCAATACGCGGGAAAAGGAACTCTCCAAGCTCTTTGCGCTGCTCAACATTTACAAAAAGCCGCAGGATGCCGACTACGCGTTCCTGGAGAAATGGACCAACCTCGGCATGGAGCAGGGCGCCGTGACCGCGTGTGCCGAAGCGCTCGGGAAGGGATCTCTTTCCACGCTGGATGCCCTCATCGAGGAGGTCAGCGGGAAGGGATACCTGTCCGAGCATGACGTGCGGGAATATCTTGCGCGGCGTAAGACGCTCACCGACGTCGTCTACAAGGTGGCGCGCAAGCTGGGCGTGAAAATTGCCAATCCCCGCGCATACTGCGAGGAATACGCCGAAAAATGGCTGGAACGCGGCTATGACGAGGAGAGCCTGACGCTGCTCGCCGCGTATGCGATGAAACTCTCCTACGGCTTCCCGGAGCTGGACAACCTGCTCGATATGCTGTATGCCGCGGGAATCGTGGACGAAGCAGGCGTCAAGGCGTACTGCGCGGCAAGGGACAAACAGCTCAGACTTTTGCAGCGCATTCAGACGGTGTGCGGCGTCGTGCGAAAGACGCAGACGGCGCTCGACATGATCGAGACCTGGCGCAGCTGGCAGTTCTCCGACGAAATGATTTTAGAGGCCGCCAAGCGAAGCGCGAGCGCCGCCTCTCCCCTGCCCTATATGAATAAACTGCTCTCCGAATGGAAGCGCGAAGGCGTCTTTACCGTTGCGGCGATCCCCGAAAAAGCCAGCGCGCAGACCGCACCCAAGCAGTACACGGAATATAAGTCGGAGGCAGCGATCTCCGCAGACGCACGCACAGAGCGCGAGCGCTATTATGCCCCCCTTCGCAGGCGCGCCATCGCAAAGGCGGAACAGGCGATCGCCGCGGCGGAGAAAGACGAGCAGTTTGCCAAGGCAGAGCGCGCCATCAAAAAGGGCGAGATCGAACTTGCGAAGGCGGAGCTGTTTGCGCCCGAGACGCTGCCCGATCTTCGTGCCAAGTTGCAGGAGGCGCGCCGCGCGCGCAGCCAGGCAATGACGCGGCTCGGATTCACCGAAAAGGACTTCACGCCGCAGTATGCCTGTCCCAAGTGCTCGGATACGGGCTTCTTGCCCGACGGCAAAATGTGCGATTGCTATAAGAGAAGCTGATTTTTCAACCAATCAAAAATCGATCCGCCGATCAGAGCGGGTCGATTTTTCCCTTACGCTATTCGTAGTCGCCGTAGTCCCTGCGATCGGGCATACGCTCAGAGCCGCCCCCGTCCCGCGATGCGCCCCACTTATTCTTGTGCTCCGCCTTAGGCGCAGACCTGATATCGACGAGCACGACGTCTACCCCGATCTTTTTGATGCACTTCAGGTCGATGAAGAGCTCGGCGCGTCCCCAGCGGAACCCCTTGCCCCCGGGCACGACGATGCCCTGGACCTTCCCCTCGGGATAGGTAAATACGACGTCGCTCACCCTGCCAAGCTGTTTTCCGTCCGTTAAATTGACCGTCTCCTTGCGGTGAAGTTCACAAAAACTCGTTTCCATATGATCATTGTATGCGCCTGCGCCGCAAAATGTGACGATTCCAAGCAATTCAGCGCGATTCCAAGGACCTTGGACAAAATTACCGCCCCTCTTCCTTGCACAACCTATCCCGCCATGTTAGAATATCGGTGACTTCAACGGGAGGTATCCACCATGAAATCATCCATCGGCGACTTTTTAGCCATTCTCCGCAAATCCAAGGGGCTCACCCAGCAGGAGGTCGCAGACCGGCTGGGCGTCTCCAACAAGACGGTCTCCAGCTGGGAGACGGGCGCGTCCTGCCCCGACATCTCCATGCTGCCCGCGATTGCAGAACTGTTTGACGTGACGTGCGACGAACTGCTGCGCGGCGAGCGCATCTCCTCTGCGGAGCCGCAGCCCCGCACGGAGGAAAAGCGGGAAAAGGCGCTCGGGCGCATGCTCGCGATGTACCGCAACAACGCGGCCGCGACAAGCTGGATCTGCGGCGCACTGTACGCCGTGGCGATCATCGCGACGCTGCTCATCGGCTGCGCCGCCTTTGAGAGCCTCATCGGCTTCTTTGTCGGGCTCATCTTCATCGTCGGCGCCGTCTTTTTGTGCGTCATTCAACTCAGGTATCTGCGCTTTCAGCTGACGCAGAACGACTTTGCAAGCGACGCGATCGACGAACTGATGAAGTCCCTCTCCAAAAAACAGACCGTGACCCTGATTCTGGCAGCGGCCGCCTTCGGGTTTATCTTCCCGCACGTGTTTGCGCCCGTCCATAAGGGGCTCGTCTTGTGGGCAGCGCTCGGCTATGGCGCCCTCGGCGCCGTTATTGCGACGCTGATCGCGCTATTGGTTACGAAAATCGTGCACGTTGCGCAAAAATCGTACCACGCGACGCCCAAAAAGTTCTCCTGGACGCTGAAAAACGGCGTCATTCCCTATACCTGCCTCACCATCGCCTGTGCAATTGTCATTCTCGGCGTGGGCGCATACTTTGCCTCCATTCCGCAGCCGGCGGTCTCGTCACAGTTCTGGAACTGGGCTGCCTATGGTGACATGCTCGCCGTCTTTGAGGAGAGCACCCTCTTTTCCGAATATGAATACACGCTGCACGAGACGAACGCGGCCGAAACGACGCTCGACGAGGCGGAGCTCGGTCAACCGATCACGGCGGAGATGTGCATTGCCGCAACGAGCAGCGGGCGGGCAAGTTACTTTTTTGCCGACTTCCCGGAGGAGTTCCGCAACAGCTATCATACTGTCGACGCGGACGGCGGCACATATGTGGAGGTCGACGTCCTCACGTTTACCCTTGTAAGCGGCGACGTCGTCAGCACGCCTCTCCTCAACCCCGAATTTCAGGGCGGACTGCAATCCTCCCCGAACTGCGATGAAAGTCATTCTATCGTTGACGAAACCGAGGGCACGGAGGCCGCCTATGAGATCGAGATGCAATTTTATCCCCCGCTCTATGAGACGGTCTTTTTGGACAGTTATAACCTGACCATCGGCACCTGCTTCCTTGTGAGCGGGATCGGCGCGGTCGCCGTGCTCGGCATCTATACCGCCATCTATCTGCCGAGAAGAAAGAAATTTCTCGCAAAACTCCGGCAGGAAGCGCAACACGAACAGACGAAGCAAGAGGAATAACATACAGCGCGGCGGCTGCCAATGGGCAGCCGCCGCATATTTTTTACGCTTTTTTGCCACGTTCCTTGACTTTTTCCTTGGCAAGGAAATAAATTTCCTCCGTCGCAAAGGAAATCTTGGTCAGCTGATCGCGCAGCCCCACCGGGTGCAGCCAATAGCTGTCGTCCGGTGTAGAAATGTCGATACAGTCGCCAAAAATATTGTTCTTGTATTTATCTTTGCGGTAAGGATAGTCGTACTCGATATGCACGCTCTCCAATTCCGTCCCCGCCCAGGAAAGTTCGCATTTTTCTCCATACGCCGTGCAGGTAAGATAGGTTCCCTCGCACGTCTGAACGAGCTTGCCCGTGCCCTGATCGTAGAACTTTTTGGCGTTGGGCAGCGTATGTACGGTGACGTCCGCTTCAAAGCGGTATGTCCCCTCCCGCACTTCCCGACGGACGTTTTCCCGCTCCCAAGCCGTCCAGTCCGGAATGTAGCGAAATTCCGTCTCGCCCTCCTCGGCGGAGAGCTCGGAAAGCGTGCTCACCTGCCATGCCTTTTTGCAGGCATTGCACCAAAGGCGGGTGCCCCCCGAGTCCATCATGAATTCCTTGCCGCAATGCGGGCACTGGTACAGGATATTGTGCAGCCCGTTCGCGCGGTTGGGGTTGGTCAGCTGAATGTTGTACTCACGCTGATAGGCATAGTCGTCCCGCTGCATCGCGGCATGGACGCGGCGGTTGATCTCGTCTGCGGGAAGGCGTTTTACTTCCTCCTGCGTCGCAACGCACTCCAGTTCGCACCGGAGCGGAATGTGCTGTTCGTCCTTGTTCCACTGCGGCGCGGCGATAAACGTGCCGTACAGCCGCAGGACGACGGCGGGCACCTTCATGAGTTTGCACATTTTTCCGAGGGAATCGGGCAAAAATCCCGTCGTGCCGTCCAGGGTATAGCGCGCCTCGGGATAGAGGCAGACGATCGTGCCGTATTTGTCGGCACAATAGCGCATATTGCGGATGAGGTTCAAGTCCTTGACGAATTTGCGCTTGCAGATGCAGCCGAGGCGGCGCATGAGCCAGTCGCCGACGTCGCGGATAGCGTCGATCGCGACCACGTTGTTGGCGTTATACGGCGCAACGGCGGTGTACATGGCGGGGAAATCCAGCATGCTCGCGTGCGTCACAAACAGCAGATAGGGCGGCCTGATGCCTTCCATGTTGATCTTTTTCACCGTGACGGGACGCCCTTTCAGGCGCGGCTTAATTGCAAACATGCGCGCGATCCACATCCAGAACGGGCTGGGCTTTAACGGTTTTTTACTGAAATCATAGTGTTTGATTTGTTCCGCCATCTCTCTCCTCCTAATAGTGTAAGGGAAAAATACGAACCACGCCTTTGGCGGTATCTTTTTGGCATCTTATTGTTCATCTTCCTTGCAATACTTGGGTATTGCTGCGTCATCTTCACAACAATCTGGCACAAAAATCTCCTCGCCAAAGGTGCATAGCAATCAAAAGCGGCAAGACGGGTGTCCCAGACGCGGCGAAGCCCGCAGGGCGTGCCCGGTGGCACGGTCAAGGGCTTCAACAATGTATGGGTCCCCGGTTTCCGCTTTTGATCGGGTTCCTATTGCTCCCTTACACTATAGCTTAATCATCATTCATTTGCTTGCCTATCATGATTATATCACCGCAAAAGCACGGTGTCAATAGCGGATATGATTTTCTTCGTTTACAACACAAAAGCCCCGCGGCAAAAGCAACGTTACTTTTGCCGCGGGGCAAACACCACAATCAGCCGATTTCCGTCCTGATCTGCTTGAGCGCGTTCTTTTCCAGCCGCGAGACCTGCGCCTGTGAGATGCCGACCTCGGCGGAGATCTCCGTCTGCGTCTTTCCCTCGTAGTAGCGGAGCGTCAGGATCTTCTTTTCGCGGTCGGCAAGGCGGGCGATGGCGTCCTTCAGGGCGACACGCTCCGTCCAGTTCTCCTCGCTCTGCGTCTCGTCAAAGAGCTGATCGAGCAGCTGAAGCGTATCGCCCGACTTGTTATAGACGGGCTCGTACAGCGAGACGGGGTCGGAAATAGCGTCCAGCGCATACACGACCTCGCGCTCGTGCACCTGCATGACCTCGGCAATGCGCTCAATGGTCGCCTCCTCGTTGCGCTCCTCTAAACTTTCGCGCACCTTCAGGATCTTGTATGCCGCATCGCGGATGGAGCGCGAAACGCGCAGAGAATTGCCGTCCCGCAGATAGCGCTTGATCTCCCCCAGAATCATCGGAATGACTCTTGAACGTCGAAAACCCATTATAATATTTCCGTTCAGTTTCCCTTACGGATAGTCACATT
>CALVLM010000021.1:0-29752 GCA_944338075.1 Candidatus Gallimonas intestinigallinarum | reverse complement strand
TGGTACCGCCGAGCGGACTCGAACCGCTACGCCTTGCGGCACCGGATCCTAAGTCCGGCGCGTCTGCCAATTTCACCACGGCGGTATGTACCCCTATTATAGCAAATGCCGCCGTCTGTTGGCAAGTAATTTTTATGCGTTCTTGGGGACCGTCTTTCCCGCGGGCTGCGGCTGCGTTGCCGCCTCCGCGCTGCGGCGGTCCTTGCCCCAGAAGAAGAGGGCGAGTGTCCCGGGTCCGACGTGCGAGACGGTGCAAAGGTCGTAGTACTCGATGATGATGTCCTTCGCACCGCGTTCGCGGATCATGTCCGCAAGCAGCTGCGCGTCCTGCAGGCAGTCCGCATGCGTGATGGCGACCGTCTGGCTCTCGGGGCGTTCCACGCGCTGAGCAAAGGTGTCCGCAATGACGGCAAGCGCCTTCTTCCTGCCGCGCGCCTTGGTGTACGCGGTGATCTTGGCGTTCTTGCTGCCGTCCGCCTGCAACACGGGCTTGACGCCCAGAATGGTGCCCGCGATCGCAACCGTTTTGGAGATGCGTCCGCTGCGGCTTAAATATTTGAGATCGTCCACCGTGAAAAAGCTGTTGACCTTGAAGGCGTTCTCGTTGCCCCAGGCTGCGCACGTCTCGATGCTCTCGCCGAGGTCCCTCAGATCTGCAAGACGGAGCGCAACCAGTCCTTCGCCCATGGAGGCGTTGGCGCTGTCGACGACGCATACCTTTCTGTCAGGGTAGTCCTGCATGAGCATCGCCGCGGCGTCCGTCGCCTGCTTGAAGGTGCCGCTCACGCCCGAGGAGATGATGACGAGCAGTACGTCCTTTCCCGCCTTCATTTCAGGCTCGAGCGCGTCATAGAACGCGGCGCTGGAGATGAGCGACGTCTTGATCTCGACGCCCTGGCGCAGCAGCTCGTATTGCGCGAGCGCCGTCTCCTCAAAGGGCACGTTCTCGTCAAAGCAGAGGCGGTCCTCGCCATTCACCGTGCAGTGATAGGGAATGACGTGAATGTCGCGCGCGCGGCGAATGTCCTCAGGGATATTCGCGGCCGAATCTACATAGAGCGAAAAAGTCTTCATGGTATCAGATCTCCCGAACTTATAATATCGTCATGCCGGCGGGCAGGGCAGGACAGTCTGCCGCTCCCGCGTTTTCCTTATCTTACCACCGATGCGCCCGGAATACACCCTATTTTTGGGAAAAACGCCTCTCTCATTTGCCGCGCGCCGTCTATTTCCCGAAAAGGGCGCTCCACCGGCGTAAAAAACGGCTCTACTCACAGTAGAGGTCATAAAATTGCCGCAAAATTGCAGTTTTTTGCCTCAGATGTACAGGAATGGGACAAAGCGTCGGATGCATATACCAATGCAGGAGGTGTGCGATGCTGGAACTTTTGTGCAGGCTGATGTGCCGTCTGTTTTTCTTTACGGGCTCCGTACGGGACGAAGGGTCGTATCCCAGGCCGCTCTCTCCCAAGGAGGAGGCAAAATGTCTTACCTTGGCACGGGAAGGGGACGCCGCCGCCCGCGACAAGCTCATCCGTCACAACATGCGTCTGGTGGCGCACGTCGTCAAAAAATATACGGGTGCGGCGGAGACGGACGACATGATCTCGGTCGGGAGCATCGGGCTCATCAAGGCGATCAACACCTACGAGCCCTCGCGCGGGACGCGGCTCGCGACCTATACGGCGCGCTGTATCGAGAATGAGGTGCTCATGTTTATCCGCGCGGGCAAAAAGCACAAGGCAAACGTCTCGCTGTCCGATCCCGTCGGCACCGATAAGGACGGCAACGAGCTGACCATTATGGACCTGCTGTTTGAAAAGGAGGATAAGGTCTTTGGCAGCGTGGAACACTCGCTCATGCTGGAAAAGTTCCTGTCCGCCGTCAAGCGGCTTCTGGACGAGCGGGAGACGCAGGTCATCTGCATGCGCTATGCGCTGACGGGCGGCGCTCCCATGCCCCAGCGCGAGGTTGCGCAGCGGCTGAAGATCTCCCGTTCCTACGTCTCGCGCATTGAAAAGCACGCGCTGGAAAAATTACGCGCGGGGCTCAGGCGGGAGGACTTCTTCGCCGACTGAACTTATACATTCCATAAGCAACATTGATATTTATTTCATTGACATCGGACTTTTCATAAGCTATAATCATACAAAAGCAATGACGAAGAGGAGTACTTCGGGGCACGCTTTCAAAGAGAGCGGGGGCAGGTGAGAGCCCCGCAGAGCGTCCGGGGGAAGAACACTTCCGAGCCGCGACCTGAACGGGGAAAGCCAAGTAGGGAAGCCGTGACCGCCGCGTCAGTGCGGAAGCTCTTATTGTGCGAAAGCCTTATTGAGAGCGAGAGGGACCGCCTTTGTGCGGTAAATTAGGTGGCACCGCGGATACACGGCTATTCGTCCTAAATTTTCAGGGACGTATGGCCGTTTTTTCGTCCACGGAGGAGTTTTTTATGTGTGCGATCTATGTTTTGACGGGAAAGAGCATCACGCCTGCAGAGGCGGAACTGGCGTTTTACCGCACCGCTTCGCGCGGGCCGGATATGAGCAACTTTTCGGAGACGGCGGAGGGCTATGTCGGCTTTCACCGCCTCGCAATCATGGGCTTGAACGCGGCGGGCATGCAGCCCTTCTACCGCGGCGGCAACTTCGTCGTGTGCAACGGCGAGCTGTACGGCTTCCGCAAGGTCAAGCGCGAGCTGGAGGAGATGGGCTATTCCTTCATCTCCGATTCCGACTGCGAAATCTTGCTGCCCCTCTATGAACTGTACGGCACGGATATGTTCGCCCGCCTGGATGCGGAGTTTGCCTGCGTTATCTATGACGCAAAGACCCGTTCCTATATCGCCGCGCGCGATCCCATCGGCATCCGCCCGCTCTACTACGGGTACATGGCGGACGGCAAGATCGCCTTTGCGAGCGAGCCCAAGAACCTCGTCTCCGTCGTCGAGGGGCAGATCCTGCCCTTCCCGCCCGGGCATTACTATAAGGACGGCAAGTTCGTGTGCTATCTCGACTTGACCCGGGTACATACCGTCATTCATGACGATCCGGAGACGGTGTGCAAGAACATCCGCGAGAAACTCATCGCGGGCGTGGAAAAGCGGCTGGATGCGGACGCGCCCGTGGGCTTTCTGCTCTCGGGCGGGCTGGATTCCTCCCTCGTGTGCGCGATCGCGCAAAAATTGCTCCCGCGTCCTATCCGCACCTTCGCCGTCGGCATGCGCAAGGACGCCATCGACTTAAAGTACGCAAGAGAAGTCGCCGACTATATCGGCAGCGAGCACACCGAGATCTACATGACGCGCGAGGACGTGCTGGAGTCGCTGGAGTTTGTCATCAAATCGCTCGGCACATACGACATTACGACCATCCGCGCCAGCATGGGCATGTATCTTCTTTGCCGTCAGATCCACCTCTCCACCAACGTGCGCGTGCTGCTGACGGGGGAGATCTCCGACGAGCTGTTCGGCTATAAGTATACCGACTTCGCGCCCTCGCCCGAGGAATTTCAAAAGGAGTCGGAAAAGCGCGTTCGGGAGCTGCACATGTACGACGTGCTGCGCGCCGACCGCTGCATCTCCGTCAATTCGATGGAGGCGCGCGTCCCGTTCGGCGACATTGACTTTGTCAGATACGTCATGGCGGTCGATCCCGCCAGGAAGATGAATGTCTACGGCAAGGGCAAGTATCTTCTGCGCCACGCCTTTGAGGAGGGGGACTATCTCCCCCGCGATATCCTCTTCCGCGAGAAAGCGGCGTTCTCCGACGCGGTGGGGCATTCCATGGTGGACGACTTAAAGGCGCACGCCGAGGAGAAATACGGCGACGACTGGGAGCAGATCGCGCAGAAGTATGCCTATCACGCCAAGCCCTTTACAAAGGAATCGCTTCTGTATCGCGAGATCTTTGAAAAGTACTATCCCGGGCAGGCGAAGATGATCGCCGATTTCTGGATGCCAAACAAGCAGTGGGAGGGGTGCAACGTGAACGATCCCTCAGCGCGCGTGCTGTCCAACTACGGCGACAGCGGAAAGTGATAAACTTTGGGTGATGGACGGGCGTCCTGCGGCATGCTGCCGCAGGACGCCCGCAAGTTTAATCATCGAAAGGGACATGATGTCTGTTTTACGGGGCGCGCCCGCGGCGAAAAGCCGCGGGCGCGCCCAAAAGTTTGACTTTTTCCCGCCGATATATTATAATGAGTGAAATAAACATAAGACGGTATGATTATGAGGATCGACGAAATTCTGAAACACAAGCGCACGCTCTCCTTTGAGGTATTCCCGCCCAAGAAGGGTGGCGAGGGCAAGGAGAAGCTGCTTGCGACCATCGATGAACTTGCCGGGCTTCGCCCCGACTTCATCAGCGTGACGTACGGCGCGGGCGGCTCCAATTCCAAAAACACGGTGGAGATCGCCGACTACATTCAGAACAGCGCCCACGTCAATGCGCTCGCGCATATCACGGGCGGACCTTCTTCGCCCGAGACGGTGGACGAACTCGCCCGTACGCTCAAGGAACGGGGCATTGAAAATGTCCTGTGCCTGCGCGGGGATAAGCCCGTCGGGTACGAAGCGGAATATTGTAAATACTTCGCGCATGCGACCGACCTCGCTTCCTACCTTGCGCCCTATCAGTTTACACTGGGCGCGGCGTGCTATCCCGAGGGTCACGTCGAGTGCGCGTCGCTGTATGCCGACCTCGTCAACATGAAGAAGAAGGAGGAGTGCGGCGCGACCTTCTTCATCACCCAGCTCTTTTACGACAATACTTACTATTACCGCCTGGTCAACGAGGCGCGCCGCATCGGCATCGTTTCGCCCATTATACCCGGCATCATGCCGTTGGTCAATCCCAAGAATATTCGCAGGATCAAGGAGATGTGCGGCAGCGCCATTCCGCTCAACTTCCGCAACATGATCGAAATTTACGCCGAGCATCCCGCCGTCATGGAGGAGATCGGTCTGAATTACGCCGTCTATCAGATCATCGACCTGATTGCAATGGGCGCGCCCGGGGTGCATCTGTACGTCATGAATAACGCGAATACGGCGCGCGCCGTCTGTTCGCGGCTGGAAAGGGTGTTTGATGAACTCTTCTGATCTGTATAAGAGCGCCTGTTCCTATCTCGGCGTGCGCGGCGCGCCGGACGAGGGGACGCTCGCCCTCGTGGAGGAGTGCTTAGAAGAAGCAAAGCGCCTCGCCCGCTTCCGCGCCGTCGGGAAGGAATACACTGCACCGCTTGCGTTTCTTGAGAAGCAGCCATATACGCAGTTTCTGGCGGGCTGCACGGGCTATGCGCTGGTCGCCATGACGCTGGGCGCCGAGGTCGAACACCGCGTCCGCGTGCTTATGCGCACGGACGCCGTGCGCGCCGTCGTGCTGGATGCCTGCGCGAGCGCGCTCGTGGAGTACGAGGGCGACAGGTGGGAGGAGCGCTTCGGCGAGATGCGCACCTATCGCTTCTGTCCCGGGTACGGCGGCAGTTCGATCACTGACCTCGCGCTCATTTTTCACGAGCTTCACCCCGAAAAAATCGGGATGCAGCTGCTGCCTTCGGGGCTGATGGCGCCGCAGAAGTCCATGGCGGGCATCGTCGGCATCGGGAAAAGGGCGCACAAGACGTGTAAGGACTGCATGCTCTTTAAGAGCTGCGTCTATAGAAAGGAGGGAACGACATGCTTCCGCTCGGAAAACAGGTAATTTTACTGGACGGCGGCTTCGGCAGCGAGCTGGAGCGGCTGGGGCTGGGCGAAGCCGTGCCCGAAGAACTCAATCTCTCCCATCCCGAAGCGGTGCGCGCCATTCACAGGGCGTATGCCGAGGCGGGTGCGGACATCATCACGGCAAACTCCTTCGGGCTGAACGCGGTCAAGTATCGCGGCGGCTACGCCCTAGAAGGCCTCGCGCGGGCGGCAGTGGAAAACGCGCGCACGGCGGGAAAACCCGTCTTTTTTGACGTCGGCCCGACGGGCGCCCTGCTCGCCCCCGTGGGGACGCTCACCTTTGACGAGGCGTATTCTGCCTTTGCCGAGGTTGCCGAGCTCACCCGCGACATGGTGGACGGCTATATCGTGGAGACCTTCTCCGATCTGTACGAACTCAAGGCGTGCGTGCTCGCGCTCAAAGAGCACACAGATAGGCCCGTGTTTGCGACGGCGACCTTTGACGGGAGCGGCCGCACGCTGACCGGCTCCACGCCCGAGATCGTCGCCGAGCTCTTGGAGGGGCTGGGCGTGGACGCGCTGGGCGTCAACTGTTCGCTTGGGCCAAAGGAGCTTGCGCCCATCGTCCGGAGGCTGTTGGCGGCGACGGAGCTTCCCGTCATCGTCCAGCCCAACAGGGGCCTTCCGCGCCTCGTGGGCGGGAAGACGGTGTACGACCTCTCGGAGGACGAGTTCGCCGCCTGGACGGAGAAGTTTGTCGCCATGGGCGTTGCCGTCATCGGCGGCTGCTGCGGCACGACGCCCGATTTCATCCGCCGCATTTCCTCGTGCAAGGGGCGCGCCGTGCCCGTCCGCAGCGTGCAAAAGGGGACGATCGTCACTTCGGCGACTAAACTTGTCGCGATTGAGAACGTGAAAATTTGCGGTGAACGCATGAACCCGACGGGCAAAAAGGCATTAAAAGAGGCGCTCGCCGCCGAAAACTACGACTACCTCGTCTCTGAGGCGCTGAAACAAGAGGAGGCGGGCGCGGACCTTTTAGATCTCAACGTGGGCATTCCCAAGATCGACGAGCCCGCCGTCATGCGCCGCGCCGTGTGCGCCGTGCAGGAATACTGCGACCTGCCGCTGCAGATCGACTCCTCGGATGCAGCCGCCATCGAGGCGGGCGTGCGGCAGTATAGCGGCGTGCCCCTCATCAACAGCGTCAACGGCGAGGAAGAGGTCATGGCGCGCGTCTTTCCGATTGCGAAAAAGTACGGCGCGGTCGTTCTGGGGCTGACGATGGACAGCCGCGGCGTGCCGCGCACGGCCCAGGAGCGCTTTGCAATCGCACAGCGCATTGTAAAGCGGGCGGAGGAGTACGGAATTCCCCGCCGCAAAGTGATGATCGACACCCTCGTTTTAACGGCGTCCGCAGAACAGGCGCTCGTTTCGGAGACGGTGCGTGCGCTCTCCATGGTGCGCACGCTGGGCGTAAAGACGGCGCTGGGCGTCTCCAACGTCTCCTTCGGGCTACCCAACCGTCCGCTGCTCAATAAAACCTTCCTGACAATGGCGTTGACGAGCGGGCTGAACATGCCCATTCTCAACCCACTGGACGGCGAGATGACGGGCGCCGTGCGCGCCTACAATGTGCTCGCGAATGTCGATGCAGGGGCGGCGGACTATATCGAAGCCTACCGCGACTTCACGCCCGCCGCGCAGGCGACTGCCGCCGTGAAAAGGGAGGGGGCGACGCCTGCCGCCGACCTGTATGACTGCGTCAAGCGGGGCTTAAAAGGGGACGCGCGCGCCCTCACGGATGCGGAACTTGCCCAAAGACCGCCGCTTGTCATCGTCAACGATATCCTCGTCAGGGCGCTCGAGGAAGTGGGCGCGCTCTACGAGCAGGGAAAGCTCTTCCTGCCCCAGCTCATCGCTTCGGCGGAGGCGGCAAAGGAGGCGTTCGCCGTCGTCGGCAGCCGTCTGGAGAAAAAGGAAGGGGGCAAGGGAACAGTCGTGCTCGCCACCGTCAAGGGGGACGTGCACGATATCGGCAAGAACATCGTCAAGGTCGTCACCGAGTCGTACGGCTTTGAGGTGGTCGACCTCGGAAAGGATACGCCCGCAGAGCGCATCGTCGAAGCGGCGCTGCGTGTTCAGCCGCTCGCCGTCGGATTGTCCGCTCTGATGACGACAACTGTGAAAAGTATGGAGGAAACGATCGCGGCGCTTAAGGAGGCGGGCGTTTCGGCTAAGATCTTTGTCGGCGGCGCAGTGCTGAACGAGGAGACGGCGAAGGCGATCGGCGCGGACTATTACACGGCAAACGCGCTGGAGTTTGTCAAGACGCTGGAGCGCCTGCCCAAATAGAAAAATTTTCCTCATCCGCCGTAAAATAATTTGACAGTCGCGCGCGATTTTGCTATAATACCCGAGCATGAATGTGCAAGTAAGTGCTGCGGCGAAGGAGGGTAGTATATGTCCACGATCAAAGTCGGTGAAAACGAGAACTTGGAGAGCGCGCTTCGTCGCTTCAAGAGAAAGTGCTCGCGCGACGGCATCATCGGAGACCTTCGCAAGAAAGAGTTCTACGAGAAGCCTTCGGTGAAAAAGCGTAAGAAGGCGGAAGCCGCACGCAAGAGAAGCAGAAACTGACAAAAGATCCGTAACGCAGGTTACGGATCTTTTTTGCAAATTTTATGTTTTCATGTCGAAAGGAGGCGCTTTATGGAACGTACGCTCAAGATGCTTGCAAAAGAGGCGAAGTCACGCATGAAGAAGGGGTTCTGGGAGCACTGCGAAGAGGAGCTGGACGCCCGCCGCAAGTCCGCGCGCGAGCAGGGCATCTCCGAGAGCAAGATGGAGCGTTACTTTGTCGGCAAAGTCGCAGGACACATCCGCGGCGAAACGCCCGATGAATTTTACCTCAAAGTCAAAAAGATGCTCTTGGAGGAGGGGGAAGTATCGGACGCGATCGGCAGGCTCACCGACCAGGAATACTATGCTACGCTCACCTACGAGGAAAAACAGCGCTACACCTTAGAGCTCTCCGAGCGGTATTTAGAGGCGCTCAAGCGTTTCAAAAAGGAGTACGAGTTCGAACAGGGGAAGCGCAGCTAAGCTGTACATAGAAATAATTGCGGGAATACCACGTCAGACGCTTTTTCGGGGAATCGATGAACTTCATGGCAGTGCCTCCTTGTCAGGAGTATATCATACGGCGTGTGCGTTTGCAAGATGCTTTTTGCTTTTCGTCTGCGGGCGGCGCAAAAACTTGTCATTTTTTCCCGCGTATGGTATAATGGCAGGGTTATGGAAGAACTTTCACTGCTCAACGAAGAACAGCTTGCGCCCGTCATGGATACCGAGGGCGCAGTTTTGGTTTTGGCGGGCGCGGGGAGCGGCAAGACGCGCGTGCTCACCTCCCGCATTTCCTATCTCATCACCGAAAAAGGGGTGCCCGCGGAGAATATCCTTGCCATCACCTTCACCAACAAGGCGGCAAACGAGATGCGCGAGCGTCTCGACGCGATGACGGATGTCTCCCGCATGTGGGTGTGCACCATTCACTCCATGTGCGTCAAGATTTTGCGCATGTTCGCCGAAAAACGCGGGCTCTCCGCGAATTTCTCCATCTATTCCGAGCAGGAGCGCTCCGCCGTCATCAAACAGGCGTTCAAGGAGTGCGGCTTCGAGGACGAGGACGGGCAGCTAAAGTCGGTCAAGTGGCACATCTCCAACGCCAAGATGCTGGGGCTTTCGCCCAGGGAGTACGGGCTGCGCTACCGCCTCGAGCGCAATATCGATGCGGCGGTCAAGGTGTACGAAAAGTACGACGCGCACCTCAAAGCATCCAACGCGCTGGATTTTGACGATCTTCTCACCGAGGCGCTCGCCCTTCTCAAGGAGGACAAGGAGGCGTGCGAGTATCTCTCGGGCAGGTTCCGCTACGTCCATGTGGACGAGTTCCAGGACACCAACGCCGTGCAGTTTGAGATCATCAAGTGCCTCGCGACCGTCCACGGCAACCTCTTTGTCGTGGGCGACGACGACCAGTCCATCTACGGTTGGCGGGGCGCGAAGATCGAAAATATTCTGGGCTTTGAACGCGTCTATCCCAATGCCAAAGTCTACAAATTGCAGCAGAATTATCGCTCGACCAAGGCGATTTTGTCCCTTGCAAACGCCTCGATCGCACACAACGCCCACCGCAAGGGCAAGCAGCTGCACACCGACAACCCCGAAGGCGACAGACCCGTCTATTACGAGGCGGACGAGGAGGCGGGGGAGGCGCTCTACGTCGCCCGTCAGATCGCGGAGCTCGGCCGCCGCGGCTATAAGCCCTCCGACTTCGCCGTGCTCATGCGCATCAACGCCCTGACCCGCTCCTTCGAGCAGGAATTCACCAAGTATGGTATTCCCTACAAGGTGTTCGGCGGCTTCAAGTTCTTCGAACGCAAAGAGATCAAGGATATTCTCGCTTACCTGCGCGTCGCGGGCAACCCCTTTGACAGCGAGGCAGTCGCGCGCATCATCAATGTGCCCCGCCGCGGCATCGGCGAAAAGACGGTACAGACGCTCTTCGACTATGCCGAGCGCGAGGACGTGCCGCTCTTTGACGCGGTGCTCGACTGCGACAAGCTGGGCGTCAACGGCGGCACGCGCGAAAAGTTGCGCGCCTTCGGCAAGTACTTAAAGGAGATCGTGCTCGACGCGCAGACCATGGCGGTGGACGACTTCGTGCACCGCCTCGTGGAGACCTCGGGCATGCGCGAACAGTACGCGGACAATTCGGATGAGTCGGTGACCAAGCGCGCCAACATCGACGAATTTCTCAATTCGGTGGACGAGTTCGTGCGCATGAATCCCGAAGCGTCGCTCTCCGATTACTTACAGCAGATCACGCTCTATTCGGACACAGACGAGATGGACGAGAGCGAGTATATCACGATCGCGACCATTCACGCCGTCAAGGGACTGGAATTTAAATGCGTGTTCGTCGTCGGGCTGGAGGAGGACATCATGCCAACCAAGCGCGCCAACGACGACCCCGCCTCCATGGAGGAGGAGCGGCGGCTCATGTACGTCGCGATCACCCGCGCAAAGGAAAAACTCTGGCTCACCCGCTCCAAGAGCCGTTATCTCTACGGTCACCGCGAGCCGACCATGCGCTCCCGCTTTATCCGCGAACTGGAGGATGAGCTGGAGATCCCCGCCGAGTCGGAGCGCTTCAGCGGCTACGGCTACGGTGCGCGCTATTCGGGCGCGTACGGCGCGGGGCGCACGAGCTACGGCGCGGGCAGAGGCGGCTATTCGTCCGGCTACGGCGCGGGATATGGTTCGTCCTATTCAGGCATGGGTGCCTCCTACTACGGAAACAATTCCTACGGCGGACGCGCCGCGCAGAGCGTGCCTTCGGGCAACGCGCGCAGCACGCAGGGCGCGCAGGAGCTGCCCACCTTCGGCTCTGGTTCCCGTCCCGCGGCGGGCGCTGGCGTGCGCTTCGGAAACGCCGGCAAGACCGCCGCGCCCACGCAGCCGCGCAAGGACACTTCCGGGTTTGCCGTCGGCACAAGGGTGCGGCACGCGCGCTTCGGCGACGGCGTCATCACGGCGATGCGCGGCGCGGGCGGCAATATCATCGTGACCGTCCGGTTCGAGCAGGCGGGCAATAAGGACTTGGCGGCGGCGCTCGCGCCCCTGGAAGTTTTGGAGTAAGTTATGGACAGAATGCGCTATCTTGTGGATACGCTCAATCGCTGGGCGTACGAATACTATGTGCAGGACGCGCCCAGCGTTCCCGACAGGGAATACGACGCGCTCTACGACGAACTTCGCGAATTGGAGCGCGAGACGGGCACCGTTCTGCCCGATTCGCCCACCCGCCGCGTGGGCGGCGAGCCGGTCAAGGGGTTTGCGCGGCATACGCACATTGCGCCCTTGTTCAGCCTGGACAAGGCGGTCACCGAGGACGAGCTCGACGCCTTTCTGACGCGCGTGCACAAGGTGGACCCCGACGCCGTATTCACGGTCGAATACAAGTTTGACGGGCTGACCATGTGCCTCACCTACGAGAACGGTGCGTTCGTGCGTGCCGCGACGCGCGGCAACGGCAGGGAGGGCGAGGACGTCACCGCCCAGGCGCTCACCCTGCACAGTTTCCCGCTCGCCATTCCCTACAAGGGCACGATCGAGGTGCGCGGCGAGGCGATCATCCGCCTGTCCGTACTGGAAAAATACAACGCGGCGCATCCCGACGAGCCTTTGAAGAACGCGCGCAACGCGGCGGCGGGGGCGATCCGCAACCTCGATCCCAAGGTGACGGCGTCCCGCCATCCCGAGATCGTGTTCTACGACATCAACTACATGAGCGAGTCGCCCGTCTCCTCGCAGGTGGAGGCGTACGAGACGCTGAAAAAGTGGGGGTTTGAGACCTTTCCCTACCTCCGCGTATGCAAAACGGCGGAGGAGGTGCAAAGCGCCATCGACGAGATCGAAGTCGAGCGCAAGAAGCTGGATATTTTAACGGACGGCGCGGTCGTCAAGACCAACGAGGAGAGCGTCCGCCGCAGGATGGGCTATACCGATAAATTCCCCCGCTGGGCGATCGCCTACAAGTTTGAAGCGGAGGAGGCGGAGGCGACCGTCGAGGAAGTGCTGTGGCAGGTGGGCAGAACGGGCAAGCTCACGCCGCTCGCGCGCATCACGCCCGTCGAACTTGCGGGCGCGACCGTCCGCCGCGCCACCCTCAACAACTACGGCGACTTAACGCGCAAGGACGTCAAAGTCGGCTCGCGCGTCCTGGTGCGCCGCTCCAATGAGGTCATTCCCGAAATTTTGGGCGCAATCTCTCATGCCGATGGCAGCGTGCCCGTCACAAAGCCCGCTGTCTGTCCCGCGTGCGGCGCGCCCACGCTCGAGGTGGGGGCAAACCTCTTCTGTACGAACAGGGCATGCCCGCCCCGCATTATCCAAAAACTCACGCACTACTGCTCCAAGAACGCGGCGGACGTGGAGGGCATGTCCGAAGCGACCCTGACCATGCTCTACGAAAAGCGGGGCGTGCGCCGCTTCTCCGACCTGTACGCGCTCACCGCGGAGAGCTTTGCGGGGCTTGAGGGCTTCAAGGAGCGCAAGACGGGCAACCTCCTGCAGGCGATTGCGGCGAGCAAGACGATGCCGCTGGAGCGCTTCTTGTACGCCATCGGCATCGAGGGCATCGGCAGGGTCGCGGCACGCGATCTTGCGGCGTTCGGCAGCGTGGAGGCGGTCGCGGCGCTCACCTTTGACGAACTTGTCGCGCTGGAAAATATCGGCGACGTCACGGCGAACGCCATCCTGCGCTACTTTGCCGACGAGGAGAACAGGGAGGAACTTGCGCGGCTCAGGGCGGCGGGCGTCGCGCCCACCGTGCAAAAGAGGGCGGCGGAGGGCGTCTTTGCGGGCGAGAACGTCGTGTTGACGGGCGGACTCTCCTCGATGTCCCGTCCCGAGGCGCAAAAACGTATCGAAGCGCTTGGCGGGACGGCGCAGAGCTCCGTCACGCAAAAGACGACGCTCGTCATCGCGGGCGAAAATGCGGGCAGCAAGCTCAAAAAGGCGCAGCAACTGGGCATCCGCATCATCGGAGAGGAGGAGTTCCTCGCCATGCTTCAAGAGAACTGAGCGAAAAGACCGCCTTGCGGGGCGGTTTTTTCGTGCAATTGCGTTCTTGCATGAAAAAATCTCAAAAAGTGCTTGAAATATGTGCCGCCGCGTGGTATAATGATCAGGTATCGAATATACGGTTCGGAGGTGGCGTGCTTTGTTCAGCATGACGGGATACGGGAAGGGCGTTTGCGCAGAGGAAGGCGTGGAGCTGACGGCAGAGGTCAAGTCCGTCAATAACCGCTATCTCGATCTTGCGATCAAGAGCCCGCGCATCTTCCTTGCACAGGAGGAGCGCATCCGCGCCATCGCCAGGGAGCACATCTCCCGCGGGCACGTCGATATCTTCATCAGCTATACCGATAAGCGCGAGAAGGAAAAGTCCTACTATGTCGACCTCTCCGTCGCGCGCGCCTATCAGCAAGCAGCTATGCAGCTCAAAGCGGCGCTTCCCGGCGTTGCGGACGATACGACGCTCTCCTTTTATCTGCGCCTTCCCGACGTCGTGCGCACCGAGGAGTCGTCCGCCGCGGACGAAGTGCTCGAGAAGCTCTTAGAGCGGGCATTGCACGAGGCGTTCTCCTCGCTCTCCGCGATGCGGGAAAAGGAGGGGGAGCGCCTGAAGGGGGACCTGCTCTCGCGCATGCAGGTCATTGAACGCCTGACCGAGGCGATCGCCGCCCGCGCGCCGCACGTCGCGGAGGAGTACCGCAAAAAGCTCACCGAGCGCATCGAAGAGTACCTTGCGGGCAAGGTGGACGAGGCGCGTATCCTGACGGAAGCCGCCGTCTTTGCCGACAAGTGCAGCATCGATGAGGAACTCACTCGTCTCCGCTCGCATATCAAGGCATTCCGTGAGATCTGCGCGCTCGCGCAGGTGGGCAGGAAGCTGGATTTCCTTGTCCAGGAATTCAACCGCGAGTGCAATACGATCTGCAGCAAATCCTCTGACAAGGAGATCACGGCAAACGCCCTGCAGATGAAGAACGAGATCGAAAAGGTCCGCGAACAGATACAGAATTTGGAGTAACGCATGAGAAACGTCCTGATCGTCATTTCGGGGCCCTCCGGCGTAGGGAAGGGGACGCTCGTCGATCTGCTTCTTCAGGAGGATAAGAGCCTCGTCAAATCCGTCTCCTGCACGACCCGCGCGCCGCGCGAGGGGGAAACAGAGGGCGTCAGCTATTACTTTATCACGCAGCAGGAATTCCGTGCGCGCATTGCCGAGAACGACTTTCTGGAGTACGATGAGCACTTCGGGAACTACTACGGCACGCCGCGTTCCTTTGTCGAGCGCCAGCTCAGAACGCATTCGGTCATCTTGGAGATCGACGTCGTGGGCGCGCTCAACGCCAAGCGGCTCATGCCCAAGGAGACGACGCTCATCATGGTGACGCCGCCCTCGCAGGAGGCCTTGGAAGCACGCCTTGCAGGCAGGGGGTCGGAATCGGAGGAGGAGCGCGACGCGCGCCTTCGCCGCGTCAGGTACGAATTGGAACAGGCGCCGCTCTACGATTACGTCGTCGTCAATGACGACCTGCAGCGTACCAAGAATGAAATTTTGCAAATCATCCGCAAGGAAAAGGAGAAGACAGTATGATCAATGAACCTTCGATGGACGCCCTCATCCGTAAACTGGGCACGCCCGAGGATCCCGCCAGCCGCTATGAGCTGTGCGTGGTCGTGGCAAAGCGCACGCGCCAGATCATCGAGCAGATGCAGGCGACGGGCGTGACGGAACTTCCCGGCAAGCAGAAGGAGATCGTCCTCGCCTGCCAGGAGATCATGAACGGCAAGGTGACCATTGCCCGCGACTGAGGCGAGCAGGAAAAATGACCAGGAATGCCCCGCAAGGGGCTTCTTTTGCATCGGGGAAGTATGATCTGCGAGGTGATCGTCGATATCGCGCACAGCGAGGTCGACAAAGTTTTTGAGTATGTCAGCGACGGTCCCGTCGCGCCCGGTACCCGCGTCGCCGTGCCCTTCGGGGCGAGCGTCGCGACGGGTTTTGTCATACGCGAAAAGGAGCGCAGCGACTATCCCGCCGAGAAACTCAAGCGCATCCTGCGCGTCGAGGACGCAAAGCCCGCGATCAATAGAGAGTGCCTTGCGCTCGCCAAGGGCATTGCGGCGCGCTACCGCGTCCCCATGGCGCTCGCGCTGCGCCTCTTTCTGCCCGCCGAGATGCGCACGGGCAAGGTCGCCGAGACCTACCGCACCTATGCGCGCTTTTTAGGAGAAGTCCCCACTAAAAACGCACCGCAGCAGGCGGCGTGCCTTGCCTATCTGCGCGAGCACGGCGAGGCGGACGCAGCGGAACTGAGAAAGCAGTTCGGCGCCGCCGTCAACGCGCTCGTCAAAAAGGGAGGCGTCGCGCTCGAAAAGCGGCGCGTTTTGCGCGATCCGTATAAGGAGGTCGCGGGCGAGAACGTGCCGCGCACGCTCACCCCTGCGCAGATGCGCGCCGTGGAGACGGTGGAGCGAACGGGCAAGTCGGTCGTTTTATTGCACGGCGTGACGGGCAGCGGCAAGACGGAAGTCTATCTCACCCTCATCGCCCGCGCGCTGGAGCGCGGACAGACGGCGATCTTTTTGGTGCCCGAAATTTCCTTAACGCCGCAGATGCTCTCGCAGCTGCGCGCACGGTTTGGCAGTCTTGCCGCCATCATGCACAGCGGGCTCTCTGCGGGGGAGCGCTTCGACGAGTGGCAGCGCCTTCGGGAGGGCAGCGCCCGCATTGCGATCGGCGCGCGCTCGGCGGTCTTTGTGCCCGTCGAGAACGTGGGCGTCATCGTGTTGGACGAAGAGCACGACGGCAGCTACTCCTCGGAGAGCGCGCCCCGCTACAATACCTTCGATATCGCGCTTCAACGCGCGAAGTACAACGGCTGTAAGCTGGTCCTGGGCAGTGCAACGCCCTCCGTCGAGACGTACAAGCGCGCATTGGACGGCGAATTCGAGCTCGTCAGAATGCCCGATCGCATCAACGCCCGCCCGCTGCCCGACGTCAACATTGTGGACATGCGCCGGGAAGTCAAGCGCGGAAATGCCTCGCCCTTTTCGGCGGCACTGCGCGATCGGCTTTCCGCCTGCCTTGCAGAGGGGCAGCAGGCGATCCTGTTCCTCAACCGCCGCGGCTATTCGCAGACCGTGTTATGCCGAGACTGCGGGTATGTCGCCAAGTGCGAGCACTGCGACGTCTCGCTCACCTATCACAGCGAAGAGGACTGCCTCAAATGCCACTATTGCGGCACAAAATATAAAATGCTCACCGCCTGCCCCGTCTGCGGCAGTCACCATATCTACTACGCGGGGACGGGTACGCAGCGCGTCGTGCGCGATCTGCAATCGCTCTATCCCGAGGCGCGCATCCTGCGCATGGACAACGATACGACGAGTGGGAAGGAGGGGCATTTCCGCATCTTAAAGCAGTTTGCCCAGCGAAAAGCGGACATCCTCGTCGGCACGCAGATGGTCGCCAAGGGACACGACTTTCCGCTTGTGACGCTCGTGGGCATCCTCGATGCGGACATGAGCCTGCACTTTCCCGACTATCGCAGCAACGAACGCACCTTTCAGCTCGTGACGCAGGTCGCGGGCAGGAGCGGACGCGGGAGAGAGAAGGGGGACGTCATCTTGCAGACGTACGACCCCGACAACGCCATCCTGCGCTATGCGGCGGCGTACGACTACGAGGGGTTCTATCATCACGAGATCAACATGCGCGCGGCGCTCATGTTCCCGCCATTTGCCAAGATCGTGCGCGTCATGGTCACGGGCACGGAAGAGAAACTTGCGCTCGAAGCCCTGCGCGAGGTCTACGAAAAGCTGCAGCGGCTGTATGTGACGCACAGTGAGGACTTCCTCTTCTTCAACCGCATGCACGCGCCCATCCGCCGCATCCAGGGCAAGCACCGCTATCAGGTGCTCATGCGCCTTTCCTCGGATGCCCTGCTCGAAGAGATCTACGACGCGGCGGCCTCCGTCACGCGGCGGGATGTGCTGGTGTATGTAGAAGAGAATCCCTCCAATCTTTCTTGAAGCGCATTTTTGGAGCGCATTCATCCCGCAATCCTTTGTCGGGCTTGCGCACGCAACATGCTGTCGGGTTATAATTTTCGTTTTCAATTTCAATTTGCAATCAGGAGATACCTATGATCAGAGAGATCGTACAGATCGGCGCTCCCGTCCTGCGGGAAAAGTGCACGCCGGTCAAGCAATTTGACAAGGAGCTTTGGACGCTTCTTGACGACATGAAAGAAACGCTTCGCAACGCCGAGGGCGCGGGACTTGCCGCGCCGCAGGTGAATGTTCCCGTGCGCGCCGTGGTGGTGGACGTCGATGAGGGCTTCTTTGAGATGGTCAATCCCGTCCTCGTCTCGCAAAAGGGCGAGCAGTACGGCCCCGAAGGCTGCCTTTCGGTGCGCGGCAAGGTGGGCTATGTTGTTCGTCCGGACAAGGTCAAAGTCGTCTTTTCCGATCGCAACGGCAATCGTTGTTCACTCGTCGCACGCGGCTTCTTTGCCCGTGCGGTCTGTCATGAACTTGACCACCTGGACGGCATTATCTATACCGACAAGGCAACCGGCGTGAGGGACGATGACTGAAAGGCGGCCGCAGCCGGCAGCCGATTTGTTTGCGACGGGAGGAACAGATCATGAAAATCGTCTTTGCGGGCACGCCCGACTTTGCCGTCCCCGCATTTGAAAGCATCGCGGAGAGCTTCGGCGTCGCCGCCGTGCTCACCCAACCCGATAAGCCGCAGGGCAGAAAGCGCGTCTTAACGCCCTCGCCCGTCAAGCAGGCGGCGCTGGCGCGCGGCATCCCCGTTTTGCAGCCCGTAAAACTGCGCGAGGAGCTTGCCCCCCTCAAAGAGGTGGGCGCTGATCTCATGGTCACCTGCGCATACGGGCAGATCTTATCGCAGGAGACGCTCGATCTCTTTCCCATGGGCGTCTGGAACGTCCATGCGAGCCTGCTTCCCAAGTACCGCGGTGCGGCGCCCATTGCGGCGGCGATTGCGGCGGGGGAGAAGGAGACGGGCGTCACGATCATGAGGACGGACGTCGGGCTGGACACAGGGGACATGTTCCTGCGAGCCGCCCTCCCCATCGCGGCGGACGCTACCTGCGGCTCGCTCACGGAAAAGCTCTCCCATGTCGGCGCGGAGCTCATCTGTTCGGCGCTTGCGCGCATCGAAAGGGGAGAAGTTGTCCTCGAGAAGCAGGGCGAGGGGACGATTTGCCGCAAGGTGCGCCGTACGATGGTCGACTTTGACCGCCCCGCCGGGGAGGTGAGCGCGCTCATCCGCTCGCTCTCGCCCGCGCCGCTCGCTTATTGCGCCGTGGGGGACTGGACGCTCAATTGCTATCAGGCGCATGAAGTCGCCTATGACGGGGGACAAAAACCGGGCACGGTCGTTATGTGTTCGCCCAAGCGCGGACTGGTCGTCGCCTGCAAGGAGGGCGCGGTGCGCCTTTCCGAGGTCCAGCCCGCAGGCGGCAAACGCATGGCGGATATCGCATTTGCGAGCGGCGGCAAACTCCAGGAGGGGGACTGTTTTGACAAACCCGTTCTATGATCCCTATCAGGTGCTCTCCAAGGTGTACGGCGCGGGCGCGCACTTAAAGCTTGCCCTTGCGGATACGCCCATCGAGGAACTGCACCGCGCGCGCACCGTCCGCACGGTGTACGGCGTGCTGGAGCATGACGGGTATCTCACCGCCTGCATCGCCACGATCGCACAAAAGAGCCCCAAGAGCGCCGTCAGGATTGTCCTAAAAATTGCGCTCTACTGGCTCATCTTTCTTGAAAAACCCAGGTACATGGTCACCGATACGGCGGTGACGCTCCTCAAAAAGCTCGGCAAGGGCGGGGCGGCGGGCTTTGTCAACGCGGCGCTGCGCGCCTTCGATGAGAAGAAAGTTGTCATTCCTGCAGGGGACGAAGGACTTGCACTCACGACGCCCTATCCCTTATTTGCCATAGAGAAGATCCGCAGTGACTGGGGCGCGCGGACGGAGGCGATCGTCAGGGCGAAGAGCTGCGGCGTCACGGTGCGTTTCGTGCGCGGCGCAGAAAAATACCTTGACAGGCCGCATATCGCGACCCCCTTTGAAAACGTATATATCTTCGAGCGGTTCGCCCGCGACGAAAACTTTCTCGTCGGCGACTACACCTTTCAGTCGGTGGGCAGCATTGCGATCTGCGGCGTCGTGGAGCCGTGCGAAAACATGCTCGACGCGTGCGCCGCGCCGGGCGGCAAGTCCGTATTGCTTGCGGGCAAGTGTGCGCACGTCACTGCAAGCGAACTGCATGCGCACCGCGTCTCGCTCATTGAGAGCTATGTCGCACGCATGGGGACAAGCAACGTGACCGCCGTGCAGGCAGACAGCACCCTGTTTCGCCCTGCATGGGAAAATGCATTCGACGGCGTGCTGTGCGACGTACCCTGTTCGGGCTTCGGCACGGTCGCGGAGAATCCCGACCTGCCCCTTGGCAAGACGGCGGAAAGCGTCGCCGAACTCGCTGCCACGCAGCGCGCCATTTTAGAGAACTGCGCGCGGTATGTAAAGCGCGGCGGGCACCTGTACTATTCGACCTGCTCGCTCTTTTCCGAGGAGAACGACGGCATCGTCGCGCCCTTTCTTGCGGCGCACCCCGAATTTGAATGCTGCGAGGCGCAAAGCCCGCTCGCGCACGAGAAGACGGCGTGCGGATTGCAATTTCTGCCCGATACCGCCTATGGCGCGGGATTTTATATCGCCAAAATGAGGAAGCTATGAAAGAGATCCTGCAAGACAAGTCCCCTGAGGAGATCGCCGCGCTTGTAAAAGAAGCGGGAGAGAAGCCCTTCCGCGCGGGTCAGGTGTACCTCGGGTTGATGCAGGGGAAAAGAATCTCCGAACTGCCCGTCCCGCCCGCGCTGCGTGCCTTTTTACTGGAGCGGTTCGAGGATGAGCCTGTGCGTATTGTGCGCACGCTGGAGGCAAAGGACGGCACAAAGAAGTACCTCTTCGCGCTCGCGGACGGCAACGTTATCGAAGGCGTGCTCATGAAGTACAAGTACGGCAACACGCAGTGCATCTCCACGCAGGTGGGCTGCCGCATGGGCTGCAAGTTCTGCGCGTCTACCCTGAACGGACTGGTGCGCAATCTGACGGCGGGGGAGATCCTGTCGCAGGTGCTCGTCGTCAACCGCACGGAGGGCGGCACGCTTAAGGAGCGGGCAGTCACCAACCTCGTTTTAATGGGCAGCGGCGAACCTTTTGACAATTACGAGAACGTCGTGCGCTTCCTGCGCCGCGTGACGGACGCGCAGGGCATCGGCATCAGCGCGCGCAATATCAGCCTCTCGACGTGCGGCATCGTCCCCAAGATGATGCAGTTTGCAGGCGAGGGCATCCCGCTCAATCTGACCGTTTCGCTGCACGCCGTCACGGACGAGGAGCGCGCCCGCACCATGCCCGTCGCCAACGCCTACAAGATCGCGGACATTTTAGACGCCTGCGCGCACTACTTTGAAAAGACGGGCAGGCGGTATATCTTTGAATACAGCCTGATCGCAGGCGAGAATGCGGACGAGGCGCATGCCATTGCGCTTGCAAAGCTCCTGCGCGGCAGACCCTGCCACGTCAATCTCATCCGCCTGAACGAGGTCAAGGAGCGCACGCTCATTGCCGCGCGCGAGCAGGAGGCGCAGAAGTTTTTAAAAGCGCTCACCGACCGCGGCATCTCCGCGACCCTTCGCCGCAGTATGGGCTCCGACATCGGCGGAGCGTGTGGACAATTAAGAGCGAGTTATCTGGAAGAAAATGACGCGCCGCCGATGTCATAGGGCTCCCGAAAATATTTGCGTAGCAAAGATTTTTGGGAAGAGGAGCCGCAACGCAGCGAAGTTGCACTTTGGCGGAAGCCAAAGTGCTTTGGGGCGCAGTTTGCGGCGACGAGGAGGCGCGTGCGGGCAATTAAGGGCAAGTTACTTAGAAGAAAAGAAATAATATCAAGCCGCATAGTTTGCGGCAACAAAATGGGGGAAAATAAGCGCCCTTCGGGCGTTGAGATAAGAGGAAATTATGTTACAAGTGAAAGTAGCGCCGTCCATCCTTGCGGGCGACTTCGCGCGCATGGGCGAGACGGTGAAAAGGCTGGAGAACTGCGGCGCGGATTATATCCATTGCGACGTCATGGACGGTAACTTCGTGCCCACGATCACGTTCGGCAATCAGATGATTGAGCACATCCGTCCCTATACGACGCTGCCGCTCGACTGTCACCTCATGGTGCTGCATCCCGATACACGGCTGGAAAGTTTTGCGCGCGCGGGGGCGAATATCGTCACCGTCCACGTCGAGGAGTGCCGCGAATTCACGCTCCAGACGCTGCGCATCATCAAGAACTACGGCATGCGGGCGAGCGCGGTCATCAACCCCAACACGCCTGTAGGGCACCTCTTTGACTGCGTGGAAGTCGCGGACATGCTGCTTCTGATGAGCGTGCATCCCGGCTGGGGCGGGCAGAAGTTCATCCCCTCCACACTGCAGAAGATCGAAGCTCTGCGCGACTTCTGCGTGCGCAACGGCAGGCCGGATTTGGATATCGAGGTGGACGGCGGCATCACCGAGGAGAACGTCCGCGACGTCATCTCGGCGGGCGCGAACGTCATCGTCGCGGGCAGCACGGTCTTTCGCGCAGCGGACATGCAGGCGACCATCCGCCGCCTTCACGGCGAATGAGAGCGCTCATTCTCCTCAACGGCGAGCCCTATCGCGGCGCGATCGATGGGGGAGGCGCCGTCGTCTACTGCTGCGACGGCGCGTATGACTGGGCAAAGGGCAGGGTGAAGATCGACGTCAATCTTGGCGACTTCGATTCCCTTTCCTATGTCCCCGACCCGCCCCCCGCGGAGGTCTATCCGACGGAAAAGGACTACACCGACGGCGAACTGGCGCTTCGTCGCGCGCTCGATGCGGGCGCAACGGAGATCGTCATCTACGGCGGCGGCGGAAAGCGGGAGGACCATTTCGTCGGCAATCTGCACCTTTTGTATCAGGCGGCGCAGCGGGGCGCGCGGGCGGTCATGGTCACCAACCATGCGCGCATCTACGCGGCGACGGGCGAATTTGTCCTTGACGGCGCAAAGGGCAAGACGGTGTCTGTCACACCATTCGGCGGCGAGGTGCATATACTGGAGAGTAGCGGGTTCTACTATCCCTTGCCCGCGCGCTTTGTCTACGGCGCGACGCTGGGCATCTCCAACGTCGTGACGGCGGACGTCGCGCGCTTTCGGGTGCAGGGGACGGTGCTCGTATTCGTCAATGAGGAGGCATCGTGAACGTCATCGTATGTTGGAGGGCGCCGCTGCCGCTGCGCCTTGTCCTGCGGCTTTTCACCAAACGAAAATGAGATACTGCGATATGCACTGCGACGCCCTCACAACGGAGGGCGTCGCGCAAGTTACAAGGGAAAATCTGAATGCGGGCGGGTGCCTGCTGCAATGCTTCGCCGCGTTTGTCGGAACGGGCGGCTATCCGCGCTTTTGCGCCCTTGCGGACGAGTTTGATGCGCTCTGCATGCGTGCGGGATATCATAAGGTGACGCGCGCGTGCGAGATCAAAGAGGACGCCGTCAACGCGCTCCTGACTGCCGAGGGCGGCGCGTTTGAAACGCTTGAAGAACTGGACGGGCTGTATGCGCGCGGCGTGCGGATGGCGGGGCTGGTGTGGAACACGCCCACGGCGGCGGGGTATCCCAATTTCCCCGATTACGCGGGGCTGTGCGCGGGCAGGGTACTGCCCTCCGTGCGGGAAGAAACGCGCGGGCTGACTGCATTCGGGCGGCAGGCGGTAGAGCACATGTTCGCGCGCGGGATGCTCGTCGACGTCTCGCACGCGAGCGATAAACTCTTTTTTGAGGTCGCGGCGTACGGGCGTCCTTTTGTCGCCTCGCACTCCAACGCGGCTGCCGTGCACGATTGGGCACGCAATCTGACGGACGCGCAGCTCAAAGCAGTTGCGGACTGCGGCGGCGTAATCGGGCTGAACTTCTGCATGGACTTTTTGTCGGACGACAAAAACGCAGAAGGGCAGCGGCGGGCGCTTCTTTCGCACGCGCGGCATATTTTATCCGTTGCGGGCGAAGATATATTGGCGCTTGGCTCCGACTTTGACGGCATTCCGCCAAACAGTTTTGTGCCCGACCCTTCGCATATGCCCGCGCTGTTGGAGCTGTTTGCCGACGAATTCGGCAGTCGCGTCGCGGAGAAGATCGCCGCGGGAAATTTCCTGCGCGTCTTTGAAGAAGTGTGCGGATAGGGGACGGCGGCAGGAAGCAAGGCACGCAAAAAAGGACTGCCGCAGCAGTCCTTTTTTTGTCAATAAAACTTAAACGCGCTCGACTTTGTCGCTCTTCAGGCAGCGCGTGCAGACGTAATCGGTCTCGACCTTTCCGTCTTTGACGAAGGAGACCTTCTGGACGTTGGCCTTGAACGCACGCTTGGTCTTGCGATTGGAGTGGCTCACGTTGTTACCGGCCGTCTGACCCTTGCCGCAAATACTGCAAACTCTCGACATACTATCATCCTCCCGAGGGGCGAAATTTTCTCTGCTGTCAAAACGCACGGGGCATTCCCCGCGCGCCGAACAAATCAATGATAGCATTTCTTCCGAAAAAAAGCAATGAAATTGAGGTCGAAAAAGGCAAATTTTTTTGCAAATATCGAAAAATTTCCCAAGAACGCTTGCAAATTGAAGCGCGATGGGGTAGAATAGATGGGAGAACGTTTGGGAGCAATCATTTATGTCTGTAAGCACGAGCAACGCATACGGTAAAATTTCCATCTCGGACCTTGCCATCGCAAAGGTCGCGGCGCAGGCTGCGTTGGAGAGCTACGGCATCGTAGATACTGCGTCGCGCCATTTTACGGATACGTTCGCCGAACTGTTCAAAAAAGACGCGGGAGGCAAGGGCGTGAAAGTCGTCACGTCCGGGAACCGCATTTTCATTGACATCTCCGTCCTCATCAAGTACGGCGTCTCCATCGAGGCAGTCGCCGAATCCCTGAAGGAGGCCATCAAGTACAAGGTGGAAAACTTCACGGGTATGATCGTGGACACTGTCAACGTCAATGTAGCCGGCCTGAAATTATAAGGCGAGGCTTCCCAGCGACTTCAATATTCGGGAGAATCAGGTTTCATGCAAAAAACGATCAATTGCGCCACATTCCGTAAGATGGTCCTTGTCGGCGCGAAGATGCTGGAAAATAATCGGGCAAAGGTGGACTCGCTCAACGTCTTCCCCGTGCCCGACGGCGATACCGGCACCAACATGTCGCTCACGATGCAGTCGGCGGTCAAGGAGCTCTCCACTGCCTCCAACAGCTTCCCCGACGTGTGCGATCACGTCTCCAAGGGCGCTCTGCGCGGTGCGCGCGGCAATTCGGGCGTCATCCTCTCGCAGATCTTCCGCGGGATCTGTTCCGTCCTGCACGACAGCAAGCCCGAAGTGGACACCAAGACGTTCGCCAAGGCATTGGAGGCGGGCACCAAGGTCGCATACAGCGCCGTCTCCATCCCCAAGGAGGGCACCATCCTCACCGTCGTTCGCATGATGAGTGAGTACGCCGTCAAGATCGCGGGCAAGTACAAGGACTTTGAGACCTTCCTTCCCGCCGTCATCGAGGAGGGGGACAGGGCGCTCGCGCAGACCCCCGAACTTCTGCCCGTTTTAAAAAAGGCGGGCGTCGTGGACTCGGGCGGCGTGGGACTTATGACCATCATGCGCGGCTTTCTCTCCGCAATCATGGGCGAGGAGATCGTCTCCGAAGTGCAGACCGAGGCTTCGAGCAACGCGGGCAGTGAGGCGGACTTCGGCGATAACTCGGATATCATCAATATGGACCTGGGCGAGATCCAGTTTGCCTATTGCACCGAGTTCTTCATCATCAACCTGAAAAAGAGCACCACCCTTGCCGACATCGACAAGCTGCGCGAAAACCTGATGGGCATCGGCGACAGCGTCATCTGCATCGGCGACCTGGAGATGGTCAAGGTGCACGTGCACACCAACAGCCCCGGCGTCGCGCTCACCTACGCGCTGGAACTGGGCGAGCTCGATCGTCCCAAGATCGAAAACATGCTCGAACAGAACCGCGCCTTAAAGGCAAAGCGCGAGGCAGAGAAGAAGGAGCAGGGCATGCTCGCGATCTGCGCGGGCGAGGGCATCTCCGATATCTTCAAAGACCTGTTTGTCGACCGCGTCATCGAAGGCGGTCAGACGATGAACCCCTCCGCGTCCGACATTGCGACGGCAGTCCAGAAGATCAACGCGGACAACGTGTTCGTATTCCCCAACAACAAAAATATCGTGCTCGCGGCGGAGCAGGCAAAGGCGCTCGTCGACAACCGCACGATCCATGTCATTCCCACCAAGAACGTCCCGCAGGGCTTTGCGGCGGCGCTCGCGTTCAATCCGGAAGCACCCGTCGAAGAGAACAAGACCAACATGATCCACGCGATCGACAACGTCAAGTGCGGTCAGGTCACGCACGCGGTGCGCACGACCAACGTCAACGGCTTCTCCATCAAGGAAGGGGACATCATCGGACTGGACGACAAGAAGATCCTTGCCAAGGGGCACGAGATCGATGAAACGGTGCTCAAGCTCCTTGATAAACTCAAAGACGACTCTCACGAGGTCATCACGCTGTACTACGGCGAAGGCGTCGACGAATCGGATGCATCCGCACTCTCCGAAAAGGTGCAGGAGGCATTCCCCGACTGCGACGTTGACTTCCACTACGGCGGACAGCCCGTTTATTACTATATGCTTGCATTGGAATAAAAAGATTGGCGGCGCGGGCGTTTTCTTGCCCGCGCCGCCGTTTCATCAAAATGGAACTTATCAGACTCAAAGGCGTCACTGAAAAGCGCGCCGAACAACTGGAAAAGCTCGGCATCACGGACAGCGCACAGCTCGTGCGCTGCTTTCCGCGCGCCTATCTCGACATGACTGACCGCACAAAGATCACGTCGGTCTATCACAATGACATGGCGCTCATTGCCTGCCGCATCGTCTCCGTCGAGCCCCCCAAGCTGTATTCGCGCAACAAGACCGTCCGCGCCTGGCTGGAGCAGGATGGCGTCACCTTCCCGGCGGTGTGGTTTCACATGCCCTACCTCGCGCAGCGCTTAAAGCCGGGCGAGTACCTCTTCTACGGCAGAGTGCAGAACCGCTACGGGCAGATCAGCCTCGTCAACCCGACATTCGAGCCGATGGAAAAGAATGTACGGCTCAAGGGGCTTGTCCCCGTCTATCCCCTAAAGGGCGGGCTGACGCAGCGCATCGTCCGCGACGCCGTTTCCTCGGCGCTCGCCGTCGAAAAAATCGTCTCCGTCATTCCCTACGAACTGCGGCAGAAGTACGCGCTTGCGCCCCTAGATGCGGCATACCGCGCCATTCACGCCCCCAAGACGCAGCAGGAGATGCGCGAGGCAGCGGAGCGCATCGCACTGGAGGAGTACTTTACGCTGCTCTCGGCGTTCAAGCTCATCAAGGGGGACCGGCAGGAGGCGCGCGTCAACAAGTACACCGTCACCGAGCGGGAGGTCGCCGACTTTGAAAAGCGCTTTCCCTTCCCGTTCACGGCGGGGCAGCAGGCGGCTGTGCGCGCGATCTACGATAATGTCACCGGCCCCGTGCGCATGAATCGCCTCTTACAGGGGGACGTCGGCAGCGGCAAGACGGCGGTCGCGCTGACGGGCATCTTCATGGCGCTGAAAAGCGGCTTTCAGGCGGTCTACCTCTCGCCGACCGAAGTGCTCGCTGCGCAGAACTATGCGCTCCTGCAGCGCACCTTCCCCGAGTGCCGCGTCGGGTATCTTGCGGGCGGCAGCACGGCAAAGGAGAAGCGGGAACTAAAGGCGGCGCTCGCCGCAGGGGAGATCGACGTGTTGTGCGGCACGCACGCCGTCCTGCAGGGGGACGTGCATTTCAAGAACCTCGCCTTCTGCGTCTGCGATGAACAGCACCGCTTCGGCGTCGCCCAGCGCAACAAGCTCGGCGAAAAGGGGGAGTCGCCCGACATGCTCGTCATGTCGGCAACGCCCATTCCGCGCACGCTCTCGCTCGTCTTTTACGGCGATCTGGACGTGACCACCATCCCCGATAAGCCGCTTGCACGCCAGCCCATTACGACCGCCATCGTCTCCGCCTACAAGTACGAGGATATGCTCGGCTATGTGCGCGGGGAGTGCAAAAAGGGGCGGCAGGCATACTTCGTGTGCGCCAAGATCGACGATGACGAGGGGGAAGTGACCTCCGTCACCGAACTGTGGGAGGAACTGAAGGAGCGGCTTCCCGACGTCCGCTTCGGGCTGCTGCACGGCAGAATGAAGGACAGGGAAAAGAGCGCCGTCATGACAGCGTTCAAAAATCACGAATATGACTGCCTCGTCTCGACCACCGTTATCGAGGTTGGCGTGGACGTGCCCAACGCGACCATCATGGTCATCATGAATGCCGAGCGCTTCGGGCTTTCGCAGCTGCACCAGCTGCGCGGCAGAGTGGGGCGCGGAAGCGAGAAGAGCTGGTGTTTTTTGATGATCGGCTCGGACAGCGACGCGGCGCGCGAGCGGCTCGGCATTTTCAAGAGCACATCCGACGGCTTTGCGCTCGCGGAAAAGGATCTGCAGCTGCGCGGCAGCGGCGATTTTCTTGGCACCCGCCAGAGCGGACACTTTTTGACGGACATCAAGAACCTGCGCTATTCGACGGACGTCATCTTCACGGCAAAAAAACTGACGGACGAAGCGTTTGCGCGCCGCCTGAACTTCGAAGAGATCAGACGCGCCGCCATGCAGAAGTACGAAAGCCTCAAGGACGTGACGCTCAATTAAAAAATTTGCTCAATCACTTTTCTTTAGAGCGCGGGGCAAGCCGGAAGGGTCAAGGAGAACGATATGACCAGGGAACAGCAGGAATATTTTGCAGATCAATTTGTCAGAAAGGACTTGCGGGAGCGCGTCCTGCACGAGATGCGCAAGAAACCAGATCGGTTTGAGTGGAGGCTTTGTCACGATGTACTCGGGATGATCAATGAAAAGGCGATCGTTTTTGGGGGCGATAAACTCAACGAAGCGCAGGCGATCACGCAATTGAAGAAGTATACCTGCGCGGGGGAAGGGTTTCTTGTCTTCTGCGCACGGGACGGAGAGGTCGTATCGATCGAAGAGGGCGTTGAGGCATGTTTTGCCTCAGGGGGCGGCAGCGCGTTTGTCATGGATAAGGTCGCCCTGTTCAAAGAGGAATATTTTGCCGGCTCGCCCGATAAGTTTATCGTTTTGGCGTCGTCGGCACGAAAGGGGTGAAAACGCCCTCATTTTGTTTGACAAAACGCGCTTTGGGGTATAATATAATAAAACAAACTCCATGGGCCTGTTTCGGATTCGATTGCAAGCGGAGTTTGACGGACGCACGTCGGAGGCTCGGCTCCGGAAAAACGGAACAATTTTAAATGCTGATTCCAAAAAGAGATCGGCTGTTGCACGTCGCGCTTCCGCGCGCCGTGTAGCGCTTGCGGCTTAACGTTTTAAGCCCCGTTCTGCCCCGATTGCCCACGGTCGGGAACAGGGCGTCAATTGAGTGGGGAACCTACTCGGGGGAAATACTTCCGTCCCCTGAGAGGATAACAGGGAAGTATGCCCAAGGTGCAGGCTGTCTGTGGACTGCCCGCGGGCGAGATCTGATCACAGACTAAGCGTGTAGTGTCCGCAGACGAACCTTGTAAGACCGCAGTTCAATTCTGCGCAGGTCCACCATAACAGGGGTATACGCACACCCCGATGAAAGAGGAACCGATTTATCGGTTTCTTTTTCATTTTCGGGCATTTCGTGGGCGTTCTCGCCGTCGTCGCCGTGTCCGTCGGGATAATCGGGGAAAAGCAGATTTAAGAGCAGTTCGCCCTGTTGCCCGCCTTTAAGGTGGAACAACACTTTCATTTTATCGTCGTACAGTATCACTCTATAAATAAAAGTGTCTATTAGGTCTTTGCGGTTCTTTGTTTTGGAATAGTCAAGCGTGCGGAAGTGTAACAACCATTTGCGAATATCGGCATAACTGTAATTTATTTGCATTGCCTTTTCGGTCGCTATGGTGTCTTGCAGTTCCTTGTTTTCGTTCTCTAACTTCTCAATTTGCGACAGAATGGTGTCGGCAATCTTGCCGAGCATTAACGCCTGCATTAAGTTGTTTATCGCCTTTTGATTTTCCGCAACAAGGTTTTAAAGCCGCTTTATCTCGGTGTCGTTCTGCTCCGACTGGATAAGCAAATAAGTTTCTGCGGCAACAAGGTCAATAAATTCGTCGGTCAAAACGCCGTATTTAACTGCCTATCCCCGCCGCCGCAGTGAGATGTCAACGGGATATACTTTTCCGCAACGCGGAAAAGAAGTTGTCGG
>CALVLM010000020.1:0-30413 GCA_944338075.1 Candidatus Gallimonas intestinigallinarum | reverse complement strand
CTCTCGGCATGGCGTTCGAAAAAGTATTGCAGGCGACGGGAAAAATGAAGACGACGATGTTCTGCATGGCGATAGGCGCCGTCGCCAATATCATACTCGATCCGATATTTATTTCCGGGCTCGGAGCCGTTCCCGCAATGGGCGTGTTCGGGGCAGCGCTCGCGACAGGGATAGGACAGACGCTGTCGCTTATCAGCTATATTGCCGTATTCCTGCTTGCAAAGATACCCGTGCGCTTGCGGTTAGAGCACCGCGGAGAAGAAAAAATATGCCGTAAACTTTATTTTGTGGGCATTCCGGCTTCCTTAAATCTGGCACTACCATCATTTATGATAACGGTACTCAACGCCATACTTGCGGCTTTTGCCGAAGTATATGTTCTTATACTCGGCATCTATTACAAATTGCAGACGTTTATCTATTTTACTATCAGCGGCATCGTACAGGGGATCAGGCCGCTTATGAGCTATAATCTCGGCGCGGGACGAAAAGACAGGGTCATCAGCATATTCAAAGTAACATTGTTGCTCAGCCTGGGCGTAATGGTAATAGGCACGATCCTCTGCCTTGCAGTTCCTAAGCAGCTGATGGCCATATTTACCGATACTCCGCAAACGGTGGAACAGGGAGCGATCGCCCTGCGCATCATAAGCGCCGGATTTATTGTTTCGGCAATCTCCGTCGTAATAAGCGGAACATTCGAGGCGCTTGGCAAAGGCATGCCGTCTTTGATCATATCTCTGCTTCGGTATATCGCCATTCTCCCCATAGCGTTTCTTATGTCTTATCTGTTTCAGGCCGTCGGCGTATGGCATTCGTTTTGGATAACGGAATTGATTTCCGCCATCGTCTCGTGTGTGCTGTTTTGGTTTTGTTTTGCTAAGAGGTCGCTGAGCAATATTAAGCAAAATATGAAATCTTCCTGACAACCGTTAGCAAAATTGATACATAATACAGAGTTTATCATATCGTCGTACACACTACCTAAAGAAATTTTGAAAACTGTCCATAAAGTTATGTGACAGTATGCTATTATAACCGTGATTATATCGGTTATCAAAAGCATGGAAATCCTGATTTTATCAACAGGCTTAAAAATATGACAGGGCGTTATGACGAATTGGATCTTGTGCGGGATTTCCTAAAAGTTTTTGATCTCGCCTACAAAGACATCCCTCAAATCATTGACGAGGAACACCTTGAAAATTGCGCAGTTGCAATCATCCCCAGGTCAAAAGCAGAAAAAACATATGACCCCTCTCAACTTATTTTCAAAAAAGCAATTTCATGCGTTGCAGATAAACTCAATCTTTACAACGCAACAGACGCGATCAGGCGCGTCACCGACACAAAAACAACTCACTCCTGGAGGCTGGAAAACAACTCCGGAAAAATGCCCCATCGAGGCATCACAAAAGAGTCCTGCAATATCGATTCCTCTCTCTTTCGCAACAAAGATGTCATCCTGGTCGACGATATCTATACCGAAGGCGTTTATGTAGCTGAAGATTGTATGCAAACCCTCTTGGATTTCGGCGCAAAACGTGTTATACTGTATGTAATTGCAAAGACGAGGAAAGAGATCTTTTGTCAGTTATGACAGAGGGTCTCTTTTGAGTATTTTGAATCTGTGATAAAAAAACGCGGTAAAATAAATCCGCCTCCTCTTTTGGAAGCCATTCCAAAGCAGGCTTGGGCTGCTTCAGCGGTATATGTAAATCTTACTCTCCTCCCCCACTCTCTTTGCTGCGGTGCTTGAAGAGCGGCTTATCCTGCGAGGAGAGCCATGCGCCGATCGCCATGAGTCCCAGTGCGATGAAATAGGTGTAATGGGGCATGTCGCGGAAGATGATGAGGGAGAGCGCCGTCCCGAGAAAGGGCGCGACGGCATAGTACGCGCTCGTACGCGCCGCGCCGAGATAGCGCTGCGCATAGACGTAGAAAAAGATGCTCAGCCCGTACGCCACAAACCCGACGCCCAGCACGGCAAACACGCTCCACAAAACGGTGACGCGCTCTCCGATGATAAGTCCGATGACGAGCGAGCCGAGCCCCGAAAAAATCCCCTTCAGCAGGACGATCTGCTGCGGGTCCTTGAAGGAGATCTTACGGGTGCAGTTGTTCTCAAACCCCCAGCAGACGCAGGCAAGCAGGATGAAGAGCGAACCGTAGGAAAATTGCAGGCTTGAAATGTCTTCAAAGGAGAGCAGCGCGCAGGACAGCGTGACAAACACGATGCCCAGCCACAGCCGCGCACTGATCTTTTCCCGAAATACTACAAGCGCGATGAGGGCGGTCGCGACGATCTCAAAGTTGTTCAACAAAGATGCGTTTGCCGCCGTCGTGGAGGCAAGCCCGAACAGCAGGCAGACGGGCGCGGCGATATCCAAAAGGATCATCGCAATGACATAGGGCAGCTCCCGTTTGGTGAGTCCGGACTCCGTCCTCTCCCGCTTTGCCGCCCTGCGCACCAATGCGATCGCACCCATGCCGACCCCCGCGCCGAGGTACAAAAAGCCTGCCATGAGCGTGGACGGCATGTAGTCCAGCAGGAGCTTGGAAAGAGGCGCATTGACGGAGTAGAGCGCCGCCGCCAGAATGGCGAGCAGGATGCCCGTGCGAATGGCCTTGGTCATAGAAACTGATCGATCGCCCTGTTCAGCGCTTCCAGCGCCTGCGCGTCGCCCTCTTTGACCGCCGTCACGATGCAGTGCTGCATGTGATCCTTTAAAATGACTTTTGCGGTGCCCACAATCTCCGCCCGCACTGCAGAGAGCTGGATCAGGACTTCGGTGCAGTCCCTGCCCTCTTCCACCATCGCTTTCACCGCGTTCAGATGCCCCGCCGCCCGCGCAATCCTGTTCAGAACCGCCTTCGTGTGCGTATGCCCCGCCATTCCTTCTCCTCCATATCCCCCCACGGGGGATATAATCATGATATCACACGCATACACATTTGTCAACCCGCACATTGCCGCGACTTGCAAAACGTCTTTTTTTCAAAAGTAACAGGCTTGCCATGGAAAAGTAACACTCCCGCCCCTTGACGGGGTCACGCGGATATGATATAACAAGATCAGGGAGGGCGTTATGCAATTTCAGAAGAAGTTAAAAATGCTGCGACAAAAAAAGGGACTTTCGCAGGCTGCACTCGCAAAAAATATCTATGTCAGCCGCAGCGCCATTGCCAAATGGGAAAGCGGGCTGGGCACACCGTCCGCCTCCAACCTGCAGGCGCTGTGCACCTTTTTCGGCGTCGAGGAAGAATGGCTGATGAGCCGAAACGATCTGAAACAACAGGTGGACCTGACGCACGCCCGCACCAAGATCCTTATTCTTGCACTTCTCGCGATTGCCGTGCCCGTAACGGGGCTCCTGCTCGGGCATTGTATCACCTTTACGGCACGCAGGAGCGTTTCCTTGTACTATCCGCCCCTTTCGCTGTTCGGATATATTGCGGCCTATCATAGTGCGCTCTATGGATTTTTATGTTTTTCCGCCCTTCTCTGGGTAGGCACGATCGCGTTTTCCGTTCTCACGATCGCAATCAGAACATTGCAGATACATACGCGCCTTTGCCTGTGGGGAAATGCGGCGGGACTTGCCGTCTGCACGATCACCTTTTTGATCATCTTTTCCCTTGCCGCATCGGCGGCCGATCCCGTCTATACGATATGCTTGTTGTAAAGATGAACTGATATCTAACGGCAGGGCATTTGGCCCGCCGTTTTTTGTATGTTCCGAAAAAATTTTTTTGCTGTCAATTTTTTCCATTGTCCCAAAATGCAGGAATTTTTTGCCGCCGCGCGTGCGGCATTTTGCAAAAAAGCGTGCGATTTTCCTGCAAAATGGGACTTTTTTCGCGCCGCCCGGATTCTGAGAATTTTTGCGCACAAGCTTTCTTTCTATTGACTTCTGCGCGTTTTTAGAGTACAATTATGATCGGTTGAATTTCGTCATATTGCTATGACATTTGCATGCGAGAGGTACTGAATGCAAAAGATAGATCTGAAACTCCTGATCACGGCGCTGAAGTCCATCGGCTTCGCCGTAATCGCGACGCTCTTTCTGGCGATCCTGCATTGGGCGGGCGCCTTTCCGGTCGAGGCATCCAGCTGGCGCTTTCTTCTGATGCTGGTCGGCTTTTTCATCGTGCACTGGATCGTGCGGCTCGCGCTTGTGAGCTATCAGTCGGACAAGGCGGAGGCGACGCGCAAAAATAAGGCGGCCATGTGGGGCGTTGCGATCGCGGCGGCCTTCCTTCTGTTTATGCTCATCTTCGTGCTCATGTACGTCATCTCGCCCGACGACTTCTTCGTCGTCGATCCTTTGAACTTCTTCGTCGGATTTGCGATCATCGCGGGCATCATCGTGCTCGGGCATACCGTCGACTACATTGTGCGCATCACAATCCGCACCGTCAAATACGGCGATCAGATCCCCGACTATAAGGAGGGGCAGAACAACAACGTTCCCTTCCCCAACAACCCCAACTATGTCAACCCCGCCCATGCGGAGCCGGAGGAGGATCCCGTCATCTTCCCCGATCTTGTGGAGATCGACGAGGAGTACGAGGCGCGCCCCTATGCGACGCCCGAGAACATCGAAGGGCTCACGCTGCCCAAGCTGGTAGAGGGATTCAACCGCTACCTTGAGGCGAACGACATGTTCTACCCGATGGAGACCATCCGCTCCTTCCTGGCAGGGCTTGCGTGCTCGCACTTCATCATTCTGGAGGGACTTTCGGGCACGGGCAAGACGTCGCTTCCCAAGTACTTTGCGGAGTACACGCGCAGCAACGTATGCTTTACCTCGGTGCAGGCCTCGTGGAAGGACAGGAGCGATATCCTCGGCTACTTCAACGAATTTGCCAAAAAGTTCACGGAGACGCCCTTCCTGCGCGCCCTCTACCGCGCCAATTACGAGACGGAGACCATCTCCATGATGGTGCTCGACGAGATGAACCTCTCGCGCGTGGAGTACTACTTTGCGGACTTCTTGTCCATCCTCGAGCTGGACGCCAAGCAGTGGAACATTTCGCTGATGGCGGTGTCCACCAAGGGCGTGCTTCCCGAAAAACTCAACGACTGCACCATCCATATCCCGCACAACACCTGGTTCATCGGTACCGCGAACAAGGACGACTCCACCTTTACGATCACCGACAAGGTGTACGACCGCGCCGTGGTCATCGACTTCTCCGAGCGCAAGGAGGTCGTGCACGTCCAGCACAAGGAGCCCAGAATCAGGCTCAACAAAGATCAGCTCGTCTCCATGTTTGAAAGCGTACTCGCCGAGCACCCCATGGACAAGGCCGACTATGATAAGTTCTCCGCCCTCTCCAATTTCATGTACGACACCTTTGACGTCAACTTCGGCAACCGCATCATGAACCAGATCCAGGTATTCGTGCCCATCTATGTGGCATGCGGCGGCACGGCGTACAAGGCGCTCGACTTAATGTTCGCGCGCAAGGTGCTGCGCAAGCTGGACGGCAGATTTGAAGAAAATCTCAAACAAAATCTCACCAAACTGGAGAAATATGTGATCGAGCAGTTCGGGCAGACGGAATTTTCCAGCACGCTGTCCACGATCGCCAAAATGAAACGCAAACTGTCATGAATGCTTCCCTGGAACGATTTTACCGGCAATTTTCCGGGGAGACGGACAAGGTCTCCGTCGTACTCGACCGCCTTCGGCAGGGAACGTTCCGGCTGTATATCCCCACGCCGCAATCGGAGGATCAGCAGGGCACGATCGCACAGATCAAGTCCACGCTGCCCTACATTACAAACGTCGTTCAAAAGCCGTATATCACGCTGACCACGGAGACCGACATGGTGCGCGCCGAGCGCGCGGGGACGCTCTCCCCTGCGGGCATCCGCCAGACCATCCGCGACGGAAAGATCTGGAAGCGGGGCGAGAGCGACGAGGTCCGCCCCGAATATATCTACGCCGTCTCCCACGAGGACGACTACAACTCATACGAAAACCGCCTTGTCAAGGCGCTCATCGACCGGCTCATCCACATGCTCCGCGTCCCGCTGCGGACGGCAAAGGAGGGCATCCCCTCCCTGTATGAGTCCTACTTTCAGGTCTCCCACCTCAACAAGCTGGACTTTATGAAGTTCATGCAGACGGATACCTTTCACCAGGCAAAGAGCCGAAACTATGAAGATTATACCGACCTCGTGCGGCTGAGATCGCGCGTCGTCGCCTATCGGCAGAGCCAATTTTATAAGACGATGGACCGCTATCCCGCCTTTACGGGCACGCCGGAGATGACCAACCTCTTCACGCACAACGAGAACTATCGCCGTTGTGTACAGCTGTGGCGGTTTTTGGATGCGCAGGACAGTCCCGTCTCCACCCTCTCCGCGGCGCAGGTGCGCAACGCCTATGCGCTCTTTGTTCTCGTCGGGCTGCTCGATGCGTACCGCGAACTGGGTTTTTCCCTCAAGGAGGACGCGTATATCCTCTCTGACGACCACGGCTGGCGCGTCTCGACGGCGACGCTGGAAAACGAGCACTTTTTGGTCGAGGTCTGGATCCCGCAGGATCAGATCATTCAGATCACCGTGCGCGCCAAGGCGTCCAAGCGGAAGGAAAAGTACAAGATCCGCCTCGTGGACGAGCCGGAGATCACGCCGGAAGCGGAGGTCGATTACTACGTCAGCCTCTACCCTACGCCGTACAGCGACATTGCCTCCTGCGTCATTCCCAACAATCTCAACTCCCTGCGCGACCTCACGTCGATCGCAAAGAGCACTGTGCTCACCTTTGCCAGCGAGCACAGCGTATACGGCAACTATTGCCTGGTGTGCGGCAGCACCGAAGTTGGCGACGCCCGCGGCGAAGTCACCTGCGACAGCTGCGGCGCGAAATACAGCTTTTTGTCCGATCATCTTTTGTGGCTGCACCACTTCCGCATCTTACGCTGAAAAACGTCCGCACGCGGACGTTTTGGTCTGTATTTCAGAGAACGTATCCCAATTTTTGTGCCATAACAGCGCCGCCCGCGTGCAGATGCACGCGGGCGGCGCCAGTTTATTTGTTTTCCCAACGGTGAAAATATCTGAGGTATGCGCGGCGGCAGTAGCGGCAGACCGCCTCGTCCGTTGCGGGCGGCGCTGTGAAATCGTACCCGCCGTTGACCCGCCAGCCGTTCAGGATGCCGATGCGCACTGCGTCCTTTGGGCAGGCGAAGGCGCACGCCATGCAGCCAAAGCACTGCCCGCCGAACTGCGGCGCTCCCCCGTCCATGCGGATATTCCCCGCGGGACAGTGCGCGGCGCACGTCCCGCAGCCGATGCAACTCTCCTCCGCGCGGAAACTTTTCCCCATCCACGGCATGGCGGAATGCTCGATGCGCAGCACGAAGGAGACGAGCCGCTTCACGGGCCCCACGCAGGGAATGCTGCCCGTGCCCGCCTCCATTGCCGCGGCGTCTTCTCCGACGCGGGACAAAACGATCTTCCACATGCGCGCCGCCATGCCGTCCGAATGGCGGAAAATGATATTGTAGGGCATGACGTAGTAGAAATCGCCCGCAAGCAGGTATCCCCGCTTGCGCAGCAGGCGGCGGGGTGTGACGATCGCGGCGTCGTTGAGGGCGAGCGGTTCGCCCGACGTGCGCACAAACCAGACCTTTTGCCCGTCTGCCTGCGGAAAACGCCTGAGCGCATTGAGCGCGGGCGCGGGCGCGTTGAAGGCGTGCACGGGATAGCCGAACACGATGCGATCGTACAATGTAAGGTCGGGGATGGGGGCATCACCGCGCAGTTCCAGGCAGTCGGCCTCATGCCCGCGCGCCCGCCATGCTCCGGCAAGCGCTTCGCACACGCGGCGCGTATTGCCCGTCCCCGTGGTGTACAAAAAGATTGCCTTCATGTCCTTCTCTCCCGTATTTCCCCCATTATATCGCCTTCATGCCCGCTTGTCAATACCTGTCAACCATCACGCTTCGGCGTGCGCCTGACGGCGCTGCATGCGCATCCAGTTGACAAAGCCGTACAGGTCGTTGACGAGAAATACGCAGAAGCAGATGACGACGGAGAGGCAGGACGGGTCGGCTGCGGCAGCCATCGACCAGAGCACGATGAGCACGACGTCGTTGGCGGCGTAGGCGAGCGCATAGAAGGGACTGCGCCGCGCGGTGAGGTAGACGGCGACGAAGCTCGTCGTCACCGATATGGTACTGGGAATGAGGTTGGCTGTGTGGAACGCCTCCAGAATAAAATAGAACGCAACCGTCACGGCAGCGGCGATCAATGCCATGATGAAATATTCCCGCGCGCGCAGACGGTTGACTTTGACCTCTGAGCGCTTGCCGGCAAACGGATTTTTCAGCCATACGATGAGCGCATAGACCGCCATGGGCGCCGTCATGCCGACGTAGGTGATCATCTCGCCGTAGTAGGCGACCATCCAGGAGATAATGCCGTACAGCACGGCGAAAATAATGATGAGCACCTGCCCGACGGGATTGCCCTTGGCGCAGAAGATGAGGGACGTCACCCCGATCAGCGATGCGGCGAGGGTGAGAAAATTGACCCTGTCCCAGATACAGAACGCGATGACGATGAGCGCGACAGAGCAGATCCAGAGGGCAAGTTCCGCTTTAGTAAAGTAATGTTTTTTCATGTTTTCTCCTCGGTGCGGGCGCATGCGGCCCGCGCATATAAAAAGCGTCCGCAGCACATTGCCTTCTAAGACCTAACGGCAATGGCACGGACGCTTTCGCGATCCTTCTGCCCGGTGGCAGTATTTGGTTATTTTCTTACGCTCTTCCCGCCCGGCTGTTTCATCGTGAGCGAGATGCGCTTCTTCTTTTCGTCCACTTCCTTGACCCAGACGGTGACGACGTCGCCGACCGAGAGCACTTCGGAGGGGTGGCGGATGTACTTATCGCAGATCTGCGAGATATGCACGAGCCCGTCCTGATGCACGCCGATATCCACGAACGCGCCGAAGTCGATGACGTTCCTGACCGTTCCCTTGAGCTCCATGCCCGGCTTTAAGTCCTTGATCTCCAGGACGTCCGTACGAAGGAGCGGGGGCGGGAGCTCGTCGCGGGGGTCGCGCCCCGGCTTTAAGAGCTCGGAGACAACGTCGCGCAGCGTCGGGACGCCCACGCCGCAGTCCACGGCGGCCTTCTCCTCGCCGTACGCCTTGATGCGCGCCTTCAGCTCGGTGAGCCTGCCCGCGCGCACGTCCTCCTCGGTATAGCCGCAGATGGAGAGCAGCTTTTCGGCAGCGGCGTAGCTCTCGGGATGCACGGCGGTGTTGTCCAGAATCTCCTTGCTCTCGGGCACGCGCAAAAATCCCGCGCACTGCTCGAACGCCTTTGCACCCAGCTTGGGCACTTTGAGCAGCTGCCTGCGCGAGGAGAACGAACCGTTCTCTTCGCGGTACTTGACAACGTTCGCCGCGACGCCCGCGTTAAGTCCCGAGACCCTGGCAAGCAGGGGCGCGGACGCGGTATTCAGGTCGACGCCGACCGCGTTGACGCAGTCCTCGACGACGCCGTCCAGCGCCTCGGTGAGCCGCTTTTCGGGCATGTCGTGCTGGTACTGCCCCACGCCGATGGACTTGGGGTCGATCTTGACAAGTTCCGCAAGCGGATCCTGCAGGCGTCTTGCAATGGAGACGGCAGAGCGCAGGTTGACGTCAAAATCGGGGAATTCCGCTGCCGCCAGGGGAGACGCGGAATAGACAGACGCGCCCGCCTCATTGACGATGGCGTAGGAGACGCCCGCATCCTTGCCAAGCCCGCCGATGAGTTCGACGGTCATCTGCTCGGTCTCGCGGCTCGCCGTGCCGTTGCCGATGGCGATATGCCTGACGGCGTGCTTTCTGATGAGCGCGGTGAGCTTTTCAATGCACTCGCGCTTCTGGCGCTCGCCGTGCGTCGGGTAGACGACGGTGGTATCCAGCACTTTGCCCGTGCCGTCCACGACGGCGACCTTGCAGCCCATGCGGTACCCGGGATCAAGACCCATCGTCACAAAGCCCTTGACGGGCGGCTGCATCAAAAGGGGCTTTAAGTTGAGCGCAAACTGACCGATCGCGCCCTCGCTCGCCGCATCGGTGAGCGTGGCGCGGATCTCGCGCTCCATGGAGGGCGCAATGAGGCGGTCGTATGCATCGGCCGCGGCAGCTTCCACGAAGGAAGTGGAAGCGCACTTCTTTTTGAGCACCCTGCGGTAAACCCCGCCCAGCGCCGCGTCACGGTTGATGACGATGCTGACCTTGAGCACCTCCTCCTTCTCGCCGCGGTTGACGGCGAGTACCTGATGCCCCTGGATCTTGTTGACGGGCGCAGTGAAGGCGTAGTAGTTGCGGTAGACGGTGTCCTCGGGATCCTTCTTCGCCGCGACGGACACGACGTCCGCCCACTCGGTGTACAGCTCCCGGAGCGCCTTTCTGACGTCGGCGTCGTCCGAGATGGTCTCGGCAATGATATCGGACGCGCCCGCGAGCGCCTCCTCCACCGAATTCACCCCCTTCCCGGGGTCGACGTAGTCCTTTGCCGCCTCCTCGGGCGCGGGACAGTCGGGCGCCTGCGCATACAGAAGTTCTGCAAGCGGCGCAAGCCCTTTTTCGCGCGCGATGGTGGCGCGGGTGCGGCGCTTCTGTTTATAGGGACGGTAGATGTCCTCGACCTCGGCGAGCGTCTTTGCCTCGTCGATGGCATGGTCGAGCTCCTCCGTCATTTTGCCCTGATTGATGATGGAAGTCTTGACTTCCTGCCGCCGCGCCTCCAGGTTCCTGAGGTAGGCAAGGCGGTCTGCAAGGCTGCGGATGGTCTGGTCGTCCATCGCGCCGTGCATCTCCTTACGATAGCGCGCGATGAAGGGCACCGTGTTACCCTCGTCCAGAAGGGTGATGACATTCTCCACATAGTCCTTGCGCTGCCCGAGCTCTTCGGACAGGATCTCGCTGATCGTCTGCATGACGTCCTCCTTACGGGATGTACCGCACCGCCCGCTCGCGGTGCGGATTTACACTCTTTGAAATTATACCATGTTGCCGCGGGAATGACAACCAAAATCAGCCACAATTCGCCTTTGGTTTTTTTGATACTTTCCTCCGAACGACATAAAAAAACGCGGTGCATGCACCGCGCCTTAATCGTCGATCAGACAGACGGCAGCGTTACGCTCTGCCCGCCGTAGGTGATCATTACACTGACCGAAATGGAGACGGACGCATTATCGCTCTCCGTCGGTACGGCATCGGAAATAATCATCGCGGCGATCCTGCCGCCTTGCAGCTTCAGCGTCAGCGTTGCGGTGACGGGCGTCCCCAGTACCCCCGTCAGGGAAACGCTCTTGCAGTAGCCCTGCTTCTCGTCGTTCCAGATGAACTGGTCGTATTCATCGGCATACTCTGTTAAGCTGCCCGTTTGCGCTGTCGTCTCAATGAGAGAAATATCCAGGCGGGAAAGGGTGGACTTCATCCAGCTCCCGTCCTCACCCTGGGAGTAGTATTGATAGCGGGACACGTCTGCCGCGTAATATACATCGTGGACAATGGAAGATGCCGCCTCCTCCATATTATTGATATACTTTTCGGTACGCTGATAGCAATGCACCTTTTCCTCTGCGACAACCAGTTCGCGCGCGATAACCGCAGCAGCATTGTTTGCGGACATGCGCGTTTCACTCTCAATGCAATAGTTGGCGTTGTGAAATGTATAGGAATGATCGCCGGCGCCCTGCGTGGGATCGGAAAATGCCGCTTCCCAGCCTGCGCGAGAGCCGACGCGCTCGGAAACCATCTCCTCTGCACGCTCCGCGACACTCTTCTCCGGCGCACATGCCGCGAGGCTTGCGATCATCGCCGCCGAAAGCACGCCCGCCGCAAACACGGCAATTGCTCTTTTCATCGTAGTATCCTCCTTGAATGGGTAAGAGTATCATAGCCCTTTTACCGCCGTCTGTCAAGGAAATATTCCTTCCATAATCAAAAAAATGCGCAGCTCCCGCCGCGCATTTTTTGGAAAATCAATTTATACCGTGGGCAGCGTAATACTCTGTCTGCCGACCGTATAGACCATGCCCATGCCCGCGGAGCCCGTCATTGTCATGCCGGAAACACTTGCATCGAGCGACGCCTCCTGCAGAACTGCGGCGAGTTTGCCGTCCCTGATCTTGATGATGAGCTTGCCGCCGACATCGCCGACGACGCTCCCGGCGCCGCCCATATCGCTCGCATTGTTATAGACATGCCCCTTATCTTCGGCACTGTAGGTGAAATCATCGAACTGCGACGCATAGACGGACACCTCGTCGAGCGCTTCCGTCAGGGCATCGATCTGCTCCAGCACGCTGTCTGCAACGCCGCTTGCCGCGCCAAGCGAGCCGCTCACAGTGTTCCATTCGCCGTCATTCACCCTGACATACAGCGCCACCTGTCCGTTCTCATAAGAAGTGTACATCTCGACAGTGCCGCTCTGGTCGACGGCGGTGCCGCCCATTGTCTCCAACACCGACTCCGAGCCGTCCATCTTCATGGTATATTCCATGGTGATATGCGTCTTATGATCTGCCGCGACAATGCTCGCCGAGATATTCATATCGACGGACATGCTGCCGCCTTCAAAGATCACGGTGTCGCCCATTCGCTGCTCTTCAGCCGTGACGTCCATGTCGACGTCCATTTCATAGCTGACGGCAAAGTTCGCCGCCTCCGTTTCCTCCACGGCAGAAACGGTGACGAAATCCCCTTCGCCCACTTCGTTGAGCGCTGCGACCCATTGCTCTTCGGTGACTTCTTCGCCCTGGATATTCCTTGCCTGTGCGATCGCACCGTTTCCGCCGCAGCCCGCAAGTCCCATGACCATGGCAACGCTGAGCACGCCGCCTGCAATCCCTGCAAAAACTTTTCTCATATCGTTCTCCTTTGCCGTAAAAAATAACTCCCGGCAGGAGTATTCTATCATACGCCGCGGAAGTTGTCAATAGGTAAATATTATTTTACAAAGAGAACTTTCAGATGAGCAGCAAAAGGATGCTCACAAACTGGAGGGCGGTGCCGGCAATGTCAAACAGATGCCAGATGGAGTGGAACCAGCGTACCTTTCTGCCGAGCGCAAAGAATACGATGCCGCCCGTATACGCGATGCCGCCCGCAAGCAGGAAGATGATGGCCGCAAGCGACATGGTCTCAAGCAGCAGCGGAAAGAGCACGAGCGCCATCCAGCCCTCGACGAAATAGAGCGCCATGGAAATGCCCTTGACCACCTTGTTACTCATGGCGATGGCATTCATGATGATGCCCGCGACCGCGCACACCCACTGGATGGCGAACACGACCCAGCCCACCGTCGTCCCGCCGAGTGCGATGAGACAGAAGGGAGAATATGTCCCCGCAATGAGCAGGTAGATGGTGCAGTGATCAAAGACGCGGAACACGCCCTTTGCCCTGCCGTCGGGCAGGAAGTGATAGAGCGTACTCATTGTGTACAGCGTGACGACGCCGAACCCGAACAGCGAGACGCCCGTTAATGCCATGGCGTCGGGATATGCCAGAATGGCGAGAACGACCCAGAAAGCAAGCCCCATTGCACCGCCGACAATGTGCGAGACGGCGTTGAAGATTTCCTCGCCCTTGGTGTAAAAGGACAAAAATCCCTTCTTGGGCGGGGTTTGCACGATTTCATTTGTTTTTGCTTCGGCGGGGCAATTGCCCGAAACGATTGCCTGCATATTTCTGCCTCCCAAACTTGTGCTGATGTGATATTTACACCGTCAGTATATGGCAAGCGGCGATTTTTCGCAACTGTTTGCCCGCATATTTTGCCCTATTCGTGTCGCCGGCGCGTCTACCGTAATTTTTGCCGTTTCTACACCGAAACATGCGCATTCTACACCCAAAAATGACAATTCTACCCGAAAAGTAAGCGGCTCTACCGTGAGTAGAACCGCTTCTGATCAGGAAAAAATAAATGCCAGCACGATGACGGCGATGACGATGACCGCGCCGATCGTATAGGTGATCGTGCGGATGCGCTTGCGCTTTTGCTCGTCCATCGGCTTATAGCCCGTGGGCGTCAGCTCGGCGCCGCACTTGGGGCATTTGGTCATGTGATCGAGCGCCTCCGCACCGCAGGCGGGACAGGTGACGACGTGACTTCTCAGGCGCTCATACTGACGCTGTGCGCGCGCGGCCTCCCGCGCCTCTTTGCGCGCCTTTTTTTCCTCCGGAGTCGCCATATGTCACATGCTCTCGTGAATGGTGCGTGCGATGACGTCGTCCTGCTGCTCCTTGGTCAGCTTGTTGAAGTTGACCGCGTACCCGCTCACGCGGATGGTGAGCTGCGGGTACTTTTCGGGATGCTTCTGCGCATCGAGCAGCGTCTCGCGGTTGAATACGTTGACGTTGAGATGATAGCCGCCGTCGCCGACATAGGCGTCCAGCATGTTGACCAGATTTTCCGTTCTCTGATTTGCCATGATGATTTCCTCCTCTGCTTTGATGGTACTTATTCTGCTTCCTCGTCCTTGCCCAGCGACTGCGGGGTGATGGAGAAGGTGTTGGAGATGCCGTCCCGCGCGTATTCGTACGGGAGCTTTGCGACCGACTCCAGCGACGCGAGCGCGCCGTGGGAGTCGCGGCCGTGCATGGGGTTGGCGCCCGGGGCGAGCGGCGCGCCTGCGCGGCGGCCGTCGGGCGTGTTGCCCGTCTTTTTGCCGTAGACGACGTTGGACGTGATCGTCAGGATGGACATGGTCGGGATGGAGCCGCGGTAGGTCTCGTGCGACTTGATGAAGTTCATGAACGTGCGCACCAGCCAGACAGCGATCTCGTCCGCCCTGTCATCATTGTTGCCGTACTTGGGATACTCGCCCTCGATCCTGAAGTCGGTGACGATGCCGTCCTCATTGCGGATGGGATAGACCTTGGCGTACCTGATCGCGGACAGACTGTCCGCTGCGCAGGAGAGTCCCGCAATGCCCGTGGCGAAGAAGCGGCGCACGGTGGAATCGTGCAACGCCATCTCCAGCGCCTCGTAGCAGTACTTATCGTGCATGTAGTGGATGACGTTGAGGGTGTTGACGTACAGCCCCGCCAGCCAGCGCATCATCTCCGTATACTTTTCGACGACCTCGTGGTAGTCGAGCGGACCGTCGCCGAGAATGGGCGCGTAGGCGGGCGATACCTGCATGGGCTTGCCGTTTTTATCGCGCGAGATCTCGTCCTTGCCGCCGTTGATCGCGTACAGCAGGCACTTTGCAAGGTTTGCCCTTGCGCCGAAGAACTGCATGTCCTTGCCCACGCGCATGCTCGAGACGCAGCACGCGATGCAGTAGTCGTCCCCCATCTCCGGGCGCATCAGATCGTCGCTCTCGTACTGGACGGCGGACGTCTTGATGGAGATCTCCGCGCAGAAGTTCTTGAAGCCCTTGGGCAGGCGCCTGGACCAGAGCACCGTGAGATTGGGTTCGGGCGCGGGTCCGAGGTTCTCCAGCGTATGAAGAATGCGGAAGCTGTTCTTGGTGACGAGCGTTCTGCCGTCCGTACCCATGCCGCCGATGCTCTCCGTGACCCAGGTCGGGTCGCCGCTGAACAGCTCGTTGTACTCCTTGGTGCGCATGAACTTGACGACGCGCAGCTTCATGACAAAGTGGTCGATGAGCTCCTGCGCCTCCGTTTCCGTGAGCGTCCCCTCGTCTAAGTCGCGCTGGATATAGATATCGAGGAAGGTGGAGTTTCTGCCGATGGACATCGCCGCGCCGTTCTGGTCTTTGATGGCGCCAAGATACCCGAAATACAGCCACTGGACCGCCTCCTGCGCCGTCTCTGCGGGGCGGGAGATGTCAAAGCCGTAGGCTGCCGCCATCTCCTTGAGGCGGCCGAGCGCCTTGATCTGCTCGGCGATCTCCTCACGGTCGCGGATCTTGTCGGGCGTCATGCTGCCGTCCAAAAGCGCCTTGTCCTCCCCCTTCTTTTTGATGAGGTAGTCCACGCCGTAGAGCGCGACGCGGCGGTAGTCGCCGACGATCCTGCCCCTGCCGTAGCTGTCGGGAAGTCCCGTGAGAATATGCGCGTGACGGGCGCGGCGCATTTCGGGCGTGTAGACATCGAACACGGCGTCGTTGTGCGTTTTACGGTACTTCGAGAAGATCTCCTTGATCTTGGGATCGAGCTCATAGCCGTACATCTTGAGCGCCTCTTCCGCCATGCGCAGTCCGCCGAAGGGCTGCAGCGAGCGCTTGAAGGGCTCGTCCGTCTGTATGCCGACGATCTTCTCGAGGTCTTTATTGAAGTACCCCGCCCCGTGCGAATTGACGCGCGAGACAACGGACGTATCCGCCTTATAGACGCCGCCGCGCTTGCGCTCCTCTTCGGAGAGCTGCATGACCTGCGCCCAGAGCGTCTTGGTCGCCTCCGTCGCGGAGGCGAGGAAGTCGCCCTCCCCTTCGTAGGGCGTATAGTTGCGCTGAATGAAGTCGCGCACATCAACTTCGTCGTTGCTCCATCTGCCGCGTTCAAAGCCGCGCCATGCCTTTTCGTTTGCCATCTCTGAATTCTCCATCGTATTTATTTTGTGACAATATTTGCGTGTTATGCTTCCAGCTTTGCATCCAACCACAGAGAGAGGATCTCTTCGGGCTGAAATCCCGTGCAGCGCGCCACCTCCGCGCCGTCCTTGAAGACGATGAGCGTGGGGACGCGGTCAACTGCAAGCGCCTGCACGCGCGCCGCATTCTCGGGCGTGACCTCCAGGTGCTTGACCCCGATGCCGCGCTCGTCCGCCAGTTTCCTGACGACGGGCAGGAGGGTATAGCAGTTGGCGCACGACTCGCCGCTCACTTCCAAAAGCGTAAATTTGCTCATAGCGCCTCCTTGTTTTTCTGCCAGCCCGCGCGAAGCAGCGACTTTGCGTTCTCAACGCGCGCCTTTTCGGGCGGCTGCGTCCCCTCCAGGGGATAGGGAATGCCCAGCGCATGATATTTATTGACGCCCATCGTGTGATAGGGCAGCACTTCCACCTTCTGCACGTTGTCAAGCGTATCCAGAATGGCACGCAGGTTTTTCAGCTGCGTATCGTCGTCCGTGACGCCGGGGACCAGGACATGCCGCACCCACACGGGCTTTTTGTGCTCGCACAAGAAGCGGGCGAAGGCGAGCGGCTTTTCCTGACTGCGCCCCGTGAGTTGACGGTGCCCTTCCGGATCGGAGTGCTTGATATCGAGCAGAAAAAGATCGGCAACTTCCGGCAGGCGGTCATAGCGCGCGTCCGAAGGATCGAAACAGCCCCCCGAGGTGTCCACACAGGTATGAACGCCCCTTTGTTTGAGCATGGTAAGAAGTTCGATGAGAAAATCCAGCTGCAGCAGCGGTTCGCCGCCCGAGACAGTCACGCCGCCCTTTTCGCCGAAGTAGTTCTTGTACTTCAACGCCTCTTTGACGACGTCCGCGGCTTCCGTCTGCGTCCCGCCCGAGAGGTTCCAGGTATCGGGATTGTGACAGTACTTGCAGCGCATGGGACAGCCCTGCAGAAACACGACAAAGCGGATGCCGGGACCGTCCACCGTGCCAAAGGATTCATAGGAATGGATAAAACCCAGCACCGGCTCGCCTCCCAAAAAGAACAAAAATTTTAATATATGACCGAGCAGACCCGCAAGCGACAATGCGGTGCGCCGCTTATCCCCACCCATTCAAACACCGGAGAAGCAAACAGATCGAGGAGCACACTTGCTCGTTTTAGAACCGAGCAAGACGAGGCGCGCGAGGAAAACCCGAGGGAGTTTATTGCCATTCAAACACCGGAGAAGCAAGCAGCTTAAGGAGCGTGCGGAAGCTGCGAGGAAGCGTACTTTGCGTACGTGCCCGAGCAGACCCGTAAACGCGACAATGAGATGCGCCGCTTATCCGGCGTTTGAAAAGAGGTGAAAAAAAGCAATTTCTACCCCTTCGGTAAAAATTGCCCAGACGAACGGCATTCCTCCCTGCGGTTCCATGCGGTGCTCCGCGCTTCGTCAGTTGCCGCAGGGGTCTTCAACTGCCCATATCATACCACACCACGCGCACTTTGTCAAGAGAACCGAGTTAAATTCTTCCAAATATTTTTTGCCAAATACCACAATATATAGTATTTTTTATTCGATACTATTTCTATATTTTGTGATAAAAAGCACTGCGCCGCCGAGTCGGCGACTCGGCGGCGCATGAAAGTCACAAGGTGATCTGCACGCAAGTCCCGTCTGCGGACTCCACCCGCACGAGATCGAGCCTGCCGTGTATGCGGCGCGCCTCCTTGATGATCCTGCGCATTTCGCCGCGGTTTTCCCGCAGGAAACGGGAGAGCGTCTCGTCCTCGCCCGCCTTGCCGAGCGCCCAAAGAACAAAGCGCAGCGGCAGGCGAAGGGACAGGCGGAATTTTCCGTCACGGATCGCAATCTTCATTCCACCCAGATCTCCACTGTATCGCCGTCGGCGCTCTGTACTTCCATGAGCTTGCCGACGGCCCCCTGTTTGACGAGCGCAATGATCTGCTTCCAGTCGATATTCTTCATGGCGTCGCCGCCCTTGTCCGAGCTGAACAGGTTGACCGAGCCCTGCCCGCTCCCCAGCACAAGTTCCGCAAGCGCGAGCGGCAGGTTGATATTCACCTTGTCGCCGTCTGAAGACAGAACACGCATCCGCAGGAGCATTTTACTCATGTCCACCTTTGCGGGGTCGACGGCAGCGACCGTCAGCTTGGACACGCCGAGCAGTTCGTCCGTCGTGATATGGAAGAGTTCGGCAAGCTTTGGAATAAGAGAAATGTCGGGCGCGGTGAGATCGTTCTCCCATTTGCTCACCGCCTGCGCCGTGACCGAGCATGCCTCGGCAAGCTCCGCCTGCGTCATGTTTGCCGCCTTGCGATAGTACGCGATGCGTTCTCCGAGTGTCTGCATATGTTTGCCTCCTTACTTTCTGCCACGATTGTACGCCAAATAGGACGATATTTCAAGCGACGGAATGTTGTTTTTACACAACCGTACGTTGTTTTTTGCGCAACGTACGGTTGAGAAAGTCATGCGCCGCCGGGGCGGTGCCCCGGCGGCGCACAAAAAGTCACTTGCGGAATAAGTCGTCGTATAATTTGATATTCTCAAAACAGCTGGTGTATTTGCCGTCCTCGATGCCGTGGATGATCTCGACCGTCCGATCGTTGAAGGGCGTGGGAACGCCGTACTTCTTGCCGAAGGCGCACACGCTGCCGTTGATATAGTCGATCTCGCACTTCTTGCCCGCGCGCAGATCCTGCAGCATGCTCGCAACCAGCCCCGCGTGCTTCTTCATCGCGACGGGAATGAGCGCGAAGGAGACCGCCTTTTTGAGCGCGCCGCGGTAGTCGAAGAGCTGATCGATCTTATGTCCCTGCACGGGTTCGATGGTGATCTTTGCCGCCCTGGCGACGTCGATGCACTCCTTGATGATGCGCTGGGCGACCTTGCGCGAAGGCTTTTGCACGGAGACCTCGCCGAACGTCCCGCCTGTGACGGTGGAAAGCCCCGAAAATGCGCTGTTGATGAGCAGCTTGGACCAGCGCGCGCCCATGAAGTTCTCCTCCACGACGACGGTGCCCATGCATCCGAGCAGCTGTTTGACGTCCTCCAAATGGTTGACCGGCTTTGCAATCGCGCCCAGCGAGAAGGTGAGCGCGGAGGGATCGGACGTCAGTTCGGAGACCCCCTCGCCATGGAAGGTCGCGCCCCACGCAATGGCGCAGCCGAGCGTGCGCTGCGCGCCGACGATCTCCGCGATCGCGGGTTCGGGCAGCCCGTTCTGACAGGTGCAGATGACGCCGTCCTCCGCGAGATAATCTGTGAGCATCGCAACGACGCGCGCGTTGTCGCTCTGCTTGGTCATGAGCAGGATGACATCATACCTGCCCGCCATCTCCTCGGGCAGCAGGGCAGAAACGGGCTGAACAAAGTCCACCGTGCCCGTGATATGCGCGCCCCTTTCCCTGAGCGCCGCGACGTGCGCCTTGTTGCGGTTGACGAGGTCGATCGCGACGCCCGCCTTGGCGATATATGCGCCCAATACCGTTCCCAGCGCTCCCGCGCCGTAGATCATCGCCCTCATCTGAGTTCCGCCCCCAGATTCTTGTTAAGGCCGTCCACGATCTTCTTGAAATAGGTGTCCGCGAGTTCAGGCGTGATCGCCTTATCCTCGGGCACGAAGGTGATATGGAACGCCATGCTCTTCTTGTCCGCGCCCAGACGGATGCCGCGGTAGACGTCGAACAGTTCCGCCTTCTTTGCCGCCTTGCAGGACTTTACGATGCACGCCTCCATCTGCGCGCAGGTCACGCCCTCATCGACGACGACGGCAAGATCGCGCACGACGGCGGGGAACTTGGGCAGCGCGTGATAGGTGATGTCCTTTGCGAACTTGCGCTCCAGCGCCGCGTAATCGAGCTCGGCGAGCACGACGCGCTTTTCGAGCGCCAGTTCCTCGGCAATGGCGGGGTGCAGTTCGCCGATCCAACCCACTTCCTTCTCGCCGCACTTCACGATCGCCGTGATGCCGGGGTGCAGGAAGGGTTTCTCCCCCTTCTCGTAGCTCAGACGGACGTCGAACGCGTCGGCGAGCGCCTCCACGGCGCCCTTGACGTCGAAGAAGTCGCCGCTGCCCCACTTGGCAAGGACGAGGTGCTTCCTCTCCTCGGGCAGCTCCGTAAGCGGCAATTCCTTGGGCAGATAGACGTTGGCAAGTTCGAACAGCGCGCCTTCATCGTTGCCGCGGCGCACGTTGCGCACGATGTTTGCGATCATGCTGGGCGCGAGAATGGTGCGCATGACGGACAGATCCTCGCCGATGGGGTTGAGGATTCTGACTGCGCGGCGCTCGGGTGCATCGGCGGGCAGGCGCAGCAGGTCGAAATCCTTGGGCGAGTAGAAGGAATAGTTGCACGCCTCCATGTAGCCCTGCCAGCGGATGACGTTCTTTGCCTTCTCCTCCGTCTTCTGCGCGTGTGTAAGTCCCCCGCCCGTGACCGTCGCCGCCGAGAGGAAGGTGGGTACGATATGTTCATAGCCGTAGGAGCGGATGATCTCCTCCGCGAGGTCGGGATAGCCGTCCACGTCGTCGCGCCACAGGGGGACGGTGACGGTCATGCTCTCCTCCGTCGCCGTCACCTCAAAGCCGAGGCGGGTGAGAATGGCGCACATTTCCTCGTGCGGGACGCAGATGCCGAGAAGATCGTCGATCTTTTTGTATGTGGTCACGATGATGCGGGGGACCATACTCTCCGCGTTGACGTCCACCCGCCAGGTGGTGGGCTTGCCGCAGCCGAGCTCCTGCACGAGGTGCAGCGCGCGGTCCATCGCGAATGCGCAGGTGTAGGCGTCGATGCCCTTTTCAAAGCGCGCGGAGGAATCGCTGCGCTGGCCGAGGGCGCGCGACGTCTTTCTGACGCTGTCACGCGCGAACTTCGCCGCCTCGAAGAACACGGCGGCGGTGTCCGGCTTGATCTCGCTGTTCAGTCCGCCCATGACGCCTGCTAAGGCGACGCCCTTCTTCTCGTCGCAGATGAGCAGGTTGTCGGGCGTGAGGGTGAATTCCTTTTCGTCCAGCGTGACGATCTTCTCGCCCTGCCTGGCGCGGCGCACGACGATGCCGCCCTGCAGGTAGTTCCTGTCGAACGCGTGCATGGGCTGCCCCAGCTCCAGCAGCACGAAGTTGGTGATATCGACGACGTCGGACACCGATCTGAGCCCGCACAGCGCGAGGCGGCGGCGCATCCAGCGCGGCGACGTGCCGATCTTCACATCCGCGACGTAGTGCCCGATATAGCGGGGGCAAAGCGTCGGCTCCTTGACCGTGACGGGGATCTTCACATCCGTCGGGTGCGCGATATAGTCGGTCGCGGGGGTCTTCAAGGGCTTTTTGAGGATGGCGGCGACCTCGCGCGCCATGCCGAACACGCTCTGGCAGTCGGGACGGTTCGCCGTCACCGCGATGTCAAAGATATAGTCGTCGATGCCGACGACGGGGCGGATATCGACGCCGATGGGCGTGTCTGCATCCAGAATGAGGATACCGTTGACCTCCGCGCCCGCATAGAAGTCGTCGGAGATGCCCAGCTCCTCACCCGAGCAGAACATGCCCTCGGACGTGACGCCGCGCAGCTTGCCCGTCTTGATCTTCTGGATGCCGCCCTCGTGCAGGACGGTAGAATTATCGAGCGCAACGGGGACGATCGCGCCCTCAAAGACGTTGGTCGCCGCGGTGCAGATCTGCTTTGCGCCGTGCGCGCCGCAGTCCACCTGACAGACAGTGAGCCTGTCCGCATCGGGGTGCTTTTCCGTCTTGGTGATGCGCCCCGTGACGACGTTCGTGACGTCCTTGCCGAGGAAGGTGAGCTCCTCCACCTCGAACCCGCAGGAGAACAGCTTGTCCTGCAATTCCTGCGCCGAGACGGGGATATCGACATAATCTTTTAACCAACTGAAGGGAATTTTCATCTCTGTCCTCCCGTTAATCTCTGAACTGACCCAGGAAACGCACGTCGTTCTCTGTTAAGAGTTTGATGTTATTGATGCCGTACTTGAGCATGGCGATGCGCTCGACGCCCATGCCGAACGCAAAGCCCGTGTACTCATCGGGATCGATGCCGCAGTTCTCTAAGACCCGCCGATTGACCATGCCCGCGCCGAGGACTTCGATCCAGCCCGTGCCCTTGCACAGCGAGCAGCCCTTGCCGCCGCAGACGTGGCAGGAGACGTCCACCTCGACGGACGGCTCCGTGAACGGGAAGTAGGAGGGACGCAGGCGCGTCTTGCTCTCCTTGCCGAATACGTTGCGCGCGAACTCGTCCAGCATGCCCTGCAGATCGCACAGCGTGATATGCCTGTCGACGACCAGCCCTTCCATCTGGTGGAACATGGGAGAGTGCGTCGCGTCGTCGTCCGAGCGGAACACCCTGCCCGGGCAGAGCATCTTGATGGGCGGTTTCTTCTTCTCCATCAGCCTGATCTGCCCCGCGCTCGTCTGCGTGCGCAGCAGGAAATTATCCGAGACATAGAAGGTATCCTGCATGTCGCGGGCGGGGTGATCGGCGGGCGTATTGAGCGCCGTGAAGTTGTAGTAGTCGTTCTCGATCTCGGGCCCTTCAAAGATCTCAAACCCCATGCCCGCGAACACATCGATGAGCATATTTTTGACGCGCGTGACGGGGTGCAGCGTGCCGACGGTGACGCGGCGCCCGGGCATGGTGACGTCCACCGACTCGCCCGAGAGCTTTTCCGCGAGCTCCTTTTCGTGCATGCGCGCTTCCAGCTCGTTAAAGCGCGCCTCCAGCTCCTCTTTCAGGGCGTTGATCTTTTGCCCGAAGGCAGGGCGCTCCTCGGGAGGGATCTCACGGATGCGCTTATACAGCGCCGTCAGTCTGCCCGTCCTGCCCAGAAAACGCATTCTGGCATCATAAAGTTCCTTGCTGTTGTGAAAATCACGGATGGTGTCCTTGACTTCCGCCAAAAGCTCTTCGAAGATATTGTCCATACCTCACTCCTTGACAAAAATAAAAGCCCCGTCCCAAAGGACAGGGCGAAAATACCGCGGTACCACCTGTTTTCGCGCGCAAAATTACGCGCCTCGTTGTCCCTTAACGCGGGAGGACGGCTCCGCTTGAAGTTCTGTTCGGCGGAGCGGCTCGCGGGGGAATACCGCGCCCTGTCCGCAAGGGAGCTTTCAGCCTGCGGCTCCCCCTCTCTGACCGGACGATGCGTGCGCGTCTCTTCCGCTTGATCGCCTTCTTGTTCCCTATTATAATCACATGAAAGGCGATTGTCAAACGATTTTCACCCCATTTTGCCGCTTGAACGGGTGCGCGCCGCGCGGCAAAATGCCGTGCGGCGCGCACTTGTTGTTTGCTCAGAGCGCGAACGAGAAGGTGTACGCTTCCTCGCCGTAGTGCTCGTTGGCAACCCAGAGCACCGTCTTTTTGGTCAGGTTGTACACGACGCTGTGCACCGTGCAGCCGTTGCCGTCATCGTTGTTCCAGTTGCGTCTGCCGACCGCCTGCAAGATTTCCATAGCCGCCTGCTCGTCCTCGACGACACCGTCCGTCGCGGAGAGGCGGGAGTAGATCTCGTCATACCGGTCAAGCCCCGCCTTGTCCTCGTCGCTTGCGTAGTAGCCGGGCTGGAGGATGAAGTTGGTGATCCACTGATAGTCCGCGTTCCCCTCGCGCTCGCCGATATGCGCGTCGTCATCGTTCCAGATGACCTTGAGGGTGCGTGCGCTGCCGTCGTTGTCCGTTTCGTCCGTGCCGTTCGTCCACTCGAGAATGGCGCTCTTGCCCGTCGCGTCGGCGATCATGTAGTGGTAGGACGTCTGCGCGGAGTCGTGCATGTCATACTGCTCGATGAGCGCGACCGCCTCCTCCACCGTGCTCGCATAGTCGAGCACCATGCGCAGCATAGTCGTGGACGTGAGGTCGGGCTTGTCCGTCTGCTGGTCGGTTGCGACCGTCTCCTCGCCGCCCTGGTAGGACATGTAGATGCCGCAGCTCACGCCCGCATCGTTGACGCCGTCCAGGGGCGCGAAAGGCGCCGCAAGGCAGGTGATCTTGTTCATCAGCCCCTCCACATCCTGCGCGGGGTCCATGCCGAGGAACTGCAGGTCCACCGTCGAGAAGGACTTGTGCCTGCCGTTGCCGGGATCTGTAAAGACGAGCGCCGTGTTGGTGCGCGCGAAGTCATAGTTGCGGGCGAAGATCCTGTCGCCGTCCGCCGTGACCGCGGTGAACGAACTGCACGCGATCTCGCTCTCCGAGATGGTCATGTCGATGAGCCCGCGCGTGATATTGTTGGTGATAAAGTCGATGAGTTCGCTGTCACTCGACGCGCCGCCCTGCAAGAGATAGTCGTCAAAATAGAAGTCGCCCGAGATGTCCATGCGGTACACCGCCCCGTCGAGGTGCTCCTCGTTGCGGTCTGCGACCTTGGTAAAACTCACGACCGACGCGATCTCGTGCCGCCAGACGATCGCAACCGCGCCGACGAGCGCGACGCAGAGGACGATGATCACGACCAGCGCCCAAATGACGATCTTGGCCCACAGGGGAAGCCTGCGCTTGGTTGTTTGCGTTGCCATAATTTCTCCTTTCATTCACTTTGTAAACAGCTTGGGCATTATAGCACTTCACACTTGATTTGTCAACAAAAATTATGACAAGATTGATATTTTACAAAAATATTCGTTGTTTGATGAAGCGCCGCGCGGCTTTGAGCCGCGCGGCGCGCCGTTTCCGATCGGCACGCGTTCAATCCTTGCGCACCGAAATCAAAAAACGCTGTCCGTCCGGGAGGGTGTAGGCAATCGCATCTCCCGTGCAGACGCTCTCTCCTTCCAGATACTCGTCCATGAGCGGCTTGAGCGACGCCGCAACGTCCTCTGCCGTAACATTTTGCCCCTTCCATTCATTCTTTTGCATCTTCAACTCTCCTTTGTATGGTATTCGGTCGTGCGACCTATTTCAGTATACACCCTGCTACTTATAAAATCAAGTAATTTTGGAAGTATCAGGGCATAATGTCAAAAAAGGGGTGCCGGACATGGAGAATTATTTCCGCGATGCGTTGCTGGAACTGCTCAATGACAATCAGCTGAGCGTGGAGCAGTTTGCGCAAAAGAGCAAGATCAATCTTTCCGAGGCGTATCGCTATCTGCGGGGCGAATGCGTGCCGAAATTCTCCAATGTCGTCAAAATCGCCGACGCGTTCGGGCTTTCCGTGGACTATCTTTTGGGGCGCGCGCCCTATCCCGAGCACGCGAATTTTCGTCCCACGCCTGCTTTTTCCCGGAGATTCCGCGAACTTCTGGCACAAAATAATCTTTCGCGCTATCAGCTCTGCAAGGATACGGGCATTGCGATCAACCGCCTCGACGACTGGTATCACGGCAGGTGTATGCCGTCCCTGGAAAAAGCTCTGACCCTCGCAGAGCACTTTCATTGCTCGCTTGATGAATTGTTGGGGCGAGAAGGTTGACCATGAAATCCACTCCCCCGGACACAGATATTTTGTCGAATTTTAGCGAAACGCTGTCCGAGCTGATGTTTGACGCGCACATGACGCCCGCAGCGCTCTCCAAGGCGATCGGCGCGGATCTCTCCGTGATCTACCGCTATCTGCGCAAGGAACAGCTTCCCACACTTCAACGTGCGCTCGCGATCGCCGATCTGTTTGCCTGCTCCCTCGACTATCTGTTTGGTCTGTCCCATGCGGAGCCGCACATGACCTACCGCCCCGCACCACCCTTTGCCGAGCGCTTCCGCACCATGCTTGCGCAGCACGGACAGACGCGCTACTACCTTGCAAAAAAGACGCAGTTCTCCGCGCAGACGCTGGATGACTGGTATCACGGGAAACGGCAGCCCGGCATGGAGAGCGTCATTGCCCTCGCAGAGCACTTTCATTGCTCGCTTGATGAATTGTTGGGACGGGAAAACTAAAAAAGGTGATATCTTATATATGAAACCGCGCGCCGCAGCAAAAGCTGCGGCGCGCGGCTCGTTCGCGCTGAAACGAAATGAACGGAGAACCTTTAAGCGCGTGGAACAAGCAATTTTCAGATGGAAGCGTCAATCTTGAGGACGGTATTGAGGAGCACGTCTGCGCCCTTCTTGCAGTTTTCAACGGGCGTATGCTCCAGCTCGCAGTGGCTGTGACCGCCGTCCGAAGGGACAAAGATCATCGTCGTGGGCACGATATCCGCAGCGAACTGCGCATCGTGACCGGGGCCGGAGTACATGCGCATGGAGGGATAGCCCAGTTCCCTGGCGCTCTCCTCGACGAAGTCTACATAGGGCTTATGGAAGGCGACCGTCGCGCGGCTCCATGCCTCCTCGTAGGAGAAGGCGCACTTTTCGACCTTGGAAGGGATCTTCCTGATGATATCGATGCACTGCTGCACGACGGCGGGATCCTGATGGCGCGCGTCCAGCGTGAACCTGACGAGATCGGGAATGATCGTATGGATATTGGGATGGCAGGAGATCTTTTATTTTTGAGCGCCATCCGCCAGAACGGATATTTGATGATGCCCGGCGTATTGCCACCCACGCCCAGCTCCGGCAGGAGGATGCGCCCGCTCCCGTACGCCTCGACAAACGCGTGATAGCGCTCCGCCGCCGTAAGCAAACCCCGCGGACGTGGAGAGCCCCGCGCCCGCGCCGATGAGCACGGCGTCCGCCTGCTCCGGCTCCCCTTTGATGCGTTCGATCTTTGCCTGTTCGTCCATATGCCCCTCCATGTCGTAATCACATTTATTACAACATGAGTATAGCGCAAAAGAATTGTAATGTCAATGATTACAACTATATTTGTGCAAAAAAACGGAGCCGACGCCCCGTTTTTTTGGTTATTTGTGGTGTCTGACCAGATCAAACGCCTTGGCGATCTCCATGACGATGATGGGAACGATGGAGAGTCCGATGCCGATGAGGTACATCTGCCAGTGCAGGTACTCATCACCAAAGCCGAACACCGACATGACGCCCGGCGTGAACATGACGAAGGCGATGAGTGCGAGCGCGAGCAGCGTGACCCAGTTGAGCACCTTGTTGGAGAAGGGACCGATCTTGAAGAGCGAGTGCCCCGAGCGCATGTTGTACGCATGCAGCGACTGCGAGAGCGCCAGCACGAAGAAGGTCGCCGCACTCAGCTTTGCTGCATTCGCCTGCGCGAGAACCTCACCGACCTCGCGCGGATCGGGATTCCAACCAAACCCGAAGCGACCGATGCAATAGCTTGCGATCGCAAGCCCTGCAAACATACAGCCCTGCAACACGATCTGAATGCCGTAGCCGTGGGCGAAGATGCTCTCGTTTTTGGAGCGCGGCTTCTGATCCATGACGTCGGGTTCGAGCTTTTCCATGCCCAGCGCGACGGCAGGCAGGGAGTCGCCGATGAGGTTGATCCACAGCAGCTGGATGGAGATGAAGGGCGAGATCTGGAAGATACACATACACAGGAAGACGACGATGACCTCGGAGATATTCGTCCCCAGCAGGAAGCCGACCACCTTCTTGATATTGGAGTAGATGCCTCTGCCTTCCTTGACTGCGTCGACAATGGTCGCAAAGTTGTCGTCCGTGAGCGTCATGTCCGCCGCCCCCTTGGCGACGTCCGTGCCCGTGATGCCCATTGCACAGCCAATGTCCGCCGCCTTGAGTGCGGGCGCGTCGTTGACGCCGTCGCCCGTCATGGAGACGACCTGACCCTTCTTCTGCCATGCCTTGACGATCCTGATCTTGTTCTCGGGCGAAACGCGCGCATAGACGGAGATGCCCTCGACCTCCTTGTCCAGCTCCTCGTCGCTCATCGCGTCCAGCTGCGCGCCCGTGATCGCCCTGTCTCCCTCCAGAAGGATACCCAGTTCCTTAGCGATCGCGGACGCCGTCGTGACGTGGTCGCCCGTGATCATGATGGGCTTGATGCCCGCCTTGCGGCAGACGGCGACTGCCGCCTTTGCCTCGGGACGGGGCGGGTCGATCATGCCGACGAGCCCGAGGAAGGTGAGCCCGTTTTCCAGTTCCTCGCTGGTGGGCTCCGCGGGGACGGTATCGATGTACTTATAGCCGACGGCGAGCACGCGGAGCGCGTCCGCGCTCATCTCCTCCACCGCCGCACGCGCCGCGTCCAGATCGCCCGCGATGCAGCGGGTCGCCATGACGTCAAACGCGCCCTTGACGATGACGAGGTATTTCTCCCCCACCTTGTTGACCGAAGTCATCAGCTTGCGGTCGGAATCGAAGGGAATGCCCGAGACGCGGGGATATTTCTCATTGAGGGCATCCTTGGAATTGCCAGCCTTGTGCGCGGCGAGGACAATCGCCGTCTCGGTGGGGTCGCCCAGGTGCACCTCTTTGCCGTTTTCAAACTCCACGGAGCCGTCGCAGCACAGCGTGCCCCGGTTCAGAAGCGTCTTGACGTTCTCGTCCGCCGTCGCGGGGTCGAACGCGGTCACTTTGCCGCCGTCCAGGTAGGTCTTGACGAGCGTCATGCGGTTCTGCGTCAGCGTACCCGTCTTATCCGAGCAGATGACGGAGGCACTGCCCAGCGTCTCCACGGCGGGCAGGCGCTTGATGATGGCGTTCTTTTTGACCATGCGCGTCACGCCGATGGAGAGGACGATGGTGACGACTGCGGGAAGTCCTTCGGGGATCGCCGAGACCGCCAGGGAGACGGCCGTCATGAACAGCTCCAGCCAGTCCAGACCGACGCACGCGCCGACAATGAAGATGATGACGCATGCCGCGAGCGCGACAATGCCGAGGTATTTGCCCAGCTGCGCAAGCTTTGCCTGCAGAGGGGTGCGCGTCTCCTTCTCGCCTGCGAGAAGGTTTGCGATCTTGCCCATCTCCGTCTTCATGCCCGTGCCGGTGACGACCGCCGTCGCCGTGCCGTAGGTGATGGAGCAGCCAGTAAAGACCATATTGGAGCGGTCGCCGATGGCGGCGTTCTCCTCCACCTGCGCTGAGGCGTCCTTCTCCGAAGGCACGCTCTCGCCCGTGAGCGCAGATTCCTCTGACTTCAGGTTGGAACTCTTTAACAGCCTTGCATCGGCGGGGACAAAGTCGCCCGCTTCCAGAAAGATGATGTCGCCGGGCACCAGCTCGGACGCCTGAATGATCTGCTCCTTGCCGTCGCGGATGACGCGCGCGTGCGGGGCGGACATATTCTTGAGCGCCTCCAGCGCCTTTTCCGCCTTGCTCTCCTGCACGAGCCCCATGATCGCGTTGAGCACGACAATAAAGACGATGAGCGCCGGCTCGACAAACTCGATGGGACTTTCCTCATGTGTGACGAACACCTGATAACAGATGATGCCGAACGAGACGCACGCCGCAATGAGCAGGATGATGATCATGACATCCTTGAACTGCTCCAGAAAGCGGACGATGAGCGGTTTTTTCTTCTTCTCATCCAGCTTGTTTTCGCCGTACTGCGCCCTGCGCGCAGCTACTTGCTCCGCAGAAAGTCCGTGCTGCGCATCTGTTTCCAGACCTGCGAGCACTTCTTCCGCGGACTGATCGTGATAAGCCAATCTCCATTCCTCCGTATAATAAAATACCACTATATAGCTTGCGCCGCAGCTCACGCCGCATGCGTTGTTGCCGCAATTCCCCTTCCCCCGCAAAATCGCCGCAAAATGCAGGAAAAAAGTCGAGAAAGTAAAAAAACGGTCTGCGGAACTTCTCCCGCGAACCGTTTCTGGAGGCGCCACCCGGATTTGAACCGGGGAGTCAGGGTTTTGCAGACCCTTGCCTTACCACTTGGCTATGGCGCCAAACCTGCCCCGGAAACCGTTCGATAGGGGCAAAATAAAAAACAGCGCGGAAATCGTGTTTGGAGCGGGAAACGAGACTCGAACCCGCGACATTCACCTTGGCAAGGT
>CALVLM010000019.1:0-33860 GCA_944338075.1 Candidatus Gallimonas intestinigallinarum | reverse complement strand
TCACGCCGCCAAGATAAATTTATTTGATTACAGATTTTTTTCTTTCTTTACCTTCACCCCAATATTTGACTTTGAGCTTACATTTTTGCATAAATGTGTTTCCGCTGTTTATATTAGAAACGCCGCCGCCCTGCGCAACGCGCAGGGCGGCGGCGTTATGAAACTTGTTGCGCATCCTGTATGTACGGGCGCGCAGCAGTATTTTTTACGTCAAGCGGATGCCGATCTTGCGCGCCTCCTGCATGACTGCAGAATTGCTGTCCTCGCGGTAGAGATAATAGATCTCCTCCAGGCGGGTCAGCTCTGTGCAGTAGTTGCTCAGAAGAGAGAAGGCATATTCGGAAACGCTCTTTTTGTCCGCCGTCTCCTCCAGGAGAACGGCGTAGACAGGGCGTTCCGCGCGGATCTTGACGAGATATACATGCGCGTTGCCGCACAGGCGCAAAAGTACCGCGCTCATCTGCGCAAGGCGCGCCTGCGACAGATCGCAGGGCAGGACGCTCTCTGCCGAGACAGAGATCTCGGAAAGTTCGTTGGTGCAGTCCAGGATCTCCTGCGATACGGACGCCCGGATCTCGCGGGCGCGGTCCACCATCGTCTGATCGCCCGTGCGCAGTGCGGCCTCCATCAGAATGGGCATGAGCGACAGATTGACGCTGAGCATGGGATTGTCCCAGATGACGTGGAGCATCGCGTCCACGGCGGCGGGGTGGTCGCGCCGGCACAGCAAGACGGCGCTCACGCTCTCCGCGTCCGTGCGCATGGTCGTATCGGCGAGCGCATGCTCGGCAACGCCGAAGATCTTTGTATCGTCCACCATGCTGTAGGCGAGCAGCGCCTGCGAATACAGGTATTCGTCCGCGGTACCCGCCTTTTGCGCGCGCTCATACTCCTTGATGATGCGGTTGGGCGTGAGGTATTGCTCCTGACGCAGTTTTTTCCAAGCCCCGTCGCGGGAGAAGCTCTCGTAGGCAAATTTGCTGCACCGCGCCATCTCTTCTGCGATCTCGCGGACAAACGCAGCGTCCTTTTCGCGGCGGGCGGCATCGTAGTCGGCGACCTTTGCTTGCTCCATGCGCATTTTCAGGGTCGGGCGCGGATTGTCCCCGCCCCACAGCGTGCGCAGGAGAATGGGATGCAGGTGCGCGCCCTCCTTTTGGATTGCCGCGTCCAAATACGCCGCGATGCGCTCGTAATAGTCGGAGACGGGCGTCTCCTGCGCAAACATTTCATATTCGACGGCGCGGCAGGGTGAGCGCAGAACGTTTGCTGCCAGCTCGCACTTGGCACAGGCATCGATCCACGTCTGCGGATCGGAAGCTGCGGCGACCTTGTCCGCGTCCCGTTCAATGCGCACGCGCGCATAGGCGGCATACTTCTTCTGCGTCCTTGCAAGGCGCAGTTCGGCATAGGCGAAGAACAGCTTCTTGAAGGTCGCAAGCTTGTCGTGTTCGCAGTCGTAGCGCATAAGCGCGGCGTCAAAGCGGCGCAGCACGTCACTGTCGCGGTGCATGGCGAGGGCAAAACTATACACGAGGAGAGAGACCAGCTCTTCCTTGGTGAGCAGGGGGAGAATGGCAACGGGCACGCCGATCGCGACGCCCTCCCTTGTCTGTTTTGAAGTAAAACAGGTCTCCGGGCCAAAGATGCGCAGGAGCGTATACCGCCCGTGATAGCCTGCGACGATCGCAGCCCTGTCGGCAAGCTCATACAAGAGCGGCATCTGCGTGCGCACGATGTGTTCGCTCTCGTTCGTCTTTTCTTCCTGCAGCACCTTGACGAGCGTCATCATCGGCAGGTACATGGTGAGAAGATAGACCGCGAGCGATAAAAATACGCACAGGACGGCGACGAGTTCGCGCGTCTGTATGCTTGCCGCGGTGGCGCCGATGAGCAGTCCGGAGGCGCCGAGGCTGAGAAGAAATCCGCATACAAGCAGCGCTGCAGAGTATGCGCGGCACAGCCACAGGGTGCGATTTGCTCTGCGCTGCGCGGCGCGCTGTTCGGCGCGGGTGCCGTTGCCTGCACTTAGGTAGTGTTCGCGGTGTTCGGCAGTTTTGCGCGAAAGCATCCGGTCCGCGCTTTTATAGCGCAGCGTATTGACGGTCGCAGCGATCGCCAGTCCCAAAATCCCGATGCAGGTGAGTGCGATCGCGGCAGACAGCGAAGCGGGCAGCATCAGCGCCCAGATGACGGAGGCAAACAGTGTGATGATAACGGATAAAAAAACGGCAGCATAGCGCAAAACGGTCATAGCAGCTCCCAAATATGTGTTGTTTGAAAAACTTTATTTTAGTATATCATGTGCGGGCGCGTGTGTCAAGCAAAGGAAGTTGCGCGTTTGCCAAGAAAAATTCCCGAAGTCCTTGCTATTTTGCGCGCAATTTGTTATAATACCAAAAAGCATTTTACAAGGAGCAGCGTATGATCGACCTTTCTACCATCCGAAATACCGACCCCGAAGTCTGCAGGGCAATGGAGCAGGAACTCTCCCGCCAGCGCGGGAACCTGGAACTCATCGCGAGCGAAAACATCGTTTCTCCCGCTGTGATGGCGGCAATGGGAAGCCATCTCACCAACAAGTACGCAGAGGGCTATCCGGGCAAGCGCTACTACGGCGGCTGCGAGTTCGTGGATGTCGTCGAGAACCTCGCGCGGGACAGGCTCAAGGAGATCTTCGGCTGCGAGCACGCCAACGTTCAGCCGCACAGCGGCGCGCAGGCGAACTTTGCCGTCTACTTTGCCATGCTCAAGCCGGGCGACACCGTCATGGGCATGAACCTCTCGCACGGCGGACACCTCACGCACGGCTCGCCCGTCAACTTCTCGGGGACGTTCTTCAACATCGTGCCCTACGGCGTCTCGCAGGAGACGGAGACCATCGACTATGATGAGATGGAGCGCATCGCCCTGGAGTGCAAGCCTAAGATGATCGTCTCGGGCGCGAGCGCATATCCCCGCATTCTCGACTTCAAGCGCATCCGCGAGATCTGCGACAAGGTGGGCGCGCTGATGATGGTGGACATTGCCCACATTGCCGGTCTCGTCGCGGCGGGGCTGCACCCCAACCCCGTGCCCGTTGCCGACTTCGTCACGACGACCACGCACAAGACGCTGCGCGGTCCGCGCGGCGGCGTCATCATGTGCAAGGAGCAGTATGCCAAGGCGATCGACAAGGCGGTGTTCCCCGGCACGCAGGGCGGACCTCTGATGCATGTCATCGCGGCAAAGGCGGTCGCCTTCAAGGAGGCGCTCTCGCCCGAATTCAAGGCATATCAGCAGCAGATCGTCAAGAACGCTGCTGCCATGGCGGACAGGTTTACCAACAACGGCGTGCGCCTCGTCTCGGGCGGCACGGACAATCACCTCATGCTCGTCGACCTCAGAAAGGAAGGCATGACGGGCAAGGAGCTGGAAGCGCTCCTCGATCGTGCGCATATCACGGCGAACAAGAACACCATTCCCTTTGAGACGACTTCTCCCTTCATTACGAGCGGCGTGCGCATCGGTACGCCTGCGATCACGTCGCGCGGCATGAAGGAGCAGGAGGCGATCCGGATCGCCGATCTCGTCACCGAGGTCATCTGGAAGAAGGAGGAGGCGATCGCCGACGTTTCGGACAAGGTCCACGAACTCTGCGCCGCCTTCCCGATCTACGAAGGGGATATCCTTTGAGATTTGGTATCTGATTTAAAAAACGGTCGCAAAATACGCGCCGCCCGCCATACATCGGCGGGCGGCGCTGTGCATATGTGTTACGGCGCGATGAGTTCGTCCAGCGGGACGTCGTACAATTTTGCAAGCTTGATAAAGTTCTCCAGCGTCGGCACGGTGATACCCGCCTCATAGGCGTGGTAGGACTGATACCTTATTCCTATTTTTTGTGCGACGGCGGTCTGCGTGTAGCCGTATCCTTCGCGCAGCTGTCTGAGATTTTTGGAAAGATTGCAGAGTTCTTGCATAAAACGTATCCTGGGACTTTTTTCAAATATATATACGCCTTTTGCGGCAGTCTGAAACAACGAAATCTGTGAAAACGCAAAAAATACTTGACAGTATGCGGGCATTATATTATAATAAACACAATCGAATATTCTTTGGGGCGGAGTGAAAGTCTCCACCGGCAGTATAGTCTGCGAAGAGCCAGGCGGCTCCCGAGCGGGTGAGATTCCCGCACCGACGGTCATAGTCCGGATGAGAAAAGAAATAAGTGCGTATTTTCGCGCGCCCCGCTTTGTGCGGGGCGCGCTTTGTATGCAGGTCAAAGAATACTCGAAATATATTCAGGAGTTCTTTGTCATGAGTGCTGCAAAACGTTACTTTTCCTCGACGCGCATCGCAATGATCGCGCTCTTCTCCGCACTGGCGGCGGTGCTGTACATCTTCAACTTCTCGCTTCCGTTCGCCTTCCCGGGCTTTCTGGAGTTCCGCTTCTCCGATATCCCCGTGCTCATCGGTACCTTTGCCCTGGGCCCCGTATCGGGCTGCATCATCGTCGTGATGATGGTGCTCATCAAGCTCGTGTTCGTCTCGACTTCAACCTTCTTCGTGGGCGATCTTGCGGACATCCTCGTCGGGTTCGCGCTCGTCATCCCCGTTGGCGTCATCTACAACCGTATCCGCACCTTCAAGGGCGCGCTTTTAGGCATGGGCGTGGGGACGCTCATTTCCACGGCGCTCGCGATCTTCCTCAACCGCTTTCTTCTCGTGCCCGCCTATATCACGCTCATGTTCGGCGGAAGCTGGGAGCCTCTCCTTTCCATGATGACGCCGCTCTTCCCGAACTGCACGCAGGAGAACTTCTACACGCTCTATCTGTGGGTGTCCGTGCTGCCCTTTAACCTGCTACGCTGCCTCGTCGCGTCCCTCGTGACGCTGCTCGTCTACAAGCACATTTCGCGCGCGATCAACCGCCTCAACGAAAAGATGCGTCCCAAAAAGGAGCGCACGGACGAGGAGGAGAAGAAGCGCACCGTCATCACGATCATCGTGCTTGTCGCCGTGACGCTGCTCCTGGTCGGGCTGGCGATTTTGCATTTCTTCCTGACGCAATGAGAAAAATTTCTTGCCAAACGTCGCCGTATGCGGTATAATACCCGTGATATGGCGATTTTTCTTTCCCATTCGCCCGAGGAGACCAAGTCCTTCGCGGCGCAATATGCAAAGATGTTACGCCCCGGGGACGTGGTGCTCCTTGAAGGGGAAATGGGCGCGGGCAAGACGGCGTTCGCGCAGGGCGTCGCGCGCGGGCTGGGCGTAACAGAGGACGTTTTAAGTCCGACGTATGCCTATGTCAACAGCTACGAGCCCATGTTTCACTTCGACTGCTACCGCATCGAGAGCGAGCGGCAGGCGGAGGAGCTGGGCTTTTCCGACTACTTTGACGCGGGAAAGATCTGCCTTGTCGAATGGAGCCAAAACATTGCGGGGCTGCTGCCCGCGGATTGTAAAAAGGTCGTCATCCGAAAGGTGAGCGAAGAGGAGCGGGAGATCGTCACATGAATTTTCTTGCCATCGATACGAGCGGCAGACAACTCAATACCGTCGCCGTCCATGGCGAGCGGCAGATCGTTCTGCCCCGTCCCGACTGCGCGATGCGGCACTCCGTGATCCTGATGGACGAAATCGACGCCGCTTTCAAGCAGGCACAGCTGACGCCGCAGGCGTGCGACTTCTTTGCCTGCGTGGTGGGACCCGGATCGTTTACAGGCATCCGCATCGGCATTGCGACCGTCAAGGGACTTTGCCTTGCCGCCGAAAAGGGGGCGCTGGCGCTCACCTCTTTTGACTGTCTTGCATATGCTGATACGAACGAACAAAAGCTCTGCCTCGTGGACGCGGGGCACGGAAACTTCTATGCCTGCGGCTATTCCGGCACGCAGGTGAGCCTCCCGCCCCTGTTTGCCTCGCGGGAGCAGGTGGATGCGATCATCGCGTCGGGGCATGTGCCCGTTGCGCACACGCCGCTCTTTGAAGGGGTGCGCGTTGCGGACGCGGCGCATGGGCTGCTTGCCGCCGCCACAAAAAAGGCGGGGGAGGTCATGCCCGCGCACGCCCTGGAGGCGCTGTACTTGCGGAAATCGTCCGCAGAGGAGGGGAGATGAACGGCAGAAGCTGGCAGTATGCCGACCTCAACGCCATCGCCGCGCTGGAGGCGGAGAATTTTTCCGATCCGTGGAATCATCGCATGCTCGCCGATTCCTTTCTCTCGGGCAACTTCTACGGGTCTCTGCTCGAGGAGGACGGCGCGATCACTGCCTACGGCGGCGTGAGCGTCGTGTTGGACGAGGCGGAAGTGCAGCTCATCTGCACGGCAGAGGTGTACCGCAGGTGCGGCAGGGGCGGCAAGATTCTCGAAGATCTTCTTCAGATCGCCGAGGAAAAGGGCGCAAAGCGCGTTTTTTTGGAGGTGCGCGTTTCCAATGCGCCCGCCATGTCATTGTACCTCAAATACGGATTTTGCGGATTGTATGCGCGCTCGCGCTACTATGCGGACGGTGAGGACGCCCTCGTCATGGTCAAGGAGCTCGGTTGAAACTTTCCTATGTGCAGCAGGGCGAGGGGAAAGACCTCATATTTCTGCACGGTTACCTCGCCTCCAAAGAGAGTTTTTACCCGCAGATAAGCTATTTTTCCCGATTTTACCGCGTGACCGCGCTGGATTTTCCGGGTTTCGGCGGCGCGGAGGCGCTTCCCGCGGCGTGGTCGGTCGCGGACTATGCCGACTGGCTCGTGGCGGCGCTCGATGAACTGCACATCGCGTTCCCGCACGTCGTGGCGCATTCCTTCGGCGGCAGGGTCGCCGTCAAGTGCCTTGCGCGCGCGGACGTGTTCGATCGCGCGGTGCTGACGGGCTGTGCGGGCATCGTACCGCGGCGCACGGCGGGCTACAAGCTGCGCGTCAGGTGCTATCGCGCCGTCAGAAAAATCGCGCCGAAGTATGCCGAGCGCCACTTCGGGAGCAAGGAGTATCGGAGCCTCCCGCCTCTCATGCGGGAGAGCTATAAAAAGATCGTCAACGAGGACCTGCGCGGCGACGCGACGCGCATCCGCCGTCCCGTACTGTTCATCACGGGCAGCAAGGACACCGAGACGCCGCTCTCGTCCACGATGATCTATGTGCATGCCGTCCGCGGCAGCCGGCTGTTCGTCATGGAGGGCTGCGGACACTTCGCGCATCTGGAAAATGCGCTCGCGTTCAATGCAAAGACGGAGGAGTTTTTACAATGGGAGTCTGGTCGGTCATCGCCAATATCGCAGGAGGTCTGCTCGCGGGCTACATCTTCGTGATGTGCTCCGTCCGCCTGCTCGGCATCCTGCAGCAGGAGGGGTACTCCTGCAGGGCGTTTCTGAAGTGGTACTATCGCAGCCGCAATATCGAGCGCAAGAAGGCGTCCCTGCTCGCCATTGCCATCGCGCTTCTGACGGCCATCGTCAGCGTATGCTTTTCCTTTCTGGGCAGCGAGATCGCCAACCTCATCTCGGCAATCCCCTTTATCGGGCTCGCCGTGCTCTACTGTGTTTCGGAGAGCAGGCACGCCCTCAAAGTCAAGGAGGTGCCGACGCCCCGCCTCATGCGGCTGACCGTCGTCTATACCCTTGTCATGGTCGCCGTCAATATCGGGCTTGCCTTTGCGATGCGCGCCGTTGCACTCGCGATCAACGCGCCGTGGTACAATCTTCTGCGCTACGTTCCCTTTGCGATCGTGCCGCTTCTGACCCCCGTGATTCTTGCAGGCGTCTGCTTTGTCATGAAGGCGTATGAGACGCCGCACACCGCCCGCTTCATCAAAAAGGCGAAGGCGGAGCTGGATAAGAGCAGCGCCGTCAAGGTGGGCATCACGGGGAGCTTCGGCAAGACCAGCGTCAAGCACTTCGCGGCGATCATTCTCTCCGTTCGCTATAAGGTCATTGAAACGCCGCTCTCCTACAATACACCCAGCGGCATCGCGCGCACGGTCAATGAGATCGGCCTGGACTGCAACGTCTTTCTCGCGGAGATGGGTGCGCGCAGGACGGGCGAGATCGCGCAGCTGTGCGATATCGTCACGCCCGAATACGGCATTCTGACGGGCGTCTGCCCCCAGCACACCGAGACATTCGGCTCGCTGGAGGCGGTCAAGGCGGAAAAGGGCGTGCTCGTCGGTAGATCCCGCCGCTGCATTCTTGGAAGAACGGTTTCAGACCTCGCAAGAGAGGACGATCTCGTCATGGGGCGGGACTTTGACGCGGAGGATGTCCGCCTGTCGCTGGACGGCACCCGCTTCACGCTCCGCCTGCCGGACGGCAGTTTTCCCGTGCAGGTGCCCGTACTCGGCCGGCATGCGGCGGAGGACGTCGCGCTTGCCGCGGCGCTGTGCTCGCTGCTCGGAATGACGGCGGAGGAAATCAAAGCGGGCATTGCCGAGATCACGCCCGTCGCGCACCGTCTGGAGCGTCGCAATCAGGGCGGCGTCATCATTCTCGACGATGCGTACAACGCCAACACCGCGGGCGCGCAGAACGCCGTGGAAGTGTTGAAGCTTGCGGGCGGGAGGAAAGTCGCCGTCACGCCCGGCATCGTTGAACTGGGACAGCTCGAAGAGGACATCAACATGCAGCTGGGCGCCTCGCTCGTCGGGCTGGATCTTGTCATCCTCGTGGGCGAAACGCTCGTTCTGGAGGTGCGGAACGGCTACCTTGCGGCGGGCGGCGCGGAGGAAAACCTGCGCATCGTGCCCACCCTGCAGGACGCACAGAATATCCTTGCCAAGGAGCTGGGTGCGGGGGACTGCGTGCTCTTTCTCAACGACCTGCCCGACATTTATTGAGATTTCCCAAGCAAAAGAAACACCTTCGGAAGAAAAATTCTTCGGAGGTGTTTTTTGTATGCCGACAGTCGCAGTCTTTTTCGGGGGAAGGTCCAACGAGAGCGAGGTCTCCGTCATCACGGGGATGCTCGTGTGCAATCTGCTGCGCGGCGGGAGCTACCGCGTCCTGCCCGTATATCTCCCGCCCGAGGGCGGCATGGTCACGGCGGACTTCCGTGCCGTGGAGGAGGTCGTCCGCCCCAAGAAGCCGCCCCTTCCCGTGCGAGTCGAGGGAAAGACGCTCGTGCGCGCAAAGGGCAGGGGACGCGTCGTCGCCCGCTTTGACGTCGCGCTCAACTGCTGCCACGGCGGCATGGGCGAGGACGGCACGCTCGCGGCGCTGCTCGCCTGGCAGGGCGTTCCGCTCGCCTCGCCCGCCATGCCCGAGAGCGCGGTGTTCATGGACAAATGGCTCACCAAGATCGCGGCGCGCGGGCTGAACATCCCCGTGGCGCCCGCCGTGTGCCTGAAAGAGGGCGAGGACGGCGCGGCAAAGGCGGAAGCGGTCGGGTACCCGCTCGTCGTCAAGCCCGTGCATCTGGGCTCGAGCATCGGCGTCACAGTCGTACATACGCCCGAAGAGTTAAGCGCGGCGCTCGCCCTCGCCTTTGAGCTGGACGACGCGGCGCTTCTGGAAAAGTACTTTGAGGGCAGGCGGGATATCAACTGCGCGGCGGCGCGTATCGGGGAAGAAGTGCGCCTCTCGCCGCCGGAGGAGGTGTTCTCGGCGGGGGATGTGCTCACCTACCGCGAAAAGTATGAGGATGGCAGGGGAAGCAAGTGCCCCGCAGAGCTGCCCGAGGAGATCGCGGCGCGCATTCACGCGTTGACGCGCACGCTCTATGAGGCGTTCGGGATGCGCGGCATCGTGCGGGCGGACTTCCTCGTCGTCGGCGGGGAGGTGTACTTCAACGAGCTGAACATGGTGCCGGGTTCTTTGGCGGGGTACCTGCTCGGGGGAACGCTCTCGGGCATGCGCCGCTTTTTGGAGGAGATCATCGCAGACGCGCTCGCCCGCCCGCAGCCGCAAAAGCGCATCATTCATACGGGAATTTTGACGCGCGGCGTTTTTTCGGGCGCAAAAAGTTGCAAACGGCGGCAAAAAATCGTATAATAGAGGAAAAATCCGGCGAGGTACCTATGGCAAAGATCCAAATGACGACCCCCATCGTGGAGATGGACGGCGACGAAATGACCCGCATCCTCTGGAAGAAGATCAAAGAGATCCTCATCCTGCCCTATGTCGACTTGAATACCGAATACTACGATCTGGGACTTGTGCACCGCGACGAGACGGCAGACACCGTCACGGTAGAGAGCGCGCTTGCGACCAAAAAGTACGGCGTTGCCGTCAAGTGCGCGACCATCACGCCCAACGTGCAGAGAATGAGCGAATACAACCTGCATGAGATGTGGAAGAGCCCCAATGGCACCATCCGCCGTATTCTGGACGGCACCGTGTTCCGCGCGCCCATCGTCTGCAAGGGCATCCGCTCCTATGTGCCCACCTGGACCAAGCCCATCGTGCTCGCCCGTCACGCCTACGGCGACGTGTATGCGGCGGTCGATCATATCGCGGAGCCGGGGAACAAGGTGTTCCTCGTCACCGAGGACAAGGAAGGGCGCGAGGTTTCTCGTCAGCTCGTCCACGACTTCAACGGCACGAGCGGCGTCGTGCAGGGCATGCACAACTGCGACGATTCCATCCGTTCTTTCGCGCATTCCTGCTTCCGCTACGCGCTTGAGCAGAACCTGCCCATGATGTTTGCGACCAAGGACACCATCTCCAAGGTGTACGACGGTCAGTTCAAGAAGATCTTTAACGAGGTGTACGAGGAGTACAAGGAGCAGTTCGAGGCAAAGGGGCTGTGGTACCTCTACACCCTCATCGACGACGCCGTGGCGCGCATCGTGCGCTCGGAGGGCGGCATCCTGTGGGCGTGCAAGAACTACGACGGCGATGTCATGAGCGACATGGTCGCAACCGCTTACGGCTCTCTTGGCATGATGACTTCCGTGCTCGTCTCGCCCGACGGCAAGTATGAGTACGAGGCGGCGCACGGCACCGTCACCCGCCACTACTATAAGTACCTGAAGGGCGAGGAGACCTCCACCAACTCGGTGGCGACCATCTTCGCCTGGACGGGCGCACTGCACAAGCGCGGCGAGATGGACGGCAACGAGGAGCTCATGACATTCGCAAAGAAGCTGGAGCAGGCGACCATTGCGACCATTGAGGAAGGGGAGATGACGGGCGACCTCGTCCCGCTCTTCCACCGCGAGGGCATTACGCCCAAGAAGCTCAACTCCGAGGAGTTCCTCTACGCGATCGCGAAAAGACTGTAAAAAATTTTTGCATGCGCCCGCGCTGTAATGCTTGACATTACAGCGCGGGCGCTGTATAATAGCTGTATCATACAGAAAAAACTTAGGCAGGGGAATATGAAGATCACCTCAAGATTTACGGTGGCGGTGCATACGCTGCTTGTTATTTACAACTTTTCGGCAACGAAGAAGGTCACGTCCGATTTCATCGCGGCGAGCGTGCAGGTCAATCCCGTCGTCATCCGCAGGACGCTTTTAAGCCTGAAGGCGGCGGGCATGGTGGACGTCAAGGCGGGCAGCGGCGGCGCGAGCATCGTCAAGGACATGGGGGACATCACGCTGTACGACGTCTATAAGGCGGTGGACAGCATGGACGGGGACATGTTCCACTTTCACGAAAACCCCAACCCCGCCTGTCCCGTCGGGCGCAATATCCACGCTGTGCTCGATGCGCACCTCGCCGATGCGCAGGCGGCAATGGAAAACGAACTCAAAAATGTGACGCTGCTCGATTTGACCAAAGATCTTGCAAGCAAACCGGATTAAAAGATGATGCCTGTCCCGCGCGGGGCAGGTTTTTTTGTAGAGTTGACCCCTCATCCGTCCGCTGCGCGTCCACCTGTCTCGCACAAGTAGACCTTGTGCTTCGGTCAGCGATTTTGCGTTGCAAATGCAAAATCGCTAAGCTCATGTGGCGCAGAAGCCGCACCGCGGCTGTCTGCATAACGCACACATTCGCCCCCTCAGGGGAAGGTGGCAGGCGAACTTGTGAGCCTGACGGATGAGGGGAAAATTTTTTTGCCTTGTTCTGTACCCAATAGGTATAACCGATATTTTTTTATAAAAGCCTTGATAGAATAGAAGTATCTCAGAAAATATCATCACGATCTCTCTTCACAGCGTCTGCAACAGGTCGAGGAGGACATTCGCCGCATTGCAGACCTTGTCTGCGATCGTCCGCAAAACAGGAGCGGGCGTCCGTGAAAGCACGGACGCCCGCTCTTGGTAAGGATGAAAGATGAAGTGTGTTTATCTTCTTCTCAGCAGAGAGAGGAAAAGCACGGCAAATCGCAGAAAGTAGAGCAGGGAAACGAGCAGGGACGCCACATACGTCAGCGCCGCCGCCGAGAGCACCTTGCTTGCGCCGGGCAGCTCCTCCTCGGTGAGGATGCCGTCCTCGATGAGCATCTTTTTCGCGCGCCGGGAGGCATTGTACTCCACGGGCAGCGTCACGAGCATGAACAGCGTCGAAAGCCCGTAGAGCGCGATGCCGATATACACCAGCCACTGTCCGACGGGCACGTCCGTCACGGTCAGGAACAGATCGAGCAGAACGCCCACGATGACGAGGGGCAGCGCGAGCCGCGCGCCGATATTGGTGACGGGCACGAGCGCGTTGCGGATCCTGTAGGGGACATAGCCCGACTTTTTCTGCATGACGTGCCCGACTTCGTGCGCCGCCACGGCGACCGCCGCCACCGATGTGCTCCCGTACGAGCTCATGGAGAGGTTGACCTGCTTCTTGGTCGGATGATAGTGGTCGGTGAGCTTGCCGTCCACGCGGTTGACGGAGATATCGTGGACGCCGCGCCGCGACATGAGCCGCACCGCCGTATCGTAGCCCGTCATGCAGGAGCGCGTCTGGACGCGGTCAAAGGCTGTGAACGTCGAATTGACGCGCGCGCTCGCCCAGCCCGAGAAGATGAGGCAGGGGATGAGCAGCAATAGGAACAACAGGTAATCGTACACGATAATATCTCCTTTTATCTATTATACCTCGCGTAAACACATTTCTAACAAGAAATTGCATTTTTTCACAAAAAAAGTTGGCAGGTGCGCGGCGCCCGCCCGCATGCGGGCGGGCGCCGCGCAATTCCCCGCGCTTTCTGTTCCAAAACATCTTGCGTTTTTTCGCAAAAGTTGATATACTTGAAGCATGGCAACGCATGGTTTTACCGACAAAGTCCGCGTCACCGTCAAGGCAGGCGACGGCGGGGACGGCATGAACTCCTTCAAGGCATACAAGGGCAAGCCCGCGTGCGGTCCCGACGGCGGGGACGGCGGGGACGGCGGCAACGTCTACCTCGTCGCGGACGAGAACGTGCACGATCTGCTCGCCTACCGCTTTACCTCCAAATACGCGGCGGGCAACGGCGAGCGCGGCGGCTCCAATCAGTGCTTCGGAAAGCGCGGCGCGGACGTCGTTCTCAAAGTCCCCTGCGGCACGCTCGTGCGCGACGCGGAGACGAACAAGATCATCTGCGACGTCTATGAAAACGGCGAAAAAATCCTCCTGTTGCAGGGCGGCAAGGGGGGCAAGGGCAACGTGCGCTTTACGACGGCGCGCCGCCACGCACCCAACTTCGCGCAGAAGGGCGTGAAGGTCAAGCCGCACGCCGTCATTTTAGAGATGAAGGTCATTGCGGACGTGGGGCTTGTGGGCTTTCCCAACGTGGGCAAGAGCACGCTGCTCTCCAAGATCTCTGCCGCCCGTCCCAAGATCGCGGACTACCATTTCACGACGCTCTCCCCCAATCTGGGCGTCGTGCAGTACTATGAAAATTCCTTTGTCGCGGCGGATATCCCCGGGCTCATCGAGGGCGCGGCGGAGGGCGCGGGACTGGGCCACGGGTTTTTACGCCATATCGAGCGCACCCGCATGATCTGCCACGTTCTGGACATTGCAAGCACCGAGGGGCGCGATCCGCTGGAGGACTTTGACAAGATCAACGCCGAGCTCGCGGCGTACTCCGAAAAGCTCGCCGCGCTCCCGCAGATCGTCGTGCTCAACAAGTGCGACTGTCCCGGCGCGCAGGAAAATATCGCCCGCTTTACGGCGGCGCATCCCGATCTCACCGTCTGCCCCATCACGGCGCTGAGCGGCGAGGGAACCAAAGAGCTTCTGGATAAGGTCTGGGCGCTGCTTCAAACCCTCCCGCCCGCCGAGCGCATCCCCTCGGACGAGTTCGCGTTCGAGGAAGAGGACACCTGGCAGTTCGAGATCTTCCGCGACGAGGAGGGCGCGTATGTTGTCATCGGCGGGCTGGTCGATCTGCTCTGCCGCAATGTCGTTTTGAGTAATCCCGACTCCATGCAGTATTTCCAACGTATGCTGAAAACCCGCGGCGTCTTTAAGGCGCTTCAGGGCATGGGCTGCAAGGAGGGAGACACGGTCGTCGTCGGCGACGTCGAATTTGAATTTGTGCCATAATCAGATTTTATACTTCAGGAGGAAATGATGGAACGCGGACTGCGTGCATTCTTTTATGATTATCACTACTATCTGTTCCCCGACGGCATGACGCTGGAGGAACTCAAGGCGGCGGGCAAGGTGCGCGTCAAGCACCTCAGAGAGGAGCGCTGCATGGCGCCCGACTTCATCTACGAGAGCATCGTGGAGGAGACGCTGAAGATCGAAGTACCCGAGCGCGTCTTTGAAGTGGAGGTCAACCTCTACACGGGCGCAGAGTACGATGCGATCTTAAAGAAGCACGTCGACCGCGTCTGCCCCGGCTGCGAGCGCTATGAGGACGACGGCACCGACAACCTTGACGGGCATCATGAAGAGATGTCGCTGGACGGCGTGTGCTATCTGCGCAACGGCGAGGATGAGCCGTGGAGCTTCGGGTACTGTACGTTTGTGTTCTGGCTCCGCGTCGCGGACAAACTCAACGAACTTGCGGCGTGCATCGACGCGGACGATCAGGAGAAGCTGAACAGCCTCATCAATGAGGAGCTGGAACATTTCTATCTCCCCTTGAAGTTCTATGGCACGGTGCGCGGGGGCAGGTACTGCCTGTATTTGCGCGGCGACTGGCGCAACTCGCCCTCTGCATATACGACGGAGCGCTACCTTGCCGAGTGCGGCGCGCTTGCGACGTCTCCCCTCGTCGCGGCGGGCTGGAGGGTGGAATATCTGCTGCCCGAGGGCGTCGTCAAACACAAGAGCGCGTACGATGAACGCTGCATGGGACGGGTGGAGATGACGGAAGCGGGCACGACCGTCTATCTGTATGTCCCCGAGGGAGAGGATTCGACGGCGCGCGCCAACGATGTGTTCGAATGCATGGCGGAGGACGTCGGCGAATACGCGGCGCTGTGCGCCTTTGCCTGGGTGGAGCCGACGGCATCTCGCGTGGGCATGCTTCCCCGCAAGAAGTTCGCGCGTCAGCTCAAGGCTGCAGCCGATGCGTTCCTTGCCGCGATGGATGCCGAGGACGAGCATGCGCTCATCTCGCCCTATGCGACGGGCTACGGTTACGACGGCGGCGCGGACGAAAAACAGCTTCCCTACCGCGAGAAGCTCGCCGAGGGCTTCACGCAGGCGCCCGATATCGCGCTCATTGATCGGGATGTGCTGGACGGGGCGAAGGAGGAGCTGCCCTGGTGGCTGCGCGTGTATGCTTTCGGGTATCTGTACTTTCCCACCGTGCACGCAGGGGAGGACCTCGTTCCCGTCATCGCATGGTATCTGGGAAACCTCAGGGAGGCGCCCCTGTACGAACAGGAAGAGAACGGCATGACGGCGGTCAACCTCGGATTCGGTTACGGCGCCGAGCGCGGATTTTTCCTGGATATGATGGTCATGGATGAAAAGCGGTTCCTGCGCATGCTCAGAATGCTCGCGCCCATGCTGCAGGCATATGGAGCAAAGGCGGTTATCGTCAACGAGCATGGCGCGGTGGCGTATGAATGCGGCTACGACTTCCTTCCTGCGGGCGGATTAAACTGAAAAGGAGCGGGCATTGCCCGGAACAAATATGACAAGCAAACAGAGAAGCAAACTCAAATCCATTGCGGCAAACCTCTCGCCCGTCACCCAGATCGGCAAGGGCGGGATCTCCGATAACCTGTTAAAGACGCTCTCCGAGGCGCTCGAAGCGCGCGAGATCATCAAGGTCAACGTGCTTCCCACCGCCGAGGCGGACGCGGACACCATGGCGCAGAACGCGGCGGACCTGCTGGGCGCGGAGGTCGTGGCGGTTATCGGCAGGAAGGCGATCTTCTACCGCCGCTCCTCGCGCGACGACGTGGAGCATATCGAGCTGTAAACGCGGCGGGCGGAATGCGCGAGGACTGCATTTCGTCGGAAAAATTTTAAGCAAACCCTTGTATTTTTGCGGGAAATATGGTAGAATATTACAGAATGGTTCCCGTACAGGGTCAATAGAATTTTATGGAGGATATCAGATGCAATATTCACGCGAAGTGGAAGAGATGATTTGCGTCGCAAAAGGTCCCAAGCACGACCCCGCTCCCATTCCCGAAGAGGGCAAGTGGGTTTGCGCGAAGCAGATCACGGACATCAGCGGCTTCACCCACGGCGTGGGCTGGTGCGCACCTCAGCAGGGCGCGTGCAAGCTCTCGCTCAACGTCAAGGAAGGCGTCATTCAGGAGGCGCTCGTCGAGACGATCGGCTGCTCGGGCATGACGCATTCGGCGGCAATGGCGGCGGAGATCCTGCCCCACAAGACCATCCTGGAAGCGCTCAACACCGACCTCGTCTGCGATGCGATCAACACCGCAATGCGCGAGCTGTTTTTGCAGATCGTCTACGGCAGAACGCAGTCGGCGTTCTCGGACGACGGGCTGACCATCGGCGCAGGACTTGAGGATCTCGGCAAGGGGCTTCGTTCGCAGGTCGGCACGATGTACGGCACGGCATTGAAGGGCGTGAGATATCTTGAGATGGCGGAGGGCTATGTCACCCGCCTCGCGCTGGATAAGGATAACCAGGTCATCGGCTATGAGTTCGTGTCCCTGGGCAAAATGACCGACTTCATCAAGAAGGGTCTGGAGCCCAATGAGGCATGGACGAAGGCGATGGGTCACTACGGCAGATTCGCCGAAGAGCAGGGTGCGGTGAAGTACATCGACCCTCGCAAAGAGTAAGGAGGTGAGCGGTATGGCTTTGTTTGAAGGATATGAGAGAAGAATCGATAAGATCAACGGCGTCCTCAAAGAGTACGGCATCTCCTCGGTCGAAGAGTGCAGGGACATCTGCCTTGCAAAGGGCGTAGACTGCGACAAGATCGTGCGCGGCACCCAGCCCATCTGCTTTGAGAACGCGGTCTGGGCATACACCGTCGGCGCGGCGATCGCAATCAAGTCTGGCTGCACCAACGCGGCGGACGCGGCTGCTGCCATCGGCATCGGTCTGCAGGCATTCTGCATCCCCGGCTCGGTCGCCGAGAACAGAAAGGTCGGCCTCGGCCACGGCAATCTGGGCAAGATGCTCCTTTCCGAGGAGACGGACTGCTTCTGCTTCCTCGCGGGGCACGAGTCCTTCGCGGCGGCAGAGGGCGCGATCTCCATTGCAATGAACGCGAACAAGGTCCGCAAGAACCCGCTGCGCGTCATTCTCAACGGTCTCGGCAAGGACGCGGCGTTCATCATCTCCCGCATCAACGGCTTCACCTATTGCGAAACGGTGTTTGATCCCTATACGGAGACGGTCACCGTCACCAACGAGGTCGCCTATTCGGACGGCCCCCGCGCAAAGGTCAAGTGCTATGGCGCGGACAACGTCCCCGAAGGCGTTGCGATCATGAAGCTGGAGAAGGTGGGCGTCTCCATCACGGGCAATTCCACCAACCCCACGCGCTTCCAGCATCCCGTCGCGGGCACCTATAAGAAGTGGTGCAACGAGGTCGGCTTCAAGTACTTCTCCGTCGCATCGGGCGGCGGCACGGGCAGAACGCTGCACCCCGACAACATGGCGGCAGGTCCTTCGTCCTACGGCATGACGGACACGATGGGCAGAATGCACTCGGATGCGCAGTTCGCGGGCTCCTCGTCCGTTCCCGCGCACGTCGAGATGATGGGCCTCATCGGCATGGGCAATAACCCCATGGTCGGCGCAACGGTTGCAGTCGCGGTCGCCGTGCAGGAAGGCATGAGCAAGTAACGTTGAAAACTTAAATTCAGAGGCGGCGTCCGTGCCAAGGTGCGGACGCCGCTTTTCACGCCTGGAGCGAATTTTTTAGAACGTATGGAAAAAATCGTACCAACGACGGAATGTTACCCGGAAGTATGAGTGGTAACACTATTTGAAACGCAGCTATCATTTTACACTTTTGTTACAATTGTGTGAGGAATATTTTACAACCATATGTTAGAATGATAATAGTTTCATATAATAAAAATTGGGAGGAAATCATATGAAAGTCAAAAAGTCAGTTGCTGTTATTACCGCTTTTTTACTCACGGTCATTGCAATGCTGAGTTTTGCGGGCTGTAAGCAGGAAGACCCGACGTATGACGTCGCCATTAAAGTGTCGAACAACTATGGCATGGAATGGGTGTTCGAGCCGGGAGTAGACGAACTCTATTATGAGTTTGAGTATACGGGCGAAGATATGTGGTTTTGGATCGATGAATATTATGTTTACGGGCATCCAAATTACGGAGATATGTGGCTTAGTAATGATGGAGCATCTTTAGATTGGTTTTGGGGTAGTTATTTGTACACGAGTCCGGAAGGCGAATATAGTAATACAAGAATCATTAAAGAGAGAGGCGAATACTCGATTCAATATCTAACACAAAATACTTCATGGAATTATAGGAGTATATGTCTTTATATCACCGTAAAATAAAAGGAGGAAATCATATGAAAAATGCAAAGAGTTGGAGTTTGGCAGTCAGCATTTTGCTGATCGGGATGATCATATTATTTATAATTGGATTTTTTCCGAAGTCTATTGATGCGCATGCAGAGACAAACTATTATTCTGCAGAGCAATATACGGAAAACGATCGATTATTACAACCAGATGGAACTCGCTCAAATAGAAATATTCGGCATTTTGCAAACGATGTTAAGCAGTCGGGAATCAACCGCTCATTCCCCGAGCGTGCCCATGTTGGAGCGCGTCTCCTATGTGGGCGGGCTGGACAGGTGGAACCGCATCGCCAACGCCCTCAAGATAGGGGCATGACATTGAGATGCGGCGGCGACCCGAACGGGTCGCCGCCGCTTTCATTTGGTTACAATTTTCGGATACGTCAGAGTTTTTTTTGCGCAAATCCGTGTTATCTTGCCATGCGCTGAATGCCGCGGCAAAAGTGTCAGAGACTGAGCGCCACGTCCCATGCCTGCCAGATGACCGTGCGCAGATTTCCGACCTTGCAGGCGTCGCCCACAATGTGGACGTGCGCCGATTTTTTTGCGATCGGCGCGGGTGCATAGCCGACGGACACGATGACGTCGTCCGCTCTGACCTCCCGCGTGCTGCCGTCCTTATAGCGGACGGTCACGCTGTTTTGTCCGATGCTCGGCACGGTGCTTTCCAGGTAGACGGGGATCTTGTTGCAGCGGAAGAAGTCTCTTAAATAGGAGGAGTTGGCAAGGCACAGCCCGCGTACCGCCATGACATCGCTCTTTGCCTCGACGATGACGGGCTTTTTGCCCTGCAGATACAGATCGTACGCGATCTCGCAGCCGGTCAGTCCGCCGCCGATGATGACGACGTCCTGCCCGACCTGTCTGCCGCTTAAGTAGTCAATCGCCTCCATGCTGCGCTCGATGCCCGGGATGCGCAGCCGCTTTGCCGTTGCACCCGTCGCGACGACGATCTCGTCTGCGTCCAGCGCGGAGAGATCTCTGATTTCGGTATTGTATTGGACGGTAATGGGCAGCGCAGCGATCTGACGGCGGTACCATTCGATGAGCTCTCTGTCCTTTTCCTTGAAGGAGGGCGCCGCGGCGGGGATAAAGACGCCGCCCAGCCTGTCCGTCTTTTCATAGATCGTGACGGTATGCCCGCGCAGCGCGGCGATGCGCGCGGTCTCGATGCCGCCGATGCCGCCGCCGATGACCGCGATCTTCTTTGCCTTCTTTGCGGGCGTGATGGCGTATTTGCCGCCGTGCATGGTCTGCGGGTTGAGCGCACAGCGCGCCATATGCTTGGCGTCGGAGAGCGGCTCGTCGTTCGCCGCGCCCTTGTAGTGCGCCATTGCAAAGCAGGCATTGTGGCAGCAGATACAGGGCTGAATGTCCTCGGTGCGCCCTTCCATGAGTTTGGTGACCCACGCGCCGTCCGTCAGGAACTGCCGCGCGACGCCCACGGCGTCAATCTTGCCGTCGCGCACCGCATCCGCGCCGACTTCCGGCTCCATGCGGCCCGCGCAGACGACGGGGATATCCACAAACTTCCTGATATGCGCCACGTCGTCCAGGTTGCAGTTCTTGGGCATGTATGCCGGCGGGTGCGCCCAGTACCAGGCGTCGTATGTGCCGTTGTCCGCGTTGAGCATATCGTAGCCCGCATCCTGCAGGTATTTTGCCGCCTTCTCGCTCTCCGCCATGTCCCGCCCGGCTTCGACATAATCCTCGCCCGGGATCGCGCCCACGCCGAATCCGATGGTCTTGCTGACGACCGAATAGCGCAGCGATACGGGGTATTCCTTCCCGCACTTCGCCTTGATCGCCTTTACGACGTCCGTCGCAAAGCGGTAGCGGTTTTCAAAGCTGCCGCCGTATTCGTCCGTGCGCTGATTGGTGTAGGGCGTCGTGAACTGATCCATCAGATACCCTTCATGCACGGCATGAACCTCCACGCCGTCTACGCCCGCCTCCTTGCAAAGACGCGCTGTCTCGGCAAAGGCATAGACCATCTGCTCGATCTCCTTTTTTCTGAGCGCGCGCACCTTGACGTCCTCCGCCCAGCGCGAGGGAAGTCTGGAAGGGGATGCGCAGATATAGGAGACGTCGACAAACGGCTTGATGAATACGCCGAGTGCGGGGTACTTCAGGAAGGGTACAAGGGGGTTTGTGATCGCGAACGACCTGCCGAAGCCCGCCGTGAGCTGGACAAAGAGCTTTGCGCCCGTCGCGTGAATCTTGACCATGTACTCCTTGAGCTGACGGAACATCTTCTTGTTCTTATAAAGCCAGCCCCCGTACATGATGCCCCGCAGCGGCGCGATGCCGGGAATGATCAGCCCGACGTTGTTCTTCGCGCGCTCCAGAAAGAAGTTCGCCGCGTCCTCGTCAAAGTGATTGTGTTCCATCCAGCCGAACAGCGATGTCCCGCCCATCGGACAGAGGACGATCCTGTTCTTGATCTCCACGTTGCCGATTTTCCACGGCGTGAACAGGGGTTCATAGCGTGCATCCATACCGTTTCCTCCTTGTCGTGCGTTGTTTTCGCATGTTTATTGTACCATTGATCGCAAAGTCTGTCAAGATGCAGATTTGTTGCGATCACCCGCTTGCCAAGCAAAAGAAAATGCGCTATAATGAGAAAAACATTGGGAGGAATACAATGATCACCTATCACAAGGACGCGCGCATATTCGTGCTGGACAACGGCAGCATGGGGTATGCGATCTATGTCAATGACGCGGGCTATCTGGAGACAGTCTATTTCGGCAGGCACATGGCGGACTATACCGACGTTTCCTGCATGCGCGATGCGGGCGGGTACGCGACGCCGCGCTATCTCGTAACAAGCGACGCGGACGTGGGGTATGCGGACGGTTTCAAGGCGGACTGCGCGCCCCTGGAGTGCTCCCCGCACGCCCTCACCGATAAGCGCGGCGCGCCGCTCATCGTGCGCGACGGTTCCGGCTCGTATGTCACCGACTTCCGCTATGACAGCTACACCATCGAAGAGGGCACGCCCGATCTGGAGGAGCTGCCGCACGCGCACGGGGAGAATGCCGAGACGCTGGATATTCTTCTCAAGGACCGCACGCGCGAGTTGTGGGCGCATCTCGTGCTCACGATCTTTGAAGATAAGGACGTGCTCGTCAAGAGCTTTTCCGTCGAGAACGGTACGGATGAGGCGGTGCGTCTGACGCGCGCCATGTCCATGCAGCTCGACCTGCCCCGCGCGGACTATGACCTCGTGCACTTCAGGGGCAGGTGGGCGAAGGAGCGCGACTATACGGAGAACGCCGTCGTGGACGGCGTGCAGGAAGTCTCCTCCAACCTGGGGCGCTCCTCGGCGGAGGAAAATCCCTTCGTCTACTTAAAAGAACGCCACGCCACCATGGAGCAGGGCGAGGTCATCGGCTTCAATTTGATCTACAGCGGCAACTTCAAGTTCCGCACCTTTGTCGGTCCCTTCCGCGGGCTGCATATCACCTACGGCATCAATGATGAGGACTTCGAGTGGATCCTGGAGCCGGGCGAGGACTTCCAGACGCCCCAGGCGGTCATCGCCTATTCTGCGGAGGGCGTGGACAAGATGTCGCAGACATTCCACCGCTTTATCCGCGAAAACCTGATGACGTATGCCAAAAACGAGGACTATAAGCCCGTCCTGTTCAACTCCTGGGAGGGGTGCTACTTCACCTTTGATACCGATCTCATCCTCTCCTACTTAGAGGACGCGTGCGAAATCGGGGCGGAACTCTTCGTCCTCGATGACGGCTGGTTTGGCGCGCGCAACGATGATACCGCGGGGCTGGGCGACTGGCAGGTCAACGAGAAAAAGATCGACTTAAAGCGCGTCATCGATGCCTGCCACGCAAAGGGCGTCAAGTTCGGCATCTGGTTTGAGCCGGAGATGGTCAATCCGGACAGCGACCTGTTCCGCGCGCACCCCGAATATGCGCTCGGCTGGGGAGAGGACGAACTCTCGCTCATGCGTCATCAGCTGCATCTTGACTTCGCCAATCCCGCCGTCGTCGAGGCGGTCTACGCGCAGATGAACGACTTTTTGCAGGAGTACCCCGTCGACTATATCAAGTGGGACTACAACCGCACGGTCGCCGAGCACGTCTCGCGCGCCTACCCGCCCGAACGGCAGGGCGAGATCTATCACAGGCTGGTCTTGGGGTACTATTCCCTCCTCGGGCGGCTGACGCGCGAATACCCTGATATCATGTTCGAGGGGTGTGCCTCGGGCGGCGGCAGGTTTGACATGGGTACGCTCTGCTATTGCCCGCAGATCTGGTGCAGTGACGAGTCCGACCCCGCCCAGCGCATGGATATTCAGTTCAACACGTCGCTCGGCTATCCGCTCTCCGCGATCGCCTCGCACGTCAACGACAGCAAGGTCGCGCCCTATGCGACAAAGGCGGCGCTTGCCCTGTTCGGTACATACGGCTATGAGATGAACCCCAACGTTCTGACCGAGGCAGAGGTCTCCGACCTCGCCGCGCACGCCGAGCTCTACCGGAAGTATCACCGCGACGTCATCGAAGGGGGGACGCTCTATCACCTCTGTGCCCCGCACGCGGGCAACTACATGTGCATGCAGTGCGTCTCGCAGGATAAGTCAACCTCCCTCGTGCTGTTCATGAACAAGTTGAAGGAGCTGGAGCAGTTCCGCTTTCTCAGACTCCGCGGTCTGGACGAGGGGAAGCGCTATCATAACACGCTGGACGGCTGCACCCACACGGGCGAGTACTATATGCGGGTCGGGCTGAATTTGTCCAACGGCTGGCTGACCGAATTTTCCCACAAGCTCATCATTCTGACAGAGGAGTAACTGCGCCTTCTGCGCCAAAATAATCTTATATGGCTGCACTTCTGCTTGCGATCATCTATCTTGCCTTCATCAGCCTCGGGCTTCCCGATTCCCTGCTCGGTTCTGCGTGGCCCGTCATGCACCAGGATCTGGGTGCGCCGCTCTCGGCGATGGGCATTGTCACCATGATCATCTCGGCGGGGACCGTCGCCTCCAGTCTCGCTTCCGACTTCCTCACCAAAAAGTTCGGAACGGGCGTCGTGACGGCGGTCAGTGTCCTCATGACGGCGGCGGCGATGCTCGGCTTCTCCTTTGCGACTTCCTTCTGGATGCTCCTGCTCATCGCGGTGCCCTACGGGCTGGGTGCGGGCGGCGTGGACGCGGCGCTCAACAACTATGTGGCGCTGCATTACAAGTCCCGCCATATGAGCTGGCTGCACTGCTTCTGGGGACTGGGCGCGCTGGTCAGTCCCTTTATCATGGGCGCCTGCCTGACGGGCGCGGCGGGCTGGGAAGGGGGCTACCGCGTCACCTCCTATGTGCAGATCGGGCTGACGGTGCTCTTATTTCTCTCCCTGCCCTTCTGGAAAAAGCCGCAGAAGGCGGAAGTGCGCGCAAAGCCCATCACGCTCCCGCAGACCTTCCGAATAAAGGGGGTCGTCTTTTTGCTGATCTCCTTCTTTGCCTACAGCGCGCTGGAGGCGACGTCCATGTACTGGGCGAGCAGCTATTTTGCCGGCTTCAAGGGCGCGAGCTCCGACCTTGCCGCAATGCTCGGCTCCCTCTTCTACATCGGGCTGACGGCGGGGCGGCTTTTAAGCGGGTTTGTCTCGGAAAAGTTGGGCGATCGGATGCTCATCCGTATCGGCGCGGGCGTCATCGCCGTCGGGCTTGTCCTGCTCGCGCTGCCGCTCGGAACATACACCGCCGTGGCGGGCTTCCTCATCATCGGGTTTGGCTGCGCGCCCGTCTACCCCTCCATCATCCACGCGACGCCTGCCAACTTCGGCGCGGAGAATTCCCAGTCCGTCATCGGCGTGGAGATGGCGTTCGCCTATCTGGGTACGACCTTTATGCCGCCGTTGTTCGGCGTGCTCGCGCAGTTCGTCTCCCTCGCGTGGCTGCCGCTCTGGCTGGGCGCGTTCCTGGTGCTCCTGATTGTCATGACGGAACTGTGCAATCGCGCCGTCGATCGGGCGCATGGTGCAAAAAACGAGGGGACGTCCCCTGAAAATGCGTCCCATATAGAATAAGTTTTGCAGAGAAAAGCCGCCCCGCCCGCCGCATTCTGCGGCGGGCGGGGCGGCTGCTATAATTTAAGACGTCATTCGATCTCGTAGACGGCGGTGACCTCGTCGGAGAGCGTCACGTCCTCGGGTGTGAGGTCGGCGCCGAAGTCGCCGCGCGCCGCCATGCGCAGCGTGCGCATGGGCATGGCGACGGGCTGGGCGTAGGACACGCTCAGCAGTTTTTCCAGTTTGACGCCTGCCGCCTCGGCGATGATTTCCGCCTTGTCCGCCGCGTCCTCGACGGCAAGGGACAGAAGTTTTGCCCGATAACTTTGCAGATCGCGCACGGTGTAGTCGAGCGAGAGCAGGGGATCGGCGCCGCTCGTGCGCGCTGCTTCGAGGATGGGCGCCAGCGTGCCCGCGTCCGCGCTACACAGGAGTTGCAGCCGCTGCACCGCCGTATAGCCCGCAAAGGTGCGCGCCCCGTCCGTCGTCTCATAGCGCGCGTCCACACGCAGGGAGAGCGTCCTGACCTCTTTGCGGTCAATGCCCGCTTTCTCCAGCGCGGCGAGCAGCAGTTCGGCGCGTGCGCCGCAGGCGGCAGTCACGGCGGCGTGCTCCGCGCCCTCCTCGCGCAGTTCCATCGTGAGTTTTGCGGTGTCGGGGCAGAGGGTGATCTCACCCCGTCCCGTCACGGTGATCGTTCGTTTCATTGTGTTCCTCCTTCTTCCCGCTTTTCGTACTGCATCGGGACGAACGCCATGCCGTCCCTGTGCTGCAAGTCGCCCCGGGCGCGGAATCCCAGTTTTTTATAGGCGTTCACCGCATCGGGCGCGGCGTTGACCGTCACGCATTTTGCGGGTACGTTCTCCAAAAATTTGTGCATGAGCCTGCTGCCGTAGCCCTGTCTTTGCTCGCCGCTTTTGACGAAGAAAGCGCAGATGTGCGAGCCGTCCTTCTCTGCGATCAGCGCGCCCTTGAGCATGCCGCCCGCGAACACGCCGAAGCAGTCCCTGCGCGTGCCCATCTCCTCGTCATTGAGGAAGAAGCGGAAGCGCTCGACGCCCTCGGGTGTGAAGGAGGGCGCAACGCTGTGCTCAAAGCTCTCCCAGATGAGGGCGCGCATGGCGGGAAGCTCCTCTGCGGCGATGCGGCGGATGCGCACGCGCCGCCTGCGGACGGACGCTCCGAAGTAGATGCCTGCCGCGGCCACGGCGAGGATGACCGCGGCAAGGAAGATGGAATAGCCGCCCATGGCAAGCGAGGCAAAGTAACCCGCCAGCACGCCCGCGACAAAGGCGAGGATGCAGGCAAAGTATTTGCCCGCCACCTGCAGCGCGCCCTTCTTCCTTTCCACGGTCGCATAAAAAAGGTTCTGCGTCGCGGCGCGCAGGTTTCCCGTGCAGAATGCCGTCGCGAACGCGTTGCCCTCGAGCTTGCGGAAGTTGTCAAATTGCAGCGCCGCCACAAAGGAGACGAGGGCGTTGACGAGCATGTCCGGCGTCTCGGCGGGCAGTGCGCCGACGACGGCGAGCACAATGATCTCCCCGATGAGCACCAGCCCGTGTGCGCGGAAGTCGCTGCTATTTTTCCTGCCGAGGTGGATGAATAGCTCGGAGAGGAATACGCCGCAGAAAAAGAGGAAGATGGACACCAGATAGCGCAGCGCATTCAGCCCGCCGCCCGTGGCGAGTCCGACGGACATTAAGATGAGGTTTGCCGTCTGCGCGTTGGCAAACACGCCGCCCCGCGTCACGTAGGTGTATGCGTCCATGAACCCGCCCGCAAGGCATAGTAGAACGCCGATCTCCAGCCATTCATACACGGGGTACTGCGCAAATTTTCTGCGGTAATACGTCATGGCATTATTGTACCCCGAGGGCGGGGCATTGTCAAACGATTGCGCGCATTTCGCCGCATATATATTATAAGGTATAAGAAGTGAGTATATTTTGTAAGCAAAGGGGGAACAATCGCCATATCTTGTAGCGCAAAAAATTTTGCCGAAAAAAAGCAAATTTTCTTCAAAAAAATGTGTTCAAACAGTTGACTTCGTTTGCAAAAGATGGTATATTAGACGAGCTGTGTCAAAGCGGCAGGTCTTTTGCCGCGCCGACGCGTATAGGGTTGATGCGGGAAGTTACTGAAAAATCGAGGCGAGAAAGCCCCTCGGCAGATAATTTCCGCGGACAAATGTGGGAGCGAGACTCCTGCGACTAACCGAAGGCTTTTGCGAGAAAACACCGCAAAACACGCGTGTTTTTTTCATGGGGGTCCTCGATACGCACGGAGGCGTTGACAAGCAAAATCCAAGTTAGTATAAAAAGGAAGGAGTAAGCAATGGCAAGTCAGAAGATCAGGATCAAACTTTCGGCGTACGATCACGAGCTGGTAGATCAGGCTGCAAGCCGCATCGTTGAGACGATGCAGAAGGGCGGCGCGAAGATCTCCGGTCCCATCCCGCTTCCCACGGAGCGCGAGATCGTCACCATTTTGAGGAGCCCTCACAAGGACAAGGACTCCCGCGAGCAGTTCGAGCTGCGTACCTACAAGCGCATCATCGACATCTACTCGCCCAACGCCAAGCTGCTGGACAGCATTCACCTGCCCGCAGGCGTTGACATCAAGGTCAAGCTGTAATACCGGATACTTTATTAAAATCTAAGGTATCGGAAAATAAAGAAAAAGGAGTGAACTTTACAAAATGGGTAAAGCAATCATCGGCCGCAAGGTGGGTATGACCCAGATCTTTGCGGAGGACGGGAGAGTTATCCCCGTCACGGTCATCGAGGCAGGTCCCTGCCCCATCGTGCAGGTCAAGACGGTCGAGACGGACGGCTACACGGCATTAAAGCTCGGCTTCCTTCCCGCCAAGGAGAAGGCGCTCAACAAGCCCGACCTCGGTCAGTTCAAGAAGGCAGGCGTCAGCCCCTGCAAGGTCCTCAAGGAAGTCCGCGTGGACAGCACGGAGGGCTACAGCGTGGGCGACGAAGTCAAGGCGGACGTCTTTGCCGCAGGCGACAAGGTGGACGCTTCCGGCGTCACCAAGGGCCACGGCTACACGGGCGTCATCAAGCGCTGGAACCAGCACCGCCTCAAGGAAACGCACGGCGTCGGCCCTGTGCACAGGGAGCCCGGTTCCATGGGCGCGAACAGCACGCCTTCCCGCGTGTTCAAGCACAAGCACCTCGCAGGTCAGTACGGTGTCGAGAACGTCACCATCCAGAACCTCGAAGTCGTCCGCGTGGATGTCGCAAGAAACTGCATCCTCGTCAAGGGCGCCATCCCCGGGGTCAAGGGCAGCGTCGTCACGCTGAAGACGAGCGTCAAGGCATAAGGAGAACGGTCATGGCAAACGTGAAAGTATACAACATGAAGGGAGAGGAAGTCGAAACGCTCGAGCTTTCCGATAACGTGTTCGGCGTCGACTATAACGAGCCCCTCATCCACCAGGCGGTCGTCACCTATCTTTGCAACCAGAGACAGGGTACGAAGTCCACGCTCACCCGCACGGAAGTCCGCGGCGGCGGCGCGAAGCCCTGGAGACAGAAGGGCACCGGCCGTGCGCGTCAGGGTTCCATCCGCGCACCCCAGTGGACGAAGGGCGGCGTCGTGTTCGCACCCAAGAGCCGCGACTTCTCCAAGAAGATGAACGCGACTGCAAAGCGCGGCGCACTTGTCTCCGCGCTCTCCAAGAAGGTCGCGGACGGCGAACTGCTCGTCGTGGACGAGCTCAAGGTCAGCGCGCCCAAGACCAAGGAGATGGAGGCGTTCCGCAAGGCGCTCAAGCTGGAGAAGCGCACCGTCGTCGTCATGGACGAGAACGACGAGAACGTCATCCTCGCAGCGCGCAACCTGCCCACCCTCACGACGATCTCCGTCAACGAGATCAACACCTATGAAATCGTTGCAAACGCCGTCGTCGTGCTCACGAAGGGTTCGGTCAAGAAACTCGAGGAGGTGTACGCATAATGTTACCCGAGGATATCATCTTAAAGCCCGTCCTCACCGAGAAGGGGTATGACGGCATTCAGGAAGTCGCTGATACCAAGACGGACAGAAGGACCTACGGCAAGAAGTACACCTTCGTCGTCGCGAAGTCGGCAAACAAGACGCAGATCAAGATCGCGGTCGAGCAGATGTTCGGCGTCAAGGTGGACTACGTCAACACGGTCACCTGCCGCGGCAAGCTCAAGAGAATGGGCAGAAACAGCGGCTACACGCCTGCGACCAAGAAGGCGATCATCCAGCTCGCTGAGGACAGCAAGCCCATCGAGTTCTTCAACTCGTTATCGTAACAGCGGAGGATAGGAAAATGGCAGTCAAGAGATATAAACCCACCTCTCCCGCGCGCCGTCAGATGACGGTCCCCGTTTACGGTGAGATCTCCAAGCAGAAGCCCGAAAGAGCACTCCTTGAGGATCAGCGTAAGTCGGGCGGCAGAAACAACGCGGGCAAGATCACCGTCCGTCACATCGGCGGCGGCAACAAGAGAAAGTACCGCATCATCGACTTCAAGCGCAACAAGGACGGCATCCCCGCAACGGTGAAGAGCATCCAGTACGATCCCAACCGCAGCGCGTATATCGCGCTCCTGGCGTACGCGGACGGCGAAAAGCGCTATATCTTAGCGCCCGTCGGTCTTAACGTCGGCGACAAGGTCATGAGCGGCGCGGGCGCAGACATCAAAGTCGGCAACGCCCTGCCCCTTTCGGACATCCCCGTCGGTACGACCATCCACAACATCGAGATGAAGCCCGGCCGCGGCGGTCAGGTCGCGAGAAGCGCGGGCATCTCCGCGCAGATCATGGCGCGCGAGGGCGACTATGCGACCATCAAGATGCCTTCGGGCGAGATGCGTCTCATCCCCGCGGTGTGCCGCGCGACCATCGGTCAGGTCGGCAACCTCGAGCACGAGATCATCAGCGTCGGCAAGGCCGGCAAGACCCGTCACCTCGGTGTCCGTCCCACGGTCCGCGGTTCGGTCATGAACCCCAACGATCACCCTCACGGCGGTGGTGAAGGCAAGTCGCCTGTCGGTCACGCAGGTCCTCAGACGCCTTGGGGCAAGCCCGCTCTCGGTTACAAGACGAGAAAGAAGAAGAATCCGACGAGCAAGTTCATCCTGAAGAGGATCAATTAAGGGAGGAAGCAATCATGTCGAGAAGCGTTAAGAAAGGGCCTTACGTCGAAGCGAAGCTGCTTGCACGCATCGAGGCGATGAACGAGGCAAACGAGAAGAAGGTGTTAAAGACCTGGTCGAGAGCATCGACGATCTTCCCCCAAATGGTCGGTCACACGATCGCCGTCTATGACGGACGCAAGCACGTTCCGGTCTATGTGACGGAGGACATGGTGGGCTGCAAGCTCGGCGAGTTCGCGCCCACGAGAACGTTCAAGGGGCACGCAGCCAAGACGAGCGCGCCCGGTAAGAAGTAAGGAGACGAAATATGGCGACGAATATGAAGAAGAAGGCGGCGCGCGTCGAGGAAAAGAGAGAAAAGCGTCCTTACGCCGTCGCAAAGTATGTTCGCGTTTCTCCCTACAAGGTGCGCACGGTGCTCGATCTCATCCGCGGCAAGAGCGTGAGAGAGGCACAGGCGATCCTCGAGAATTGCGTCAACGGCGGCGCAGCGCCCACCAAGAAGGTGCTGATGAGCGCAGTTGCGAACGCAGAGCACAACCAGGGCATGGACAGGGGCGATCTGTACGTCGCCGAGTGCTATGCAAACGGCGGTATGATGCTCAAGAGAATGCAGCCCGTTTCCAAGGGCAGAGGACACGCGATCCTCAAGAGAACGAGCCACATCACGGTCATTCTGGACGTCAAGAAAGCGGAGGGAGAAATCTAACATGGGTCAGAAAGTCAATCCTCATGGTCTTAGAGTAGGTGTCATCAAGGGTTGGGATACGCAGTGGTATGCCGATAAGAAGGAATTCGCAGCGTACCTCAAGGAAGATCACACCATCCGCACCTTCCTGAAGAAGAAGTACTATGCCGCCGCAGTTTCGCGCATCCTCATCGAGCGCGCGGCAGGCAGGATCAACGTCACCATCTACACGGGCCGTCCCGGCGTGCTCATCGGCAAGGCGGGCAGCGAGATCGAAGTCATCAAGAAAGATCTTGCAAAGCTCACGAAGGGCAAGCAGATCGGCATCAACATCACCGAGGTCCGCAAGCCCGACGCAGACGCACAGCTGGTTGCGGAGAGCGTCGCGGCTCAGCTTGAAAAGCGTATGGCATTCCGCCGTGCTTTGAAGCAGGCGATCGGCAGGACGATGCGCGCAGGCGTCAAGGGCGTCAAGATGCAGGTCAGCGGCCGTCTCGACGGACGCGAGATCGCGGGCTGCGAGCACTACCACGAGGGCAGCATTCCCCTTCAGACGCTCCGTGCCGACATCGATTACGGCTTTGCGGAAGCGCACACGACGTTCGGCATGATCGGCGTCAAGTGCTGGATCTACAAGGGTGAAGTCCTGAAAGCCGCAAAGAAGGCGGAAGGAGGCAGATAATGTTAATCCCCAAGAGAGTCAAGAGAAGAAAGCAGCACCGCCCCAACATGAAGGGCAGCGCGCAGAAGGGCAACTTCATCGCGTACGGCGAGTACGGCCTCGTTGCGGAAGAGCAGGGCTGGATCAAGTCCAACCAGATCGAGGCTGCGCGTATCGCAATGACCCGTTTCATCAAGCGCGGCGGTAAAGTCTGGATCGATATCTTCCCCCACAAGCCCATCACCCGTCACCCCGCAGAAGCCCGTATGGGTTCCGGTAAGGGCGGCGTCGAGTACTGGGTCGCACCCGTAAAGCCGGGCAGAGTCATGTTTGAAATGGCGGGCGTGCCCGAAGAGACGGCGCGCGAGGCAATGCGCCTGGCTGCACACAAGCTGCCCGTCAAGTGCAAGTTTATCAAGAAGGCGGATGACGCCGAGAATCAAGCAGAAGGCGGTGAAGTCTGATGAAAGGGAACGAATTTCACAATATGACCGACGCTGAACTCACGCAGAAGCTGCAGGATCTGAAGAGCGAGCTCTTCAACCTTCGCTTCCGCCATGCATCGGGACAGCTGGAAAACCCCGTCTCGATCAGAACGTGCAAGCGCGATATCGCGCGCGTCAACACGGAGATCCGTGCGCGTCAGGCGAAGTGAGGAGGACAGTATGGAAAGAAATCTGAGAAAGGAAATCGTCGGCATCGTCGTCTCCGATAAGATGGATAAGACGGTCGTCGTCATGGTCTCCGAGAAGAGAAAACATCCCGTCTATAAAAAGACGATCACCTATACCCGCCGCTTCAAGGCGCACGACGAGGCGAATGAGTGCGGCATCGGCGATACCGTCCGTATCGTGGAAACGCGCAAGCTCAGCAAGGACAAGAACTGGCGCGTCGCCGAGATCGTCGAAAAGGCGAAGTAATGACGGAGGAAAGCAGAAATGATTCAACCTCAAACGAGACTTAAGGCAGCGGACAACTCGGGCGCAAAAGAGCTCATGTGCATCCGCGTGCTCGGCGGCTCCTTCAGAAGGAGCGGCAATATCGGCGACGTCATCGTCGCATCCGTCAAGACCGCAACGCCCGGCGGCGCAGTCAAGAAGGGCGACGTCGTCAAGGCGGTCATCGTCAGGAGCGCCAAGGGCATCCGCCGTCAGGACGGGACGTATATCCGTTTCGACGACAACGCGGCAGTCATCATCGACAGCCAGAAGCAGCCCAAGGGCACCCGTATCTTTGGACCCATCGCGCGTGAGCTGAGAGAGAAGGATTACATGAGGATCATCTCCCTTGCTCCCGAGGTGCTGTAAGGAGGAGCCGATATGAACGTAAAAGTCAATGATACCGTGCTCGTTCTTACGGGCAAATACAAGGGCAAGCAGGGCAAGGTCTTAAAGACCTATCCCGATGCCGGCAAGGTCATCGTCGAAGGCGTCAACATCGTGCACAAGCACGAGAAGGCGAGAAAGGCGACCGATACCAGCCGCATCGTCACCGAGGAGGGCGCGATCGACGTCTCCAACGTCGAAGTTGTCTGCGACAAGTGCGGCAAGGCGACCCGCGTCGCACACACGGTGATCGACGGTAAGAAGGTCCGCGTCTGCAAGAAGTGCGGCGCGTCCCTCGACAAGGCATACGTCAAGAAGACGAAGGCAGCCGCTGCGGCGGAAGAGGAAGCGCCCAAGAAGCGCACCAGAAAGCGCAGCAAGAAGGCAGAAGAGACCGCGCCCGCGGGCGAAGAGAATTGAGGCGGAGGAATTAAGTCATGGCAGAAAAGAAGAAAGCAGCACCCGCTGCGACCACGGCTGAGAGAACCGTCAACAGAGTCAAGGTCTATTACGATACCGAAGTCGTCCCCGCACTCATGAAGAAGTTCGGGTACAAGTCGGTCATGCAGGTCCCCAAGATCGAGAAGATCGTCATCAACACCGGTCTTGGCGATATCAAGGACAATCAGAAGTCCATGCAGATCACCGAGAACGAGCTCAAGCTCATCACCGGTCAGAAGCCCATCTACCGCAAGGCGACCAAGTCGGTTGCAAACTTCAAGGTCAGAGAGGGCATGAACATCGGCCTCAAGGTGACGCTGCGCGGCGGCAGAATGTACGATTTCTTTGATAAGCTGGTCTCCATCGCGCTTCCCCGCGTCCGCGACTTCCGCGGCGTTTCGGATAAGGCGTTCGACGGCAGGGGCAACTATTCGCTCGGGCTCAAGGAGCAGCTCATCTTCCCCGAGATCACCTACGATCAGGTCGAGAAGATCAGAGGCATGGATGTCTGCATCGTGACCACGGCACAGACGGATGAAGAGGCAAGAGAGCTGTTAAGACTGCTCGGCATGCCCTTCAAGAAGTAAGGAGTACGGATATGGCAAAGAAGTCAATGATCAATAAACAGCAAAAGACGCCCAAGTTCTCCACGAGAGCGTACACCCGCTGCTCGATTTGCGGCAGACCGCACGCGGTGCTGCGCAAGTACGGGATCTGCCGTATCTGCTTCAGAGAACTCGCGTACAAGGGACAGATCCCCGGCGTGAAGAAGTCGAG
>CALVLM010000018.1:0-37480 GCA_944338075.1 Candidatus Gallimonas intestinigallinarum | reverse complement strand
CAGAGAGGATCCACCTGTTCCCATTCCGAACACAGAAGTTAAGCTCTCTTACGCCCAAAGTACTTGGTCTAACGACCTGGGAGGATAGGTAGTTGCCGCCTTTCAGACACGGACGCGAGTTGCAAGTTGCAGCCCGCGTCTTTTCTTTGTCCGAAAACTTCGCCGCTGCCCTTCGGCAGGCGCACGATATTCAGCCTCCCCTGAAACAAGTGCCTCCATGCTTCCCCTGAAATGAGTGCCTCTTGCCTCCCCTGAAAATTTGAAGAATTTTCAGGGGAGGTGTCGAGCGATAGCGAGACGGAAGGGTTACAACAGCGGGACACCGCCAGGACGGTGCCCCGCAGGGGCGGAAGGGGCGACCCTCCTGTCTTGCCTGCGGCAATCCACCTCTTGGCGCTGCCAAGAGGTGGATTGCCGCTGAAAATGGCGATTTCTAAGTTCGGCATGCGCGCACAGCACACCGTGCTGCTGCGCATAACGCACGCCTCACCCCTTACGCAGGGGGGGCAGGGGGAAGGCGCCCTCGCAGTGGGGAAAAAGCGCCGCAATTGGGGATAACCTGCCGTTTTTTGGGGAAAACTTCCCGCCTCGCGCAAATTTTTTTGTGAAAGTTTCAGCGGTGAGAGCGCGCAATTTGATCATTTTGAACACCCCGCGCGCGCTACAAGTAGTTGCCGAGGCCTTCTGCGACCACAAAATTTTGTGGTTCTTTTGGCAAAAAGAGCGGGGACGTTCTCCCGAAAAGGCGACTTTTTTGCCTAAAATTAGCAAGAAAAAAATGAAAAAAACAGTTGACAGCTATCACAGATTGCGTTATAATGGTGCTTACAAAAGGACTTTCGCCGGCACATGCCGCGCGGAAAGGTTTTTGCGTATTTTTGCATGACTTTTTCCCGGCACGATCGGCGGCAATCTTTTGGGAGGGTGATAGGAACAATGATTGACACAAGTACATGAAGTAACAAAAAGCAGGCACAAAAAAGCAAATTTTAAGGAACTATAATAATAAGGAGAAAAGACAATGGTTCAAAGAGTCAGAAAGCTTGCAGTCAAAGTTCTGATGATCCTTTGCGTTGTTTGTTGCATGATCGGTGCCGCATTTGCGTTCACCGCGTGCTCGGGCAGCGAAAAGGTCGTCAAGTCCTTTACTGTCAATGCAGATGGACAAATTGTGATCACCTATAGCGACGACTCCATTGAGATCTTGGAGGGCGCTATGGGACCTCAGGGCCCTCAAGGCGAACAGGGCGAACAGGGCAAACCCGGCGAACAGGGCAAACCCGGCGAACCCGGCAAACCCGGCCGCGGCATCACCAAGGTCGAGGTCGTCGACGGCAGTCTTGTCATCACCTATACGGATGATACGACGGACTCTTTCCCTCTTGCTGAAGAGTTCGAGATGTCTGCTGTCGCATCCGTTGAATTGAGCGAGGATCAGACCAAGATCATCATCAATTACACCGATGACAGAGAGCCCACCGAGATCACGCTTCCTACCGTGGATCCGGGTGAGCTTCCCGAAGGCGCTTCCTGCGACCACAAGCAGATGTATGCTGACGGCAAGTACACGATCACCGAGATTGCGGGTGTGAACGGAATGCACACTCGGACCTCGAAGGCTACATACCTCGTTGTGTATGATTGCTGCGGAGGCGGCACGGGTGACTCCAGTCACTCCGGTCACTCCGAGCTGCTTGTCAACGTCGATCCCATTCACGATGAGAAGACGATGGTTCAGGGTACCCATGTTGCCGCAACCTGCGAAGAGAACGGCTACACTGCGCCTGTCTGCCCTGCCTGCCGCTTCGTGGATGAGGCGAACAAGGTCTATGATGCTACGATCGCGGGCAATACCGATCAGGCTGCCGGCTACGGTCATGCTTGGAGCGAAATTTACCTCTCTGCAGTCGAAGGTCAGTACCTTTGCACGGACGGCGGCTTCGAGGTGCATCGCTGCACGCGCCTGTATCATGAGGACGGTTCTCTCTGCACCGCTGGTGATAACTGCAAGGAAGACGAACATCACAGCGACGGCGCGAGAGAGTATCTTGGTGCTGTTGAGCCTCAGGGTCACAAGTCCCTCAATTGGGAGCTTCTCAATCAGGAGGAGATCCTTGCAAGCGATACCTATCTTGTGGCGCCCGAAATCGGCGGTACCTGCGTTTACTGCAACACGTACATCGAAGAGACGCTGCCCGAGCTGCACGTTGCAGACGGCACGACGGACACGGGCGTTGTTGCGGATGTCTATGAACACGAAGTGACCAACAAGAAGATCTTCTGCACCTCTACGGACGGCACGGAAGAATTCGTTTACACCGTTCCCGCGTTCCGGTTCGATGTTGACGGCGACGGTGAATTGGACGATGTCGCTGCGCAGACGATCACGATCGAGTTCAACACGCCTGAAAGCGAGCACATGGTCGGCGGCAAGCCTCTCTCTTCATATTATTATCAGAATGTGCGGGATAAGTCTTTCCCCAATATCGCTGAGTATGCAGACAAGGTCGACGCGCATAGATTCCCCGAATACTTTACCGAGTATACCGATTACGAATCTTCCTGCACGGGCAACGTTACCGGCCTCGGCTACTTCTACTGCGACGATCCTACGTGCGGCTTCAATGCGGACGGAACCGTTGCCGACAGCGTTTATGTCGATGCGGACGGCGGCGTTCGTCAGCCCGTCAGAACGTACAGCGAGCACGATTACGATAAGGACAACACCCAGAACATCAGAGGTGAGTCTGCTCCCAACGACTGCTACACGCAGCTCAGCACCTGGTGTAACGTCTGCCAAGCGTATATTCCTTCTTCCGGCCTCGACAACGCGGGCGCGCACGACTGGGAGTGGAAGCTCACGGCGGAGAAGCAGGCGGACGGCAGCTATCTGTTTACCCTGTCCGGCGAGTGCTCCATCTGCAAGGAAGAGACCGCGCTCGAAGGCGGCGCTACGCCTTGGATCGCCGGCGAAGAGGACGGCGCGTTCACCGATAAGTCGGCTGAACAGCTTAGTCCCTACCTGAAAGTGACGGACTCCGAAGCCTCCACCTGCGAAGCGCTCGGTTCTATCACCTACACCTACGAGAAGGACGACATCAAGGCAGAAGTCACTGTCGATGCGGATCGTATGCCTCACGTCCTGTACTACGCAGACGGCGATGCGAAGAAGCAGCCCGTCTACATCAACTCTCTCTATACGAGTACCGACCTCAGCTCCTACAAGGGCTACGAGGCAGGCCGTGGCTACATCGACGCAACCAAGTACGGCGATTACATCCGCCTTCAGGAAGGTCACGATGCAACCTGCGATCCGACCGCTCCTACCGTCGGTGAAGCATGGTACACCTGCGCATTGTGCGGCGATGAGCAGCCTGTGTTCATCTACCGTACGCACGACATCGATATGTCCGGCGAGGAAGGTGTGGACTACGAGGTCAGCGAGGGCAGCTGCACGGCGCCCGGCACTGCGACCGGTGACTGCTTGTACTGCGGTGCAGAGGGTGTCAGCATGGAGATCCCTGCGCTTGGACATGACTATCAGTTCGCAATGGCGGCGACCGGGACCGAAGGTGAGTACACGATCACGATTACCTGCGGCCGCGATAAATGCGATTTGAATGTGGAAGGCGTGGTCAAGGCAACTGTGACCGAAGAGAAGATCACCTGCGCCGACAAGAAGGAAGATGCGAACGCGACCGGCTACTACGTCTATAAGATCACGGAAGTTGTCAAACAGACGGATAATGCGATCACGGATGCTCTGACGAAGTATGACAAGGACGGCAAGTTGCCTGTCACGGTCCGCATCGCAAACGCCAATGTCTATCATATGACGATCACCGAAGATCTTGTTCTTGAAGGACAGGAAGTCGATATCGTTAAATTTGCGGACAAGGGCGTCGTCGAAGGCGACAACAAGGCGTCCTGCGAAGGCTACGACGAATCGACCGGTACGGGCGGCACGAAGGGCGAGGGCAGCTTTGCCTGCAAGCTCTGCAAGGAGACGATCACTGTCGTCACCGTTCGTACGCATACCTGGGATGAGGGCGAGGTCACCACGCCTGTCACCTGCACGACGAATGGCGAAATCACCTATACCTGCTCGTTCTGCGACGGCACCAAGACGAAAGCGATCAAGGCGGAAGGCCATACCTGGGTTGTTGATACGGTGAACACGGTCAATGCAACTTGGGATGCGACTGGTACGCTGGCGCTCGAGTGTTCGAACGGAGACTGCAAGGCAACAACGTCTGCTGATATCCCTGCGATCAATGAGGCAAAAGTAATTGAGTCGCTTAAAGACGCTACGTCCGGCTACACCGTCTGGTGCGAGATCGTTGAGAACTGCGGCCGTTCCGGCAAGTATGTTGTCACCTACTATGCTGAGGCAGACAAGGGCATTGTCGATGAGGAAGCTGCGGCTGTCATGCAGACCATCAAGTACAGCTTCGTTGCTTCCAAGCCTGCAACCGATGATCACGACTTCGTGACGCCTCTCTATGCGGTCTATCGTGAGGATCAGGATCTGACCTATGTCGGCCGCTTCTGCGATAAGTGCATGCAGTTCGTTGTCGAGGATGGTTACATCTTCGTTGGCAAAGGCGAATGGGATTCCAAGACGAGCCAGTGCCTCGGCGCAGACGGCAAGCCGCTTGCAGTTTGGAATGGAATTCGTGAGCAGGTGCTTACAGCGGAAGAACTTGCTGATTTGAACGCCGGCTGGACTTCTGCTGAGGCTGCAGGTTATCATTGGACGCTTACGAAGGGTATGTCCCTTTCCATGACTGTCAAAGTTTCTGCTGAAACGCAGGCTGCCGATTGGACCGGTATCGTGACACGCGTCTTTACGAATCAGCAGGCTGATGCTTCCCTTTTCTTCCAGGGTAACAATTATCTCCTGGGCGGGATCAAGAGCGGCTTTACGGCTTCTGCTGACGTAAGCGGCAATGCTGCAGGCACCTTCATTGCGAACAGCAATGGCACGAAGGTCGGTTATACGCTGACTGCGACGGCATCCCTGAGCGATGACGGCAAGACCCTGACGGTGTCCTATTCCTGGTGGAATGCAGCTGCGGATGTGACCGGTGCGGCAACCTTCACGGCAACGAAGACGTTCACGGTGAACGCTGATGTCACCGAGATGGTCGTTTACATGGGTGTTGATGCAGTTACTGCACAATCCGCTACGATCAACATTCGAGCGTAATGCTTGAACTGCATGTGCGTTTGGTTTGATGATTTTCTTGGAATATCTTCCATGTGGTCTCAGCCTGCGCGTGCAAAAAGTTGTAAGTATATACTTACAAGATACCATGTTTCGAACGGAGCGCTGCGGCGTCTGACATAACGCCGCAGCAACCCGATCGATCATAAAAATTTACCCATCACCCAAATATGTTCAGGAGAACGGCAGACTTACGTCTGCCGTTCTTCTGTTTATTGCTTCTCAAGGCTTCCCCTTGGGGGCGAATGTGTGCGTCATGCAGACAGCCGCAGTGCGGCTTCTGCGCGCACATGAGCTTAGCGATTTTGCATTTGCAGCGCAAAATCGCTGACCGAAGCGCAAGGTCCACTTGCGCGAGACAGCTGTCACCAAGGGTGACTGATGAGGGGTCTCCCGAAGGAACGAAAAGATCGAAAAAGCCCCGTGCGCAGAGCATTGCTCCGCGCACGGGGTTCATCATTATATAATAATTATTAAAAAAATTGCTTTGGAGCATATCGCAGCGCTTCCGCCGCAAACCTGTCACCCCTCATAGTGTGCCGTGATCTTCTGTGAAATGCGGATAAATGCCTCCGCGTCCTCGTCCCCGATGAGTTCCCGCACATTGCGCGCCAGCGTCAGCGACTCCTGATGCACCGCAAGATATGCTCCCAGGTTCTCGGGAATGAGCTTGACAAACGTCGTCCGCTTGTCTTTGCCTTCGCAGCGCATCAGCATGTTCTTTTTAACGAGCGAATCGATCGTGCGATTGACGAGTGATTTCAGCATGCGCGTCTCTCGCACCAGCTCTTTGAACGACACGATTCCCTCGCCGTCTATTAGGTATTGTCTGTACGCGACAAGCATGACAATGGACTCGTTATAGACAAGCCCCTTTGTGATGCGCGTGTTTTTCAAAATCCCGGTCAGTTGCACCCACGCGGTGATCAATTCTTCATCCAGGTCGCGTTTCATGTTTTTCTCCCAATCATTGGTTGTCATCTGTTTCCCATTATATCCCCGCCGCGTGAAATTGTCAAGTGAATGCCGCTTGCCGTTGCCTTTTGCCCGCGTTTATGCTATAATAGGAGCATGATTCCGCAAGACCCTGCCATGCTGCTCAGCTTTGTCAACATGAAACTGCGCGACGACTACGCCTCGCTCGACGACCTCTGCGACGATCTCGACCTTGACCGCGCCGATCTGGAAGCGCGGCTCGCGTCCATCGGCGCCGTGTACGACCCTGAACACAACTGTTTTCGATAATGTTATCCACTTATCCCCAAAATCGTTGGGGATAACTTTCCCCGCATGGGCATAAGGAGGACAAGGTGTCCGAATACGATCTGATGAAACTCTTTGAAAAATATGACAGCGAGATCAGCGAGGGGGATTTCACGCCCGAGGAGCTGATGGAGTACCTCGCCGCGCAGGAGGGCGCCGACCGCGCGAATGCCGCCCTCACTCCCGAGGCCTGGAAGGCGGCGTACTTTTCCTATTACGACGACATCAAGGACAAGTCGCTCAAAAAGCAGGACTGGTAAGCATGGCGCAGTACGACTATCTCATCTTTGACGCCGATCACACCGTCATTGACTTCGACCTGGACGAGAAGCGCGCCTTCCGTGCGGCGTTCGATGCGGCGCGCGTTTCATACACCGAGGACGTGATCGAGGATTGCTGGCGTTTTTCGGCGCAAAACTGGGTGGACCTCGGGCTTCTCGATGTCCACCTGCCCGAACTGCGCGCCCGCTATCATGTGCTCTATCACGAGCACGTCCGCGGCATTGTGGACTACATGGACAGGACGTACGCCCTCGGCAGCGGTCGCGCCGCCGCCGCGCGCACCTTTTCAGCGGCGCTCGCTCTCGCCGCGCACCCCGTGGACGGCGCACTGGAGGCGCTGGATGCCCTCGCGCCGCGCTACAAGCTGTGCATCGCGACCAACGGCCTCTCGGACATGCAGGCGGGGCGGCTGTCCGTGCTGCGCCCGCGCTTTTACCGCGTGTTTGTCTCCGAGGACATGGGCTGCATCAAGCCGGATGCCGCGTTCTTTTGCATGATGCTGGACGAGCTGCAAACGACGGCGGACAGGTGCCTGATGATCGGCGACTCGGTGCGCTCGGATATTGTCGGCGCGAACGCCGTCGGCATGGACTGCATCTGGTTCAACCGCCGTGCCGAAGAACTGCCGCAGGGGGTGCGCGTCAAGGCGATCGTCTCCGACCTTCGCCGGCTGCCCGCACTGCTCTGAACGGCAGAATTACCGCAGGGGCGGAGGGGACATACCCTTCAGACGCCTTCGGCGCCAGCTCCCCTAAACCTTCGGTTCAGGGGAGCCCTGTAAAAAGACATCCCGAAACTATAAATGCAAAAAATATTACCTCGCAGGGTAAAAAAGCGTCCCTCTCGGTCGGAGGGACGCTGAATTCTCTTATCAAACATTACGCCTGCTTGGGCTGCGTCTTTTGGGTCGGTTTCTTTTTGCCGTCCAGAAACACGCTCACGCCCCGCTTGCGCATCCTGAGCACAAAGAGGTAGACGGGCGTGCCCAGCGCGTACACCCACACCGCCTCGGTGATGAGCAGCGAGATGCAGTTTGCCCAGTATGCAAAGGTGACGGTGCTCTCGCCCCAGCCCAGAATCTCGGTCGCGGAGAGGTCGCCGCACAAAAAGACGATGACGAGCGGGATGATGAACGCGTTCGCGACGACGGGGAAAAAGCCGCCGATGCCGATCTTGGCGACGTGCGCGACGACGGTGTCCCTGTTGCGCATGAGATACCCCACGATCGCCGTCAGCATCGCGGCAATGAGCGTCGCAAGCGAGCCGATGAACACGTCATAGATGAGCATGGGGGAGGTCAGGTTTGCCAGCATACATCCGATATAGAGCGCGGGGACTGCCTCGGGGAAGAAGAGGGGCAGGACGCACAGCGCCTCGGCGGGGCGGATCTGCAGAATGCCGCCGTAGGCGACGGGCATGAACGCATAGCAGAGCGCGACGTACAGCGCGGCGATGACGCCCGCGCGGCAGATGCGCTTGGTGGTGAAAATTTCCTTGAACATGAAAAAACCTCGGTTTTTTTATTCGGAAGTGTTGACCGAAAACCTTCCGTGCGTCCTATGATAGCAAATTTTGTCGCCGCCGTCAACAATTTTTATGACGGGATGCGCCGATTTTCTCACGCGCGTGCGCGAGACGCAGCAAACGGGGCTTGCGTCGCCTTTTTGCGCCGCGCCGGGGCGGGAAAGCGCGTCAGCGCAGGTCGCGCGTCGGGCGGAAGGCGACCAGCCAGAACACAAGCCACAGTGCCGCAACGCCCGCAAGGGACAGCAGAGAGCGGTAGATGACGGCGTTTCCCGCCGTGAGGAGGAAGAGCAGGTCGATGCCCGTGAGCGCATACAGGCACGCGCCCAACCCGTAGGCGATCAGCACCGCGCTCAAAAAGATGGTCGTCAGTTTCATGCCTACAGTTTGCGCAGCGCGCCGGAATTTACGCATGAAAGGGGCGCTGCGGGGCGAGACGGAACAGAGCAACGGGCGCATTGTAAGGGCGAGGCGGCGCTCCTAAAGGAGCGCCGCCTCGCAAAGCAGTGTTTTCAAGTAGTTTGTCCATCGTCCGTCGGTTACGATTTATTTAACAAATCCACGACGAGCAGCTTGAGATGCGCGCGCTCCCGCTCGGAGAGCCCGCTTAAGTCAAGCGCGTCCTTTTCGTCGCGGCACAACAGATAGTCCGTCGTGACGCGGAAGTAATCTGCAAGCTTGACAAGCATATCAATGGAGGGCTGCACGTTGTCGTTTTCCCAGTTGGAGACGCACTGCTTGCTCACATTCATTGCGCCTGCAAGCTCCACCTGACTCAATCCGAACGCCCGCCGTAATTCCCTGATCCGTTCGTTTAACATTGACTTCCCCCACAAACGTCTATAATTTATATACTATTATATTAGGATTACTTGACATTTATAAAATATTAAAGTATACTAATTATGGACTTTTTGTCGGGAGCGCGTGTTGCGCAAGCGGCAATGAAACCTGGATCACTCATACTCAACCATATTGAACAGCCGAGGGCGTCCGTTGGACGCCCTCGGCTGTTTGTAGATTTGGAGTCAGATTGGCGTAAAAAAATACGCGTAACGGCTATCCCGTGACCCGCTCGAAGGCGATGCGCTCGGTCCCGTCGTCTACGATGACGACGCCGCACGCGCGGAACCCGAGGGCGGTGAGTGCGCCGCGCATGGGTGCGTTGTCGCGGTGAGTGTCGATGCGCAGATCGCCTGCAAACTGCGCGCAATAGTCCACGACCGTTTTCAGAAAGCCGCGCCGCGCCCCGCTGCTCGCCACGCGGTGGATGACGCCGTAGGCGTGGTTCTCCGTCATCCACATGCCGTCGATGGCGGCGTAGTTCTCTTCCGTGCCCACAAAGAACACGAACGCCCCGAGGAGTTCGTCCTCCTTCACAAGATACAGCCGTCCGCGCGCAATGTCCTCCTCGATGAGGGTACGGGGCGGGTAGCTGTCCTTCCACTGGTCAGAATTTCCCGCCGCCCGCATGCGTTCGCGCGCCGCGGCATATAGTGACTCCAGCGCGGGAAGATCGCGCATCGTTGCCTGAATGATCATACTGCCTCACAGAATGTTTTCCAGCACCAGCCGATCGAAGGGGACCTCCTCCATGAAGTCGGACTTGCGGAAAATGACGTGGTTGAATTTTGCATAGTTGAAGATATGCGGCTTCAAAAGGACGGGCGTGGGGACGTCGAGCGCGTCGCAGATGTCCGCGAGATAGGTAAAGAACGCCGAATAGGTGAAGCGCTCCTCCTTTTCGTACGTCATCTGCCCGACGATATGCCCGTCCTTTATGACCTTTGCCCAAATGCGAAACATACCCGTATTATACGAAATTTCCCCGAAAAAAGCAAATATATTTGACTTGAAAAGCCGCGCGCGGTATAATAGGAAACACAGCCCGGTCGCACGTCGGCGGCAAACGGGCGCAAAAGGGAGGAAAGCACGCTATGAACAAGCTGGAGCGGGACATTCTCGATATCCTTTCGGACGACTGCCGCATGGACGCGGCGCAGATCGCCGTCATGCTGGGCGCGGACGAGGCGGAAGTCCGCAGCGCCGTGCGCAACATGGAGAATCGCGGCACCATCGTCAAATACACCGCCATCGCCAACCTCGACGAAGAGGAGGACGAGTGCGTGGAGGCGCTCATTGAAGTCAAGATCGCGCCCCGCAGCGGGTCGGGCTTTGACGGCGTCGCTGAGGAGATCGCCGAGCACGAGGAGGTCAAGACGCTCTACCTCATGAGCGGCGCATACGATTTTCTGGTCATCGTCAAGGCGGGCTCCATCAAGTCGGTCGCGCGCTTTGTTTCGGAGTGCATCTCCACGTTTGACTGCGTGCTGTCCACCGCGACGCACTTCATTCTCAAAAAGTATAAGATCGAGGGAGCTTTGACCGTCCGCAAGGACAAGATGCGGAGGATTCCCGTACACGCATGAGGGATTTTCTCACCGAGCGCGCCAGGCAGCTCAAGCCCAGCGGCATCCGCAAGTACTTTGACATCCTCGATACCCTGCCCAACGCCATCTCCCTCGGCGTGGGCGAGCCCGACTTTGTCACGCCGTGGGATATCCGCAGCGCGGGCATCCGCTCGCTGCAAAAGGGGTACACCTCCTACACGGGCAACCGCGGGCTTCCCGAGCTTCGGCAGCTCATCTCGCGCTATCTTGCGGAGCGCTTTCAGGCGGACTATCCCGCCGACCGCATCATCATCACCGTCGGCGCGAGCGAGGGCATCGATCTTGCCCTTCGCACGACGTGCGAGGAGGGGGACGAGGTGCTCGTTCCCGACCCCGCGTACGTCTCCTACGCGCCCATCATCTCGCTGTGTGGCGGCGTCGCTGCGCCCGTGCACTGCAAGGCGGAGAACGGGTTCATCATGACGCCCGAGGCGATCGAGAAGGCAGTCACCCCACGCACCAAGGCGATCATCCTCGCCTATCCCAACAATCCGACGGGCGCCGTCATGACGCGCGAACAGCTCGAGGCGATCGTCCCCGTCATTGAAAAGTACGATCTTTTGGTCATCTCGGACGAGATCTATGCCGAGCTCACCTACGGCGGCAAGCACTGCTCGGTGGCGTCGCTGCCCGGCATGAAGGAGCGCACAGTGCTTCTGAGCGGCTTTTCCAAGGCGTTTGCGATGACGGGCTGGCGCATCGGCTACGCCTGCGCGCCCGAGGCGCTGGACAAGGCCATGCTCAAGGTGCACCAGTACACCATGCTCTGCGCGCCCCGCATCGCCCAGCACGCGGCAGTCGCGGCGCTCTCGGGCGGCTTTCAGGACGACTTTGCCTCCGTCGCACAGATGCGCGCCGAGTACGATAAGCGCCGCCGCTTCCTCGTCAAGTCCTTTAACGACCTGGGGCTGACCTGTTTCGAGCCGCGCGGGGCGTTCTATGCCTTCCCCTCGGTGGAGTCGACGGGCTTAACGGGCGAGGAATTTGTCGAAGGGCTCTTAAAGGAAGAGCAGGTCGCCGTCGTGCCGGGCAACGCCTTCGGCGCGTGCGGGGATTATCACGTCCGCTGTTCGTACGCGACGGGCATGCGCGAGCTGCAGGAGGCGGTCACCCGCATTGCGCGCTTCACGGAAAAATTGCGGAAAAGTGTGTAAGTCGGCACAAACGGGTTGACAAAGCCGTGTAAATGCCGTATAATGAACGATAGTGAGAGAATACCGTGATTTCCGTTGCAGAACGGGAGTCACGGTCGTCTTTTAGAAGTCCCGCCGCGGCAGAGACCGCGCGGAGAAAGAGAGGATTAAAAGAAAGATGGCAGAATTTCCCATGACGCAGCAGGGGTACGATGAGGCGGTCAAAAAGCTCGAATACCTCCAGAAGGTCAAGCGCGCGGAGATCGTGCAGCGCATCGCCGAGGCGCGCAGCCACGGCGACCTCTCGGAGAATGCCGAGTATGATGCCGCCCGCAACGAGCAGGCGGCAAACGAGCGCGCGATCGAGGAACTGGATTTCCAGATCAAGAACGCGGTCGTCATCGAGGAGAACACGGATAACTCCGCCGTACATTTCGGCTCGGTCGTGCTGGTGCACGACGTCGATTTCGACGAGGACGTCGAATATACCATTATGGGCACGACGGAAGCCGACCCCATGAAAAATATTATCTCCAACGAGTCCCCCGTCGGTCAGGCGCTCATGGGCGCAAAGCGCGGCGATACGGTCACGGTCAAGGCGCCCAACGGCGAATATTCGCTCAAGATTCTGAAAATCAACTGATATCATGGAAGAAACAACCGTCGATCCCGGCGCCGAGCTCATCGAACAGGCGCGCATCCGCCGGGAAAAACTCAAAAAACTTACGGACGAGGGCAACAACCCCTACGAAAAGACCAGGTACGAAGTCACCGCACGCTCGCTGGACGTGAAGGGTGACTTTTCGGCGTGGGAAGGAAAAGAAGTGAGCATTGCGGGGCGGCTCATGTCCCGCCGCATCATGGGCAAGGCGTCTTTTTCTCACGTGCGCGACGGCAAGGGGGATATTCAGATCTACGTCACCCGCCAGGACGTGGGCGAGGACACCTATCTCGCCTATAAAAAGGACTACGACATCGGCGATATCGTCGGCGTGCGCGGCTTTGTCTTTCAGACCAAGACGGGGGAGGTGAGCATCCACGCAACCCACCTGGAGATGCTCTCCAAGGCGCTTCTTCCCCTGCCCGAAAAGTACAACGGCCTGACCAATCCCGACCTCAAGTACCGCATGCGGCACACCGACCTCATCATGAACGAGGAGGTCCGCACGACGTTTGCGCGCCGCTCGCAGATCCTGCGCGAGATCAGGGCGTATCTGGACGGGCACGGCTTCATGGAAGTGGAGACGCCCGTGTTGTTGACGCTGGAGATCGGCGCGGACGCGCGCCCCTTCAAGACGCACCACAACGCGCTGGATATTGACATGTACCTGCGCATCGAGACGGAGTTGTATTTGAAGCGCCTCATCGTCGGCGGCTTCGAGCGCGTCTACGAAGTGGGCAGGATCTTCCGCAACGAGGGCATGGATTCCTCGCACAATCCCGAGTTCACGACCATCGAGATGTACCAGGCGTACGTCGACTATGCGTATATGATGGACTTCATCGAGGGGCTGTATCGCACCGTCGCCGAAAAGGTGTGCGGCACGCTGCAGATCTCCTATCAGGGAAACACGATCGATCTTTCGCACTGGGAGCGCCTGACGATGACCGAGGCGGTCAGGAAGTATTCGGGCGTGGACTTCTCTCAGGTTACGTCCGACGAGGAGGCGCGCGCCGTCGCCAAGGAGCACGGCGTGGAGCTTGAAAAGGGTAAGGACAGCAAGGGGCACATCCTCGCGGCGTTCTTTGACGCGTACGTCGAGGACAAGCTCATCCAGCCCACCTTTATCTACGACTACCCCGTGGAGATCAGTCCGCTTGCCAAGCGCAAGCCTACCGATCCCACCATGACCGAACGGTTTGAATACTTCATCAACGGCATGGAGATGGGTAACGCGTTCAGCGAACTCAACGACCCCATCGACCAGCGCACGCGCATGGAGGAGCAGGCGGCAAAGAAGCGTGCACAGGGCGCGAATGCGCAGGTGGACGAGGACTTCCTGGACGCGCTCGAGCACGGCATGCCCCCGACGGGCGGACTTGGCATGGGCGTGGATCGCTTCGTCATGCTGCTCACAGACAGCGCAAGCATCCGCGACGTGCTGCTGTTCCCTACGATGAAACCCAAAAAATAACAGGGCGGGGCACGGAGCATTCCGTGCCTTTTTGTCAAAAAGGAGATCACATTGGACGCACGCATCACCAAGCAACGGCTTGCCAATCTCATATCCTATGACTGGATCAAGATCCTGTGCACCATTCTGGCAGCGATCCTCGTTTTAGTGCTGCTCTTTACCATGGCGGCGACCCGGCCGCACAGCACGCAGCAATACTATGTGTACGCCTACACCGATCTTTCGGCGGGCGCGGACTTTACAGACCTTGCGGACGATCTCAAAGCAAAGCACGTCTTTTCTTATGATATCCTTGAGGTCAGTGCGGAAAATTTTGACAGTTCGTCCAGCGGCAGCACCGTCTATACCGTGCGCCGCTCCGCGGGCATGGGCAACGTGCTGTTCGTAACGGACAACCCCACCTATGAGACGGACAAGGACGGCAACACCGTGCTGGACGAGGAGGGCAAGCCCGTCGTTGCGGCGCAATCCACCCTCTATACGATGGCTTCGAGCGGGCTGGTGGCAAACGACGCCTCCACCGCGGGCGTCGCGTACGATACCGTGTACTATATGGACGCCTGCGAGCGCTACCTTAAGCAGTTCTTCGGCGACGACTGGCGCACGAGCGATAATTTTGACGGCACGCTCACGCCCGAGGCGTGCTTCACGGCGCGCAACGACGGCGACAAGCGCTACCGCACGGACGAGGCGCGCGCACAGGGCGTGGCGGACGAGAAGGCGCGCCTTCTGCAGCTTCGGACGGACTATCTCGCCGTGGACGCGGCATTTGAGAGCGGCGTGTTCACGCACACCGCCTATGAGAATGAGCTGGGGGAGACGGACTATCCGGGCATCAACGTCGGCGGGCTCAACACATTGCACGATCTGGTCTATTATATGGACGGTGAGACGCGTTCGACGGAGAACGTCAACCTCATCCTGCTCTTCAACGGTCCGCTCGCGCAGAACGATCTGCGCTTTGAGAGCATCTCCTTCCTCAACTATCTGCTTGCGCAGTATCAGAATTGATGAAGCGCCACATTGCGGACATGCTCGCCGCCCAGCGGCGAAGGCACATTTCCTTTCATACGCCCGGGCATAAGAAGAGGGGCGCGGACATCACCGAGCTCTCCTATTCGGACAATCTCTCAGCGCCTGCGGGCGTCATCGCGGCGGCGCAGGCGGACGTTGCGCGCATTCTCGGCGCGGACAGGAGCTTTCTTTTGACGGACGGCAGCACGAGCGGCGTCTACGCCATGCTGCGCGCCCTCAGAATGGGGGGCGTCCGGCGGCTCGCGGTGCCCGTCTGCTCGCACGTCAGCGTGCTGCGCGGCGCGGAGCTTGCGGAGCTGGAACTTGTCCCCGTCCCGCAGCAATTTGTCTGCGGCATCGCGCGGCAGCCCTCCCCGGAGGCGGTGCGCGCGGCGCTGGAGAGGGCGGACGCGCTCCTTCTCACCTCGCCCGATTACTACGGCTTTTTCCCCGACCTTGGGGAAGTTGCCGCGCTCACGCAGGCGCAGGGCAAGCCGCTGGTCATCGACGGTGCGCACGGCTCCCACCTGCACGGCACGGCAATGCACGCGTCGAACTACGCGCAGATGTGGGTGGACGGCGTGCACAAGTCGCTGCCCGCCCTCACGCAGGGCGCCGTCGTCTCGGCAAGGGGGAAGTGGGCGGCGCTGCTCGGGGAGAGCGTTGCGTATTTCCGTACGACGTCCCCGTCCTATCCGATCATGGCGAGCGTCGAGTATGCCGTCAAGGTTCCCCGCAACGAACGCATCGAGTTGGCGGCGGAGCGCGCAAAGCGGGAACTTGGAGCGCTTGAAAATCAGGATTGGAGCAAGATCGTTCTTCCGTTCGGCGACAGAAGCGGCGATGCGCGGCGCTTTTTAGAGGCGCGCGGCGTATATCCCGAATTTGATGACGGAAACTATCTCATGTTCTACCTTTCTCCCGCGACCAGGTTGCGGGAGCTGAAAAGGCTCGTGCGGCTCGTCGGGCGTCTCCCGCGCGCGGCAGTTCGGGACGTGCGCCCCGCGCGGGCGGCAGGCGGCGGCAAGACGATCGCCCTTGCTCCGCAGCAGGCGGTGGGGCATGTCTGCGCACAGGCGTGCGGGCTGTTCCCGCCCTGCGTTCCGCTGCTTGTTCCCGGGGACGTCGTGAGCGAGGAGGCGGTGCGCAGGCTCTCGGGCGGGAGCGCCTTCGGGCTTGCGGAGGGGAACATCATCGTCTACGAGGACTGACATGCGCGAACTCTTTTCTTCCACAACGGCATATCGCACGATCGCCCCGGGCGCGCAGCGGGACGCGCAGGCGCACTTTACGCTCGTCCTCTTTCCGGACGGCAGGTATTTAAGGGACCTGCTCACCCTCTGCGCCGAGGCGTTTTTCGGCGCTGCGGAGGGCTCGCGCGTGCAAAAGCTCATCGCCGCGGAGAGCTATGCCGACTGCCTCTTCTACCCCGCCAGGGGCGCAAAGCTGACGGCGGACGGGGCGGCGGACCTCATCGGCGAGAGCGCGTTGCGTCCCGTCGAGGGGCGCAAAAAGCTGTTCGTGCTGGACGCCTTCCAGACGGTCACTCCCCTCGTACAGAACAAGCTGCTGAAAATTCTCGAGGAACCGCCCGAGAGCGTCTATTTCCTCGCGGGCGCGACGGCAGAGCATACGGTGCTTCCCACGGTGCTCTCGCGCGCGGATAAGATCGCCGTGCCGCCCTTTCCGGAGGAGGCGATCGCCGCGGCGCTCCGGCGAAAGTACGGGGACGTCCCCGGCATCGCGGAGGCGGCGGCAGCCTGCGGCGGCATCTTCTCTGCGGCGGAGGACCTTTTGGAAGGGGGCGGGGCGGCGTTCCGTCTCGCTGTCCGTTTTCTGACGGAGGCGGACATGGTGCGCGTCTGCCGCGAGGTCGGCGATGCGCCCAAGGGCACCTTTCTGCCCGCGCTGCGCCTTGTGTTAAGGGACGTCGCCATGTATGCCGCGGGGCAGGGACAGTACGCCGTCCTGCGGGAGAAGGAAATCAAAACGATTGCGGCACGCATGCCTGCGGGCGTTGCCATTGCCGCGCTGCGCTTCGCCGCTTCGGCGGAGCGGGAAATACAATTCAACGCAAACCCCGCGCAGGCGGCGCTCACGCTCGCCCTGCGCATTGCGAAAGAGAGGGAAATATGGCAGAAGTTGTCGTAGTCAAATTCAAAAAGGGGTGCAAACCCTACTATTTCGGGAAGGGCGGCCTGAGCTTTGAAAAGGGGCAGGGCGTCGTCGTGGAGACCTCCAAGGGGTTGGAGTACGCCATCGTCGTCGAGCCCTCGCGCGAGGTGCCCGACGAGGCGATTGTCCAGCCGCTCAAGAACGTCATCCGCATCGCGACGGAGAAGGACGAGGCGGCCGTCGCCGCAGGCGAGGCGCGCCGCGGCGAGGCGATGCGTATCTGCAAGGAGAAGATCGAGGCGCACAATCTTCCCATGAAGCTCATCGACTGCGAGTTTGCCTTTGACGGCAGCAAGGTCGTGTTTACCTTCACTGCCGAGGGCAGGGTGGACTTCCGCGAACTGGTGCGTGACCTCGCATCCGTGTTCCATATCCGCATCGAGCTGCGCCAGGTCGGCATCCGCGACGAAGCGCGCATTTTAGGCGGTATCGCGCCCTGCGGCAGAGAGGTCTGCTGCGCGGGCTGCATGCCCGATTTTAAGAAGGTCTCCATCAAGATGGCCAAAAATCAGGGGCTCTCGCTCAACCCGGGCAAGATCAGCGGACTGTGCGGGAGGCTGATGTGCTGTCTTTCGTACGAGGACGAGTACTACGCCGCCGCCTGCAAGAAGGTGCCAAAACTTGGCGCAACCGTCGCAACGCCCGAGGGCAAGGGGCAGGTCGTCTCCGTCAACATGCTCAAGATGGAGTTGCGCGTCAAGATCGAAAAGGACGGCGCGCTCATCTACCGCGACTTTGCCGCCGAGGACGTCTCCCGCGCCGAACCGGACAGAGCGGATGCGCGTCCCGCGCCCCGCGCCGAGGATGCGGAGGACGCGCAGGCAGAAGGCGCGCAGGCGGACAAACCGCTGCCCGGCGCCAAAGCGGAGCGCCGCGACCGCAGACAGGAGCGTCCCGAGCACCGCGCCGCACCCGCACAAAAGAATGGCGGCGGAAAGGGTGAGTCGCCCGAAGGGCGCAAGGATCATCGCCCGAACAACAATTTCCGTTCCCGCCGCAACCGCAAACCGCAGGGCGAAAACAAGACTCCGCCCGAAAAAAACTAAAAATTCCCGCGCGGAAAAGTGAGCAAAAGGCTTTACGAACGGCGGCGATTGTGATATAATACGGGTAAGATTTTTTGTTGGAGGTTTGTATCATGGCTCACAAGATTTCGGATGAGTGCATTTCCTGCGGCGCATGCGCAGATACTTGCCCCGTCAACGCGATTGCACCCGGCGATACGACGTATGTCGTCGATCCCGACACCTGCATCGACTGCGGCGCTTGCGAAGACGGATGCCCCGTCGGCGCGATCACTGCTGAGTAACGCTCGGAACTAAGGAAAGAGCACGGTTTTCCGTGCTCTTTTTCATATCTGACGCCATGGAGATCATCGAGGACCTGCTCATCGGGGGATACCGCATCCTGCAGGACACCGCGCTGTACCGCTTCACGTCGGACGCGGTCCTTTTGGCGCGCTTTCTGCGGGCAAAGCGGGGGGAGAAGGCCGCCGACTTCTGTTCGGGCAGCGGCGTTGTGGGACTGCACTTTTTTGCTGAAAATAAGGGCGTCGAGCACGTTACGCTCTTTGAAATGCAGCCACGCCTCGCCGACATGAGCGCGCGCACCGTGGCGCTCAACGGGCTGGAGGACAAATTCACCGTTGAGAACGTGCGTCTGCAGGAGATCGGTCCCCAATATACCGAGGCGTTTTCGCTCATTTTGTGCAATCCGCCCTATGAACGGGGCGGGTTTGCGGCGGCGGACGCGGAAAAGGCGCTCTGCCGCAAGGAACTCTCGCTCACGCTCGACGAGCTCTGCGCGGCGGCGGCGCGGTGTCTGAAGTTCGGCGGCAGATTCGCCCTCGTGCACCGCGCGGACAGGCTCGCGGAACTGCTCTACACCCTGCACGACTACCGCCTGGAGCCCAAAAAGGTGTGCCCCGTCTGCGGCAGGACGGGCGCTAAGCCCTATGCCGTGCTGGTCGCGGCGGTCAAGGGCGGGAAGCCGGGCACCGAGCTGATGCCCGCACTGGTCAATGAAAAGCCGCCGTCGGGCGGGGAGGAAGTATGATCGCGTTTGTCGCAACGCCCATCGGCAACTTAAAGGATATTACGCTGCGCGCCCTGGAGGAGCTGCGGGCGGCGGACGTCATCTTCTGTGAGGACACCCGCCATACCCTCCGGCTGCTCAACGCCTACGAGATCAAAAAGCCCCTCCTCTCCTGTCACAAGTTCAACGAGCGGGAGGCGGCGGAGCGCATTCTCGCCTTCTCGCGGGAGGGCAAACGGGTGTGCGTCGTCTCGGATGCGGGCATGCCCGTCATCTCCGACCCCGGCAGCACCGTCTGCGCGACGCTGCGGGCGGCGGGCGAGGACTACACCGTCATCCCCGGCGCGAATGCCGCGCTGTGCGCGCTCATTCTCTCAGCTCTCCCCGCGGACAGGTTCACCTTTGTCGGCTTCCTGCCCGATAAGACGTCTGAACGCCGCGCCGCCCTGGAGCGGTATGCTGCCTCCCGCGAGACGCTGATCTTTCACTGCGCCCCGCAGGACGTGGACGACTATGTTTCGCTCATGTATGCAGTCTTCGGCGAGCGCCGCGCCTGCGCCGTCCGCGAAATTACCAAACTGCATGAGGAGAGCGTCTCGTTCCTGCTCTCCGAAGGACTTGCGGGCGAGAAGCGCGGGGAGTACGTCCTCGTCGTCGAGGGCGCCAAGGAGCAGGAAAACCCCCTCAATGCGCTCTCCGTGCGCGAGCATGTGCTCGCTTACATGCGCGAAGGATACGACAAAAAAGAGGCGTTAAAGCGCGCTGCCAAGGACCGGGGCGTCCCCAAGAGCGCGCTGTATAAGGAGACGCTCGATCTCTGACGGGTGCGGAATATGTGCGCCGTGTGTCGGATGGATGCAAAAAAGGGCATGGAAATTGCCGGAAATTTGAGAAAAGGGCTTGTCTTTCCCGCGCTGGGATAGTATAATAACATTATGCTGGTCAATGTCATCCCACAACTTCAAAAGTGGCGCTACCTGCCTTCGGTGCGCGCGTTCTTCAGCTCGGGGTGGTACATTGCCTGCATCGTGCTGCTCATGGCGTGCTCGGAGCTGTTTTCACTGGAGTTGTACGTCATTCCCGCCTATCTTGTGCTGGGGACGGTGTGCGTGTTGCTGTGCGAGGATCTGCTCGGCATAGTGCCCATGGCTGCCTGCGGCTACATGCTGTTTGCGGCGGAGAACAACCCCGGAAAGTTCCCCATTACGGGGCTGTTTGCACAAAAGTACGCGCAGGACGCGCTCTTTCTCTACATCGGGCTTGCCGTCGTCATCCTTCTGGCGCGCTTTCTCACCAAGATCTGCGAACGCAAAAAGCGCGGCGTGCCCAAGCTGACGGCGGGGTATGTGCTCCTTGGCATCTCCTACCTGCTGGGCGGCGCGTTTACGACCTATTACGATGCGCGTACGGTGTTCTTCGGCTTTGTCGAGATCGCCTCGCTGAGTTTCTTTTACTTCTTTTTCTATTTCAGCGTGGACTGGGAGAAGGTGCCGGAGCACTATGCGCCCCTGCTTGTGACCATCCTCGGCGTCGGGCTGTTTGCGCAGGTGCTGGGCATGTACACCAACCCCGGCGCGCCCACCCTGGACGGCGGCGGCAGCCGTGACAGTCTCTATACGGGCTGGGGGATCTGGAACTGCATCGGCGCCATGATGGCGTTCTGTGTGCCCGCGCCCGTCTATTTTGCCGTCAAAAGGAAGAACGGCTGGCTGTATACGCTGCTCTCTACCGTGTATCTCCTGGGCGTCATCCTGACGCAGAGCCGCGGCTCCATGCTCGCAGGGGCGGGCGTCTATGTCTGCGGCGTTCTCGTGACGCTCGTCAAATCCCGTGGAAAAGAACGGCTTTGGAACTTCCTCGTCTACGCCGTGCTGCTGCTGGGCGGGATTGTTATTCTGATCCGCCACCGGGATGCGGTGAGCGGACTGTTGAACACGCTCATAGAAATCGGCGTCACGGACTCCGGGCGCTTCAACCTCTATGAACAGGCGTGGGGCGTGTTCCAAGAGCATCCCTTCTTCGGCGTCGGGTGGTATGATGTCCCCGGCATCCAGTTCGCGCAGGGCGGCATGTACCCGAACGGGCACCCCATTCTGGAAAATTATTTCATCCCCGGATTTGTGCACGATACCTTTTTTCAGCTGCTCGCCATGGGCGGTGTCCTTGCCTTCTTTGCTTACCTCATCCACCGTACGGACACCGTGCTGCTCTTTTTCCGCAGGCCGACGACCGCCAAGACGGTCTCGGGCATCTGCATCCTCGCCATCCTGCTTGCGAGCATTGTCGACAACCATGTGTTCAACCTCGGACCCGGGCTGCTGTATTCCATCCTCCTTGTCTTTGCGGAGAAGGCAGACGAGCGCGTGCCGGACTCCAAATTTTTGCGCGTTGCGCGTCCGTAAGGGCGCGCTTTTACTTTTCTTAAAACAGCGGGCGGCGGGCACTTCAAGCCCTGCCGCCCGCAATTGTATATACGACGCAAAAGCAAACCCCTCGGAACTTGCGTCCCGAGGGGTTTGCTATATGATAAGGGGGAAAAATGATGAGCGATGTTTTGGCAGGAGCGCTTCCGCACTTCCTGTTTACGCTACTATTATATTCAGTCCTCTCGCAAAAGTAAAATATTTTTTCGACAATTTTTTCAAAAAGTTTTTTCTGATAAAATGTTTCAATCGGCAAAAAATCCGTTCACAAACAATAGGATTTTTTTATAATTTCTCACAGGAGAGGCGGTTTTTTCATAAGAAGCGGCAAAGGAAGCACCCCAAAACGACGCTCAGAAAGTTGGCAGTCAGCGCTATGGCGATGGGGCGCAGCAGATTTTTTTTGTGCCCCGCAAAGTAGACCGCGGAGACGTAGAACACCGTCTCGCTCGAGCCGAACGCCACGCAGGCGCACCGCGCAATGTAGCTGTCCGCGCCGTAGGCGGCAAACAGATCGGAGAGCACAGCCGTCGCGCCGCTGCCCGAAAAGGGCTTGATGAGCACGAGCCCCGCGATCTCGGGCGGGATGCCCAGCGCGTTCAGAGCAGGCGCGATGAGCGCCGTGAGCGCCTGTGAAAGCCCGCTCTGTTCGAACAGTTCGGAGAGGATGAGCACCGCGGCGAGGTAGGGAAACAGGGACACGGCGAGCGGGATCGCGTCCTTCACGCCCTCGGTGAAGCAGTCGTACAGCCGCACCTTTCTGAAGAGGGCGAATACAAAGAGCGCCGCAAAGAGCAGGGGAATGATGAGGGCTATGTACGGCATCTTCTCCCCGTGAGTGCGACCAGTCCCGCGCCGATGAGGGTGGAGAGAAGGGTTGCGAGCAGCGTCGGCAGGAGGATATCGGCGGCGTTTGCCGACCCTGCCGCGGCGCGCAGGGCGATGACCGTCGTTGGCAGCAGCTGCAGGCTCGTTGCATTGAGCACAAAGAGCATGTCTGCGGCATACTCGTTCTTCACTGCAAGAAATTTTTTTGTCGCCGCCACGCCCAGGGGAGTGGGCGCGCCGGGGAGTCCTAAAAGGTTTGCCGCAATGTTCTGGCAGGCGTCGGAGAGCGCGTTTTTGTCGTCGGAGCGGAACAGCCGCCGCGAGAGGGGATACAGCCGCCGCGAGAGCATGGCAGAGAGCCCGCTTTGCTGCATGACCTTGAAAAATCCCAGCCAGACGCAGTAGGAGGCAAGCAGGGTCAGCGTGAGTGTCGCGGCGCGTTCGCCGCCCGTGAGCATGGCGGGCAGAAATCCCGCGGGATCGCGAAGGCAGAAGATGACGGCGGCGGCAAGAAAGATGGCGGCGAAGATGGCGTTCATGCCCTATTGTATGTCGGCGGCGCGCAAAATATCATCAAATGCTTGACAAGGATGGGATAGGGTGTTACAATACATTTATGAAAAAGTTTTCTGCAACCGTCAATGCCATGCGCCCCGTATTTGCCAAGCGAATGCGGTGATTCGGCGTGCCTGCATCAAGGTGTTTTTCCCGTCGGGTCAGCCGGCGGGTCTTTTTTTGGAGGAGGGTATGAACCAACTGGGAAGCAGGGTGCTCACAACACAGCGGCTGATCCTGCGCCCCTTCCGCGCGACGGACGCGGAACAGGCGTTTTCGGGCTGGATGAGCGATTCCGCCGTCACGAAATATCTCACATGGGAGCGGCATGAGAGCATCTTTCTCACGCGGCAGCTGCTCGCCGCCTGGGAGCAGGAAGCAAAGCTCCTCACGACCTACCATTGGGCGATCGTCTGGCGGGAGACGGGGGTGGTCATCGGGGATATCTCCGTGCCGACCGCCGATATGCGCTCGCAGTGGGCGGAGATCGGCTACTGTCTCTCGCGCGCGTTCTGGGGCAGGGGCATCATGACGGAGGCGCTCTCTGCCGTCATCGATTTTCTCATCGGAAAGGTCGGGTTTCTTCGCATCGAGGCAAAGCACGCAACGGAAAACGTCGCCTCGGGGCGGGTGATGGAAAAGTGCGGTATGCAATTGGAGGGCGTGCTGCGCAAGGGGCACCGCCTCCTCTCCACGGGCGAACTTGTGGACATCGCCATCCGCGCCATCCTGCGCGAGGAGTGGGAAGCAAGAAAGTTGTTGCAATAGTGTCACAGGAAAATCCATGTTTTTTGCCGCCCCTGTGTAAGGGGTGAGAAGCGTGTCATGCGCAACAGCGCGGTGCGCTGTGCGCACGCTTCGAACCAGGAAATTGCCATTTTCAGCGGCGATTTCTTGCCCGCAGACGGCGCATTACCTTGGCGCCGCCAAGAGGCGCCGAGCGATAGCCCGCCGGAAGGGTTGATCGTACTCAGGACATTGACCCCTTCGTCTGCTCCGCAGACACCTCCCCTAAATCTTCGGTTCAGGGGAGGCAAGAAAAGCGCAGCGACTTTTGCTACTTATTACGCGAAAAAAGGCTTCACTTGTTATGCCTTTTTTCACCCAGTTTGCCAACCCTTTGGCTTCGGCGGAAAGGTGAGCCGATGGGGGCTAAACTGTTGCCAAACCCATTGGCGAGGAAAACAGGCGGTCAGCCGCGAAGCGGCGTACCCGCGGGTGTTCCTAAAACTCACGGCATTTCTTTTCGTCAGTTCGAAAAGAAATGCGTGAACATTAAAATTTGTTTACATTTGCAAGGAAATAGAGTATAATATCCGCGAACCAATTCGCAAACAGGAATCAGGAGCGTGAACACAAATCGCGCAGGGAGATAGCATGAAAAAACCCTATTATGTCACCACGGCGATCGCCTACACCTCGGGCAAGCCGCACATCGGAAACACCTACGAGGCAATTTTAACGGACGCGATCGTCCGCTTCAAGCGCCTGCAGGGCTATGACGTCCGCTTCCAGACGGGCACGGACGAGCACGGGCAGAAGATCGAAGAGAAGGCGGAGGCGGCGGGTGTCACCCCGCAGGCGTATGTCGACAACGTTGCAAATGTCATCCGCACCATCTGGGACAGCGTCGGCACGTCCTACGATAAGTTCATCCGCACGACCGATCCCGATCATTGCGCCACCGTGCAGAAGATCTTCCGCAAGTTCTACGAGCAGGGCGACATCTACAAGAGCGAGTACGAGGGCTGGTACTGCACCCCGTGCGAGAGCTTCTGGACGGAGAGCCAGCTCGTGGATGGCAAGTGTCCCGACTGCGGCAGAGAGGTCAAGAAGGCAAAGGAAGAGGCGTACTTCTTCAAGATGGGCAAGTATGCGGACAGGCTCATCGCGCACATTGAGTCCCACCCCGACTTCATCCGTCCCGTGTCCAGAAAGAACGAGATGATGAACAACTTCTTGAAGAAGGGACTGCAGGATCTGTGCGTCTCGCGCTCCACCTTCACATGGGGCATTCCCGTCGACTTTGACAGCCGCCATGTCGTCTACGTCTGGCTGGACGCGCTCACCAACTATATCACCGGTCTCGGGTACGACCCGGACGGCAATTCGGGCGAGCTGTACAAGAAGTACTGGCAGGGCGGCGAGAAGCTGCACGTCATCGGCAAGGACATCGCCCGCTTTCACACCATTTACTGGCCCATCTTCCTGATGGCGCTGGGCGAGCCGCTGCCCGATCATGTCTTTGCGCACCCGTGGCTGCTGCAGGGCGGCGAAAAGATGAGCAAGTCGCGCGGCAACGTCATCTACGCGGACGACCTCGCCTCAGTGTTCGGCGTGGACGCCGTGCGCTACTTCGTCCTGCACGAGATGCCCTACGAAGGGGACGGCACGATCACCTGGGAGCTCATGACCGAGCGCGTCAACTCCGATCTCGCCAACACGCTGGGAAACCTGGTGCGCCGCACGCTCGCGATGACGCGCAAATATTTCGGCGGCGTCGTCGAAAATAAGAACGTCTCCGAGCCCGTGGACGAGGAACTGAAGACGGTCGCCGTCGGCGTGCGCGCCAAGGTGGAGGCGTGCATGAACGAGTTCCGCATCGCGGACGCCTTAAACGAGCTGTTCTCCCTGTTCCGCCGCGCCAACAAGTATATCGACGAGACCATGCCCTGGGCGCTGGGCAAGGACGAGGGCAAGAAGGACCGCCTTGCGACCGTCCTTTATAACCTCACGGAAGCCATTTTAACGGGCGCGAGCCTTCTGTATCCCTTCCTGCCCGCGACGGCGGAGAAGATCGCGGGCTATCTGAACGCGCCTTTGAAGTCGCTGGAGGCGTGCGATACCTTCGGAAGCTACCCGAGCGGCAACACCATCGCCGCGGAGGACGAGGCACTCTTTGCCCGCTTTGACTGGAAGGAAGTCGCTCCCAAGGTGGAAGCCATCCGCAAAGCACAGCGCGAGGAATACGAGCGCGAAAACGCGTCCGCGCAGAAGTCGGCGCCCGCCGCAGCCGAGGCGGCAAAAGACGAGCCGCAGACGGCGCACATCTCCATTGACGACTTTGCCAAGATCGAGCTGAAAGTGGGCGAGGTCATTGCGTGCGAGCGCGTGCCCAAGTCCAAAAAACTGCTGCACGAGACCATCCGCGTGGGCGGGGAAGTTCGCTCGGTCGTCTCGGGCATCGCGCAGTTCTACACGCCCGAGGAGATGGTGGGCAAGAAGGTCGTTCTGGTCACCAACCTTGCGCCCGTTAAGCTGTGCGGCGTGCTGTCCGAGGGCATGATTTTGTGCGCCGAGGACGAGGCGGGCAATCTCTCGCTGCTCACGCCCGAACGCGCGGTGGAGAGCGGCGCGAACATCCGCTGATATGTATCTGGATATCCACGCCCATTTCGCGGGCGAGGGCTACGCCTTCCCTGAAGAATGGGAGCGCATCCGGGCGGCGGGTGTTTCGCGCGTCGTGCTCGCGGGTGATACGCTCGCGCACAGCGCATGGCACGCGGAATTTTGTCAAAGCCACGAAGGCGCGTACTTCACGGCGGGCGTGCATCCTTCGGAAGCGGAGGGCTTCGGGCAGCAGACGCTTGACGAACTTGCGCGCCTTGGCGGGCAGGGGAAGTGCATTGCGGTCGGGGAGATCGGGCTGGACTATCACTATCCCGCGCCCGAAAAGAGCGTCCAGCGCGCGGCATTCGTGGCGCAGCTCGAGCTTGCGCACCGCTTGGGACTGCCCGTGCAGATCCACTCGCGCGACTGCTTTGCGGACATGATCGCGATCTTAAAAGAGCGCAGGGAGCTGCTCAAAAACGGGTTTCTGATGCACTGCTATTCGCACGGCGCGCAGAATATGGAGGACTTTTTGCGGCTGGGCGGCTACTTCTCCTTCGGCGGCGTGGCGTGCTTCAAGAACGCCAAAAATGTGTGGGAGAGCGTGCGGGCGTGCCCAGCGGACAGAATTCTGTCCGAGACGGACAGCCCGTACCTGTCGCCCTTCCGCGGGGACAAGAACAGTCCCGCCAACATTCCGGTCATCGTACGGCGGCTGGCGGAACTGCGTGGGGAAGATGAGGAGAATTTACAAAATACCATTTGGGAAAACGCGGCAAGGCTTTTCCCGAAGATAGGGTGATTACTATGGATACTTACGTCTACAAGATCGGGAACAATCTCTACGTCAATCTCACCAACCGCTGTTCCAACCGCTGCACCTTTTGCGTGCGCGACGAAAAGCACCCCTTCGAGGGGTACGATCTCTGGCTCAAGGAGTGCGAGCCCACCGCGCAGCAGGTCATCGACCTCATCGGCGATCCCGCGCAGTACGGTGAGATCGTGTTCTGTGGCTTCGGCGAGCCCACCTACCGTCTGGGCGCGATGCTGGAGATCTGCGACTACGTCCACGCAAAGGGCGGCAAGACCAGGCTGAACACCAACGGCCACGGCAGCATCATCAACCAGCACGATATCACCGCCGACCTCGTCGGGCGGCTGGACGGCATCAACATTTCCCTCAACGCGTCCAACGCGCGCCTGTATGAAAAGCTGTGCCGCCCCATCTATCCCGAGATGGCGTTTGACTCCATGCTCTTCTTTGCGCAGGCGTGCAGGGAAAAGGGGCTGAATTGCTGGTTCTCCGTCGTCGACTGCATCGGGGAAGAGGAGGTCGCCGCCTGCCAGAAGCTCGCGGACAGCATCGGCATTCCCCTGCGCGTGCGCGAGATGATTTCTTAAAGCGAGAGAGCCGCATTGCGCGGCTCCCTTTATTCATTTGTGAGGAGGGCCGTTCCCTCATAGGCAGGATGCGCCGCCGCGGCGGCGGCATACGAGGAAAATCATGGAAGACTTGAAAAATATCTTGGCACGGCACGGCTTTTCCTTCAAGAAGAAGTTCGGGCAGAACTTTCTGACGGATCCCAACCTCCTGTCCGCCATCGTGCACGACGCGGGCGTCGACGAAAATACCACCGTTCTTGAGATCGGCGCGGGCGCGGGCGCATTGACGCGCGAACTCTCCCGCGCCGCAGAGAAGGTCGTCGCCTATGAGATCGATTCCTCCCTTCAGCCCGTGCTTGCCGAGACGCTTGCAGGCTGTGAGAATACGGAGGTCGTGTTCGGCGACATTCTGCGCGCCGACCTTCCCGCGCTGGAGGCGGAGCTGGGGCGCTACCGCGTCGTCGCCAACCTGCCCTATTATGTGACGACGCCCGTCGTCATGCGCTTTTTGGAGGAGGCGCACGGCTGCGACGGGCTGACTGTCATGGTGCAGGAGGAGGTTGCGGACCGCTTCTGCGCGCAGCCGGGGACGGCGGAATACGGCGCCGTGACGGCGGCGATCGCCCTGAAGGGCGCGGCGCGCGTGACGCGCAAGGTGCCGCGCACCATGTTCACGCCCCGCCCCAATGTCGACTCCGCCGTCGTGCGCATCGATTTTGAGCCCGGCCGCATCCCCGTTACGAGCGAGGCTGCCTATCGCGCCGTCGTGCGCTGCGCCTTTTCCAGCCGCAGAAAGACGCTGGAAAATAACCTGATGAGCGCCTTTCATCTCCCGCGCGAGCGGGCAAAGGCGGCGCTCGTTCGGGCAGGAATCTCCGACATGGCACGCGGCGAGACGCTCTCGCCTCAAATGCTCGCCCGCCTTGCGGACGTCCTGTTGGAAGAGGGGATCATACAATAAATCAGGCGCGCCCATGTCTGCATGCATGCAGACATGGGCGCGCCTTTTGTGTATGGTGCGCATGATGATTCGTTTATGCATGGCATCCGCGGGACCGCCATAAAAGGGCGGCTTACAGCGGGACGAGGATCTCCCTGCCGCAGTCGGGTACGGTGATATGCGTAAATCCGATTGCCTTCAGCGCCGCGCAGACGATGTCCCGCTTCGCGCAGATCTGCTCCACGCCGTGCGCGTCCGAGGCGAAGGACACCTTGCGCCCGCCGAGCGCGAAGTAGCGCGCCAAAATGTCCGTCCCCGGCAAAAAGTCGCCTGCCTGCCGCGCGGAGGAGTTGACCTCTAAAATTTTACCCCTTGCAATGATCGTGCGCAGGATGTCGTCCAGCAGTTCGTGGCACTCCTCGTAGCGCAGCGCCGTGGGGGCGGGGTAGGGCGCGTTGCGTCCGACGTACCCGATATGCGCGACGATATCGTAGGGATAGGGCGCGTCCAGGCTTGCGCGCACCCGCTCCAAATAGCGTGCGTACGCTTCGCGGCGCGTCTTGCCCGCAAAGTACTCGGCAAACCACGGGTCATAGCCGTCCACCGTGTGTACGCTGTTGACGACAAAGTCGGGGCGAAATGTTTCGATAATCGTGAGATAGCGATCGATCGCACTCTGCGTGGGCGTGTAGCCGAACTCGCCGCCGACGAGCACGCGCATGCGGGGCGCATACTCCCGTTGCAGAGCGCGGGCTGCGGGGAAGTACGCCTCCGCGTCGATGAGCGGCACTTGCTTCCCCTCGGCGAGCACGCCGTCCGCTTCGTAGTCGTAGTCAAAGTGTTCGGAGACGCCGTAGTACGCCGCCCCCAGCTCCGCCGCGCGGGCGAGCATTTCGGGGAGCGGCGACCTGCCGTCCGCCGAAAATGTGCTGTGTGTGTGAATATCCGTGATCATGCCTTCAGTATAGCACGCGGGACGCGCAAAAGCAAGCGGAGGACGGAATATTTCCGTCCTCCGCCGCCCCATCACATTTCCGTACGGCTGCGCCCGCGGCGCGCGCCGCGTCAAAGAGTAAGCGTCAGAAAAATCTGCGCGCCGTCACAAAGTACGCCTTGCGCGTCGCGCTCATCTGCTCGATGACGGCATAGTCGCTCGCCGTGTGCAGGATATAGTTGTTGCCCAGATACAGCGCAACGTGCCCGATGCGTTCCACGCCCGTCTTGTTGTATCGCTGGGCGTTGGTATAAAAGAGCAGGTCGCCGCGCTTGATATTGTTCCAGCTGACGGCAACGCCCTGCTTGACCTGCGTGCGCGTCGTCACGTCCAGCAAGATCCCCGCGCCCTGATAGAAGATATACTGCATGAGCGAGGAGCAGTCGAACTTGGTCACGGTGAAGCCCTTGAGCATGTTGCCCTTGCCGTCGTGCAGACGCGTCGCGCCGTAGACGTAGGGCACGCCCAGGAGCTCCAATCCCTCTGCGATCACACGCTCCACCTCCTCGCTGCCCTTGTCGAGGTAAGCGATGGTCGTGTACGCGTCGCTCGCGCTGACGTAAGCGGTCTTAGAGCGGTAGCGGGTCTCGTACCAGTCGCCCGCCTTGCGTACGAAGTGCAGCATGTCGCCGCTGTTCACCGCGCCGAGGGAGGCATAGCTCGTCCCTGCGCCCGCTCGCACGTTGAGGGAGTTGGTGCGCACATAGATATATTCCGCCCGCGTGGAGGCGGCGGGGATGTCAGGTTCGGGTTCCGGTTCAGGCTCGGTGACGGGCACGTCCGGCTCCGCTTCTGGTTCGTCCGTCGGTTCGTCCGGCTCCGTTTCTTCCGCCGGCGCGTCCAATTCGGGTGCGTCCGGGTCGCCAAGGTCCGGCAGGACGGGAAGATCGTCTGCGGGCAGCTCCAGCGCGGGTTCGTCCGTTTGGACATCGCCGCATGCCGCCAAAAGAGGCGCTGTTCCCAGGAGAAGCGCAAGGGAACAAGCCGTCAAAGCAAAAAGTCTTTTCATGGGTTTACCTTCCTTTTGTGTTTCTCGTGGCATGATCATATCAGAAAAATATACTGTCACGCAACAAAAGGGCGCAGGTGAGTTGCTGGAAGGCGCCCCAAAGACTGGAAGTTGACAGCGGCGCAGTTGTCTGCTATAATTGTCATCAAAAGGGGAGGACGCAGCATGCAGTTTACAAGCTTTGACAGCAAGAAGATCAACCTCTATGTCTGGGACGAGGTCGCTTCGCCGCGCGGCGTGGTGCAGATCGTGCACGGCATGACCGAGCACGCCGCCCGTTACGAGGCGTTTGCAAAATTTCTCAATGCGCACGGCTATATCGTCGTGGCGGACGACCACCGCGGGCACGGCGGCACCGACCCCCAAACACTCGGTTGGTGCAAAGGGGACATGTTTGCGGACACCGTGCGCGACGAGCTTGCGATCACGGAGTACGTTCAGAAGAAGTACGCGGGGCTTTCCTGCTTCGTGTTCGGGTTTTCCTACGGCTCCTTTCTGACGCAGCGCTATATCGCCGGCTGCGGGAACATTTCTGGCGCGGTCATCGCGGGCAGCAACTACAAAAAGGACTTCGAAGTTTACCTCGGCAGTGTCGTGGCATGGCTTGGCATTCATTTTTGCGGCGAGAAAAAGCCCGCCAGGCTCATCGAAAAACTCTCCTTCGGCGCGTACGCAAAGCACTTTGCGGACAGAGAGTGGCTCTCCGCGGACGCGGACAACAACGCCGCCTACCACGGCGACCCGCTGTGCGGGTTCACCTGCTCCTTCCGCTTCTATGCCGACTTCTTCCGCGGGCTGCGCAGCCTGTACACCAAAAAGTACCGCGCCGGTCTGCAAAGGGACATGCCGCTGCTGCTCGCCTCGGGCGAACTCGACTCCGTGGGCGACATGGGCAGGGGCGTGAAGAAGCTGCACCGCTTCTATACGCAAAAGGCGGGCATGCGCAATGTGACGCTCAGGCTGTTTCCCGGTTCCCGCCACGAATTTCTGAACGAGAAGGAAAACCAGGAGGAAAAATGGGACGCCGTCCTCGCGTTTTTTGACCAAAATTGCGGATAGGACCCTTCCGCCCCTGCGGGGCACCTCCCCTAAAAATCCTGCGGGTTTTCAGGGGAGGCGAGAAAATAAAAAAGCGGAGCGCTGCAGCGCTCCGCTTTTTTCAAAAGATCAGTTGACGACCTTGGGGTCAAGGTTGAGGGTGTACTGCGAGCCGCCCCTGTCGTCGGGGAAGAGCGTTGCACCCGAGACGACGGGCAGCGTCAGGGGGTTGATGAGCGCGTCCGCCGTGAGGTTGGCGACCGCCGCACGGAGGAAGGGGAACATGGTCTCCGTCGCGTTGATCGCGAAGAATCTCCTGTCCTCGTCGGTGTTCATATTCTGCACTTCAAACACGCCCACAAAGCGCGCCACAAGGTTGAAGGGCTTGGGGGAGTCGTCCGTGCTCTCGATCTTGCATTCCAGCACGACGATATTCATCTTGGGGTTCTCGTTCGCGTGACGGATCTGGCGCGAGAACATGGGCTTGATTTCAAATTTGGCATTGGGCGCCGCCTGAATGTGATTGACCTTAAAGGAGAGCTCTTCGGCGGTCAGCGCCTTCATGGAGTATTCGATCATAATTTCCACCTCTATTTGTCGTTTGCCGCCATTATAGCATGGGAAGCATCAAATGTCAACCGCCTTTTCGATCGCACACAAAAAATCGCCGTTTCAACACAAAATTCTCAGGAGATCGGCGCGGTGCGGCAAAACCTTGAGGATGCAGTCACGCGGCTGGAAGGACTGATCGGCGGAAATGCGTCGGATGTCACCGCATTCGAGACGGCGCTTGAGGAAGTCACAGCGGCATACGCCGCAGCGGATGCGTTGCTCGAGGCGGATATCACCACGTTACAGGAGCAGGATACGGCGCTCTCGGAGAGCATAACGGCGCTGCAGACAACGCCGGAGGCTGCGGATGACGCCATCTGGGATGCGATCGGGCAGTTGCAGTCCGACCTGGATGTGAGCGAACAGACGCTCAGCACCGTCGTCATCGTGTTCGCCGTGATCCTCGGCGTCGTCGCCGTGGTGAGCGTGGTCGGGCTTGTACCGGCACTGCGCAAGGGCAAGAAATAATCGCTCTTTCAGCGGACATTTATCGTTTTATCAACGGGACCGCCCGCCGCGCGTTTGCGCGGCGGGCGGCATGTCATTCCGCGGGAAAGACGCGCCGTCCTTTCATGTAGGTCTCCACGACGCGCAGGTCCGGCAGGTCCTCGGCATTGCAGGCGAGCGGGTCGCGATTGAGGATGACAAAGTCGGCGCGCTGTCCCGCCGCGATGCGCCCGCGATCCCCAAAACCGTACTGGGCGGCGGCGTGTTCGGTGACGGCGCGCAGCGCATCCAATACGCTTATCTCCTGCCCTGCCAGCCTTTTGCCCGCCTTTGTTGTGCGCAGGACGGCGCAGGCGACCGCGTCCAGCGGGTCGGGTTCGCAGACGGGCGCGTCCTGGTGCAGTGTAAAGGGGATGCCGCGCACGAGCGCCGAACGCGTCGGCGAGATGCGCATGCCCCGTGCTCTGCCCAGATTTGTAAGGTGCGTGTCCCCGAACTCGCGCACATGCGCGACAAAAAAGGAGGGGATGACGCCCAGTCGCTTGATGCGCTCGAGCTGGTCGTCGCCCAAAATCTGCCCGTGGATGAGCACGGGTCGGCAGGCGGCGCGCGCCGCAGGAGACAGGGTTTCCAGTGCGTTTATAAACAGTTCCGCCGCCCCGTCGCCGTTGCAGTGGGCGAGCAGCTGCGTCCCGCGACCTGCGGCAAATCGGCAAGATTCGAGCACTTCGGCGGCGGACATGCTCTGCATGCCTGTTCCTCCGCCCTCGTAGGGCGCGCGCAGGAGCGCCGTTTTCTGCTGGGGCGAGCCGTCCAGAAAGATCTTGACGCCGCCCACGCGGAATGTGCCTCGCAGATCGTTTGTGCCGTCTTTGCCCCCGCGCGCGCCCGCTTCCCGTTCTGTCGGGCGGAAGCGGGCGCGCGCGTCGTCATAGTCCGCGGGCGATGGATAGGCGACGACGTCAATGCGGAGTGTGGGCAGGAGCGTATCGTAGAGCGGGAACATCTCGCGCGTTAAGATGCCCTCCTGCGCCGTCGTCACGCCGTAGGAAAAATAGCGCGCCTGCGCTCTTGCAAACGCAGATTTGAGCGTTTCTCCCTCGGGCAGCGGCACGCGGCGGGTCGCGGCGAGGTACTCTGATTCTTCGAGCACCGCGTTCTCGCCCAGCCCCAGCAGGCGGCGCGCCGCCCCGTTGAACAGTCCCGCGTGTCCCGAGCGCAGCTGAATGTGCAGCGGGCGCAGGCATGTCTCCAGCGGCGCGGCATCGGGCAGCGTCCGGGCGTTTCTGATCGTGACGAGGTCCAGCTCTCCCATGCCGTTCTCGCGCGCAAACCGCTCGGCGCAGGCGATAAAGTCCTGTGCGGTCGCGGCGCTTGTTCCGTCCGCCTGCGTCAGGGAGAGCGCATAGGCCAAGAGGTGGGAGTGCGCGTCGCAAAAGGCGGGCAGCACCGCCGCGCCGCCCAGATCGATCGTTTCGTCATAGGGCCCCTCTGCGGGGGCGAACTTCCCGCCCGCGACGCAGAATTCTTTTTCGTCCTGTCCGCCCGCAAGGGGAAGTGAGCAGTTTTTGTACAGTGTTTTCATGTCCCAAGTATTGCCCGCGGCGCGGGGAACAAAACGCGCCGCGTGCGATGCGACAAGAAAACCTGTAAAAACTTTGCAAAAGGGTGTAAAATTTTTCGCGAAAGGCTTGAAATTTATTTGGAAATGTTGTACAATAATTTCCGGCAAACATGAAAATTATCAGGAGGAAAAGCATTCATGGCAAAAAAGTATTGTTACCTTTTCACGGAAGGTAATGCACAGATGCGTGAGCTGCTCGGCGGCAAGGGCGCAAACCTCGCGGAAATGACCAACATCGGTCTGCCCGTGCCTCAGGGTTTCACGATCTCCACGGAAGCCTGCACGCAGTACTACGAGGACGGCAGGCAGATCAATCCCGAGATCCAGGCAGAGATCATGCAGTACATCGAGAAGATGGAGCAGGTCTGCGGCAAGAAGTTCGGCGATAAGGAAAATCCCCTGCTCGTCTCCGTCCGTTCGGGCGCGCGCGCTTCCATGCCCGGCATGATGGACACCATCCTCAACCTCGGCCTCAACGAGACGGTCGTCAACACCATCGCTGAGAAGTCGAACAACCCTCGTTGGGCTTGGGACTGCTACAGAAGATTCATCCAGATGTTCTCCGACGTCGTCATGGAGGTCGGCAAGAAGTACTTCGAGAAGCTCATCGACGAGATGAAGGAGAAGAAGGGCGTCACGCAGGACGTCGAGCTGACCGCAGAGGACCTGAAGGAACTTGCGAACCAGTTCAAGGCGGAGTACAAGAACCAGCTCGGCACCGACTTCCCCGACGATCCCAAGGAGCAGCTCTTTGCTGCGATCAAGGCGGTCTTCCGTTCGTGGGACAACCCCCGTGCGAACGTCTACCGTATGGACCACGACATTCCCTACAGCTGGGGTACCGCGGTCAACGTGCAGATGATGGCGTTCGGCAACATGGGCGACGACTGCGGCACGGGCGTCGCGTTCACGCGTAACCCCGCAACGGGCGAAAAGGGCCTGATGGGCGAGTTCCTCACCAACGCACAGGGCGAGGACGTCGTCGCGGGCGTCCGTACGCCTATGCCGATTGCCAAGATGGCAGAGGTCTTCCCCGATGTCTACAAGCAGTTCCAGGAAGTCTGCAAGATCCTCGAGAACCACTACCATGACATGCAGGATATGGAGTTCACCGTCGAAAAGGGCAAGCTCTATATGCTCCAGACCCGTAACGGCAAGCGCACGGCTGCCGCTGCGATCAAGATTGCATGTGACCTCATCGACGAGGGCATGATCACCGAGCAGGAAGCGCTCATGCAGATTGACGCGAAGTCCCTCGACATGCTCCTGCACCCTCAGTTCGACCCCAAGGCGCTCAAGGAAGCGGACAAGAACAACGTCGTCGGCAAGGGTATCGCTGCATCCCCCGGCGCCGCTGCAGGTGCCATCGTCTTCACGGCTGAGGACGCCGTCAAGGAAGGCAAGGCAGGCAAGAAGGTCGTCCTTGTCCGTCTCGAGACCTCTCCTGAGGACATCGAGGGCATGAAGTTCGCGCAGGGCATCCTTACCGTCCGCGGCGGTCAGACCTCTCACGCGGCAGTCGTCGCGCGCGGCATGGGTACGTGCTGCGTCTCCGGCTGCGGCGATATCAAGATGGACGAGGAGAACAAGCAGTTCACGCTCGCCGGCAAGCTGTTCAAGGAGGGCGATGTCCTGTCTCTCGACGGCTCCACGGGTAACATTTATGACTGCCTCATTCCCACCGTTCCCGCAGATCCCAACTCCGGCTACTTCGGCAGAATCATGGAACTTGCGGACAAGTACAAGGCGCTCGGCGTCAGAACGAATGCCGATACGCCCAAGGATGCAAAGCAGGCGGCTGCGTTCGGCGCGCAGGGCATTGGTCTGTGCCGTACCGAGCACATGTTCTTCGATCCCGCAAGAATCGGCGCATTCCGTGAAATGATCTGCTCCGATACCGTTGAGGAGAGAGAGGCGGCGCTTGCCAAGATCGAGCCCATGCAGCAGGCTGACTTCGAGGGCCTGTTCGAGGCGCTCGGCGGCTATCCTGTCACCATCCGTTTCCTCGATCCTCCGCTTCACGAGTTCGTTCCCACCGAGGAAGCCGATATTGAAGCGCTTGCAAAGACGCAGGGCAAGACGGTCGCGCAGATCAAGCAGATCATCTCCGACCTGCACGAGTTCAACCCCATGATGGGTCACCGCGGCTGCCGTCTCACCGTCACCTATCCCGAAATCGCCGTCATGCAGACCAAGGCCGTCATCAAGGCTGCGATCAGCGTCAAGAGCAAGCATCCCGACTGGAACATTGTTCCCGAGATCATGATCCCTCTGACGGGCGAGGCAAAGGAAATGAAGTTCGTCAAGGACATCGTCGTCAAGACGGCGGACGAGGTCATCAAGGAGGCGAACGTCGAGCTTCACTATGAAGTTGGTACGATGATCGAGATCCCTCGCGCTGCGCTCACCGCAGACGAGATCGCGAAGGAAGCGGAGTTCTTCTGCTTCGGCACCAACGACCTCACGCAGATGACGTTCGGCTTCTCCCGTGACGATGCCGGCAAGTTCCTTCCTGCATACTATGCGAACAAGATCTACGAGTCCGATCCCTTCGCTCGTCTTGACACCGTCGGCGTCGGCAAGCTGATGAAGATGGCGGTCGAGCTGGGCAGAACGACCCGTCCGGGCATGAGCTGCGGTATCTGCGGCGAGCACGGCGGCGATCCTTCCTCCATCGAGTTCTGCCACAACATCGGTCTCACCTATGTTTCCTGCTCGCCGTTCCGTGTGCCGATCGCACGTCTTGCGGCCGCTCAGGCAAATATTAAACGTCCGAGGTAAACGTATATAACGCTTTCGTGTGATTGCACGGCAATTTATTGTACTTTAAGGGCTTATCCCATTATCGGATAAGCCCTTTTCGTATGTCAAAAATGCTTTGAAATAGGCGTAAGAAAGAGTGTTTCCATATAAGTTGAACACTTGATTTTCTCATCAGATCAGGACAATCCGTTGAAACACTTGACAAATGTGAAATTTACGTCTAAAATATAATTGAATTATAGATTAGTCGTAAAGGTGGTATTATGTATATCAACAGAAACATAGAGTCGGTGTTAT
>CALVLM010000017.1:0-40995 GCA_944338075.1 Candidatus Gallimonas intestinigallinarum | reverse complement strand
GCGAAAAATAACCGCGTCTCAAAGCCGTGGTTTGCGAAGTACAGGGGCGCGGTCTGGCTGAAACCCGAACTTGTCGGCACGGCGCACTTCATGCACGAAACGCAGAGCGGTGGTATGCGCCAACCCGTCTGGAAGGGCTTGCGGGAAGATAAGTATTCAGAGTAAAATAAAAGAGCTTCCGAAAAGGAAGCTCTTTTATGAAATGGGATAGGAAATTTGAAGATACGCTGTTGTTAAGTAAGCATAACGGTTCAAATTGTTCCTGTTTGGTGACCCCGACGGGAATCGAACCCATGATACCACCGTGAAAGGGTGGTGTCTTAACCTCTTGACCACGGGGCCTAGAATACAAAATCGGCGTGAAAGCCGATTTTTTGGTAGCGATGAGTGGAGTCGAACCGCTGACCTATCGGGTATGAACCGATCGCTCTAACCAACTAAGCTACATCGCCGTATGGTTGCGGGGGCAGGATTCGAACGTGCGACCTTCGGGTTATGAGCCCGACGAGCTACCTGGCTGCTCCACCCCGCGATGTTGGTATTCGGTGAACCGAATAGCTTATTCATTGTAACGGAAAACACTCCCGTTGTCAACCGTTTTTTGAAAAAAATTACAACTTTTTTTCAAAAGAAATTTTTTTCGGACGCCCGAAGGGGCGCTCAGAAGAGATCCCGTTCGACGGGGCGGTCAAAGAGCGCTGCCGCCGCCTCGCCGCGCGCCTGCGCGAGCGCCCACATGAGTTTGGCGACGGTCGCCTCCAGCGTCATGCTGCGTGCCTCCAGGATGCGGCCGCACGCGCGCAGACGCCTGCCGACGGCGTATTTGTCGAGAGCGCTTCCCTCCCGCTCCACCTGCGTGGTGAGCACCGCCGTCTTTCCAAGCGACAAAAAATGTGCAAGACGGGCGCAGAAGGCGTCGTTTTCGTAGTTGGGCAGCCCGCCCGCGCCAAAGGACTCGATGATGAGCCCGTCGCAGTGCGCGTCCAGATAGTCGAAGATCTCCGCGCGCAGCCCCGGGATCATCTTGAGCACGAATACGTTCTCATTGAGCGCATGATAGAATCGGGGCGCGCCTGTGGGTTTTGCGTCCTCGATATAATAGAAGGGTTTTCCCTCGCGCATGATGGCGACAGCGGGGAAATCGATGCTCGAAAAGGCGTTGTAGCTGCGCGTGCGCGTCTTTTTGGCGCGCGTGCCCAGAATGACGTTGCCGTCAAAGACGATGCGCACGCCGAACGCCCGATCGTCCGCCGCGAACAGAAAGGCGTCCGAAAGATTGGCGCGGGCGTCCGTATCGCGCGAGTAGGCGGAGCGCTGAGAGCCCGTGAGCACGATGGGCTTATCCGCGCCCTGAATGAGGTAGGAGAGCGCCGCGGCGGTATATGCCATGGTGTCCGTGCCGTGCGTCACGACAAAGCCGTCGTACGCCGCATAGCTTTCCTCGATGATGCGGGCGATCTCCAGCCAGTGTACGCTGTAGACGTTGGTGCTGTCCAGATTGAAGGGCTGGACGGCGTGCACCTCGCAGACTTCGCCCACTTCTGGGACGCATGCAAGCAGCTCCTTGGACGAGAGCGCGGGCGCAAGTCCCTCCGCGGTCTCCTTGGAGGCGATCGTGCCTCCCGTTGCGATCATCAGTATCTTCTTTTTCATATCATTATCGTAGCCGTCCGATGACGGCGTCGCATTGTTCGGGCAAAAGCCCCTCCTGCAAGAGCCATGTGCAGACGGAGCCGTACGCTCTGATTTCCGCAAGCAGTTCCCCGACGTCCGCGCCGCCCCGCTTCGCGTCCGCCGCGACTCGGTCGGGCGAGACGCCCGCCGCCGACAGAAGAACCGCCGCGACTTCTTCCGCGCGCGGGCCCGCCAGCAGGACGCAGCCGCGCGCCCCGCATGCTGCAAGGAGCAGTTCGCGCATGGGGCGTTGGTCACAAAAAAGGGTGGACGTAATGCCAAATTCGTGACCATCCTCCGCATTTCCGACGATGGCGCGTTCCAGACGGGTGTAGTGTTTTTCGTCGTATAAAACGCCGCCCAGTTCGCGGCAGACGGCGCCCCCGAGCACGACTTTGCGCGCGCCGAGGGGTGCGGCGATCTGCTTGATGAGGCGCACGTCATAGGGCGCATTGCGTTCGTCCGCCTCTACGGTGCGCTCGATGAGAGCGCATTGCAATTTATCGTGCGGGCCCACGGGTGCGAGTACGCGCGCGCCGACTTGGGCGGGAAAGGGGCACATATACCAGTATGTCCTGTCCGCAAGATTTTCATCGCGGTCAAAGCGCAGGGCGGCGAACATCATCACCATTCGTTGGGAAAGGGGGGATTTTCTTCCAGCCACCAGTCCTCATAGTATCTGACGTACTGCGAGCAGCTCTCGCTCACGTCGTCGTTGAGCGGAAGATCGCTCTGCTTCCAGAACGCCTGCACGAACGCCTCGCAGCGATCCACGGTGATCTCCTGAAGGAAAGCTCTTCCCAGTTCGAGAATGTTATCGGGGCGCTTTTTGCAGGCGCGCACCGTCTCCTCCAGGCGGCGGTTGCAGGGGAAGAGGGCGCGGTTTTCGATGAGGATGAGGCGGTACACGCTGTACACGATCTCCTGCGCGAGGTGGGCGCGCATATAGCTGTTGTCCTCGGGCACGATATTGAGAAAGTACCCGCGGTTGAGCTGCAGATTGGCGCAAAAGCACCTGATCTTGTCCGCCACGGTGTGCTCGGGATAGCGCTCGATGGCGGCGACGAGTGCGGGGATTTCCGCGTCCGTCGTGCACAGCACCTGCGCCTTGACGTAGGCGTTGCGCGTGGGCTCGCTGGCATGCTCTGCCGCGCGCCTTAAAATCGCCTTGGTCTTGTATTTGATATCAAAGTAGCCGCCCTCGTAGGTGCAGTGCCCGGGGATGACCTCGGCAAGCCTGTTCTGCGCGGCAAGCTCTGCGTACTTTTCCTCGGTGACGACGATGATCGCGTCGATGTCCGAATCGGGGCGGGCATTGCCCTTAACGGTGGAGCCGTCCAGCACGACGGCGATGACGCCCTCCTGCCCCTCAAAATATTCCCTGAGTTTTTGCGCGCTCTCGATATGGTGTGGGTACATGTTTCTCCTCCCATAGATTGCACCGCCATTATACACGATTTGTCGATGCCCGTCAATGCTTTTTCAGCGCAAGTCCTGTAGGAGACGGCGCGGAATCATGGGATAAAAACCGCCGCGCCGAGGGAACCTCGGCGCGGCGGGCGGGTGGTCTATGAAAATCAATTTTGTCCCCTGCGGATGATTTCGGCGGGGGCAACTTTGCGGTAGCGCAGCATCGCGAGAAAGCTGCCGAGGAAGGTCGCCGCCAGCGCGATCAGGAGAATGGCGGCGAACGGCCAAAACGTTACAGAGATGAGCGCAGGCGAGGCAGGCGCATAATATGCGATGAACGCATTGGCAAGGGAGACATACAGCGGCACAAATGCGGACGAGAGCAGGAAGAGCGCCGCGCCGATAAGCAGGGCGCTGCCCGTATAGATTTTTACGTTTTCCCAGAATCCCGCGCCGAGCGCAGACAATATCCCCATCTGCTGCAGCTTATCGCGGACAGACGCAGAGATGTAGTTGATGAGCAGCAGAAAGGCAAACAGAAAGAAGATCGCGCTCAGGTACAGACAAAGATTTTGCAGGAGCGTCGCACTGAGGCAGCCGTAGTAAAAATCGCTGCTGAAGGTATTGGAGAGGCGCAAAAATTCCTGCCCGTCCGTAGAATCTGCGGCCAGCCTGACAAGCGCCGTGCGCGTCGGACGGTCGTCGGGAAGTGTGATAAGGGCGTAATTGTATTCGGGGAGATATCCTTCACAGACGAACAGGAGTTCGTGGTAATGTTCTCCGCCCCTCATGTTATGGAGCTCGCTCAGATAGATCGCGTGGGAGCGCTTGCATGAGATGTCGCAGTCCGTATCGATGACGCCCGTGATGGTCTTTGGTTGCGTCTGACCGGTGGAGGTGTTTTCCAGGACGAGCTCGAGATTAATGGTATGCCCGATGATGTCCTCGGCGCAGGTGATCGTATAGTCCGTTCCGTTCTCCCGCAGACCAAAGACCATAAAGGCGTTTAACAGACACTCGGGAATGGCGATTTCCTCGGGCGTTTCCGGCAGCGCTCCCGTCAGCCGATAGCCGAGGAATTGCAGCAGCTCATCGTCGATCTGCAGATAGCCGTTCGGCGTGGAGTTGTAATGTTCGTCCGGGTTGGCGATAATTGCCGCATTGATCTTGTCGACTTGCTCTTGTGCCGAACCGGGAAAGCTATCTTGTATGGAATATACGTTTGTGGCAAACACCGGAGCGACCGGCGTCCCGACGGTCGCTTCCAGCAGCTCGATGTCCGCTTTCGAGATCGCGATCGGGCGGCTGGAATCATTGTTGATTCCGAGCATGGTTTCGATTATCTCTGCGGAACCGGTTGACCCGGACTCGTAGTTTTCATAGCGATAGACGGCGGTCAGCTCGGCATTTTGATCGTAGAGCGCGTTGACGTAGGCGTCTATCTCATTGAAAGAGGCGGCGCTGACGGAAATGCCGATAAAGGCAAGCGAGAGGAAGGAAAGCAAAAAGGTAAACGCAAGGCGCACGGGGTGGCGCAGAAGGTTGCGGCACCCGAGCTTGAGCGCCGTGCCGAGCGGCAGGCGTGCGGGGAGGTCGGGCAGGGGTTCGGGCGCTTCCTCCTGCGCCGCAGGGGCGGTGTCGGAGACGATCTGCCCGTCCGCAAGTTCAATGATCCTGTCGCCGAAGGTCTCGGCAAAAGCCCTGTCGTGGGAGACGACAAACACGAGCCGCTCCTTGGAGAGTTCTTTTAAGAGCATCAGGATGTCCTTGCCCGTCTGTTCGTCGAGTGCGCCCGTCGGCTCGTCGGCAAACAGAATGCGCGGGGACTTGACGAGCGCCCGCGCGATGGCGACGCGCTGCTTCTGCCCGCCCGAAAGCTGCGTGACGCGGCGGTGTTCGCAGCCCGAAAGTCCCACCTGCCCGAGGGCATGCTTTACGCGTTCGTCGGTATCGCGTTCGCCCTGCAAACGGAGCGCAAGCGCAATGTTTTCGCCCACGGTCAGCTCCGTGATCAGGCTGTAATCCTGAAAAATGATCCCGCAGCAGCTGTTGCGGTATTGATCGCGGTCGCGTTCGGTGAAGTCGGCAAAGCGGTTGCCGCGGTAGGTGATATCGCCCGCGTCAAAGCTCTCCAGTCCGCTTAAAATGTGCAAAAGCGTGCTCTTCCCGCTGCCCGAACGCCCCAGCAGGAACACCATGCCCGTATCGGGCAGGGTGAAACTGACGCCCTTTAACGCCTGCACGGGCGGCGCGCCCTTGGTGCGGTATGTCTTGGAGAGGTTTTCTACTTTCATGCCTAGCCTCCAGTGTTTTACTAACTGATTTTAACTATAATGCGTCGCGGCTTGTTTGTCAAGCATATTTCCAAATTTTTGCATATTTTTGCAGCGAGAGGGGGAACATTCTCCTCCCCACGCTCCGTAGAGTTTCTAAAAATGCGGGAATTTTGGGGCGGGGGGGGGGAAGAATACAAATTTGTTTTGAGTGAGAGTAAAAAACATTGACAATATGTACATATATGTGTATAATCAATAATTAGTTTGAGATGTTGTCCTTGAGAAACCATCTCACTAAATAAAAAACAAGGAGTTATTTATGAGGAAAGTTTTATTTGTAGCAATGGCCAGTATTTTATTTATGTATGGGGTGTTTTCACTTTCAAAATTACCTATTTTTGCAAGTGCTGAACAAATGCCTGATACAGATATATTAATGGTAGTGGCAGATGAATCAGAGGCACAGGCTTTAGCAAACACGCAGCAAGATCATTTAGAGGTTATCACAAAAGACCAATTATCGTTAAAAGATAATAACCATATAGCTTATGCAGTTTCTAGGGATTTGTTTGATTTGCCACTTGTTTCTCAAATTCTTAATGAGGCATATAGCAAGCTAAATGCTAGAATATATATTTACGGGGGATTGTCTATTCGAGATTATAAACAGCTTTTAAATATGGATGAATTGTATATATCAGTAAATATTTGTAATAACCAAGATATTGTAACTTCTTCGATTAAAATGGGTTTCGTGGATGAAGATAAAATCAATCAGATTATATGCCTTTCAAGGAGTGAAAATTATCAGAGTTTGATTGTGAGCGGAAATGAAATGCAAGGCTTTGATGCGCAAAATTTTATTGTCCGTCATTATAATCGAACATATGTTAATCCGTTTGCACGAGAAGCTACTATTATTCAAAGCTCTTTTAATCACGTTGTTTGGGCAAATACCTATTTTTATATAAACGTGGACTATATGTTATACAAAGACGACGCAGAAAGCGATATAAGCCATGACTATTTCGCACTTAGAACAAATGTTACCGGTTGTACGGATAACGGCTATGATACTTGTCGTGAAATACAAGTTAAGCATCAATTAATACACTCTTCAGACAATGTGACTGATTATGTTCCCAAAGATACTAGCAGTGCAACGAATGTGAATGTGAGCTTATCATATGGACCGTCGGCGTCTGCCAGCATTGGTTTTTCGTTTGGATCTGGTGCGGGACCTACAATTGATTCTACATATACTCCCAATGAAAAATTGGTGGAATGGAAGGTTTCTAAGTATTGGTTCTTTGGAAGTAATTTTACAGGCGATATGTTTTCATTTGGGTCATCATGGGCTACACGCGTGAGCCCTGTAAGGGTTAGCGTTTCAACTTACGGGTGTTTTGATTTGCCGCATAACTATCAAACTAATACGGGTTGGGATACTCAGGAAGTTGTATTTTATTATTGAGGTGATGGGAAATGTATCGTGCATTGAAAGTTCTTGCGTTTGTTGTTGCGGTCTCCGGAGCTTTGGGTTTTGCCGTCCCGTTCGAGAACTGGATGGGACTGCTCACGTTGCCTGTTACCTTCGGGTTCGGGGGGCTGATCTTTGCCTCCGCCTGCTGTTTTGAGCAGCTGCATCGTGACATGAAAGGGGACGCACAGGAAAACGAGGGACAAGAGGAGCAATGAATAAGGCGCCGCTTCGGCGGGATCAAGAAAGCGCCCGCGGCGAGCAAATGCTCGCCGTGGGCGCGTTACAAGACCGCAAAAACATAATACGCGCCTCGGCGGTTGCCGAGGCGCGCAAAGTTGTAAGTTTTATCGGCTGATGACGGCTTGCAGCACGTTGTCGGGCGCTTGCTCGTAGCGGGCAAAGCTCTCGGTGAACTTGCCCCTGCCCTGCGTCATGGATCTCAGGCTTGTGGCGTAGGTCAAAAGTTCGCCCTGCGGCGCCTCCGCGGTGATGACCTGCATGCCGCCCTCGGTGTCCATACCGATGATGCGGCCGCGGCGCTTGTTGAGATCTCCCATGACGTCGCCCACATACTGTTCGGGCACGGCGATCTTGAGCTTGGACAAAGGCTCCAGCAGGACGGGCGAGGCATTCCTGATACCCTCCTTGAAGGCGATCTCCGCCGCCGCCTTGAACGCCGCTTCGGAGGAGTCGACGTCGTGATAGCTGCCGTCGTAGAGCACCGCCCGCACGTGGATGACGGGGTAGCCCGCGAGCACGCCGTGGGGCAGGCATTCCATGAGTCCCTTTTCGACGGCGGGAATGTACTGCTTGGGCACCGAGCCGCCCACGACTTCCTCGGCGAACTCGAAGTCCCTCTCGCACGGTTCGAAGCGGATCTTGCAGTGCCCGTACTGGCCGTGTCCGCCCGTCTGCTTCTTGTACTTGCCCTCGGCATTGGACGTGCCGCGGATGGTCTCCTTGTATGCGACGGCGGGCGTGCGGAAGTCGGCGTCCGCGCCGAACTTGGACTTCAACTTCTTGCGGATGACGTCGAGGTGTACTTCGCCCTGACCGCCGACGAGCGTCTCGCCCGTGTCGGGGTTCTTGGTCACGGTAAAGCTCTTGTCCTCCTCGGCAAGGCGGTTGAGCCCGCCGAACACCTTGTCCTCCGTGCCCCGCACGGCGGCATACACCGCCATATAGAGGACGGGCTTGTGGAAGGGGATGGGGTCGAACATGACGGGCGCATTTTCATCGCACAGCGTGTCGCCCGTGCCCGTGTTCGCGAGCTTGCTCACCGCGCCCAGATCGCCCGCTCCCAGTTCGGGGACGGACTCCAGCTTCTTGCCGCGCACCGTGTACACGGCGCTGATGCGCTCGGTCGTGTTGGTGTTGGGGTTGAGCACGCTCATGCCCGGCTTCAACACGCCGCGGCAGATGCGGATATAGTTCATCTTGCCCACAAAGGCGTCGACGGATGTCTTGAACACCTGCGCCGCGAAGGGGCCCTCCGCATCGCAGCGGATGCCGATGACGGTGTCCTTCGTAAGGTCGGTCGCGGGCTGTTCGGCGCGCTCCTCCGCCTCTGGCAGGTACTTGACGATCTCGTTCATCAGGTTGATGACGCCCTTGTTCTGCGACGCACTGCCCGCCATGACGGGAATGACGTTGATATTAAAGATGCCCTTGCGGATGCCGTGGATCATGTCCTCGCGCGAGAGATACCCCTGCTCGAAGTACTTTTCCAGCAGCACGTCGTCGTTTTCGGCGGCGGCCTCGGTGAGCGCGAGCTGCATCTCCTCGTAGTCGCGGCGGTACTCCTCGGGCACGGCGATCTCCTCCGGCCCCGTGTTCGTGAAGTGGTATGCCTTGCCCGTCAGCGCATTGGCGTTGCCGACCATCTTCTTGCCGTCCATGATGGGGATCTGAATGGGCGCAAGTTTGTTCTTATACTTCTCGCGGAACGCCGCGATCGTGGCGGGGTAGTCCGCGTTCTCCTTGTCCATGCCGTTGATGAAGATGATGAGCGGCTTTTTCGCCTTCAGGCAAAGATCGATCGCCTTCTCCGCACCCACCGTCACCGTGCCGTTCGCGCCCGTCACGACGATCGCCGCGCCGCACGCGCGCATCGCCTCGGCAAACTCGCCCTCGAAGTCGTAAAAGCCGGGGACGTCCAGAAGGTTGATCTTGACGTCCTTCCAGGTGATGGACGCCATGGACAGCGAGACGGACATCTTGCGCGCGATCTCCTGTTCGTCGAAGTCGGAGACGGTCGTGCCGTTTTCCACCTTGCCCATACGCTCGATCGCGCCGCTGTTGAAGAGCATTGCTTCAAACAGCGTGGTCTTGCCCTCGCCGCTGTGTCCGACGATGGCGACGTTGCGGATATCTTTTGCCGAAATACTCATAATTTTGCCCCTTTTTCTAAGTGTGCCGTTTTCTTGGCGAGGCGCCGCAAAACAGCCTGCTGTTTCTATTATACAGGAATCGGCGGAAAAATCAAGACCCCTTGGAAAAATAATTGTCTTATGCTGACATTTTTCGCAAAAAATGCACAGCTTTTAAGCTTCGTCCGCCCGACGGTTCCGCATTTTTTACGTCGCGCCCCCTCGTAGAGGGGGCGCGGCTTGGAAGTGTCCCGATTTTTCCAAAATATAATGTTAAGTTATATATCATATAATAGATTGTGAACGCGGGAAATGCCTGATTCTGTCGTATATGAATTGATTTTTCGGTCGGTTGCGGTGTATAATTTTTCTTACACACCATTCGTATCCGCTTCGGATACGGCAAGGGAGAACAGACTATGAGATTGGAAGGACAGGAACGCATTCCCTCCGGCTGCGCCGTCACGGGCGTCATCGACCGCAGCGGGAAACCCATGAGCGGGGAGGACATGATCCGCTCCATTGCCGTCATGCACGACCGCTCCAACGGCCTGGGCGGCGGCTTTGCAGGGTACGGGATCTATCCCGACTACAAGGATTTTTACGCGTTCCATCTCTTTTATGACGATACCTTCGCCAAACAGAAGACGGAGGAGTTTCTCGCGCGCCATTTTGAGATCGCGTACGCCTCGGAGATCCAGACGCACAAGATCCCCGAGATCACCAACGAACCGCTCATCTACCGCTACTTCCTCTCGCCGCTCAGGCGCAAGCTGGAGAGCTCGCACCTGGACGAAGGGGAGTACACGGCGCGCTGCGTCAACCGCATCAACGCGGAGATCACAGGTGCGTACGTCTTTTCGTCGGGCAAGAACATGGGCATCTTCAAGGCAGTGGGTTTTCCCGAGGACGTGGGCAGGTTTTATCGGCTGGATGAGTACTTCGGTTACAGCTGGACGTGCCACGGCAGATATCCGACCAACACCCCCGGCTGGTGGGGCGGCGCGCATCCCTTCGGGCTTTTAGAGTACTCCGTCGTGCACAACGGCGAGATCTCTTCCTACGATGCCAACCGCCGTCACATGGAGATGTTCGGCTATCAGTGCACGCTGCAGACGGATACCGAGGTCATCGCGTATATCTTCGACTATCTGCTGCGCAGAAAGGGCCTGACGCTGACCGAGGCGGCGCACGTCATCGCGCCCTCCTTTTGGGCGACCATCGCCAACAAGAGCGAGGAGGACCGCGCGCAGGAGACGCTTTTGAGGAAGATGTTCCCCTCCCTTCTCATCACGGGGCCCTTCTCCATCATCCTCGGCTACACGGGCGGACTCATGGCGCTCAACGACAGGCTCAAACTCCGCTCCATGGTCGTCGCGGAGCACGGCGACAGGGCGTATATCGCCAGCGAGGAAGCGGCGATCCGCGTCATCCAGCCCGAGCTGGATAAGATCTGGGCGCCCGCGGGCGGGGAACCCGTCATCTTTGAATTATACGATCGGAACGGAGGCAAATAATGGAGCCGCTTTTCATCTATCCCGAATACGAGGTCGTGCGCGACGAGGCGCGCTGTATCGCCTGCCGCGTCTGTGAGCGGCAGTGCGCCAACGAGGTCCACTATTACGACGAGCGCCTCGGCAGGATGGTCGCCGACAGCACCAAGTGCGTCAACTGTCACCGCTGCGTCTGCGTCTGCCCGACGCACGCCTTAAAAATCAGAAAGTCGGACGACACCTATAAAGTCAACGCCAACTGGGAAAATTCTACCATCAACGAGGTCTACCGTCAGGCGGGCACGGGCGGCGTGCTGCTCTCGTCCATGGGCAACCCCAAGCCCTATCCCGTCTACTGGGACAAGCTGCTCGTCAACGCCTCCCAGGTCACCAACCCCTCCATCGACCCCCTGCGCGAGCCCATGGAGACGACGGTGTATCTGGGCAAGAAGAACGCGAAGATCGAGCGCGACGCAAACGGCAGGCTTAAGGATACCCTTGCGCCCCAGCTCAAGCTCAGCACGCCCATCATGTTCTCTGCAATGAGCTACGGCTCCATCTCCTACAACGCGCACGAGAGCCTCGCGCGCGCCGCACAGGAGCTGGGCATCTACTACAACACGGGCGAAGGCGGCCTGCACCGCGACTTCTATCAGTACGGCAAGAACACCATCGTCCAGGTCGCATCGGGCAGATTCGGCGTGTTCGCGGAGTATCTGGAGAACAACGCCGCGATCGAGATCAAGATGGGGCAGGGCGCAAAGCCCGGCATCGGCGGGCATCTGCCCGGGGAAAAGATCTCGGACGAGGTCTCCGTCACCCGCATGATCCCCAAGGGCGTGGACGCCATCTCGCCCGCGCCGCACCACGATATCTACTCCATCGAGGATCTGCGCCAGCTCATCTTCTCATTAAAGGAGGCGACGGCGTACAAAAAGCCCGTCATCGTCAAGATAGCAGCCGTGCACAACGTTGCGGCGATTGCCAGCGGCATTGCGCGCAGCGGCGCGGACATCATCGCGCTGGACGGCTTCCGCGGCGGCACAGGCGCGGCGCCCACCCGCATCCGCGACAACGTTGGCATCCCCATCGAACTTGCGCTCGCCGCCATCGATACCCGCCTGCGTCAGGAGGGCATCCGCGACGACGTCTCCCTCGTGGTCGCGGGCTCTATCCGCTCCTCTGCCGACCTCGTCAAGGCGATCGCGCTGGGCGCGGACGCCTGCTATATCGGCACGGCGGCGCTATTGGCGCTCGGCTGTCACCTCTGCCGCACCTGCCACAGCGGCAAGTGCAACTGGGGCATTGCGACCCAGCGCCCCGAGCTCGTCAAGCGCCTCAATCCCGACGTCGGATACAAGCGGCTCGTCAACCTCGTCCACGCCTGGACGCACGAACTGCAGGAAATGATGGGCGGCATGGGCATCAACTCCGTCGAAGCCCTCCGCGGCAACCGTCTCATGCTGCGCGGCGTCGGCCTTACGGAGAAGGAGCTGAGTATTCTCGGCGTCCGCCACGCCGGCGAATAATTTTGGGGGATATTCATCGCGGAATACCATGTCGCCTTTGCGCACGCCTTGGTCACGTACGTCTTGGTACGCTCCCGTCGGCGTTTACGCAGGCTCCTCGTCTTCCGCGCGACTATCCTCCCAAAATGGGCGCGACTTTTGCGCAAATGCGCCGCGGTCACATGGGGCGCAACGGCAATTTCTGATTATTTCCACAATCGCAGGGCGGCGTCGCCCTGCACAACAGGAGACCATATGAAAGTTGTTTACGTCAATGAAAAATGGTGCCTCGGCTGCCACCTGTGTGAGTACGAGTGCGCCTTTGCCAATTCGGGCGATACCGATATCGTCCACGCCCTCAAGGGCAAGAAGATCTTCCCCCGCATCAAGGTGGAGGAGGGGGACGGCGTCAACTTCGCCGTCAACTGCCGCCACTGCGAGGATCCGATCTGCATCAAGAGCTGTATCGCGGGCGCGCTCTCCAAGGACGAGCACGGCGTCGTGCTCATCGATAAGGACAAGTGCGTCGGCTGCTTCACCTGCGTCACCGTCTGCCCGTACGGCGCGATCATGCCCGGCGAGGACGGCAAGGCGGCGCAAAAATGCACGCTCTGCACGGAGAATCTCATCGGCGAGCCCAACTGCGTCAGGCACTGCATCAATCAGGCGATCGTCTTTGAGGACAGGGGGTAAGCCATGCAATACGTCATCATCGGAAATTCTACCGCGGCGACCTTCGCGATCGAGGGCATCCGCGCCATTGACAGGGCGGGGAGCATCACCGTCATTTCGGACGAGACCCGGCCCGCGTATGGCCGCCCGCTCATCTCCTACTTTCTCTACGGGCGCATCAGGCTGGAGAACACCGCCTACCGCCCCGCGTCCTTCTATACGGACAACGGCGTTACCTTGAAATACGGCGTACGTGCCGAGAAGATCGACCCCAAAAAGAAGACGGTCGCGCTCTCGGACGGCAGCACGATCGGCTATGATAAACTCCTCGTCGCCACGGGCTCTTCGCCCCTTGTCCCGCCCGCAGACGGGCTGGACACCGTCAAATATCACACCTTCATGACGATGGACGCGGCGCTCGCGCTGGAGAAGGAGCTTTCCCCCGAAAAGCGCGTGCTCGTCGTTGGCGCGGGGCTCATCGGGCTCAAGTGCGTCGAAGGCATTCTGGATCGCGTCGGCTCGGTCACTGTCGTCGATCTCGCGGCGCGCATCCTGCCCAGCATCCTCGATGAGGAGGGCTCGGCGATCGTGCAAGAGCGTCTGGAGGAGCGCGGCGTCAACTTTGTTCTCGGTGACTGCGCCGTCAGGTACGCCCCCGGACTGGCGACGCTGCGCAGCGGCAAAGAGGTGCCCTTTGACATCCTCGTCATCGCGGCGGGCGTGCGCCCCAACGTCTCCCTCGTCAGGGAGGCGGGCGGCGAGGTAAACCGCGGCATCGTCGTCAACGACCGTCAGGAGACGACCATCCCCGACGTCTACGCCGCAGGGGACAACTGCGAGAGCTACGATATCTGCTCGGGGACGCGGCGCATTCTGGCGCTGCTGCCCAATGCCGCCTTCCAGGGCGAGACGGCGGGCAGGAACATGGCGGGCGGAGACGCGGCGTTCGACAAAGCCGCGCCCTTCAACGCGCTCGGGCTGTTCGATACCCACATTGCGACGGCGGGCGTCTACGAGGGCGAAGTGTACACCGATCTCTCGGAGGGCTACAAGAAGCTGTTCGTCAAAGATAACAAGCTGGTCGGCTTTATTCTCATTGACTGCATCGGGCGCGCGGGCATCTACACTTCGCTCATCCGTGAGCAGACCCCGCTCACTACGGTGGACTTTGAACTGCTCAAGAAGAACCCCGCGCTCATGGCGTTTGCGCGCGGGACGCGGGAAGAATATCTTACAAGGAGGCGCTGATATGATCGTTCATGCGGGAGACATGCACTTCAAGGCTTTGGGCGATCTCGTCCGCGATACGCAGGACAAAGAGGTCGTCATCGAAAACTGCATCGGACAGCGCTATATCGGCGCGGGCTCGTCGGGCAAGAAGATCGAGATCATCGGCACGCCCGGCAACGCGCTGGGGGCGTACCTCAACGGGACGGACATCGTCGTGCGCGGCAACGTGCAGGACGCCGTCGGCGATACGATGAACTGCGGCTCGATCATCGTCCACGGCGGCGCGGGCGACGCGCTCGGCTACGCGATGCGCGGCGGCAAGATCTTTATCCGCGGCAACGTCGGCTATCGCTGCGGCATCCACATGAAGGCGTATATGGACTTCAAGCCCGTCATCGTCATCGGCGGCAGGGCGGGGAGCTTCCTTGGCGAGTATCAGGCGGGCGGCCTCATCGTCGTGCTCAATCTGAATGATGAGAGCCCCGTCGTCGGCAACTTCTGCGGTACGGGCATGCACGGCGGGGAAATGTACCTGCGCGGCGAAGCGCTGCCGCCCAACCTCCCGCCCCAGGTCAAGGCAGAGCGCGTGGACGGCATCGCCGATCCCCGGGTGCGCTCCGTCATCACGGAGTACGCCGGGGTATACGGGCTGGACGCGGAAAAACTGCTCGCGGACACCTACTACCATTTAAGTCCCAACTTCGATAATCCCTACCACAGAATGTATACCAACAACTGATAAAATCCCCGCTCGGCCGAGCGGGGATTTTGCTGTCTGTTCGAAAATATTGCGTCGCGTGCCGGTCATGGGGCGCTGTTTCAGTCGTTGGGACTTAAAAAGTCGCCCAGTTTGACCAGCCAGCCGGAGACGGGGAACGCCGCAAGGATGATGCAGCACAAATACAGCGTCTGCGTGAGGTCAAGCTGGATCGTGGACCAGCCCGTGTAGATGAGATTGCCCAGCACCGGCACGCACAGCACCAGGATGCTCACGCCGACGGAGAAGGCATAGACCAACGCGCGCAGCCAGTTGAAGGGCTTGAGAATATGCGACAGCATCACGAGGCCGCCAAAGGTGACGGCGAGGGTATAAAGAGGGCTGCTGAACTCTTCTCCGCCGCTGCCCAACTCTGCGGGGAACAAATGATCGCCCGCATACACCGCCAACACACATAGCAGCAGCGTCACGGCGCCCGGGATGGCGCGGGCGAGGACGAAGGGGATAAACTTCCCCTTGACCCGCTCGCCGTTGGGCTGGAGGGCCAGTACCATGGAGGGCAGCGCCGTCACCATCGTCTCGAACAGCAGCATGTTGTTGGTCGTAAAGAAGTATTTCTCCCGCAGGAAGAAGCACAGCACCGCCACGAACACGGTGAAGAGCGTCTTCATAATGTACAGCGACGCCGAGGACTTTATATTGTTGATGACCCGCCGCCCCTCGTACACGACGTCGGGCAGGGACAAAAAGTTGTTGTCGGTGAGCACGAGGTGCGAAACGTTGCGCGCCGCTTCGCTGCCCGCGGCAACGGAGATGGCGCAGTCTGCCTCCTTGAGAGCGAGGATATCGTTGACGCCGTCGCCCGTCATCGCGACCGTATCGCCGCGCTGTTTGAGCGCGCGCACCAGGATCGCTTTCTGTTCGGGCGTGACCCGTCCGAACACCGTGTATTTATCGGCGAGATTCTCCACTTCCGGTTCGGTCAGTCCGTCCAGCGAGACGTACTGCTCGGCATTGGGCACGCCCACGCGGCGGGCGACTTCTGCCACCGTGACGGGGTTGTCACCCGAGATGATCTTGATATCGACGTCGTTCTCACGGAACCATGCGATCGTCTTTGCGGCGTCCGCGCGGATATTGTCCGCAAGCGTGATGATCGCCGCAGGGCGCAGCACGGAGGGGACTTTGTCGCCCACGATCGCGCCGGGGGAGTAGGCGAGCACCAGGACGCGCAGCCCGCCCGCCGCATACTGCTTGACGATCTTATCCACCTTGGGCGGCATGGGGCGCAGGACAAATTCGGGCGCGCCCATTACAAAGGTGCCTTCCTCGCCGAAGGTGACGGCGGAGAGCTTTCGTTTGCTGGAGAAGGGGATGGTCGCCGTCGGGTGCATGACGGGGGAATGCCCGAAGCGCTCGTGCAGCGCCATGGAGGTCTGGTTGTTGTCGTCCAGCGCCGCGAGCATGCTCGCCATGACCTCGTCCAGCGTGTGGTCGACAAAGGTGTTGAGGATCATGCAGTCGCTCACGGTCATCCTGCCGTCCGTGATCGTGCCCGTCTTGTCAAGACACAGCACGTTGACGCGCGCGAGCATCTCGAGGGAATACAGGTCCTGCACGAGGGTGTGCTTTTTGGCGAGCCTGCGCACGCCCACCGCCATCGCAAAGGACGTGAGCAGCAGAAGTCCCGAGGGAATCATGCCCACGACGACCGCGCAGGTGGACTGGATGATCGCGCTGACGGTGTTGGTCGGGTCCAAAAGGCTGATCCAAACCATCGCCGCCGCGACGAGCGGAATGAGAAGGCTGATCGCGCGGATGAACACATGGATGGAGTTCATGATCTCCGAGCGCGGCTTTTTGTACTTCTTCGCCTTGGACGTGAGGCTGTTGAGGTAGGTCGCCCTGCCCACCTTGTCGGCGCGGACGCGGCAGGCGCCGCTCGCGACAAAGGAGCCGGCGTATAAAATTTCGCCCGGCGCCTTCTTGACGGGCACCGATTCGCCCGTCAACAGCGACTCGTTGACCTCGGCATTGCCGTCCAGAAGAATGCAGTCGGCGGGGATCTGCTGTCCCGCTTCCAGGATGAGGATATCGTCGAGGACGATGTCCCGCACGTTGATTTCCCGTTTTGCGCCGCCGCGGACGACCTTGGCGGTGGAGGTGACGAGCACGGCGAGCTTATCGATCTGCTTTTTGGCAAGAATTTCCTGAATGATGCCGATGAGAAGGTTTGCCGCGAAGATGGCGACAAAGAGGAACTGGGAGAGCTCCGCCCCCGCATACACCAGTGCGAGCGCGACGATGACGCACAGCAGGTTGAACACCGTGCAGATATTTCCCACAAAGATGCTCGTGTACGACTTGCTGTACTTTTTATTGACGTCGTTGAAGAGCATCTGCGAAAAGCGCGCATCGACCTGCTCTTCCGTGAGCCCCGTGTCGGGGTCGGGCGAAAAGCGTTCGACGTCCTCCGCCTCGGGAATGTGCTTGGCGTGGCGGAAGTGCTTCATCAGTTGTTTGCGCGTTTTATGCTCGGCAGGTTTTTCCTGCGCGGGCGCGCGGTCGGGATGCAGGCTGTCTTGCTCGTTCACCTGTACACCTCCTGCGGCAAAGTAGTCTTTCCACCATTATACACCGTATGCGCGCAAAAGTCAAAAAAAGACGGGAACTTTCTCTTTTTTTTGGCATGATGCGCAGGGAAGGTTGCAATTCGCTCAAAAAGAGTGTATAATTGAAGAAAAAACCTTCAGAGGCAGTCATGATCGATATCGCAGCTCTGCGCGCCGACCCCGATCGCGTGCGCGAAAACATCAAAAAGAAATTTCAGGATCACAAACTTCCCCTTGTAGACGAGGCGCTCTCCCTCGATAGCCGCCGCCGCGCCCTTCAGACGGAGGGCGATGCGCTGCGCGCCGCAAGAAATTCCCTCTCCAAGCAGATCGGCGCTCTCATGCGCGAGAAGAGGACGGAGGAGGCGGAGAAGGTAAAGGCGCAGGTCACGGCGGACGCCGAGCGCCTTGCCGCCATAGAAAAGGAGACGGAGGAGGTGAGCGCGCGCCTCAAAGAGGTCATGATGCGCATTCCCAACTTCGTCTGCGCCGAGACGCCCGTCGGCAGGGACGATTCCGAGAACGTCGAGCGCCAGCGCTTCTTAGAGCCCAAGGTGCCCGATTTTGAAGTGCCCTATCACCTGGATATTCTGGAGCGGTTGCAGGGCATCGACATTGACAGCGCGCGCCGCACGAGCGGACAGGGCTTTTACTACCTGACGGGCGACGTCGCCCGCCTGCACTCCGCGGTGCTCGCCTATGCAAGGGACTTCATGATCGATAAGGGCTTCACATACTGTATCCCGCCCTTTATGATCCGCTCGGACGTCGTCTCGGGCGTCATGAGCTTTGAAGAGATGGACGGCATGATGTACAAGATCGAAGGCGAAGATCTCTACCTCATCGGCACGAGCGAGCATTCCATGATCGGAAGATTCATGGGACAGACCATCGACGAGAGCAAGCTCCCCCTGACGCTGACGAGCTATTCGCCCTGCTTCCGCAAGGAAAAAGGCGCGCATGGCATCGAGGAGCGCGGCATTTACCGCATCCACCAGTTTGAAAAGCAGGAGATGATCGTCATCTGCAAGCCCGAAGAGAGCGAGATGTGGTACGACAGAATGTGGAACTACACCGTCGAGCTGTTCGTCTCCATGGGCATTCCCGTCCGCACGCTGGAGTGCTGCACGGGCGATCTTGCCGACCTCAAGTACCGCAGCGTGGACGTGGAGGCGTGGTCGCCCCGTCAGAAGAAGTACTTCGAAGTCGGGTCGTGCTCCAACCTCACGGACGCGCAGGCAAGGCGGCTGGGCATCCGCTACAAGGGAGCAAACGGCACCGCCTATGCGCACACGCTCAATAATACGGTCGTCGCGCCGCCCAGAATGCTCATCGCCTTCCTGGAGAACCACCTCAACGCCGACGGCAGCGTGGATATTCCCGAAGTACTCCGTCCCTACATGGGCGGGAAGGAGAAGATCTTGCCCCGTTCATGAAGTACGTATTTTTCGATATCGAATGTGCGTGCGTCTACAAGAGCGTTGCCAAGATCTGTGCGTTCGGGTACGTTTTGGCGGATGAAAATTTCAACGTGCTGGAGCGGGAGGACATCCTTTTAAACCCGCGCGGCAAGTTTCATCTGACCGATAGGAAGGGACGCGAGGGGTTGGTGCTTCCCTACGTCTATGAAGACTTCAAGAAATATCCCGCCTTCCCTGCGGCGTACGCGCGCATCAAAGCTATGCTGGAAGATAAGGATCACATCGTGCTCGGACATGCGACACTCAACGACGTGAACTACCTCAACTTAGAGACCCGCCGCTATAAACTGCCGTCCTTTCGCTTTTCCTATTACGACACGCAGTTCTTCTATATGAACGTCAAGCACAACTTCTCCCGCCAACTGGGACTGGGCGCCATGGCGGAGGAACTGGGCGTGGAGTTCACGCCCCACCGTGCCGTGGATGATGCCTACGCGACCATGCGCGTGTGTGAAGCCATCCTGAGAAGCGAGCACGCCTCGAGCGTTCCCGACTTCGTCTCCCGCAATCACATCCGCGCGGGACGCATCGCAGATTATAAGATCAGTCCGCTCGCCTCGCAGGGGCTCAAGACTTACCTTGCCGAGCGCGATGAGGAGCGCGAGCGCCGCGCCAAGGCGCACGACGAGTTCTACCGCTACGTCAACAAGCACATGCACCGCCGCGCCAAGGCGGGCTCGCTCGCGGGCAAGGTGTTCTGCTTCTCCAAGGAAGTGGAGGAGGAAGTGCCGCTCTCCGTCCACCTCGTGGCGGCGATCTTCGCCTCGGGCGGGAAGTACACCTCGCATCCCGCCGAATGCAACGTCTACATTGCGCGCGGTCAGGGCGGCGTGCGCTATCAGAACGCGGTGTCCGCAGGGGCCTCCTATGTCCCGCTCGAGTCGCTCGAGCACGCCCTGCAAGAGATATGAATTTGCCTGAAACATTTTTACGGCGCATGCAAAAAAGGCTGGGAGAGCGGTTCCCCGCCTTTTTGCACGCCATGGAGGAACCGCCCTGCAAGGGCGTGCGCGCCAACCCCTTAAAGCTCACCGCGGCGCAGCTTACAAAACTCCTGCCCGTCGGCGACGGCGTCCCGTGGGAGAAAAACGGCTTCTATTGCGACCTGGAGAAAGTGGGCTCGCTGCCCGCGCACCACGCGGGGCTCTTTTATTCGCAGGAGCCCTCCGCCATGTGCGCCGCGCCCCTTCTGGGCGCGCAAGCGGGGGAACGGGTGCTCGATCTGTGCGCCGCGCCCGGCGGCAAGACGACGCAGCTCGCGGGCGCAATGGGGGGAGAGGGCGTACTCGTCGCCAACGAGTACGTCTACGACCGCGCGCGCATTCTCTCGCAGAACGTCGAGCGGCTGGGCGTTGCCAACTGCGCCGTCATCAGCACGGACACCGCGTCCCTCGCCGCACGGCTTCCCGCGTACTTTGACAAGGTGCTCGTCGATGCGCCCTGCTCGGGCGAGGGCATGTTCCGCAAGGACGCAAACGCCGTTGCGGAGTGGAGCGAGGAGAACGTCGCGCACTGCATTGCGCGCCAGAGCGCCATTCTCGACGACGCGGCGGCGCTCCTTGCGGGCGGCGGTACGCTCGTCTATTCGACGTGCACCTTTGAATACGGTGAGAACGAGGGACAGATCCGCGCCTTTCTCGCCTGTCACCCCGAATTTACGCTCGTCGAGGAGCACCTGCTCCTGCTCCACGAGGTGCGCGGCGAGGGGCATTACGCGGCAAAGCTCGTCAAGGAGGAGGGGGCGCGCCATGATGCGCCCGCCTTCCCGCAGACGCGCGATCGGGCGGCGGAGCGCGCCTGGCAGGATTTCGCGGCGGACTTCTTTCTCTCGCCGCCGTCCGGCAATGTGACGACGCTCTCGGACGGCAGAATATACCTTCTGCCCGCAGGACTTCCCGCGCTTTCCGGGCGCGTCCTGCGCGCAGGCATCGAACTTGGCAGGTTTGACGGCAAGCGCTTCACGCCCGCTCACGCCCTTGCGATGAGCGCCAAGGCGGAGAACGTGCGCCGCACCGCGCCCCTCACGGATGAGGCGTGCGCGCACTGGCTGCGTGGCGAGACGCTCGCAAGCAGCATGCCGGAGGGCTGGGGCGTCGCGGCGTGGCGGGGCTATCCCGTCGGGCTTGCGAAGTCGGCGGGCGGCACGCTCAAAAACCACTACCCCAAGGGATTGCGCGAGCATTGAGCAACGGGCTATGAAAACATAAGAAATAAGGCGGCGGCTTGCCCATTCGGGCAAGCCGCCGCCTCTTTGCTATTGGTATTTTATGATTGCTGCGCCTCAGCGTCGGGAAGATCGGGGGTGTCTGGAAGGTCGGAGGCTTCCTGCTCCTCTTTTGCCTTTTTGGCGAGGTAGGGGCGGTTGATGCGCGCTGCGATCAGGAACACTGCGATGCCGAGCCCGAACAGGCAGACGATGGGAATGGCGCCCATGTTGACCGAGCCGGTCGCCTGCGTCACCGCGCCGACGACGAGCGTCCCGATGAACGCCGCGCCCTTGCCGAAGATATCGAGGATGCCGAACAGACACCCGGACTGGTCGGCGGGGATGATCTTGGCGAAGTAGGAGCGGGAGAGCGCCTGCACGCCGCCCTGGAACAGGCCGACCGCGACGGCGAGCATCCAGAACTGCCAGACTTTCGTCATGAACACGGCGAACAGTCCGACGCCCGTGTATGCGACGATGCAGATGAGGATGAGGACATCGTTTCTTACCTTGCCCGCGAGTTTGCCGAAGACGATCGCGGCGGGGAAGGCGATGACCTGCGTCAGCAAAAGCGCAAGGAGCAGATTTGTCGTGTCAAAGCCGAGCGCCGTGCCGAAGGAAGTCGCCATATCGATGATGGTATACACACCGTCGATATACAGGAAGAACGCGATCAAAAAGAGGATGATGCCCTTCTTGTTGGGGACATCCGACTTCTTGGAAAAGACGGAGAACAGCCGCTTGAAGTTGTCGCGCACGGCGTGCTTGGTGCGCGGCACGAAGTGCGTCTGGCGGTAGCTCTTGACGAGCGGAATGGTGAAGGCGAGCCACCACGCGGCGTTGATGACCAGCGCAATGGGAATGGAGACGGAGTAGGAAAGATCGGACAGAAGGACGATCGCGATGCTGATGAGGAAGGGGATGCAGCTGCCGATATATCCGAACGCATACCCCTTGGAGGAGATGTCGTCCGCGCGCGCAGGCGTGGTGACGTCCACCAGCATGGAATCATAGAACACGAGGCTCGCCGAGTAGAAAATCTTGGTGATGATGAACACGATGAGGAACACCAGCCACGGCATGGGAATGCCCAGCGCCGCACAGCCGATGACGCCCGCGATCGCAAAGAAAAAGAAGATGGGGCGCTTATAGCCGTTGAAGTCGCTCAGGGTCCCGAGGATGGGACCGAGCACGGCGACGCACAGCGTCACGATGCTCGCGGCATACCCCCAGTAGGCGGTCGCCGTCGTTGCGTCGACGCCGCCGCTCTCGGCAAGGCCGTTGAAATAGATGGGCATGATGGTACTGATGAGCAGTGTGAACGCGGAGTTTCCCACGTCGTACAAGATCCAGTACCACTCCAGCTTTCTCTCCTTGGTCATTTTCCTCATAGCTGTTCCTCCGATTCGTAGTTTGTGGAAAACCGCCCGTCCAATGCCTCCGTTCCGTCAAGGAAGGCGCGCAGGTTTAAAAGGAGCGCCTTTGCCTTGGGCAGCGCGGCGGTAAATTTCAGCGAGAGCGCCTCGCCGATGTCCGCATAGGAAGGGGGCGCGGTTGGCAAAAGCATCATGTCAAGGATGCTCTTTTTATGCGCAAGCCGCAGTGCGCCGCGCACGATGCCGCGTTTGACGGGGTTCGCGGCGCGCAGCAGTCCCGAATAAAAGCGCATCGAGCGGATCGCCTTCTTTGCCTGTGCGGGCGTGACGCCGCAGACAAGGGAGACCGCTGCGATCGTCTCGGGCGTCGCCTGAATATGCGTCGCGAGCTTTGCGCGGGTGGGGCTGACGCCGTCGGCAAGCAGCATGCTGCGCTCGAGTGCCGCTTCGACCGCAGTATGGGTGAGTGAGTAACGCGCCATGAGTTCCGCGACGGTAGGATGACAGACGCTGTCCAGGCAGAAGTGACACACAAAGCCGTAGAGATAGGCGCGGCACGCCTGTTCCTGCGGCGTATTCTTTATGATGTCGCGCGCGCGCGTGAAGAAAGGCGCGGCGGACGCCTCGTGCATCGCGTTTCCCTTGTCGGAGACAGGATTTTTTTGCAGCGGACGATAGTAGAACAGGACGTCGGGACCGTGCAGTCCGAGTGCGAAGGCGTCGGGTTGCGCGAAGATCTCCGGGAAGCGTTCGCGCGAGAGGCAACTCAGGATGCGCTCCCCGAACATTTTATGGGCGTAGATCGCAGGCATAACCGCCCTCCTTATTACTGACCGTACTATTATACCGCATTCCGCAAAAAAATGCATCAATGAAACGTACACAAAGTGTCATTACTTTGTAAATTTTTTAAAAGATGCGGCGAACTCCTTTGTCTGCTTCGTCGCGGCACCCCTCCGTCTTGCTGACGCTCGCACCTCCCCTAAACCTTCGGTTCATGGGAGGCAAGAAAAGCAATCCTTCGCTGTTTACTCCCCTGAAAATTCGAAGAAGTTTCAGAGAAGTATAAAAGCCCGCCCGAAGGGAACCTTCGGGCGGGCGACATTTTTCGGTGACGCCGCGGGCGGCGTTACACATTATTCGTTGTAGGGATCGTCCTCATCGCGGGGCGTTGCAGACTCCTGCTTCTCTGTCTTTTCAGCTTTCTTGACAGGTCTGGGTCTGGGAGCTACGGCGGGCTTGATCTTTGCTGCCTTGCCCTTTCTCACCTTTTCCACGACGCGGCGTACGATGATCAGGATCGCAACAAGGATGAGCGCGAAGGCAAGGATCGCCGAAGAGATGATCAGCCAGATATTCGTCTCACTGACCGTCGCGTCGTCATGGTTGTGATCGTCCTCGGGGGTCGAATCGTCGAGGTCGTCCTGTTCCACCGTGACTTCGGACGCCGCATAGTTGAGGAAGAGGGACTGCTCGCCGTCCGCGCTGTAGTTGAGCCATGCGACGGCCTCGCTGTACGAAGACTGCGTGTAGGAGCCGTAGGGGTTGCCCAGTTCCTCCTCGTCCTCGGTCGCGTCGTAGCGCAGGTAATCGGGAGCGTCATAGAACGTGAAGGTGTAATAGCCTGCAAGCGAGTCGATGAGGTTGCTCGTGGGATCTTCGGGATCGACGAGGTTGGCGCTGTCTTCCTTCAGATCGTCGATCTTCTCGTCGAGCAGCGTGCTGTAGTCGTCGGCGACGTCCGTCGAGGAGTAGCTGTCGAAGAAGAAGTAGCTGCCTGCAGGGATCTGCGTGCCCGTCTGGGTGACGGTGCCGTCCGCGGCGACGTCAAATTCGCGCGAACCTGCCCAGATCTCCAGGCGGTAATCCTTTGCAGTGTTGCCCGTTGCGACGTAGAAGGAAACTTCCGTCCAGCGGCCCGCCGTCTCCTCGGTGCCGACCAGCGTGATCTTCGCCTCGGTCGCACCCGTCTGCGTGTAGTCGTAACGCACGCAGGACTTTTCCTCCTCCGAGAGGCTTCCATAGATGTCATAGACCTCGGTGGAGTAGCTGTAGTTGTTTGCGGAGACCTCGGTGCGGTATGCGTACCAGCTGCCGCCGTTGTAGTAGTAGGCAATCGTCGTGTTGCCGTCCGCATCGACGGCGATCTTGTTCCGGGATTCGTCCTCTTCGTAGTTTTGCAGATTTGCGTAGTATCTGCCGTCGTTTGTGCCCGCCTTGGTGTACAGACCGTTCTCCTCGAGGTAGAACAGCACGTCGGTGCGGGGGTTGAAGTCCTCGGAGGAAGGGTCGCAGGTGACGATATTGCCGTCGTCATCGTACCAGAAGGTGACGGCGGGCAGCCCGTAGGCAAGCGGGTTGTTGTAGCCCTGCTTGACGTCCGAGGTGTCCATCAGATAGATGGTCGCCGTCGCGCCCGCGGAGAGCTTGACGCGCAGGGAGATCTTCTGATAGGAGCTTGCAGAAACCGTGAACGTATCGGAGAGGAATCCGTAGGAAGGGACTGCGCTTTCCGAAGTGTTGAGGAGCACCAGGGGCTGGTTGGCGATGCGGGGATATGCGGCCGTGCCGTCCTCATTGTAATCGCCGAAGATATCCGCCCACCATTCTTCGCCCGTCGCATCGGCGGAGCTGAGCGCGGTCAGGGCGTTCACCCATGCCGCATTGTCTGCATTCTCGCGGTAAGCGGACGCATACTTGGAGTTGAGAAGACCGGTATAGACGCCTTCGGGGATGGTGTTGGCCACGCCGCCCGTCACGAGGGACTTGCTTGCGTTGGGCACGCCCGTGAAGTTTGCAGGTACTGCGAGCGTCTCGCGGATGTCCGCAGAGGTGACGCCGGGTGCATCGAACTGGGAGTCGATGTCCACGTCGCCCGCAAGGCTGACGACCTGCGTGTACGTTGCCGAGGATGCGTAGTCGAAGTACTTCTCGTCCACGTCGGTGAGCACTTCAAAGCCTGTGAATGCCGCATAGCCGTCGTCGTAGGCGGTCTGCGTTGCCGTGGCGACGTCGGTGGGACCGTAGGAGAACTCAAAGGTGAACTCCTTTTCGCTCTCCGTCTCGTTGGAGACGAAGAAGAAGCAGTGGACCCAGCCGTTGTAGATATCCTTGTTCTCGTCGTCGATATCGGTGGTGGCGACGGTCGTCGTGTCGAATGCGGAGATCGCGGTGCGGTTGTCGCCGTCCACCAGCGTCGCCGAAGCGCCCGTGCCGCCAATCTCGCTCGTCTTTGCCCAGAAGGAGAGGATCATGTGTCCGCCGGGCGCGAGCTTGTAGCTCTCGGAGGTCGCCGTGTAGGGTGCGCTGCTGACGGACATGAGCATGATGATCGTTGCATCGTCCGCGCTGCCGTCAAAGAGGAACTTGTCCGCAAAGTCGGTATCGTAGATGTTCTGCAGGTAGGCGTTGTTCGCGGCTGCCGCCTGAAGTCCTGCGACCGTGGTGATCGCCGCGTAGTCGTCGGGGTATTCGCCGTCATACTTGACGAGCGGCCTGTCGCCGTCGGGATCGGTCGTGATTGCGACGCTGTCCGCGCCGATCAGAAGATCGTCCGATTCTCCGAAGCTTGCATCGAGGTCGAGCTTGAAGGTCGTGACGTCCGCGCCCAGCCTGGTCGCGTCAAAGAGCTTGTCGTCCGCTTCGCTGTCGATGGTGCAGCTCTCCTGCGCCGTTGCTTCCTCGTACGCCGCGTCGCTGATGGTCGTGCAGACGAGGTCGTCAAAGAAGGCAAAGCCGTTGACGTACTCGAGGCGGTTGGAGGTGGATCCCTGTCCCAGGCCGAACACGACGGTGAAGGTGGTCGTCGCAAAGGAGTTGGCGCGGATGTAGAGCGTATATTGTCTCCACTCGCCCTTGGTGTTGATGTTCTTGATCTGCATCTGGTCGAGCGTGGTGCCGCCCACCGTCTGATTGACGCGGACGTACGCGCCCGCATTGTTCTCGACCGAGAGCTCGTCGTCCTCGTAGTAGTGCGTCAGATCGTCCGTGCGCACCCAGAAGGAGACCTGCGCCGCCGTCCCCGCGGAGAGGGTGATGGTGGTGGAGGAGGTATAGTACTGCCCCGTACCCAGCACGCCGTCCGACGTGCGGCGGTTGTGGATCATCAGGACGCTCGTCTCATCCTCGGCAGCGCCCTCGTGCACGGTGGGCGCCTCGATATTGGAGAGATACTCCACGTCGGCATAGTCGATGGAATAGGAGTAGTCGTCGAACAGCTGTGCCGCCTCGGAGTCCTCGTCCAGATCGTCGATCTCGTCTTCGAAGTCCTCATAGAACTTGAGCCTGTCGTACGCGGTCACGCCCTCGTCGTTCCAGTGCGCGACGGCGTCGTCTACGGAGGTGAACTCCCTGCCGGACGTCGCGAGATAGTCCCACTCGGCAAGGTCGATGATGCCCGAAGCCGAATCGGATGTGGGCGAGCCGGACGTGAACGACCAGTTGGTCGGGGTGTTGATGAGGACGCGCTTTTCATCCAGATCCTCAACGTCGCTCTCCGTGTAGAACTCGAAATTGCCGTTGCGGATGGTCTGAGTATCCGTCTGGGAGACGGTCTCTTCCTCCTCTTCGTCGTCGTCCGTCGTGTCGTCTGCGGGCGTGCACGCCGCAAAGACGCCTACCGAGAGGGAGGCGACAAGAGCCAGCGAGCAGAGCGCGACCGAACGGCGCTTCCAGTGTTTGAAATCGTTAGCCATAAAACATCCTTTCCATGCGCGCCCGTGCGGGACGCGCCCATATTATTGTGGTGTCGGCGCACTGCGGCAAAGCGCTTTCCGGCGCCGCCGCAATACACCACTCTATTTTAATATAAAACGCCGTGAGAAGCAAGCAATTCCGCATGAAAATCGTTATGATTTCGTGGAAATGCGCAAAAAATTTTGTTTCGCGGGACAAACTGTCGATGAAATCGGAAAGGGAGGGAAAGGGATGAGAATTTCCAATAAGACGGCAAAGCGGCTTGCCGGCGGCGGGGCGGTGGGGCTTGTCAACGGCGTATTCGGCGGCGGGGGCGGCATGATCGCCGTGCCCCTTTTGGAGCGCATCGAACGAAGGGGGACTGCGGCCGCGCACGCGACAGCCATCGCCTGTATCCTGCCCGCCTCGCTCGTGAGCGTCATTGTCTATCTGTGGGCGGGGCTGGTGCCGTGGCGCATCTTCCTGCCCGTTGCCATCGGCGCGGGGCTTGGCGGCGTGCTGGGCGCAAAGCTGCTGCCCGTCCTGCCCGCGCGCGCCGTCAATATCCTGTTCGCGCTCCTCATGCTGCTCGCGGGCGTCAAGGCACTCTTCGCATGGCATTTCTGACCCTCTTTCTGTGCGGCGTTGCGGGCGGACTGCTGGGTGGCATGGGCATGGGCGGCGGGACTGCGCTCATCCCGCTTTTGACGCTCTTCGGCGTTCCGCAGGCGGCGGCGCAGGGCGTCAATCTCCTAGCGTTTTTGCCGACGGCGGCGCTCGCGCTCACCGTCCATGCCAAAAACGGGCTCGTCAAGCGGGAGGGGCTACTGCTCTTTGTCCTGCCCGCGCTCGCTTGTTCCGTGCCCGGCGCGCTGCTCGCGACCTTTCTTCCCTCCGCCGCGCTCGAGCGCGCGTTCGGCGTCTTTTTGCTCGTGCTCGCGCTTGTCCGGCTGCGGGACGCGTTCAAAAAAGCGCCCGCACCGGGCAAAAAGCGCTGAGAAGAGGCGCCTGTTCAACGCAAATTTTGCATTGGTGCGCGCAGTTTGTGAAAAACAGGAAAAAACCCAATGAAAAAACCGTTCTTTCCCCGTTTTTTGTAAAAATATTTTCAAAAAGGGTATGGACAAACCGCCGTTCCTGTGTTAAAATGTTGCAGAAAGGTAGAATAGGGGCAGTATCAGGGTAGGGAGAAATATGGAGCTTGCCCCCGCGTTTGCCCGACGGTTCAATGGGACCTCAAATTTCATGCAAAGGACGGGAACGAAATGGAACGGACAGCACTCGAGGCTGAAATGCAGACATCGGAAAAAATCGGGATCATCGATCTCGGTTCCAACTCCGCGCGCCTTGTGATCGTGCGCCTCTTCGGCGGCGGTTACTTCATGGTCGAGGACGAATTAAAGGAGAGCGTGCGCCTCGGTCAGGATATGGATCGCGACGGTTTTTTGAAGCCGCAGCGCGTTGCGGAGACAAATAAGACGCTCAAAATGTTTAAGAGATTGTGTGACGCGAGCGGCGTCACGCGCATCATCGCCGTCGCGACGGCGGCGGTCCGGCGCGCCAAAAATCAGCGCTCCTTTCTGGATGAGATCCAGGCGACATGCGGCATCCGCGTGGAGGTTCTCTCCGAGGAGGCGGAGGCGACGCTCGTTTACCGCGGCGTGATCAATTCCATGGATATCCCCAAGGGGATCATTCTGGAGATCGGCGGCGGCAGTACCAAGATCATCTACTACAACCGCAGGACGGTGCTTCATTACGCATCGCTCTCGTTCGGCGCGGTCACGCTCACCGACCTGTTTGCGGACGACGGCGTCTCCCCCGAGGAGCAGACGAGAAAGATCGAGGAGTTCTTCACCGAACAGTTCAAGAAGATCGAGTGGCTCGCCGAAGTCGAGCCTGACGTGCAGATGATCGGCGTCGGCGGGTCCTTCCGCAACCTGTACAAGATCAACCGCCTCGTGCGCAAGTACCCGCTCAACACGGTGCACAACTACTCTTTCGCCGTGGAGGACTTCCGCTCCATCTATGAGATGGTGCGCGTTCTCGACGTGGAAAAACGCAAGCGCATCCGCGGGCTCTCGCCCGCGCGCGCGGACATCATGCCCGCGGCGCTCGCCATCATCAAGGCGTTTACCGACTATCTGCACATTGAATCGTTCACGATCAGCGGCAGCGGCCTTCGGGAGGGCATCATGTTCAATCAGGCGGTGCCGCAGACGGTGGAGCGTCCCATTCTCGACGTTCTGAGCTATTCGCTGACGACGCTCGTCAAGTACTACGGCTGCAACGAAAAGCACGTCGAGCACACGGTGCGCCTCTCCATCCAGCTCTTCAAGCAGCTGCGGGTGCTGCACAAGTTCCCGCGCGTCTATCTGAAGGTCCTCAAGATCGCCGCCAGCCTGCACGACAGCGGGCGGGAAGTGCGTTACTATGACCACGAACAGCACAGCCGCTATATCATTCTCAATTCGGGCATCTACGGCGCGACGCACCGCGAGATCGTGCTCGCCGCATTTGTCGCGGGGTGCAGCCGCAAGGGCGATTTGAACGCCGCGGAATGGGCGCGCTATAAGGATATCGTCACCGAGGAGGACCAGGAGATCGTCAAAAAGCTTGGCGTGCTCCTGCGCATCGGCGAGGCGCTCGACCGCAGCGGCATGGGCGTCGTCACGGGCATCAACTGTGACGTTCTGGGCGATTCGGTCATCATGAAGACGGAGCTTGCGGGTGATGCGGCACTGGAGATCCGCCAGGCGATGGAAGCGGGCGCCGACTTCAAGCGCACCTTCCGCAAGAATCTGGAGATCCTGTGAGGCTTGTCCTCGCCAGCGCGTCTCCGCGCAGAAAGGAGCTGCTCGCACGGCTCGTTCCGCAATTTGAGATAGAGCCCTCGCGCTTCGAGGAAGTGGGCGCGGGGCTTTCCGCGTATCAGACGGCGCGCGCGTTTGCCGTGGGTAAGGCGCGCGAGGTCGCCTCCCGCCGCCCGCAGGACGTGGTGCTCGGCTCGGACACCGTCGTCTCGCTGGACGGGGTCATCCTCGGAAAGCCGAAAGACGCAGCGGACGCGCGCAGGATGCTGCGCCGGCTCTCGGGCAGGACGCACACCGTGTTTACGGGCGTCTGCCTCATTTCGGGCGGCAAGGAGCTCGTCGACGTCGCGCATGCGGACGTCACCTTTGAAGATCTCACGGACGAGGTCATCGCGGCATATGTCGCGACGGGCAAACCCATGGACAAGGCGGGTGCGTACGGCATTCAGGACGGCTTCCCGCTCGTCAGGTCATACGAGGGCAGCTTTTCCTGCATCATGGGTCTGCCGCTCGAGCGCCTCGCAGGAATGCTTCGGGAAGCGGGGATCATTTAGCTTTTTTACAGAGGAAATACCATGCTCAAACTTGCAATTGACTTCGGGACCGCGGTCACGAAGATCTATCAGATCGGGAGCGGCATCGTGCTCGCCGAGGCGACCTGCGTCACCATTCAGAAGGAGACGGGGGAGATCCGCGCCTTCGGGAACGAGGCAAAGCGTCTTCTGGGCAAGACGGCGGAGCTCACCGACGTCTGCTTTCCCGTCTATGAAGGGGAGATCCTCAACGAGCGCTATGCTGCGGCGCTGCTCGAGTACTTTTTGCAGAAGGTCGTGCGGCGCTCCTATTCGGTGGAGGCGCTCTTCTGCGTGCCCTGCGCGTGCAGCCTCGCCTCGCGCGAGAAATACTGCCGCGTCGCGCGCTCTGCGGGGCTCAACCGCGTCTCCTTTGCCGAGACGCCCTATCTCGCGGCGCTCGGGCAGGACGTGCCCCTCTCGGAGTCCACGCCCGTCTTTACAATAGATATCGGCGCGGGGAAGTCAAGCTGCGCGGCGTTTTCTCTGGACGGCATCATCGCGGGGCTGACGATGAACGTGGGCGGCAACAATATGGACGTGCACATCATCGACCACGTCGCCGAGACGTTCAATTTAAAGATCGGCTCGCTCTCGAGCGAAAAGCTCAAGAACACCGTCGGCAGCCTCATCGAAAACGACAATCAGAGCACCATCGTCAACGGGCGGGACGTCACGACGGGCAAGCCCCGTTCGGTCTCCGTCTCCTCGGCGGACATTCTGCTGCCTATCCGCATCTATGTGGATAAGATCATCGAGTACGCGGAGCTTATCTTAAAGAAGCTTCCCGCCGAGGTCAGCGCCGTCATGTGCAAGAACGGCATCTATCTTGCGGGCGGCGTGTGCGCTCTTGCGGGCTTTGCCGATTACGTCTCCGACCGCCTCGGCATGGAGGCGCATCTGGCAAGCGATCCGCAGATGGCGGTTGTACTGGGCGGCGGACGGACGATCGGCTCCAACGCCATCGCAAAGCGCATCTGTATGTAGGCTGCTTGACAGCGCGGTTTGCATATGATACAATAAAAGCCATCGGCGGGGCGCGTCTGTGCGCCGCCGTGCTGCCGCAGGCAAGCGGCGGAAAGGAGAAATTGCATGAAAAAATTCGGCACGATGATTGCGGCGGGCGCCCTTGCCGTCTGTCTGACAGTGGGCCTTGCGGCATGCGCGCCCATCTCTTCGGAGGCGCGCAATACGCCGTCGGAGCACGTCACGCGGGAGCAGTGGGAGACATATTTTTCCGATCTCGATGCCTCGCTGGAAAACTGCAGGATCACTTACGAGACGTCTTATGCAGAGACGTCGTACGTCCTAGGTATCAAATATACCTGCACGCAGGTGCAGCAATATGAGATCGTACATGCCGACGGCCTCATCTATCAGCGCCGCAGCGCGCATCAGACGGGTGCGTACGGCGATGTCTCGCTGGATGATTCGGAGGCAACGACGGAATTTTACGTTGCGCCCAATCCGGATGACCAGTTCGGAAACACACTCAGCCGCTATTGGAAGAACGCGGGCGGGGAGTGGAGCGTCGATCTCATAACGGTGGGGTCGCTGTTCGATCCGCTCGACGCGCTTCCTTCGACGGACTATGACGACTATGTCTACAGCGAGGATCGCGACGGGTATGTGCTTCTTGACGACCTGGATGGCGAGAACGTCGTGCTCAAGTTTGATAAAAACGGCAGATTGGTCGCCGTCTGGCAGGAGGAGACCAGTGTCGTCACATCCCTTGGCGGCGGTGTCGTCACATCCCTTGGCGGCGTGAGAACGGTGGAGCAGATGAATATCGTTATCGAGTACGGCGGACAGTCGCTGACGCTGCCAGAAGCGCCCGCCGATGATACGGGTGCGGAGACGCTCTCGGCATAACGCGCAGTCGGCGCCAAGAAAATAAGAACAGCAACATCTCGGGAGCGGATTTTTCGCTCCCGAGTTTGCTTTTTCGGACGCAAAAGCCATCCCTGCGCAAGGCAGTTGGCAGGGCAAAAAGTAACCCCCGCGCAACCGCACGGGGGAGAGTTTGCTGATTTAGTTGTTCGGGTGGGCAGAGATCTTCGCGTTTCCTGCCTCGTAACTCATACTCTGCGGCACGTTCCTGCTTGCCAAAGATCGGATGCCACCGGTCGCAGCCTTTCTCTGCTCGCCGACGCGCCTCTCACGCAAACTTACCGGTATCGGTCTTTGTGATTGGTCTGTCAGAACGCGTTGCCCCGCTTCGGATGGGGGACTTGTCAGGTCGGAAGAATTCTCGGCTTCCTCTATATCGTAGGCTTATTGCCTGCCGCGGGAAAATGTTCTACCGCGAAATTGTGTTCAAAGCCGATTTACTTCTCCGCCTCTTGGATGGAATTGTACATTGGACTATCCTCCTTTTACGAAATCTTCAAGCCTTGGGAAATGAATCTGAACATTGCGCACCTCCCACCTCATTGAATTTTTCGGAGACGTTTCCGTCCATGTTGCCCGCGGACTTTCCCGTCCGCTGATTGTTTTCTTTGCCCCGGGCATTACTTGTGCATCGGAGTGACCTACCTTAACGACTTGTGAGGGAATAACATTTCATGAAAGTTATTTTCTTTTTGTACTTATATTATAGCAGATATTTTTGCGTTGTCAATAGTTTTCGGAAAAATTTTTTGCAGAAATTTTTGAACTATACTATAATTAGTGCTTATATATAATCTGTATATCCTGCCAAAGTTCATTTTTGCAGATTATAATATCACGACACGCTTTTGATGGTTGCTTCGATCTTCACGGGGGCGTCGAGGATGCTGTCCTTCCACTGCCCGTATTCGGCGAGCGAGGCGCGGTAGAGTTTGGTTCTGAGCTCGAACAGATCGCACCCCGTCTGCACGCAGGTGCCCCACAGGTCGGAAAGATACCCCGTTAAGACCTCTTCGGCGCGCGCCTCCTGCTCGGGGGTAAGCATGCTCTTGGCGATCTCCTCGGGCGAGGACGCCTCCCGCGTGCCGTACAGCTGGACGCGTAGTTCGAGCGAGAGCGTCGCCGTGGGCACGTCGGCAAGTTCCAGCCCGACCGAGCCGCCGTTCTTGAGCACGACGTAGGTCTGCCCGTCCGCCTGAAAAGAGCCCGTGTAGACGTTGCCCTCCAGCAGGCTGAACGCGAAGGTTTGCTCGCGGGGGAGAATGGCGGCGAGCCTGCCGCCGGAAAAGATCGCCGTCTCCTCCGCGCTGTACACCTTCTTTTCCTGCGCTCCCGCCTCGCCGGAGCGATCCGAACTGCCGGAACTCCCCGCACTGCCCGATGAGCCGCCCGAGGACGATCCCTCCTGCGCCTGCGCGCGCACATAGGGCATGTAGCCGCTGCCGCTCACGCCGTAGTAGCCGACGGCGAACTCCCGCAGCGTGGTCGTCAGCACATAGCCCGACTTTTTCGCCGCGTCCGAAAAGAGCTTGGAGAGGGCGAGGGCGGAGGTGTCGTCGATGGCGCTCGTTGTGGAGAGCATTTCGCCTGCGCTGCCCTCGCAGGCGGCAAGCTGGCAGGAGTTGGGGATATATTCGTTGCGCAAAAAGAAGTCGAGACAGGAAAAGACATCCTCATTCGCGGCGCTCTCGCCCAGCAGGACGAGGTTGCAGAACACCAGCTTGGGCACCCAGCCCGTCTTGGCATAGATATCGGAAATGCAGTCGGGGACGGTCGCGCCCCTTCCTTCGATCTCCACGCTCGACGTGCCGCCCGTCGTTCTGTCGCTGCCCTTGGGGACGGCGATCTGTGCCGTGAGCGCAAAGTCCTCGCCGTCGCGGTCGATGCCCACGGCGAGCACGATGGCGGTCTTCTGAATGTCCACCAGCCCGAAGTCGTTGGAAAAGAAGATGAGGATGATCGCCGCAACAATGATAAGGCACAGCCTGCCCGGCAGCGCGGCGAGAAAGCGCTTAGTTTTCATGGCGACGCCTCCCGTAGAAGAGGAGGAGCAGCAAAATAAACGCCGCTCCGATCGCGGGGATGAGCCAAAACACGTTGCCCGTCACCGCAGAGAGAATGTTGTGCGCATCGAAGTTGAAGAGGAGAAGCAGGGCGAGCAGGACGCCGTTTGCGCCCACCGACAGGAGAGCGGGCAGCCACTTGCCCGCGGAAAAGCCGTCTGTAACGAGCCGGACGGCGCCGTGGACGGGCAGCGCCGCGTAGAACACTATCACGAATGCGAGCGCAAAGATGAACAGATAGTCGATGCGCCCAAGCACCGTCAGCCCCGCAAAGAAGTGACTCATCTTGGCAAAGGCGAACACCTGAATGACGGAGATGTCCGCAAAGACGCCGTAGAAGGTCGCAAGAAAGAAGAGCAGCACCGCCCCGCCCGCCAGGTAGCATACGGCGCCCTTCCAGGCGAGGCCCTTTTTGTAGTCAAAGCGTCCCACGAGGGGCAGCAGGAGCACCGCGTCAAAGAACCAGGCGCAGGTGCGCATCACGCCGCCCGAAAAGCCGGGAAGCCCCGCCGCGCCGACGGGCAGGAGCGCGCCGTAGTCCGCCTCGCCCACCGAAAAGAGCAGGATGCCCGCCATGCCGAAGATGGCGAGGGGCGCGAGGATGTCCCAGATGCGCCCCGTGTAGGCGAGCGGGCGGGAGCACAGGTACGCCGCGAGCAGAAAGAAGGGTGCAAAGACGATGTAGGAGGGGATGGTGTCGTAAAAGATGCTCTGCACGAGCAGTTTTTGTTCGACGAGGGGCATAAACGAAGCGTACAGCAGGAAGAGAGCGAGCGCCCAGGTCACGATCTTTGCGCCGACGCCGCCGATGCTGCCCTCGAGCAGCGCGTACACGGTGCGCTCCCTGCGGGAAAGAAGCAGCACGCAAAAGACGAGCGCCGCCTGCACGAGGAGCTGCGCGAGGACGGGGAACAGAAGGTCGTTGCCCGCGACCGCCGCAAGCTGGGGCGGCAGGAGGATGAGTTTTCCCACGGGCGCGACCGCCGCCAAAAAGAACAGGATCTGACGGGAACCGAGTTTCATTTGAGCCTCCTTTTGTTGGGACTTTTCAGCGCGGCGGGGCGCGTCTTTAACGAGTGCAGGTTGTATTTGACGAGCGCGTCGCGCATATCCCGCCCGTAGAGGGGCGCGAAGGGCGCGGCGAGCGGCACGCCGAAGTTCTCCGTCGAGACGAGGTAGATGAGGATGAACGCCGTCAGTAAAATGATGCCGTACGTTCCCACGCTGCCCGCCGCGAGCAGCATGGCAAAGCGCACGATGCTGGTCTCCTCGATGAGGTTTGGAACGGCGTACAGCCCGATGCCGCTGAACGCAATGATGATGATCGCGGGCGTGGAGACGAACCCCGCGCTCACCGCCGTCTCGCCCAGCACCAGCGCGCCCACAACGGAGAGCGCCATGCCCACATACTTGGGCATGCGGATGCTCGCCTCGTTGAGCACCTCCAGAACGAGCAGAACGAGCAGCATCTCCAGTGACGGCGAGAGCGGAATGTCGCGGATGCTGCCCGCAATGGTCAAAAGAAGCTTGACGGGCAGCAGCTGGAGCTTGAAGAGCTGCGCGCTCACATAGAAGGCGGGCAGGTAAATGGCGACGATGAGCGCGAACAGCCGCAGGAGCCGCATGAAGGTCGCGCGGAAGGCGGGGACAAAGTAGTCTTCGCCCGACTGAAAGTCCTCCACGAGCATATAAGGAAGGGTGAGCGCGATCGGGGAGCCGTCCACCAGCAGTCCCACCCTGCCCTCGGCGAGCTTGGCACAGAAGATGTCCGGCTTCTCCGTCGTGCCCACCTGCTTGACGAGCGAGTAGGGCCGGTCGGAGAGGAAGCGGGTGAGGTAGGAGGAATCGGGCACCGCGTCGATATCGATCGCCTCCAATTTTTCCTTGATCGCCCGGACGACATCGTCACGGCAGGTTCCTTTCAGGTAGCACACCATGACGGCGGTCTGCGAGCGCCTGCCCACGGTCAGGGTTTCCATCATCAGCTCGCCTGTTTTCAGCCGCTTCCGCACGAGCGCGGAGTTGGTCTTGACGTCCTCGATGAACCCCTCGCGCGGGCCCTTGATCGCAACGTCCGTGGGCGGCTCGGCAATGGTGCGCAGGGGAACTTTTTTCGTCCCTAAAATGAGCGCTTCCCGCGCGCCCTCCCACAGAAGGACGGGGTTTCCCGCAAGCACCTCGTCCGCGAGCTTTGCAAGATCATGTTCCGTCCGCATCTCGGGCGCGCGGACAGCCTCCTGCACTGAGCGGATCTCTGCCGCGGTCTCGGTATGCTGCAGCGGGGCGAACACCTGCTGGGACAGGAGATCTTTGTCCGTCAGCGCATCCGCAAAAAAGCAGACAAACTGCCTGCCTGCCCCGTCCGTGAAATCAAAGGTGAAGATGTCCTCCGCGGGCAGCAGTGCGCGCATCGTCTCCCTGTCGCACTTCAGATCGCCCGTAATGGTTTTGGTTGTTCCGCCCGTGTTCATATCGCCGAAAGTATGTGCATCGGCCAATAAAAAATGCCCCTTCCGCAGGGGAAGGGGCAAAAAAAGACGGTCAGGTCTCTGAGATCTGCGAAAGGTACGCGCCGACCAGCGCGCACAGCGCCAGAAGCTCCGCCTCCGTCGTCTCGGGCAGGACGGCGGCGGAGAGCGTCTCGCGCACGAACTGCGGAAGTTCCTCTTCCGTCAGACCCGCACTTCCCTCCATCAGCGTGGCAGCCGTCTCGGCGAGCTTGTCGTCCGCGACGTACCCCTCCAGCAGCGGGGTCACGGGCGTGACTGCCTCGCCAGAGCCGCGTTCGCCCACCTTTTTGAGCAGTTTGTCACAGGCGACAAAGCACAAAATGGCGGCGCACCCGCAGGTGAACCCGCCCTCAAGCGTCGTCACGATCTCCGTCGTGAAGGGCGCCCACGAGAGCGTCGCGATCGCGCGGTACACCGCAAATGCCAGGATGCCAAGCGCGAAGGGCAGGAAGGTGAATACCTTCTCGGGCAGCTTTTTGACCGTCTTTTTTAAGATGAACGTGACGAGCGCCACGCCCAGTGCGAGCAGGAGCGACTGCCAGCTGTCGCTGAAAAAGCCGCTCAGGGATTGGATTGCCGACATAACATTCCTCACTTTTTCCCGTCGCACAGATATGATAGCACTTTTTTTTGCGCCGCGGGGCGCTGCCTGCCGGATTTTTGCATTCCCGCGCGCGGACATGCATATAGTAAGGAGATATGAGACGCATTCTGCCTGTCGTTCTTGCCCTTTTGCTTGCCCTCGCGCCGCTCACGCTCGCGGCGTGCGGGACGACCACGCCCGATTTATACACGATGACTCTCGTCTACGAGCCTTCTACCCGCTCCCTTGCGGGGGAGATGACCGTGCAGCTGGAAAACCGCACTGAGAGCGCCTGGGAGACGGTCGAATTCCAGCTTTGGCCCAACGCCTTCCGCGAGGGGGCAAAATACCTCCCTGTGTCCGAGACGTACGCGCCCGCCGTCTACTACAAGGGCGCGAGCTTCGGCGGCATCACGCTGACGGGGATCGAGGGCGGCGAGGCGCGCGTTGTCGGAGAAGATGAAAATATCCTTGAGGTCACGCCGCCCGCGCCCGTCTATCCCGACGAGCGCATCACGCTCACGATGCGCTTTACCGTCCTGCTGCCCGAGATCGAACACCGCCTCGGCGTGGGACAGAAAACGGTCAATCTCGGGAACTTCTATCCCATCCTCTGCGCGTGGGGGGAGGAGGGATTCTGCGAGCACGTCTATGCCTGCTGCGGCGATCCGTTCGTGAGCGGCATCGCCGACTACGACGTGACTTTCACTCTGCCCGCAAGCTACCATGTCGCGCATACGGGCACGGGGACGCGCACCGAGGAAAACGGGCTTGCCACCTACCATGTCCGCGCCGAGGGCGTGCGGGACTTCGCCATGGTATGCTCGGAGCAGTTCACCGTCCATACCGCAGAGGCGTCCGGCATTCCCGTGATCTATTACGCCCTGGACGACGCGGACCCCTCCGGCACCCTTCAGACCGCGTGCGAGAGCCTTTCTTACTATGCGGACGCGTTCGGGGCGTACGAGTACCCCGCGTACACCGTCGTGGAGACGGGCTTCCCGTACGGCGGCATGGAGTATCCCATGCTCTCGCTCATCGCGGACGATCTGCCCGCGACCGAAGTCCCGCTCGTCGTCGCGCACGAGACGGCGCACCAGTGGTGGTACGCGATGGTCGGGAGCGATCAGTATCACGAGGCATGGCAGGACGAGGGGCTCGCCGAATACTCCGCGGCGCTCTTTTTTGAAGCGCACCCGGAGTACGGCAGGACGTATGCGGACATGGTCGCCGCAAGCGAGAGCGCCTACCGCGCCTATTACTCCGTCTCCGCCCAGCTCTCGCGCGGGGAGACCGCCATGCGCCGCGACCTCACCGACTACACGGGCGACTACGCCTATCGCAGTCTTGCCTACGATAAGGGTGTCATCCTCTTTGACAGGCTGCGGCAGACGGTCGGGGAGGAGCGCTTCTTTGCAGCTATTAAAGATTACGCGCGCGCGTACAAGGGGGAGATCGCTCCGCCCGAGGCGCTCATCGCCCGCTTTGCCGCCCGCTCACCGCAGGCGGAGGGGATCTTTGCGGCATTTCTCGACGGGCTTTGCGTCATTTGAAATTTTTTTGCGCGAAAACAGTTGCCAAATCTGATCGGAGTGATTATAATATGGATATGACCGATATGGTCGAAGGAGCCAAACATGGACGCTGCGCCAAATAACCGATGTGTTATTCATAGCAGAAGACCCGTGTGAGATCCGATCCTTTCTGAAGCAGGGTTTCGGAGCGCACGGTGTTTTCCGTGCGCTTTTTTGCTGCCCTTTTCCCGCCGCAGCGGGATAGAAGGGCGCAGAAGAAACCAATCTGCGAAAGAGAGGATATTGTATGCTGAAATTTTTCAAGACGATGGAGGATGGGAAGATCGACCGCCTCGAAGCCTATGAAGACGGCTGCTGGGTGGATCTGGTCAACCCGACGGACGACGAGATCGACGACGTGTACGCATTGACGGGCGTACCCGAAGAGATGCTCAAGGCCGCCCTCGATGAAGAGGAGACGGCGCGGTTCGAGCGCGACGACGAGATGTTCCTGTGCCTTTTGGATACGCCCATCATCACAGATATGGATGACGGAGATGTGTACGAGACCATCCCTATCGCGATCATCCACAACGGCAAGAGCATCATCACCGTGTCCCTGCGCGGCAACTCGGTACTTGGGGACTTCATCAGCAACCGCGTGACGGTGGACACTGCGCTTCACGTCTCCTTCCTGCTGACCTTCATGATGGGCAATGCCAAGCGGTTTTTGTCCAACCTGCGCCAGCTGGATAAAAAGTCCCAGCGTGTGCAGGCGGAACTGCACCGCTCGATGAAGAACCAGGAACTCATTCAGATGCTGGGCATCGAAAATTCCCTCGTCTACTTTTCCACGTCGCTGACGGCAAACCTCAATGTCTACAACCGCCTCGGTCGCCTCTCCGCGATCACGGGAAACGAGGAATATCAGGATCTTTTTGACGACGTCGTCATCGAGACCCGTCAGGCAATGGAGATGTGTACCATCTACCGCGACATTCTCTCGGGTACGATGGACGCCTTTGCCTCCATCATCTCCAACAACGTCAACGTGGTCATGAAGCTTCTGGCGATCATCACGATCATCATCAGCGTGCCCACGCTGATCGCAAGCCTCTGGGGCATGAACGTGCCCGTCCCGTTTGCCGATCTCTCGTGGGGATTCTGGCTGCTCATCGGCATTGCGGTCGCCGTGACGGCTGTCTGCTCCTATTTCCTCATCAAGTCGTCCAATTCCATCCGCATCAGGACGCCAAAGCAGAAAAAGCGCGGTCAGCGCGGCAGGGGGCATCATGCGGCGGACGACCGTACAAGTTTGTCCGAGCGCAAGACGCGCAAGGGCTCGAGGTAAACGTATGCCCATCTTCCAATATGTCTGTCCCGCCTGCGGCAAAAAGTTCGATGAACTCGCAAAGTATTCGGACGAGGTCCGCTGTCCCGCCTGCGGCGCGGTCGCATCCCGCGAATGGTCGGGCGCCGTGTATTCGGCAACAGGCAAGCCCGCGCCCCACTGCTCGGGCAATTGCAAGACTTGTTCGGGCTGCAAATAACAAAATCATCGCGCCGTCCTCACCGCAGGGCGGCATCTTTTTTCCTGCAAGTAGGGGATGCGGCGCCGCGCGCCACAAGATATTGTGGATAGGAATATTTGCATGATGGATGCGGAGATTTTTTTCTCGAAAAAACATGAAAAAAATCAAAAAAGCCGCAAAAAATGCTTGACGAAACATTGCAATCGTGCTAATATGTGTAAGCTGTCCCGCAAGGGACGCGGCTTCTTTTGAAGTGTCAGACGCAGATTGACAACTGAACAGCAAAGTAGAGTACGAAAGGCAAAGAAATTCTAAAAAGAGCCATGCAGAGATGCG
>CALVLM010000016.1:0-41971 GCA_944338075.1 Candidatus Gallimonas intestinigallinarum | reverse complement strand
TGCTTCTTTTTTTGTGCCATTATACAAAAAATGTTGAAGCAAGTTCCCTCACCCCAACATTTATTATAGAGCCAAAAAAAGAAACGGAACGCAAGTTCCGTTTCTTTTTTGTATAAGAGTCTCCCCCAACGAAGTCAGGGAAGCCATAATGCGGCAAAAGCCTCCCCTGGAACGCCGAAGAGAGGAAGAGGCCAAGCCTCCCCTGAATCGCGTGGAGAAGGAAGGGTGCAGAACCTTGCCTCCCCTGAAAATCGAAGATTTTTAGGGGAGGTGCCCCGCAGGGGCGGAAGGGTGTGTCGCTAAGGCAGTGCCCGCAGGGGCGGAAGGGTGTTGACCCCTTCGTCTTGCCTACGGCAATCCACCTCCCCTGAAAAGCCTTTGGGCTTTTCAGGGGAGGCAAAGCCTCTTTTCCCATGCTTTCCCAAACACAGTCAGGGGAGCCAAAATTCAAAAAGCCTCCCCTGAAGTTATAAAATGGAAAACAATAGCACCTCGCAAAAATACTTTCAAAGAAAAGATTGTTGCGAAACAAAAGCGCGGCGCGCTCCATTCGGAGTGCGCCGCGCTTGATCGTCGGCTGATCTTTGTCAGATATTGGCCTTGGCGTTGGCGATCTCGGCGACCAGTTCCTCGTAGTGGATGCTGCCGGTAAACGCGAACGTGATCACGCCTTCGCTGTCAAGAATGAGCGTTCTGGGATAGGAGTTCCTGCCGCCCAGCAGCGTAAACACGTCATATTCGGCGCCGTCCACTGTCTGCATGCCGTCCTGCGTGAACAACATATTGCTGTTTGGATAGTTGGTAGAAATATATTCCGGCGCCGTTGGCGCGTCCAGAATGCTGTGCACGGTCACGATGACGATGTCGGGATCCTCGCTCGCGACCTGATCGAAGTAGGGCAGCTCCGCCTTGCAGGGGTCGCACCAGGTGCCCCAGAAGTTGATGACGGTCACTTTGCCGCGGCTGGTCTCGGGAGAGTAGGTCTGCTCCGTCAGTTCACCCGTTGCATTGTCGTAGACCTGCACCGTGAAGTCGGGGCAGAGGTCGCCGACCTCGGTGCCGACGGCGGGCGCAGAGGCGGCTTCCACGTCGAAGAAATTGTAGTAGAGCAGCGCGCCTGCAAGCACGAGCGCTGCCAGCGCATAGACGACTGCCTTCAGGATGCGCTGTCCCTTGCTGCCGATCCGGAAGGGGGGCTTTGCCGCTGCCGCCGCGCTCTCGCCGTGGGCGATCGTGATCGGCTGTGCCTCGGCGCGCTCCGTGTCAGTGGTCGCCACGGCAGCATTCATGACCGTGGTTTCTGCGACGGGGGCCGCAGGACTTGCGGCTGCCACGCTCTCAACTGCGGCGGGGCGTACCATCTGTGCAAGCGGCGCCTTGTCCGTTGCGGGGGCCTCCACCTCGTTGGCGCGCACAAACAGCTTGGAGCCCTTCCAGCGGATCGCCTTGGTCGGGCAGACGGCAATGCACTCGCCGCAGTTGATGCACTCATGGTCGCCGACGCGCTTGATGTCCATCTTGCAGTGCGCGACGCACAGTCCGCAGTCGGTGCACTTTTCTTTGTCTAATTTGATGCCCAGGAGCGCGATCTTGTTGAAGAAACCGTAGATGGCGCCCAGCGGACAGATGAAGCGGCAGAACGCCCTGTAGATAAAGACGCATGCGACGGCAATGGCGCAGAAGAGCGCAAACTTCCATGTAAACATGGGACCGAGCATGCCGTACAGGTCGGCGTTATCGGGGTGGAACAGCAGGCTGATCGCACCGCCGAACGTGCCCGCGGGGCAGACAAATTTGCAGAACGCGGGGATCAGGCGGTCCTGTCCGACAAAAGCGAGGGGAACCGCGATCACCAGCACGACGAGCAGGATGTACTTGAGATAGGATAAAAGGCGCGTCACCTTGCTCTTTTTGAGCTTGGGCGTCCTGATTTTATAGGCAAAGTCCTGCAAAAGTCCCGTCGGGCACAAAAATCCGCAGATTGTTCTTCCGAGGATGATGCCGAAGAGCGCAAGGATGCCCAGGACGTACACGGGCGCGCGCGTTCCCGAATTTGCCAGCGCATTTTGCAGCGCACCCAGGGGACATGCGCCGATCGCGCCGGGGCAGGAATAGCAGTTGAGCCCGGGAACGCACATCACTTTGCTGCTTCCAGTGTAGATCGTGCCGCTGATGAATCCCTTGATATTGGCATTGGTCAGCAGCGCCGCGTAGAGTTGAATGAGCCTTCTTTTGGTGGGGGCGTGATTTTTCAACCACCGCCCGATCGACTTGAAAAAGCCGCCGATTTTGCGAAATACAGTTTTCATATGTGATCAACCCAGTCCAATACATTCGGTGCAGATGGCGACTGCCTTTGCAAGGACGTCGCCCGCGCCGCCGTTGAGAATGCCCCAGATGATGAGTGCGATCGCCACGGCAAAGACGGCGATGCGCACGATCAGCAGGGTGCGGGGGGAATCGAGCAATGCCGCCTTGCCTCCCGCAGCGGGCACTGTCTGCGCTCTGCCGCCCTCCGCGAGTAAGATCTTCGCCTGCGGCAGGATGCGCTTTGCGGAAACCGCGTCATAGATCGTGGCGCCGAGGCACGCAACGAATGCCACGGCGGCACAGGGAAGCACGCTGCGCACGAGCATTAAAATTGCGTCGTAGACGGCGGCGTTCGGCTCGGAAACGGGGTAGTCGTCCACGTTGGGATATGCCGGAAAGTTAAAGATGAACGCGAGCGCGATGCCCATGCAGACAAGGCAGACGGCGAGGCAGCAGATCCATACAATTCTGCGCACCTTGCTCTCCTTTTGCAGGGCAGACTTTGCCGCCGCGTATTTCTCACTCTCGCTCTCGCCCGCCATGCGCACGAGCCGCTCCACCGACTTTCTGTCATCGGGGATGCGCTTCAGGATCTTTTTCTCGGGCGGGAAGACGAGGACGAGCACACCGCCGACGGCGATCGCTGCGATCCACAGCCAGAAGGGGACGGCGAGCATCGTGACGCGCTCAACGACAAGCTCACGGGAATATCCGACGCCGCTGAAGTAGAGATCTGCCGCCTGTGCTGCAAACAGTACCGCAATGACGACTGTAAACAGGGCGAGGAAGATGCCGTACCACAGGTGCAAGAGATGTCTTGCAGATCGTGTCATATGTTCCTCCAAAGTAGGGTAAAAATGTCTGTATCATTATAATACGCGCGCGCGCGTATGTCAAGGAATTTCAGCGCGGCGCGCGGATGGCGGATTTTGGGGGAACGAGGCGAAAGGGGGCATTTTGCTTGACATTTTCCGACATTCGGCGTATGCTTTGTGCTATGGATACGCATACCTACAAAAGCTGCATTGCCATTCTCGAAGAGGAGCTCGTTCCCGCGATGGGCTGCACCGAACCCATCGCCGTCGCCTATGCCGCGGCGCTCGCCCGCGATACGCTGGGCGCCATTCCCGAGGCGGTAGAAGTTGCCGTCAGTGACAGCATTTTGAAGAACGTCAAGAGCGTCATCGTGCCAAATACGGGCGGGATGCGCGGGGTCGCTGCCGCCGTTGCCGCAGGCATCGCCGCGGGCAAAACGGAGCGCCTTTTGGAGGTCATTGCAGACGTGGACGACGCGGGCCGCCACGCCATGGCAGAGTACCTCAAGACCAGACCCATCCGCGTCGTGCAGTCGGATACGGGCTGCGTCTTTGATATCGGCATCCGCGTCACGAAGGGGGAGGACAGCGCCTTCGTGCGCATCTCCGGGCATCATACCAACGTCGTACATATCGAGCGGAACGGCGAGGTGCGCTTCGATAAGCAGACCGCACAGGAGGAGCAGGGCGCCAACGCGACACTCAAGGCGCAGATCTCTGTCAGGGATATCGTAGAGTTCGCCGATACCGTCGACCTTGCGGACGTCGATGCGCTGCTCTCGCGTCAGATCGACTACAATACCGCGATCTCCGAGGAGGGGCTGAAGAACGACTACGGCGCGCGCGTCGGCAAGATCTTATTGCAGGCGTTCGGCGACGACGTGCACAACCTTGCCAAGGCGGCGGCAGCGGCCGGCTCGGATGCGCGCATGAACGGCTGCGAACTGCCCGTCGTCATCGTCTCCGGCAGCGGCAATCAGGGCATGACCGCCTCCCTTCCCGTCATCGTATACGCCAGGAAGTATGCGATCCCGCGCGAACGACTGCTGCGCGCGCTCGTCGTCTCCGACCTCATCACCGTCCATCTGAAAGCTGGGATCGGGTGCCTTTCGGCATACTGCGGTGCGGTCAGCGCCGGCTGCGGCGCGGGCGCGGGCATCTGTTATCTTTTAGGCGGAGGATATGACGAGATCGCGCACACCGTCGTCAATGCGCTTGCCATTGAGTCGGGCGTCATCTGCGACGGCGCAAAGTCCAGCTGCGCGGCGAAGGTCGCCTCGGCGGTTGAAGCGGGGCTTGTCGGCATGGAGATGACCAAGCGGGGAAGCGAGTTCCGCGGCGGGGACGGTATCCTGGAAAAGGGGGTGGAGAACACCATCCGCAACGTGAGCGATCTCGCTCGCATCGGCATGCGCGAGACAAACGAGGAGATCATCCGCCTGATGATCAAGACGGTCTGACTGCGCGTTTTCACCGGTCTTTCATGCGCTTTTCATGAAGCGATGATAAATTGACTTTTCTCATAGGCGGAATAAGCAAAAGCTATAGCCGAATTTGTGATGCAAGGTTGAAATGTTTGACAATACACACCGTTTTTCGGTATAATAATTCTAAGCGCGGGAATGTCCCGTGCATTTTCAGGAGGCCAACATACGATGAAGAAGCTGGTTTTAACAGCTGCCATGCTCCTTACGCTCGGGCTGGGCGTCTTTGCTGCCTGCACGCCGAGCGAAGAGGATCCCAATCCCACGCTCGATCCCGATCCTTCGGAGCAGACCTATGACCTCGGCGGATATGCCGAAACGCCGTGGGTCAGCATTTACGGCACGCTCAATTTTGAGGAGGGCACCTATGACGGCGCCGATTCCTTTGCGGTCACGGGCGTTGAAGGGGAGTACGAGGATATCGTCATTTCCTGCACGATGGACGGTGCGAACTATACCCTTACCTATAATAACGAGGAAGGGCGGCTCGATCTGTACAATGCGCAGGGTGAGTTTGAATACTTCTTTATGGCAGACGGCTCTGCGTTTGCAGGTTCGTGGTATACTGAGGACGATACGTCCGCATACTATGTGATCTCTTCCATCCCCGATGAGGAAGGGTATTTTGCGTGGAGCATCTATGCGGCAGGCTCGATGATCCCTTCCCAAACCGAACAGGCGATCACGGTTTTCATGTTTAACGAGGACGTGGAGCGTTCGGCAGGCATGTTCTTCTATGTGCCGTCAACGGAAGTTTCCTATTCGTTCACCAGTTCCGGCGGCGTCTACATGGGCACATCGGAGAGCGAGAACGGGACGGCTGTTACGACCTATACGGGACCGTACTCCTCTTCTTACCGCAACTCTTCCGGGGATATCCTTACCATAGATTTCAGCACCAGTATCGTGTCCTATCGGGGTTCGACGGTATCGTGCAGCGCGGGGCTTGGTTTATTGGGCAGCGGCATCTGGTTCAACCTGGACGGAACGGATTACGCGCTCGTGTATATGGGAGATGCGACCTATCTGCGCTCGACTGCCGGAGATGTCGTCTTTGCTCCCTATACGCAGAACTGGCTCATGGGCAGCGAGGAGGAAGAGGCGACCTGGTCTGATTCCAACGACCTGTATCATTTTGAGTTTTTGTCTGAAACAGATGTCAGCTTCGACGGCGCCCAATACACGATGTCCGTCGGTTTGGAAGACGGCGAGACGGTCTACCGCTTTGCAGTCGGGGCGCAGCCATATACCATTCGTCCGCTTGCGGGCACGTCAGACGCCTTTCTGCTGGAGACGGACGACCCTCTGCGCGGCGGTTACTATTTCCGCGATACCGCAATGGATGCGTTCATGCAGACCTATTCGAGCAATGCGCAGCTTCTTACCATCTCTCGTGATGGCAGAATCGCCATCAGCGTCTATGACTGCGCTTCGGACACGACAACGCCTCATACTGCTTATTTCACCTATCTTGAGGATCTGGGGGCAATCGCCGTGGCATACACGCCCTATGGTACAGAGGGCAACACATTCTATCTCACGCAGGTTAATGCGGAGGGAGTTTATTGGGCAATTGCGGGCGGCAACGGATCGTATGCCGCAGCAGCGACCTATTTTACGGAAGCATTCCTTCCCATGGCATGGGAGACGCTCATGCTTTCGCTGGAAGATGAAGACGACTTCTATCTCTCCGGCGGGAGCGATCCTGTGACCATGCGTTTCAATCAGGAAAACAGCACGGCGGCGCTGAACGGGGAGACGTATTACTTCTCCTGGGGCTACGGGATGGTTCGCAACAATAATGTTGAGCTGTACCTCACGATCGATAGTGAGCCGGAGTATACGAGCGATACGCAGTACACCTACTGGCGCTACACCATCGTCCCCGGTGCGTACGGCCTGGACGTGCAGTATGCAGAGATCGCAGTTGACGGCGCCAACGCGGACTATATCGGTACGCCCTACTGGCTGTTCTGCGCACCTGAAAGTACGATGGAGACGCTGCGCGAGATCGATTTTGTCTATGAGGGGCAGTACGTGCAGGAGACGGTTACCTTTGAAGAGGACGGCACGCTTCACATCAGCTCCATTGCAGACGGTGCGTCCGATGCGCTGCTGGATGCGATCGTGATCGAGACCTACAATTTGACCATCGGCGTCTCCAATAATTTGGAGACCATTACGGTCGAATATCTCCTGCCGGACAACACGAGCGGAACGCTGACCATCGTGGACAGAACCTATCTTACCATCGGCACCAAAGTGTATGCGCATTCCGATCTTGCTGCCATGGCGGGTTCCTATTATGCAGCAGACGGCGGGAGCCTGACGCTCACCGAGCGTGCAGAACTCTATGTCGACGGTTCGGAGGTGATCGTCCTGCGCATTGATAATGACGTCGCCGGACAGCTTACAGTGACCTATCGCCGCGGCGGTGCAGATCAGACGGCGGTATTTACGTCGGCGGGCGCGACGACGAACGGCATCGAATATACCAAGGTGGATTTCACGCCTGAGGCATTTGTCGGCACCTATCAGGTCGGCAAGGACACGGTTGTCGTCAGCGCGACTGCGGACACTGTCAACGGCGCGCTGTCCTTAAGTGCGCGCATCAACGGTATTCTTGCAACGCCCACGCTGAGCTATACGGACGGCAACCAGACGCTTACCTTCTCCGCGTTCGACGCTGCAACCATGCGGACCATTCGTTGTACAATGACGCTGGGCGGAACATCGCTCACTGTCAGCATCCGGAACGGCGGTACATCGACGGCTACGGCGGCAGACTGGTCGTATGCGGACTTCGCCTTCGAGGGCGAGGAGACCGTGACCGGGTCGGACGGCAGCTCCTACACGCTGACCTGCGTGATGAAGGGCGAGGCGCCCGTCTTCCTGCTCGACGGCGAAGTGTGCGGAAGTTACGTCGTCACCATTGCGGCAGACGGTACGCAGCAGCTGACCGTGAGCTGTAACGGCGTCACCGTGACGGTCCCGTAAGCAAATGATATCAATATAGCAAAGGCCGCCCTTCGGGGCGGTCTTTTCGTATGCGCCGCTTTTTGCGGGAGCTATTGACTTTGCCCGCGGGATATGGTACAATGAACATATCAAGATCAAGAGCGGGCGGGCAGCGTCCGAAAAAGGAGATCATATGGAGTACACAGTTTCGCCCGAGGAGATCAAGCGGGTCAAAGGCATGGGGTTCTTGCAGGACAAGCGCTATCCCGACGTATTCAATGCGCGCGTCATCACCAAAAACGGGAAGCTCACCGCACAGCAGCACCGCGTCATTGCGGAGGCGAGCGAGAAGTACGGTTCGGGCGTCGTCACGATGACGGTGCGGCTGACGCTGGAGATCCAGGGCGTCAAATACGAAAATATTCAGCCGCTCATCGATTTCCTTGCCGCGAACGGACTGCATACGGGCGGAACGGGCAAGCGCGTCCGGCCCGTCGTCTCCTGCAAGGGGACGACCTGTCAGTACGGCCTGATCGATACCTTCTCGCTCTCCGAAAAGATCCATGAGCGCTTCTACGAGGGCATGCGCGGCGTCGCGCTGCCGCACAAGTTCAAGATCGCGGTGGGCGGCTGTCCCAACAACTGCGTCAAACCCGATCTCAACGATCTGGGCGTCATCGGACAGCGCATCCCGACCGTCTACCTCGATAAGTGCCGCGGCTGCAAAAAGTGCCGCGTGGAAGCTGCATGTCCCATCAGGACGGCGAAAGTTGTTGACGGTAAGATCGCAATTCCCGAGGAGACGTGCAATCACTGCGGCAGATGCCGCAATCAGTGCCCGTTTGGCGCCGTTGCGGACTATCGGGACGGTTACAAGATCTATATCGGCGGCAGGTGGGGCAAGCGCGTCGCGCAGGGCAGGGCGCTCGGGACCATCTTCACCTCGGAAGAGCAGGTCATGACGGTCATCGAGCGTGCAATCGCCATTTTCAGAGACGAGGGCATCGACGGCGAGCGCTTTGCGGACACCGTCGCCCGCCTCGGGTTTGATTATGTGGAGAACAAACTGACTGCCGGCATCTGAGCATTGCGGCAAGTTTTACGATGCAGTGTCTTTCTTTAAACCTATCGCGCGCTCCCGCAAGGGAGCGCAGTCAATTTGCGTTCGTTTCCTCACAGCGCGCGCGGCTCTATCACTGTTTTCGCGGGCTGGGCGGCTGCGTGCTGCTCGTCACCTGTCACCGCACCGAGTTGTATTTCAACTGCGCACGGCAGCGGGCAGAGGAAATTTTGCTGCGGCTCGCAGGCGTCAAATCGGCGGCGTTTGAATATTTCCCCGCAGCGGAAGAGCACCTGTTTTTGCTGGCGGCGGGATTGAAGTCCATGCTGCTCGGCGAGGACGAAATTTTGGGACAGATCCGCGACGCCTATGAGGAAGCACGCGCCGCAGGGGTGAGCGCGGGGCTGGACGAGGTCTTTCAGAGCGCCATCCGCTGCGGCAAGCGGGTGCGCGCGCAGACGAAGATTTCCGAAGTGGCGTGCTCGATCGCGACGCTCGCCGCCAACGAAGCGGCGCGATTTCTGCCCGGCGGCGGCAACGTGATGGTGGTGGGCGGTACGGGCAAGTTCGGCGCTTCCGTGCTCAAAAATCTTGCCGCGCACGCGGGTCTTACCGTCTACGCCGCGGAGCGTACGCACGGCGTGCCCGCCTCTGCCGCGGGGGAGGTCATTCCCTTTCCCTATACGGCGCGCTATGATCTTTTAGAGCAGATGCAAGTGATTATCAGTGCAACTGCCTCCCCGCACACGGTGTTTGAAGCACCGCGCGTTGCAAAGAGCCTGAGCGCCTCCCCGGGGGAGCGGCTCTTTCTCGACCTTGCCATGCCACCCGATATCGACGCAGCGGTGCGAGCGCTCGCAGGGTGCACGCTTATTAGCATCGACGAGTTCTCCCGCCAGGCGAAGGAGAACAACCAAAGAAAGCAGCAGGCGGCGCTCTTCGCCCGCGCGGTGGTCGATGAGTGCCTGTTCGAGCTGTTTGCCGCACAGGCGTCGCGCCGTTATCTTTCGGCGTTCGGCGCGCCCGTCGCAGGGGAGCTCGCCCTGCTCAGATCGCGCGATCCGCGGGCATTCGTCGCGCGGGTGAACGGACTTATCGGAGAAAAAACATGAAGTGTTTTCCCTTTATGCACGAGATCGAGGGCGCGCGCGTCGTGCTCGTCGGCGGCGGCACCGTTGCGGCGCACAAGGCGCAGCGGCTTGCGCCCTTCGGCGTGCAGCTCATTGTCTGTGCGCACGAAGTTTTGCCAGAACTGAAAGCCCTTGCGCACGCCGTATATGCGGAATATGCGCCGAAGCTCTTGGACGGCGCATCGTTTGCGATCGCCGCGACGGACGATCGTGCGCTCAATGCGTGCGTTTGTGCCGACTGCCGCGCCCGCCATATCCCCGTCAACTGTGTGGACGACAAGGAGTACTGCGACTTCTTCTTTCCCGCACTCATCGTGCGCGGGGAGGTGAGCATCGGCGTCTCGACGGGCGGCGCGTCGCCGCTCCTGGCGGCGCTCCTGCGCGATCGCATTGCCCGCGCCCTGCCCGAGAACCTCGGGGAGATCGTCGCCCGCGCCGAACAGCTGCGCGCGGCGGGGGATCATGAGGCGTACGAGCGGGAGTTGCGCGCCCTGTTGGAGGAATCATGAGGAAGCTGAAGATCGGAACGCGCGGCTCGGCGCTCGCCGTGGCGCAGGCGCGCCTTGTGCAGGACGCGTATTTGAAAAGGGGCGTGGAGAGCGAGCTGGTCATCGTCCGCACGCGCGGCGATGCCGACCTCTCCTCGCCGCTCTCTGAAATCGGGCGCGGCGCGTTCACCGATGGCTTTTCGGAGATGATTGCATCGGGCGAACTGGACGTTGCCGTGCATTCCGCCAAGGATCTGCCCACGGACGAGGGGCACGACATGTTCTTCTGCCTGCCGCGCGCCGACGCGCGCGACGCGCTCCTCACTCTTGCGGGACGGGAAGTTTTGCGCATCGGCACGGGCTCGCCCCGCCGCGCTGCCGCCGTACAAAAGCTGTTTCCGCAGGCGGACATTCTGCCCGTGCGCGGCAACGTCGATACGCGCATTCAAAAGATGCTCGCGGGCGAATATGACGCGCTCGCGCTCGCCTGCGCGGGGCTGGACCGCCTCGGCTTTGCGCATCCCGAAATCCGCGTCGAGCGGCTTGCGCCGACAATGTGCGTCCCCGCTGCCTGCCAGGGCATCATTGCCGTGGAAGGGGAGGCGGGACGGCTTGTCCACGATGCGGGAACGGGCGGGACTGCCCGCATCGAGCGCGCCTGCCAGCGCCTTCTGGGCGGCGGGTGCACGGGCGGCGTCGGCTGCTATTTTGACGGCACAACGCTCTATGCCCAGAAGGAGGGCGTCATCCGTTTCACCTCGTATCGCGACGCGCGCGACATTTCGGCGCTCGCGGAGGCGTTTGCATGAACCGCGTCGTTCTGGTCGGCGCGGGCTGCGGCGAGGGAATGATCACATTGCGGGGCGCGGAACTTGTCAGGCGTGCGGACTGTATCGTCTACGACGCGCTCCTCGATGAAGGGCTTCTCAATCTCGCGCCGCCCCGGTGCGAGAAGATCTGCGTCGGAAAGCGGGCGGGCGCGCACAGCATGACGCAGGCGGAGATCAACGCGCTGCTCGTCGCGTGCGGAAAGAAATACCCGCTCACCGTCCGCCTGAAAGGGGGCGATCCCTTTGTGTTCGGGCGGGGCGGCGAGGAACTTGCGGCGCTCGCCGAGGCGGGCATTGCCTGCGCCGTCGTCCCGGGCGTGACCTCTGCCGTCGCTGCCGCGGAGCTCGCGGGCATTCCCGTCACCCATCGCGGCGTCGCGCAGTCGGTGACAATCGTCACGGCGCACACCGCCCAAGGCGTGCCCGATGTCACGGCATATGCCCAAACAGAGGGGACGCTCGTCTTTCTCATGGCAAAGGCGGCTTGTGCGCAGATCGCAGAGGGGCTGATCAAAGGCGGGCTTTCGCCTCAGACTCCCGCCGCGCTCATTTCGTGCGCGGGGACGCAGAACATGCAGGTGCGGCGCTGTGCCCTCGCAGAACTTGGAACGCTTGCCCGTGAACTGGAAGCGCCGCTGACCGCCGTCGTCGGCGAGGTGTGCAGTCCCCGTTTGTTGGGCGAAAATTTTGGCAGCGTATTTGAAAAACCGGTGCCAAGTGGCGCGCGTGTCGCCGTCGTCGGCACGCAGACGCACGTCGCGCATATGTCCGATGCGCTGCTTGCGCGCGGGCTTACGCCCCTGCCCTGCCCGATCGGGCGCATTTCGCCCCTCGATTTTGACGGCGTGTTTGCAGATCTTGCGGGCTACGACTTTTTGGCATTCACGTCCGCGAACGGCGTGAACGTGTTCTTTGAACGGTGCCGCGCGCTGGGAATCGACCATCGCCGCTTTGCCCGTCACCGCTTTGCGGCGGTGGGGGCGCATACGGCGAACAGGCTCGCCGAGTTCGGCTTTCACGCCGATCTTGTCCCCGGGGCGCAGACGACGCGCGCACTTATCGAGGCACTGAAAACTGTCGCCCCGCGCGAAAAAGTTGCTATTCTGTGCGCAAAGGCGGGCAATCCGCTCCTTTCTGAGGCGGGTGTGCGCTATCATCTCTATGAGGTCATCTATGATCGCGATGCCCTGTCGCGTGCGGCGCGTGTGGCGCAGGGGGCAAAGTATGTGACGTTTGGCTCCTTCGGCGGGGCGAGTGCGTTTTTGGAGTTCGCGCCGCTGCCCGAAGGCGTGCGCGCGGTCTGCATCGGCGAGGAGACGGCAAAAGCGCTTCACATGCGCGGCAAAACGCCGCTCGTAGCCGCCGTGCCGGGCACGGAGGCAATGGCAGACAGGATTTTACAGGAGGAATCATGCAAAGACTGAGAAGACTGCGGCGCAGCGCCGCCATGCGCGATCTCGTCGCCGAGACGCAAGTGAGGACGGGTGCGCTCATCTATCCGATTTTCGTCATCGACGGGGAAAATATCAGGGAGGAAGTTCCCTCCATGCCCGGGGTGTACCGCTATTCGGTCGATCGGCTGGAAGAGATCGTGGACGAGATGCTCGCCTGTAAGATCGGCGGGACGATGCTCTTCGGCGTGCCCGCGCACAAGGACGATTTAGGGAGCGAGGCGTACGCGGAAGACGGTGTCGTTCAGCGCGCCATCCGCCGCATCAAGCAGCTTTGCGCGCAGAAGAGAGAAGAGCTGCTCGTCATCGCCGATATCTGCCTGTGCGAATACACCTCGCACGGGCATTGCGGGGTGCTCCGTGGCGGCGACGTGGACAACGACGCCTCATTGCCGCTGCATGCAAAGGCGGCGCTGGCTGCCGTCAGAGCGGGGGCGGACATGGTCGCGCCCTCCTCGATGATGGACGGCGTGGTCGCCGCCATCCGCGAGGCGCTCGACGAAAGCGGCTTTGCCGCTACGCCCATCATGGGCTACAGCGCCAAGTTTGCCTCCGTCTTTTATTCTCCCTTCCGCGACGCCGCGGACTCCGCTCCGCAGACGGGGGACAGAAGGGGGTATCAGATGGACTTCCGCAACGGGCGGGAGGCGCTTCGCGAGCTTGCAGCAGACGAGGCAGAGGGGGCGGATATCCTCATGGTCAAGCCCGCGCTCGCCTATCTGGACGTCGTGCACGCGGCGCGGGCGCAGACCAAGCTGCCGCTCGCCGTCTACAACGTCAGCGGGGAGTATGCCATGGTCAAGGCTGCGGCGCGGGCGGGCATGCTGGATGAAAAGCGCGTCGTCACCGAACTTCTGACGGCGTTCTTCCGCGCGGGGGCAGACATCGTCATCACCTATCATGCGCTGGACTGGGCGCACTGGCAGCAGGAGCATTCCGAGAAATAGAAGGCAGGATATGAGCGAGAATCAACAGTATTTTGAACGGGCGAAAAGGATCATCCCGGGCGGCGTCAATTCCCCCGTGCGCGCCTTCCGCGCCGTCGGGCGCACGCCCCGCTTTATTAGAGAGGGGAAGGGGGACACGATCACCGACGTCGGGGGCAAAAGCTATACCGACTATGTGATGAGCTGGGGTCCGCTCGTTTTAGGGCATGCGCGCGAGGAGGTCGTCCGAGCGGTCACGGACGCCGCAGCAAGAGGCCTCTCCTACGGTGCGCCCACGGGCAGGGAGACGGAGCTCGCCGAGGAGATTGGCGCCGCCTGCCCGCACATGGAGCTTGTCCGCCTCGTCAACTCGGGCACGGAGGCGACCATGTCCGCCGTGCGCGTCGCGCGCGGCTATACTCGGCGGGAGAAGATCGTCAAATTTGCGGGTAACTATCACGGCCATTCGGACGGCCTGCTCGTCAAAGCGGGCTCGGGGTGCCTGACGGGCGCCGTGCCGGACAGCCTCGGCGTCCCGCGCGGGTACGCTGCAGAGACGCTCGTCGCGCAGTATAACGACCTTGCAAGCGTGCGCGAACTCTTTGAGGCAAACCGCGGGGAGATCGCCTGCGTCATCGTCGAGCCGGTCGCTGCCAATATGGGCGTTGTCCCGCCCGAGGAGGGCTTTTTGCAGGGACTGCGCGCGCTCTGTGATCAAAGCGGGGCGCTGCTCATCTTTGACGAGGTCATCACGGGCTTCCGCGTCGCCTACGGCGGCGCGGCGGAGCGCTATGGCGTGACGCCCGACCTTGCGGCGTACGGCAAGATCGTGGGCGGCGGCATGCCGCTTGCAGCCTACGGCGGGCGGCGGGAGATCATGTCCGTCGTCGCGCCGCTGGGCGGCGTGTATCAGGCGGGAACGCTGTCAGGGAACCCCGTCGCGACGGCGGCGGGGCTTGCGACGCTGCGCATCCTGCGCGAGGGGAGAGAAACGATCTACCCCGCATTGGAGAAGAAGGGGGCGTATCTGGAAGAAGCGTTCCGCGCGGCGGGCGTGCCCGCCACGCGGGTCGGCTCCATCCTCACGCCCTTCTTTGCAGCGCGGGCGCCCAAGAATTATGCCGAGGCATGCGCGTGCGATACGGCGGCTTTCGCGCGCTACTTCGGCGCGATGCTGGACGCGGGGCAGTATGTCGCGCCCTCGCAGTTTGAGGCAATGTTCGTCTCCGTCGTTCACACCAGGCAGCACCTGCAGGAGACGGCGTCCGCGATCGCCGCGGCCGTCAGAGCGGCGCGCGAAGCGGCGCCCATATAAGCGCGCAGGAGAAGATCATGCGGACGCGCTATCCGATCGATCGGAGTTTTGGTATCTTTTCCAGGGTATCGCCGCCGTTCGGGCGGGGGATCTTCGCGCTTGCGCGCGCGGCGCTCTCCCTTGTGAAAAAGGGCAGCAGAGGCGTTTCGGTGCGCCGCGTCACGGTCGCGGGAAAAGTGCCCGTGCGCGCCTTTCTTATCTCGCCAAAAGGGGAGAGGGGAAGGCTTCCCTGCCTTGTCTATTTTCATGGCGGCGGGTTTGTGTTCAAAGCGGCACGATATCACTACCGGAACGCCGGGGCATATGCGCGGACGGGGTGTCGCGTGCTCTTCGTTGACTACCGCCTCGCGCCGATCTATCCCTGTCCCGCGCCCAATGAGGACTGTTTTGCGGCGTATGCATGGGCGGCGGAGCATGCCGCAGAGCTTGCCGTCGACCCCGCGCGCCTTGCGGTGGGCGGGGACTCGGCGGGCGGCTGTCTGGCGGCAGACGTCGTGTTTCGCGCGCATCGGGCAGGACTGCCTGCGCCGCGCTTTTTCATGCTCGTCTATCCCGTGCTTGATCGGCGCATGCAGACGCAGTCGATGCAGGCTTTTTCCGATACGCCCATGTGGAACGCGCGGCTGAACAAAAAAATGTGGCAGTACTATCTTGCGGACGGGCAATATTGTTCCCCTGCGGAGGAGGCGGACGTCAGCTTTTTTCCGCCGACCTATCTGGAGACGGCGCAGTTTGACTGTCTGCACGATGAAGGCGTTGCCTTTGCAGGAAAGCTGCGTGAACAGCATGTGCCCGTGACGCTGCGGGAGACGTCCGGCACGATGCACGGGTATGACATCGTGCGGAAAAGCAGGGTCACGCAGGAGAGTGTCATGGCGCGGTGCGCGGCACTCGCCGCTGCGCTCGGGACGCGAAGCGATCAATAGCGACGGCAAAATAAATTACGACAGCAAAAACGGGGCGCTTGGAACAGCGCCCCGTTTTTTGGGAAAAATAATTAAATATCTCGTGTTAATATCGCGTGCGAATGCTCCCGCGCGGGCAAGCCTCAGCGCACTTGCCGCAGTTTACGCACTTGTCGTAGTCGATGACGGGAAGATTGTCCTGCATCGTGATCGCGCCCTGCGGACAGACGCGCGCGCACTTGCCGCAGGCGATGCAGCCCACCTTGCAGGCATCCATGACCGCCTTGCCCTTCGCGTGCGAGGAGCAGGCGATATAGACCCTGGCGTCGGCGGGGATGCGCGAGAACAGCTTCTTGGGGCAGGCGAGCATGCACGCGCCGCAGGAGATGCACTTGTCGTCCGTCTGCGCGCAGCCGACGGGAAGGGAGATGGCGCCCTCGGGACAGGCGCGGGAGCAGTTGCCGTCCCCCAGACACCCGTATTTGCAAGACTTATGTCCGCCCGCGAGCTTGTTGTCCTCGGCGCAGTCCTTTGCGCCGTTGTAGGTGAACGCGTCCGCGGCATTTTGCCCGCCCGCGCAGTGGCAGACGCTCACGGTCGGCTTGCCTGCAGAGAAGGGGACGCCGAGGATCTCGGCGATCGCCGCCTTCTGCGCGGTTTCCGTGACGTGGCAGTCGGCAAGGGTCGCTTCGCCTTTGGCGAGCTTTTCGGCAAAGCCCGAACAGCCCGTGCAGCCGCACCCGCCGCAGTTGGCGCCGGCGAGGTGGGAGAGGATGCTTTCCACCTTCTCGTCCGCGTTGGTCTTGCAGAACTTGGCGACGAGCAGGATGCACACGGTGAGAAGGACGGCGATCGCGGCAAAGATGCCGATGACGATGCCGACCTGTCCCCATTGCACTTGAGCAAGAAGAAGAGTTTGCATAGTTCCTCCTTACAGCAGCGCAAAGACGTAGAACGCCATTGCCATAAAGCACGCCGCGACCATCGTGATGGGAAAGCCCTTCATACACTTCGCAACGGGCATTTTCTCCAGCTTCTCCCGAACGCCGCCCATGAGGATCATGGCAAGGGTAAATCCAAGCCCCGAGCAGAGCGCGTACAAAAGCGCAAAGCCGAGGTTCATGGAGATGCCCACAGCCACGCCGCTGACGATCTCGGAGACGTCATTGACGAGCAGCAGTTCCGCAACGCCTAAGATTGCGCAGTTGGTCGTGATGAGGGGCAGATAGATGCCCATCGAGCGATAGAGCGCGGGGGAGATCTTTTCAATGATCTTTTCCAGCATCTGCACGAGCGCCGCAATGACGAAGATGAAGAAGATGATCTCCAGGTATTCGATATGGAGCGGCACCATGATGTACATGTACAGCGGGTAGGTGACGAGGGTTGCAAGTAACATGACGAGCGTCACCGCAACGCCCATCGAGAGCGCGCTGTTGGTCTTTTTGGAGACGCCCAAAAAGGGGCAGATGCCGAGGAACTTTACCAGAATGAAGTTCTGCGAAAAGACGGCGGAGATGACGATGAGCAAAATTGTCGTAGCCATTTAGTTGCCCTCCTTTTCGGTTGTTTCGCTCACGGGCGGGAGCGGTTCGTCCCCCGCAGGCATGCGCAGCGTGCGCATCTTTTTGACGCGCCGCGCCTGTTCCATCTTGTTGGTTAAGAGCACAAAGAGCGCGATGCAGATGCCGTACACGAAGAATGCGCCCGCGGAGTTGGTGAAGAATCCGATTTTGAAGTCCGTCACCTGAATGCCGAAGAAGGAGCCGCTGCCCAAAAATTCGCGGATGATGCCGATGAACGTGAGCGCAAACGTCAGACCAAGTCCCGTTGCAATGCCGTCGATCGCGCTGTCAAGCACGGGATTCTTACTCGCAAACGCCTCCGCGCGCCCCAGGATGACGCAGTTGACGACGATGAGCGGCAGGAATACGCCCATGGAGTCGTACAGATCGGGGATGTACTTATCCAGCACCATTCTAAGAAGCGTGACCATCGTCGCGATGATGACGACAAAGGCGGGGATGCGCACTGTGTTGGGGATGACTTTGCGCAGAAGGGAGATGAGCACGTTGCTCAGCAGCAGCACGACGGTGACGGAGAGTCCCATGCCGAAGCTGTTGATCGCGGAAGTAGACATGGCGAGCGTCGCACAGGTGCCCAGCACCAGTTTGAACGTCGCATTGTTGGTGATGAGACCGTCGTATGCGATCTTGCCGTATTTCTTTGCGTTCATGCCTGACCTCCCGAGATGACGTTACGGAAGCACGCGAGCGCCGTATTCACGGCGTTGACCATTGCGTTGGACGTCTCGCTCGCGCCCGCCACAACGTTATTGAGCGCATCGGAAGAATTTTCGATCGCCGTAAAGTAGCCGCCCGCCGCGATCGCCTCGTTCTGCGAAGTGAAGTAGTCGTAATAACTGTTTGAAAAATTGGAGATGAGCGTCTGTCCGTCGTTGGTGTCGTAGACGACCTTCTCGATGCCGGTGAGGGTGCGTGTGCCGTCCGCGGAAGTTTCGCAGTCGATGACCACCCACAGCGTCACCGTTCCCGAACCGCCCGAATAGCCGCCGTAGCCCGTCGTGTGCAAGAGATAGTTGCCGTCGTCCACGACCAGATACGCTTCCTCCACCTGACCGTTGTTGTAGGACTTCTGTTCGTCGGTGAGCGCAAGTTCCTGTGTTTCGACCTCCGCGCCGTAGATCTTGGCGATGGAGCGGGCAAAGCGCTCCTCGTCGGAGACAAAGAAGATATCGTTGCAGATGGCGAGCAGAACGCCCGCGACGAGCACGATCGCGATGAGCACCGCGAGGCTCTTGAAGGCGTTGCTCCTGAAAAACTGTTTGACCGTCATTGCTTCGCCCTCCTGGTTTTAACGGAGCCGAAGGGGCGGGGCCTGATGACGAGGTCGAGCAGGAACACGACGAAGTTCATTAAAAAGATCGCAAAGGAGACGACCTCGATGCCGACCGCCTTTCTCAGTCCCGCCGTGAAAAGCCCGAGCGCGATAAAGTAGATGATGTTGCCGAGCGTCGTCTTGGGGGTGGTCACATAGTCGGTCGCCATGAAGATCGCACCCAGGAACAGCCCGCCCGAGAAGATCGCCTCCGCAAACAGGTTGATGCCGAACCCGCCCTCCAATGCCATCGCGAACAGTCCCGTGGCGGCGATATACAAAAGGGGCAGATACCATTTGATGACGCCGCGCACGCACAGGTAGAGATATCCGACGAGGAGCGCGAGCTTGCACGTCTCGCCGATGCAGCCCGCAACGCCCGTGCCGAGGAAGAGATCGAGCGCCGAGAGCATGGGCTGACCGCTCAGAAAGTTCCCAAGCTGTGTCGAGCCCGCCGAGGGGTCGAAGTTTGCGGCGTCGGTTGCAATGGGACCGAAGTTTGCCGCGGGGTACATGGTCATCGCCGTAAAGGAGATGAACAGCATGATCCTGCCAGCGAGCGCGGGGTTGACGATATTCTTGCCCGTACCGCCGAACAGCATTTTGGCAACGCCGACGGCAAAGATGCTCCCGATGAGGGGCATGTACCAAGCCTCGATCTGCGCGGGCAGACAGAGCGCGAGTAAGAGCCCGGTGACAAGGGAAGTGAAGTCAAACTGACGGAAGAAGTCTTTGAGTATGCCGCTGTCCTTCCAGACCTTGTGCTGGATGAGGTACCACACAAGCTCGGTGAGGAAGGCGCCCGCCAGGGAGATCGCGATGAATACCGCCGCTTCCCAGCCGAAGAACACGATGCCCGCCGCACTTGCGGGGAGCAGGGCGATGAGGACGTCCAGCATGATCGTCCGTGTGGTGCGCCGCGTCTTGATGTGCGGCGCCGGGGATACGATGAGATTCATGCCTTCCTCCTGAGTTCGGATTTTGCCGTCTTGATCGCCTGTGCGAGCGGCCTGTGCGCGGGACAGATATACGAACACGCGCCGCATTCGATGCAGGCGAGCACGCCGCCGTACTTCGCCGCGTTGTCATATTCCTTTGCGTCGGTGTAGAACTCCGTCTGCATGGGCAGCAGCTTCATGGGGCACACGTCCGCGCACCTGCCGCAGTTGATGCAGGGCGTGGGGTCGTAGACCGCGGTCTCGCTGCCCGCCAAAAAGAGGAACCCGCCCGTCGTCTTGGTGACGAGGGCCTCCGTGCCCGTGAGCGCCGTGCCCGTCATGGGCCCGCCCTCCACAAGTTTGACGGTGTCCTCCGCTGCGCCGCACGCCTGTGCGAGGACGGAAAGGGGGGTGCCGATCGGGCAGAGCAGGTTTTTCGGGTTTTTCGCGCCCTCGCCCGTCACGGTCACGACGCGCTCGATGAGCGGCTTGCCCAGTTCCACCGCCTCGCAGACGGCAAACGCGGTGGCGACGTTCTGCACGATGACGCCGACGTCCGCGGGGAGTTTTCCGAGCGGCACTTTGCGCCGCGTACAGCAGTAGATGAGCTGCTTTTCCGCGCCCATCGGGTACTGCTTTTTGAGCGGCACGACGGGAAGCTCGGTCTGTTCGAACGCCGCAATGGCTTCAGGCTTGTTCTTTTCGATCGCGATGAGCACCTGACTGACGCCGAGTGCCGCGGCGAGATACTTTGCGCCGCGCACGATTTCGTCGGTCTTTGCGCGCATCAGAGCGTCGTCGCAGGTGAGGTAGGGCTCGCACTCCGCGCCGTTTACGATGAGCGTATCCACGGGTACGGACGGGCGGAGCTTGACGTGCGTCGGGAAGCCCGCGCCGCCCATGCCGACGATGCCGCATTCCTCGAGACGATCTCTGATCGCCTCCGGGGCGAGATCGGTCAGAGGCGGCAGATACGCCGTCTCCTGCGCCTTGTCAGGCGCGATGACGACGCAGGGGATGGTTCCACCCCGTCCGTCGGGCATTTCGCCGACGCGCGTCACCGTGCCCGCGACGCTCGCGTGCACGTTTGCAGAGACGGCGCCGCTCGCTCTTCCGATGCATTGCCCCTTTTTGACGGGATCTCCCGCCGCGACGATCGCCTGCGCGGGCGCGCCGATATGGCGGGACAGGGGGATATGTACTTCGCCCGTCACGGCAAGCGGCTCAATGGGCAGATGCGCCGTGCGGGATTTATGCCCCGCGAGCCGCACGCCGCGGAAAAAGGGCGCAGCTTTGCGTTTCACTTGATTCCTCCTTTGTCTCTGTCCTGCGGCAGGAAGCGCGCAGGCAGCAATTTCAATGTATAAGTCACCGCAAGCCCGACGACCGCGCCCGAGACCGCGCCCAAAAGGCACAGATAGGGGGCATAGCCGAAGAGCTGCGCTGTTCCCGCAAGGGCGCAGTAGACGGACAGCTGGACGAGGTTGTGAAGCACCGCGCCCGTGACGCTGACGGCGACAAAGCTGATGCGCGGCACGAGCAGCAGCATCAGCCTGCATGCGCACACGGAGAGAAGTCCCGCCGTCGTGCTGTAGAGCATCATGGAGACATTCCCCGCGAACAGGCTGCCCAAAAAGGTGCGCACGAGCACCACGACGAGGGCGTCGGGCAACCCGTACAGCACGAGCGCGAGCATGGAAAAGATATTGGAAAGCCCAAGCTTCGCGCCCGGAAGATAGGGGATGGGGATGAGGCTCTCCAGTAAAAATGCGACCAGCCCCAGTCCCGTGAGGATGCCGAGCATCGCGATGCGTCTGCCCGCATTCCCGCCATGTTGTGATCTCATGTATTCTATTATAATTTGATTTTTCAAAAAGTCAAGGCTTCACGCCGCGCGCGCCGCGAAAAGTGCGCGCCGTGCGCCCGCTTGACAAGTCGGTCGTATTCATGATATACTGCACATATGCAAACGATTTACGATGTCATCGTCGTGGGCGGCGGCATTGCAGGGTACTCTGCCGCGCTCACGCTGCACAGTCTCAAACGAAACACCCTCTGGCTGGGCGCCGATCTGCTCGGCGAAAAGCTGCGCGCGGCGGAATATGTGCGCAACTATCCCGCCATGCTCGGCAACGGCGCGCTGTTTGCCGCCCGCATCGAGGAACAGATGAAACATGAAGGCATCTCGCTCACCAGGGCGCGCATGGATGGCATCTATGCGGGCGAGCCTTTCACGCTCACGGCGGGCGAGCAGGTCTTTTCCGCGCGTGCGGTCATTCTGGCGACGGGCGTGGAGACGGCGGGCGCGGTCAAAGGGGAGGAGAACTTTCTCGGACGGGGCGTGAGCTACTGCGCCGTGTGCGACGGCGCGCTCTACCGCGGCAAGACGATCGCCGCCGTCCTCTCCGATCGCAAGTTTGCAGAGGAGGCAGAGTATCTTGCAGGCTTTGCGAGGGAGGTGCACGCCTTCTGTCTCTATCCCGACGCGTCCTTCCATGCCGCAAACATTGTCGTGCACTACGAAAAGCCGCGCGCCGTCGAGGGCGGTATGCGCGTGGAAAAGCTTCTTCTGAAAGGGGGCGAGCTTCCCGTGGACGGCGTGTTCTTCTTAAAGAACGCGGCGCCTCCCGCCGCGCTCGTCGGCGGGCTGGAAGTGGAAGGCGGCGCGGTCAAGGTCGGGCGGGACATGTCCACCAATCTGCGCGGGCTGTTCGCCGCGGGCGATGTCACGGGCAGGCCCTACCAGTACGCCAAGGCGGCGGGAGAGGGGCTGGTCGCGGCCTATTCCGCGCACGCATTTTTACAGGGAAACAGGGCATGAGCGTTGCAGAGATCGAGCGTTCCATCATCAAAAAATTCCGCAAGGAGATCTGGTGTCCCTTTGTAAAGAGCGTCAAGCAGTACGAACTGCTGCAGGAGGGGGACAGGGTCGCGGTGTGCATTTCGGGCGGGAAGGATTCCTTCCTGCTCGCCAAGTGCATGCAGGAATTGTGCCGCCACGGAAAATATGAGTTCGGGCTGGAGTTCATCGTCATGGATCCCGGCTACGCGCCGCAGAACAGGCAGCGGATTGAGGAGAATGCGCAAAAACTCGGCGTCCCCGTGCGCATCTTTGCAAGTGATATCTTCGCCGTGGTGGACAGTGTGCAGACGGGCTCCGCGTGCTACCTCTGCGCGCGCATGCGCCGCGGCTACCTCTATGAATTTGCCAAGAAATGCGGCTGCAACAAGATTGCCCTGGGGCATCACTTTGACGACGTCGTCGGCACGACCCTTTTGAGCATGCTCTACGGCGCGGAAATCAAGACGATGATGCCCAAACTCCGCTCGACGGGACACCCGGGCATGGAACTCATCCGTCCGCTGTATGCCGTCCGCGAACGCGATATCGTGCGCTGGGCGCAGGACAACGACCTGCACTTTCTCAACTGCGCCTGCCGCTTTACCGAGCGGGTGGCGAATAAAGAAGAGGAGAGCAAGCGGCGGGAGATGAAGCAGCTTCTTGCCCAAATGGAGAGGAGCAATCCCGAGGCGGCGAACAATATCTTCCGCAGCATGCACAATGTCGCGCTGGACTGCATCGTCGGCTGGCGCAGGGAGGGAAAGCGCGGCAGCTTTCTGGATGAATACTGAGATTTTGCAGGAATTTACAATATTTTTTGCAAATGTACTTGAAAATCGGATGCATTCATCGTATAATATCATCATCGGGAGGCGAATCGTGACCGTTCGGCAGTTGCAGGAATACCTGGAAGTGGAAAAGTGGAAGGACAGCGAAAATCGCCGCGCCGACATGTGCGGGCGGTATCAGCGCTGCCGATACTGCGTGCGTACGGAGGAGATGTCCTGCGCCATGGCGTATTCCAGGTTGGTTTCCATGCGCACCTCTGACGTGCCCGATCCCATTCCCGAATGGCTGTTGCCCGATCCGCCCGTTGCCGAGGTGTTCGGAACGGAGCTCGTATCGGAGGAGGAGTCGCCCGTTTTGCAGGCAACAAGCCCTGAGCACCGCGTCCTTGTGCGCGGGAAGGGGGATATCGTCCTCTGCAGGCTGAAAAGGCGCGCCGTGCAGCAGGATGAGGCCGAGGAAGCAACAACGGCGTAAGCCGGGAAGATACACAAGAAAAATTTTAATTGTAAGGAGGATTCAGGGTTTTTCCCATGGACAGTAGAACGATCGGACTATTGATCGCTCTTGTCGTGCTTGTCATCCTGTCGGGCTTATTCAGCGCCACAGAGACGGCATACACAAGTTTTTCTGCGGTGCGTATGCGACGCTTTGCCAAGCGAAAACGTACCGCGCGCATGGCGTTCCGCCTGAGCGCAGACTACAATCGGATCCTGACGACGCTTCTTGTCGCAGACAACATTGTCAATATTGCGTCGGCAACGATCGGCACGCTCATTTTTACCTCGCTCATGGGCGAGGAACTCGGCTCGGTCGTCTCCACCGTCGTCGTTACCGTAGTTTTGCTCATTTTCGGCGAGATCACGCCCAAACTGCTTGCCAAGCGCCTGCCTGAGGCATTCGCTTGTGCGGCTGCATATCCTTTGTCTGTGCTGATCTGCCTTTTCCTGCCGTTCGTCTGGCTGTTCGAACTGTGGAAGAAGGTCGTTTTTTATGTCTTCCGTTTGGACAAAAAGGAGCCTCGTCTCACCGAGGAGGAGTTCAAGATGCTCGTCTCGGACGTCAGAGAGGAGGGCGTTCTCAACGACACCGAGCAGGAGCTCATTCACAGGACGCTGCGCTATGACGAGCTCACCGTCGCCGACTGCATGATCCCGTTGGAGCGCGTCGTGGCGGTGGACGTGCGCGAGAACGACCGCGTCGTCTTTCGCATCTTCCGCGAGACCAACTTCTCCCGCCTTCCCGTCTATAAGGGGACAAAGGGCAATATCGAGGGCGTTTTGTACCGCGCCGACTTCTATGAAAACATGCTCGCGGGCAGGCGGGACTTCGACAATATCATCCGCCCCGTCTCTGCGGTCGCGCCCGACGAGAAGGTGTCCGATCTGATGGAGCGCCTGCGCACGATGCGCGAACACATGCTCGTCGTCGGCTCGGAGGACGACGCGCTGGGCATCATCACGCGCGAGGATATGATTGAAGAGCTCATCGGCGATATGGACGACGTGTACGATATGACCCCTGTCACATCGCTGCCCACGCCCGAGCCAGAGCCGCCCGAAGATGAGGAGGTGGACGAATGACCCCCGCTATGATCGGCATGCTCATCGCGCTCGTGGTGCTTATCGCCATGTCCGCCTTCTGCAGTGCGACGGAGACCGCCTATACAAGCTTTTCCGAGATGCGCATGCGCCGCTATGCCAAGAAGAGGCGCACGGCGCGCATTGCGCTCCAACTGAGCGAGCGCTACAACCGCGTTCTGACGACGCTGCTCATCGGCAACAATATCGTCAACGTCACGACCTCTACCGTCGCAACGCTCCTCTTTGTCGGGCTGTTCGGGGAGGATCTGGGCGCAGTGCTCTCCACCGTGATCGTCACGATCGTCGTGCTCATCTTCGGCGAGGTCACGCCCAAGACGGTCGCAAAGGCGATGCCGGAGGCGTTTGCCTGCTTCGCCGCTTACCCGCTCTGGGTGCTTGCCAAGATCTTCTTCCCGCTCTCGTGGCTGTTCGGCAAGTGGGAAAAGCTCATCTTCCATATCTTCCGGCTGGACAAAAAGGAGCCCAAGTACACCGAAGCGGAGTTCAAAATGCTCGTCTCGGACGTCAGGGAGGACGGCGTTCTCAACGATACCGAGCACGAGCTCATCCGCAGGACGCTCCGCTTTGACGATCTGCACGTCGGCTCGTGCATGATCCCGCTCGACAGGGTCGCCGCGGTCAGCGTCTATGAGCAGGACAGACGCATCTATAACCTGTTCCGCGATACCAACTTCTCGCGTATTCCCGTCTATGAAGGGGAAAAGCGCAACATTGTCGGCGTCTTATACCGCGCGGACTTCTATGAACACCTGCTCATGCGCAAAAAGGGCATCGTTGAGCTTGTGCGGCCCGTCACGTTTACGACGACGGACGTCAAGGTCTCCGCGCTCTTAAAGCAGGCGCAGGCGGACCGCGTGCACATGTTCGCGGTCGGCACGCGCGGCAATGCAATCGGGCTGATCACACGCGAGGACATGATCGAAGAGCTGCTCGGCGACGTGGACGACAAGTATGATTTGACGCCCGTCACCTCGCCGCTGCATCCCGTCGTCCCCGAGGCGGGGACGGAGGAGGAAGAGGAATGAAGCTGTCCGTTCCCGTCGCGTCGGGCGTCGAGGCGTCCGTCAAGCGGCAGTTAAAGCAGCTCGGGTACGGGGACTGTCCCGCTCTGCAGGGCAGGATCCGTCTGGAGGGCGGCTGGCAGGACGTGGCGCGTCTCAACGTCAACCTGCGCGCGGGCGAGCGGGTGCTCATCGAGCTTGCGCAGTTTCCCGCGCCCGATTTTGACGCGCTCTTTGAGGGCGTGCGTGCCATCCCGTGGGAGGAGTACCTGGGCGCGCACAGCCGCATCCTCATGGACGGCAAGTGCGTGGAGAGCAAGCTGATGGCGATCAAGGCATCGGGCGGCGTCGCCAAAAAGGCGATCGTCGAGCGCCTGCGCGCAAAGCTCGGTGTGAATACGCTGGACGAGCGCGGACCGCGCGCCGTCGTGGGCATCTTTATCGTCGGGGACAGGGCGAGCGTCACGCTGGATACCACAGGCGACGGGCTGCACAAGCGCGGCTATCGGGTCAGGACGTATTCCGCGCCGCTCAGGGAGACGACCGCCGCCGCGATGGTGGAGAGTTCCTTTTTCCGCGCGGGTAAGCCGTTTGCCGACGTGTTTTGCGGCAGCGGCACCATTCCCATCGAAGCGGCGCTCTACATGCGCAGCATTGCGCCCGGGAGAAACCGCACTTTTGATTTTGCGCATTGGCAGTGCGCGCCCGGCGTCCTGGAGGGCGCGCGCGAGGAGGCGCGCGACCTGGAGAACCACGCGCCGCTGCCGCCCATCGAGGCGGGCGATATTTCGCGCGAGGCGGTCGAGATCGCAAAATTTCATGCCGCGCGCGCGGGCGTCGCGGACGATATCCGTTTTTGCGTGCGCGATATGCGCGCGTTTACGAGCGGCGAGCGCTGCGGCGTCATGATCAGCAACCCGCCCTATGGCGAGCGGCTCAAGGCTTCTGACCTGCAGGGACTGTACCGCGACTTCGGGAAAATGTATCGTTCATTGCCTGACTGGAGCTGCTACTTTCTCTCCTCCTATGAGGGCGCTGAGCGCGCGTTCGGCGGGAGGGCGGAAAAAAAGCGCAGGCTGTGGAACGCGGGCATCGCCTGCACATTGTATTCCTATTTCGGCGCCCCGCCCGCCGTAAAATCTCTGTGAAACTGCCGCCCGTGTCAAGGAACGGAGATTGTTAAGTGAGAAGATTGTGAATTTGTAAAAAATCACTTTGATTGGGTTGACAACTGCAGGGAATGTATCTTATAATAAATATTGTTCAGAATCCTACAAAAAACAAGGAGAAATCAGGGTATGGAAATCAACGAATATCTCATCAAGAGTTTTGAGCTGATGCGGAGTCTGGAAAACATCGACTTCTTTGACGGGGTCACCAACCTTTCCCGCACGGAGTTTCATCTGCTCCGGGAAGTCATTCTGGAGGCGGAAAAGGGGAAGAACATCATTTCTTCCGAGCTTGCGCGCCGCCTCGGGATCACCCGTTCGGCAGTCTCTCAGATCGTGACCAAGATGGAACAGCGCGGGATCGTCAAACGCGTCGCCTCTCCCACGGACAGGAAGATCGCGTATATCTGCCTTTCGGAGAGCACGATGGCGGTATTCGAGGAGCAGTGCCGGCACGCCAACGAGACGATGCAGCGCATCGTCGATATCTACGGGGAAGATAAGATCAGGATCTTTTTTGAGGAGTACGACGCACTGCGCAAGGTCGTCGATCAGGTCATGAAAGAGCGCGAACAGTCAAAGCAGTGAGCGACGAAGGCTTTGATCTCATTGCAAATTGTCCATGTTGAAACTTTCTGAGATCACAAAGGAATATAAAGTCGCGTCGGGAACGGTGCACGCCCTTAAGGGCGTGAGCCTTGCGTTCCGCGAGAACGAGTTCGTCTGCGTGCTCGGTCCTTCGGGCTGCGGCAAGACGACGCTGCTCAATATTATCGGCGGACTTGACCATTATACGACGGGCGACCTTGTCATTCAGGGTCGCTCGACCAAACATTTCAGGGACAGAGACTGGGATGTCTACCGCAATCACCGCATCGGGTTTATCTTCCAGTCCTACAACCTCATCCCGCACCAGACGGTGCTGGGCAACGTCGAGCTCGCGCTCACCATTGCGGGCGTGGGCAGAGAGGAGCGCAAGGAGCGCGCAAAGCAGGCGTTAGAGCGTGTCGGGCTCGGGAACGAATTGGATAAAAAGCCCAATCAGCTCTCGGGCGGACAGATGCAGCGCGTCGCCATTGCGCGTGCGCTCGTCAACAATCCCGATATCCTGCTCGCGGACGAACCGACGGGCGCGCTCGATTCGGAGACGAGCGTCCAGATCATGGAGCTCATCAAGGAGATCGCGGGCGAGCGGCTCGTCATCATGGTCACGCACAATCCCGAGCTCGCCTATCAGTACGCCTCGCGCATTGTGCGCTTGAAGGACGGGTTGGTAGAGTCTGACTCCGCGCCCTATGAAGAGGAGGGCGTCCAAACTGCCGAAGTGACGGACGAGGCGGAGCATGCGCCTGCCTCGCAGCAGGAAGCGCCGCAGACGGGAAAAAAGAAAAAGAAGCTGCGCGCCCGCATGAGCTTTCTGACCTCGCTCGCACTCAGCGCCAGGAACCTGCTCACCAAGAAGGGGCGCACAATTTTAACTTCGGTTGCGGGCAGCATCGGCATCATCAGCGTCTGCCTCGTACTGGCGCTCTCCAACGGGTTCAATAACTACATCCGCCAGACGGAAGAGGATATGCTCTCCTACTATCCCGTCACGATCTCGGAGAACTCCTATGACCTCGCCTCGGTGATGACCTCGTTTACCTCGCCGCAGGATATGCCCGATATGTCGCAGCTGGACGATAAGGTCTATATCGATTCCTTCCTCACCAGTCTTGCCAACGGCATGGCGGCGACCAACAACATCTCCGAGGAGTATGTCACGTATCTGGAGAATATGGACTCCTCGTGGTATTCGGAGATCATGTACAGCTACGGCGCGAGCATTTCCGATAATCTCTTCCTGCAGGCGGAGACCTTCCCCGACGGCGACAGCACTACGACCGAGCTGACGACGCGCTCGCTGTCCAACCTGAAGAGCAAGTATATCACCGACCTCATGGCGTTTGCCTCGCAGTACAGTTCTCTCATCGGCTTTGCCGACTATTTTACCGACGTCGTCAACGTCATGCCGGGGACTTCGGATAACGCCAACCAGGGGTATGGGGAGTATGTAAAATCGCAGTACGATATCGTTGCGGGGACCTTCCCGCAAAACGAGAATGAGGCCGTGCTTGTCGTCGGGCAGAACAATCAGGTCACAGACCTGACGCTGGCGCAGCTCGGACTTCTGAGCGAAGATCGCTTCATGGATCTGTTCAACCTCGGCGACGAGGATGCAGAAGTGGAGATCGACGAGGACGCCGACCTGCTGGATATTTCCGACATTCTCGGCAAGGAATACAAGCTTTTCTATAATGATGCGGTCTATACGCGAAACGAGGACTGGACGCAGATGTCCTATTTCGGCGGGCAGTACCCGTTTACCTATCAGGGACAGATGACGGACGACGGCGCATTCCACGCAGAGGGCGACGACGGCATCAACATAAAGATCACGTGCATTCTGCGCTTAAATGAGGATTATTCCTACGGCTGCCTTTCCCCGGGACTCAACATTACGGAAAAGACGGGGCAGGCGTATATCCGGGGCAATCTCAACTCCGCGATTGTCAACTGGATGAAGAGCGACGAGGCGAAACTCAGCTATGGCGGAACGGATATCTATCTGATGCCCGTTGCAACGGAGAACATGACCGGAAACTACACGCTCTATGAGATCATGGGGCAGAGCGTCTACGTTGCCCAAACGCCGGACGATGCAATCAAAACGTTGGGCGGAAGCGACAGCGTAAGCCGCATCGCGATCTACGCAAACGACTTCGACAATAAGGAGCTTGTTCTCAACTATCTCGACCAGTGGAACACTGACCATGATTACAGTGACGAGGCGCGCTCCATGCAGATCACTTACACCGATACGGTGGGCATGCTGATGAGCATCATGCAGACGATGATCGATATCATCACCTATGTGCTCGTCGCCTTCACGGCGATCTCGCTCATCGTGTCCTCGGTCATGATCGGCATCATCACCTACGTCTCGGTCGTTGAGCGCGTCAAGGAGATCGGTGTTCTCCGTTCGCTCGGCGCGCGCAAGCAGGATATCCGCAACCTGTTCAATGCGGAGACCTTCATCATCGGGCTTGCGGCGGGACTCATCGGCATTGCCATCTCCTATGTGCTCTGCATCGTCATCAGCCTTGTGCTGGAGTCGCTGACGGGAATCGGCGGGATCGCCTCGCTGCCCGCGCTGACGGCATTCATCATGGTCTGCGTCAGCGTCGTCCTGACGCTCATCTCGGGTCTCATCCCCGCGCAGTCCGCAGCCAAGAAGGACCCCGTCATCGCGCTGCGCTCCGAATAAAAGGGGCGGCCTTTGTCCATACTGTCGGTACTACATGGAGCGAGGCTTACGATGGCGAAGAAAAAGATCAAAAAACTTACCGATGAAGAATACGAACAGTACATCAGGCGCCTTTTGCAGCGCTGACATGTGACGGATGAGGACCCTGCTGATGCAGGGTCCTTTCCATTTGCCAAAATGTGATAGAATGCGACACATTCTTGCGCAATATGTTGCCGGGCTTCATGATACAATACGGGAAAATGCGCGCGCGGGAGGGCCGTATGGCGAGAAAGATCGTGATCACATCGGGCAAGGGGGGCGTCGGCAAGACGACGGTCTGCTGCAACCTTGCCGTCCAGCTTGCGCGGCAGGGCTACCGTGTCATCGTGTGCGATCTCGACTTCGGGCTCAACAACGCGGACGTCGTGCTCGGCGTCGAAAACCGCGCCCTGTATGACGTGCTCGACGCGGTGGAGGGGCGGTGCCGTCCCAAACAGGCGCTCGTGCCGCACCCGCGCTATCCGACGCTGCACGTCCTGTCCAGCAACCGCGTTCTGGAGCGCTACGTCTCCCCGCAGGCGATCCGCCTCATCCTCGATTCGCTCGCGCCGCAGTTTGACTTTATCCTCATCGATTCGCCCGCAGGGATCGAGGATGGCTTCCACCGCGCCGCATCCTGCGCGGAGGAGGCATTGCTCGTCACGACGCCGCACATCTCCGCGCTGCGGGATGCCGACCGCGTGGCGGGGATCTTAAAAAGCTACAAATTCGCCTCGGTGGGGCTCGTGGTCAATCAGGTGCGGCGGGAGAGGCGGCGGGGCGGCATGCTCACGCCGGACGAGATCTCGGCGGCGCTGCGCATCCCGCTCGTGGGCATCGTCACGGAAGAGGACAAAATTTTCAGGGAAAACGTCCTGTCGCGCTCGCGCGCCTTCCGCGCGCTGGCAGAGGCGTGCGTCAATCTGCCGCAGATTGAAAAAAGGAGAAGAAAATGAGGGACAAGGAGAGACTGGAGAGCATTCTGCGCCATGACAAGGCGATCATCAGCGAGGCGTGCGAGGCGGCTGCCGTGCGCGACTTTGCGCACGTCGCGGAGGAGTACTTTGAACTGGACGGCGAACTCGCCTTTTCCGTGCGTGAGGAGCGCGGAAAATCGCTTGTTACGCTGAGCTTTCGGGTCAACCGCGTGAAAAATTTTACGCAGCTGCGCTAAATGAGGCTTCAGCAATTGACAAATTCGTTCCATTTGTGTATAATTTTTCTTAAAGAAATTTTCGCAAGGATGGAACGATAGCTATGGCAAGAAAATTTGTTCTGATCACGGATACGGGCAGCGATCTGCCCGCAGAATATTATACGCAGCACGATATTGACTGCATCAAACTCGGCTTCACGCTGGACGGCGAGACGTACGGCGAGGACGGCGGCGAGATGGACGTCAAGAAGTTCTATGAACTTCTCCGGAACGGCGCAATGCCCAAGACCTTTCAGATCACGCCCGCGCAGGCGATCGTGCACATCGAGCCGTTTGCCAAGGAGGGGAAGGACGTCCTCATTGTTGCCTTCTCGTCCGGACTTTCGGGCACCTACGAGAGCTACCTTGCCGCGGCAAAGGAGATCAAGGCGTCCTATCCCAATGTGGATGTGCGCGTGGTTGACTCCCTCTGCGCCTCTCTGGGACAGGGGCTGTTTGTCGATTATGTCGTCAGAAAGGCGGATACGGGCGCGACGCTGGAGGAGACCGTCGCCTATGCGGAGGATCTGAAGTGGCATATCTGCCACTACTTCACGGTGGACGATCTGTTCCACTTAAAGCGCGGCGGCAGAGTTTCCGGCACGACGGCGGCGATCGGCTCGCTTCTGCGCATCAAGCCCGTCCTGCATGTGGATGACGCGGGGCACCTCATCGCGATCGGCAAGACGATGGGCAGGCGCAAATCCATCTCTGCGCTCGTCGACAAGATGGTCGAACTGCAGACATTGGAAAAGGACGATCCCATCTTCATCAGCCACGGCGACTGCCAGGAGGACGTCGACTACCTCATCGGCCTCATCAAGGAGCGCTTCGGAGAGCGCAAGATCGTTGTCAACATGATCGGCAGCGTCATTGGCACGCACTCGGGCGCGGGAACAGTCGCGCTCTTCTTCAGGGGCAAGCACAGATAACTAAGTCACTATACCAAAAGGCGCGCCGTCTCGGCGCGCCTTTTTGTCAATTATTCGGCTGCGGGCATATACTGCGTGGGGTGGAGTCTATGCGGATATGTTTTATGACCAACGGCAGCCTTTCGGAGCATGCGGCGCGGTTGCAGGAATGCGGCGCCAATGTCATTATGTGCGGGTTCCAGGCACTGGGCGAGGTGAGCTACGAGCGCGAACTGCGCGGGGAGACCAATCTCTTTGAGGACGTGGCGATCCTGTCCAGGGAAGCGCGCAACGTGGTGATCGGCGGCTGCTTCACCGATGCGGGCAGGCTGCGCCGCAAGTCGGTCGTCGTGGCGGAGAAGGGGCGCATCCTGGGCGTCTCGGATATGGTCAACCGCATCGACGGCGGCGTCTTCCGCGCGGGCGCGGGGATCAAGATCTATGAGACAGGCGCGGGCAAACTGGGCGTCATCGTAGCGGAGGACGTCTACTTTCCGCGCGTTGCGGAGACGCTCTCCGTGTGCGGCGCCGACATGGCGGTGTGCATCTTTGAACAGTTTGCGGACGGCATAGAACTTGTGCTCGCCCGCGCGCAGGCGTATTTTTACGGCATCCCGCTTGTGCTGTGCGGCTACGGGTATGCCTTCATTGCGGATATCGGCGGCAAGGTCCGCTTCGCTTCCCCGCAAAATCTCTGCACGTTCGAGCTGGCGCGCGAACAGGAATATCACCTCGTCGAGACCCGTCGCCGCGGTTTCTTCCGCAAAAAACGGGGCGAATTTTAGGGATTGAAATTTGCATCGGGATATGCTATAATCAGAGTATGTCAAACGCAATGGATTTTATCTCCGCCTACAACATCATCGACTCCCGCATGCGCGCCATCTATCGCGGCAAGGGGAATCTGCAATTTTCCGACCTCGTCCGCCGCTGCGCCCAGTTTAATCGCACGGTGCGCAAGTACGAGGAAGATCTGCTGCTGTGCGCAAGGCTTCGGAACGTCATCGTCCACGAGAGCAGAAAGGATCGTATCATCGCCGAGCCGTGCGATGAGCTCACCCACACCATCTGCCATGTGGCGCAGCTGCTGCAGGCGCCGCCGCTGCTGTCTGCACTCAAGGATAAGACGGTCACGGGCATCGATGCACAGGCTACGCTCTCCGAAGCGATCGACCGCGTCTCCAGGACCAACTATTCCAACCTGCCCGTGTATCGCGGCAGGCGCATGGTGGGCGTGCTCAACAACCGCCGCATCGTGCGCGTTATCGGCCGGGCGCTGGCGGATGGCATCCCGATGGAGGAGTGCCTGCAGCTCCCCTGCGAAAAGATCCTGCACGAGGACGACATGATGCGCTTTTACAAAGTCCTTGGCAAGAACAATACCATCCAGGAGGCGATCGATGCCTTTGAGGACAACAGAAAGCTGCTCGCCGTCATCGTGACGTCGTCCGGGAGGGTGGGGGACGAGATCGTCAATCTGCTCACCAGTGCCGATCTTCCCATGCTGCTGCGTCTGCTCGAAGAGTGATACGGACAGAGTAAGACGAACGATTGTACGTGATTTTGAAAGTAAAGGTTAGCAAATAACCTGAAACAGATTAAAATCAAAAAGATTCCACATACATATTCCATAATGGTGCGCATTCAAATAGCACAGCAAAGGAGTATGTATGTATCGTAGGCTTCGTGATTTACGGGAGGACCGCGATCTGTCGCAGACACAGGTCGCCAAGATGCTCGGGATGTCCCAGACGGGGTATTCCAAGTATGAGACGGGGGAGAACGATATCCCCACGGAAGTGCTGATCAAGCTCGCCAATTTCTACGGCACCAGTATCGACTACCTGCTCGATCAGACGCGCAATCCAAAACGTAACAAATAAAAACGCCCTCGCCGTAATCACGGCGAGGGCGTTTGCGTACGGATTTTATCCTGCATCAGAGGCAGCGCGCCATGGCAACGGCGAGCGAGCCGGGGCCGATATGGCAGGAGACGGAGAGCGAAAGGGGATCGACGTGCGTCACGGGAATGCTCGGGAAGATCGCCGTGAGCTCCTTTTTGAAGGTCTCCGCTTCCTCATAGTAGTTGGTGTGCGCGACGAAGATCTGCATTTCGCCGTTTTTGACATAGTCGGCGAAGCGCGTGCGCAGGTCGTTGCGGACCGCCTCGACCATGACCTGTTTTGCCTGCGTCAGCGAGTGGACTTTCTTGAATGCGTCCAGCTTCTCGCCCTGGATCTGCAGCACGGGCTTGATGCGCAGGATGCTCCCGACGAGCGCCGCGGCGGGAGTGAGCCTGCCGCCCTTTTTGAGGTATTTCAGAGTATCCAGCGAAATGTAGATGCTGCTGTCAAACTTCGTCTTCATGAGGTACGCTTCGATCTCGCTTGCGCGCTTTCCCGCTTTGACGAGCTTCATCGCGTCAAAGACGCTGGCCTTCTGCGTGACGGAGATGCGCTGATTGTCCACGACGTGCACTCTCCCGCCGTAGTTTTTGGCGAGGCCCATCGCCGTGTGGCAGGATTCGGAGAGCCCGCTCGACATGGGAATGTGCACGATCTCCACATCGTCGCCCTCGGCGAGCAGGGAGTCCCAGAGGTCGGTCACGGTCGCTACGGCGGGCTGAGAGGTGGAGACGTTCGCTTCTCCCTCTAAGTGCTTGTAGAACTCCGCCTGCGTGAGGTTGATGTCCTCCAAAAAGTCCTCGCCGTTGATGAGGAAGGGCATCGGGATGACGGAGATCCCCAACTCTTTTGCCTCCGCCTGCGTGATGCCGCTGTTGGAATCGGTTACGATTTTTACAGTTGCCATAGTTTTCTCCAATATTTTATTTTGACCTGACTATCAGTATAAAGCATTTGCGCTGTTATGTCAAGAGAATGTGGAAGAATGGGAAAAATTCAAAACACCCCATTGACAAGCTGCGGGGCGCGGAGTATAATACATGATGAAATTATGCAAAGGAGTTATTTCAGGATTTATGTTCGAGATCGTTAAAAAAGAGGCGCTCAATCCCACCGTCATGCGGATGGACGTCAGAGCGCCTCTCATTGCCAAAAAGGCAAAGGCAGGGCAGTTTATCATCCTCCGCGCCGATGAGCGTGGCGAGCGCATCCCGCTCACCGTTGCCGGCTGCGACAGGGAAGCGGGGCTGGTTACGATCATCTTCCAGATCGTCGGCGGCGCGACGATGACGCTCGCAACGCTGCCGCAGGGCGGTTATATTGCCGACTTTGTCGGTCCGCTCGGGACGCCCACGCACATTGAAGGGCTGAAAAAGGTCGCCGTCGTGGGCGGCGGCGTGGGCTGTGCGATCGCCCTGCCCGTCGCGCGCGCACTGCACGAACAGGGGACGCAGGTCACCTCCATCGTGGGCTTCCGCAATCAGGATCTCGTCATTCTGGAAGAGGAATTCAAAGCCTGCAGCGACCGCTTCTATATGATGACGGACGACGGTTCATATGGCGAAAAGGGCAACGTCTGCGTGCCGCTCAACCGCCTTTTAGAGAGCGGCGAGACCTTTGACGCGGTCATCACGATCGGACCGCTCATCATGATGAAGTTTGTCGCGGCGGCGACCAAGCCGTACGGCATCAAGACGATCGCCAGCATGAATCCCATCATGATCGACGGCACGGGCATGTGCGGCTGCTGCCGCGTCACCGTGGGCGGCGAAATGAAGTTCGCCTGCGTGGACGGCCCCGATTTTGACGCCCATCTCATCGACTTTGACGAGGCGATGAAGCGTTCGCGCACCTATGTCGAATTTGAGGCAAAGGCGCGCGAGAAGCACTGCAATCTCTTCAAGAAGGAGGTCAACTGATATGCCCGCATTCAACATGGATCCCAAGAAGCACCCGATGCCCTCGCAGGATCCCTTAGTCCGCAATAAAAATTTCAAGGAAGTCGCGCTCGGCTATGACGAGGCGACCGCCATCGAGGAAGCCAAGCGCTGCGTGCACTGCAAGAACAAGCCCTGCGTGGCGGGCTGTCCTGTCGCGGTGGACATCCCTGCCTTTATCGCGCTCGTCGCAGAGGGGAAGTTTGAGGAGGCGTACGAGGTCATCCAGCGCACATCCTCGTTGCCCGCGGTCTGCGGCAGGGTCTGCCCGCAGGAGACACAGTGCGAAGGCAAGTGCACGCGCGGCATCAAGGGCGAGCCGGTCGGCATCGGCAGGCTGGAGCGCTTCGTCGCAGACTGGCATATGAAGAACGGCAGCGCCGCGCCTGTTAAACCTCAGAGCAACGGGCACAAAGTCGCGGTCGTCGGGTCGGGCCCTGCGGGCCTCACCTGCGCGGGCGATCTTGCCAAGCGCGGGTATGACGTCACCGTCTTTGAGGCACTGCACGTTGCGGGCGGCGTCCTCGTCTACGGCATCCCCGAATTCCGTCTGCCCAAGGACATCGTCCGCCGCGAAGTGGACGGGCTGAAGGCGCTCGGCGTGAAGATTGAGACGGACTCCGTCATCGGAAGAGTGCTCACGATCGAGGAGCTCAAAGAGGAGTACGGCTTCGAGGCGGTATTCCTCGGCACGGGTGCGGGACTTCCCAGGTTCATGGGCATTCCCGGAGAGGGCGCAAAGGGCGTGTTCTCCGCGAACGAGTACCTCACGCGCACCAACCTCATGAAGGCGTACGAGGAGGGGAGCGAGACGCCCATTCTGCACGCAAAGCGTATCGCCGTCGTGGGCGGCGGAAACGTCGCGATGGACGCCGCAAGATGCGCAAAGCGTCTTGGCGCGGAAACGGTGTATATCGTCTACCGCCGCTCGGAGGCGGAATTGCCCGCCCGCCGCGAGGAGGTCGAGCACGCCAAGGAAGAGGAGATCATCTTCAAACTGCTCACCAACCCCGTCGAGATCCAGACGGACAAGGACGACAACGTCGTCGGACTCAAGTGCATTCAGATGACGCTGGGTGAGCCGGATGCCTCCGGGCGCCGCCGTCCCGTCGAGGTGCCGGGGAGCGAGTTCACGATGGACGTCGACTGCGTCATCATGGCGCTGGGCACATCGCCCAACCCGCTCTTGAAGCAGACGACGCCGGGACTGGAGACGCAGCGCCGCGGCGAGATCGTCACGGACGAGAACGGCAAGACCAGCCTTGAGGGCGTGTACGCGGGCGGCGACGCCGTCACGGGCGCAGCGACCGTCATCCTCGCCATGGGCGCGGGCAAGGTTGCCGCCAAGGCGATCGACGAGTACATTCAGGGCAAATAAGATTGGTAAGGAACAATGGCGGCGCTTTATGCGCCGCCATTGTGGTAGAAGCCTTTTCTGCCAATAACATAGGTAATATGACCGAATGAGGTTTGTATGTATGGTTGGGAGACGATAATTTTTTTATTGTTGATAATAATAATTTTACCGATTGTTTTTTCATTTTTTTGGCATTTTAAGGTTCGTGGCGAAATGAAAGTCCAAGACGAAGAGGTGATTCGTACACGTCCGCCCAAGACGCTTTCCGCTTTTTTTCTCGGATTTGCATTGATCGTGCTGTTTGGCGGTACTGCTGCTCTTATTTATTGTTGTATTACAGACAGCGAGAACGCAACAGTTGCAGGAGTCATCGCACTGTCCGCGTGTGTTGTTGCTTTCTCTGCGATCGGTTTTATTGGATACGCATGGATGCGCTTTAACTATGTTGTTGCAGATGAGAATGGAATTCTTGTATGTCGGCTTTTTCGGAAAAAGAGATATTATCGATATGAGGAGATTGGTTGCTTTATAGATGAAACAAATTTAGGCATGGTGGGAAGTTTGAAGGGATACGATAAAAATAATGCGAAAATTTTCACCGTAGAAGCAGTTCATATCGGGACTTCCGCCGTTGTTCAACGCTTACGTGAACACGAAGTTCCGGAAAAACGATAAAGCCAAAGAATATATTTTTCGTACAATCAAATGAGCGAGGATTTTATAACATCTTCGCTCGTTTTTGTGCTCTATACAAAAGCCCATGGAAGTCCCGTGCAAAGAGGGGACTTTCCAAACAAAAAGTAAGAGGCGTATCTTGCGATACGCCTCTATTTTCGTGGCGTTTGCCCATCGTTTTCAATCCGTTATTCCGAAAAGTTCTCATTCTCGGGTCGACTTACACTTTTCAACCGAATTCCTTTCGTTCTTGTTGGTTGAATCCCTGACCTTTGATAAGAAAGTTTCTTTCCCTTTGGCGGATCGCTTCTCTCTTTTCTGACCTCGATAGGGGAGTCATCTTTGCTGCTTTGATTTTCAATGTTTTACCATTTTCCATCAATCAGCTTTCGGATAATGTTTCGTCTCAAAAACCGATGCTTTCGTCTTTTGCCTCCTCAGATGAGATTTGGATTTCTGATTCCGGCATTTAACTTCATTCATCTTTTTGTCTCTTGAGATGATCCTTGTTTGGTCCGATAAGAGATCTTGATGTGAAAACCCACGCAACGAGTGGAGTTCCTTCGGATTGCTTTCCCGATCGTTTTCGTACGCAAAACAGTTGTCTGCGGGTGGAATGCTTCACCTTTCATCCGGTTGTCGAAAGCTCTCTTTTTATTTCCTGATCTGAATTTCCTTTCACTTCTTTCGCATTGCATCCGATTTGCTTGGAAATCGTCCCGCAGAAGATACTTTGCGATAAAAGTTTCAATTTGTTCAAGTCAGGTTTTATTGAGTTTCCTTTCGCCTTTCCTTTTGATTGGATTGCCTTGGGTTACTCCCTTGTTGTGCCTTTATTATAGCATGAATTTTACACTTGTCAATAGTTTTGCTGAAAAAATTTTTAATTTTTTGTAACTTTTTTTCTTGTGCCCTAAGTGCGGCCGATTGGGGAGAAATTGAGGCGTCAGAACGGCTTTGCGTTGTAGCTTTCCAGATAGCGGTTGATGCGCGGGAAGTCGGAGGGGGTGATGATGCTCAGTGCCTTTTCCCCGAATACGCCGTGCTCGGTGACAATGACTGCCAGAAGGTTCTTTTTTTCCTCGAAGGCGACGAATACCTCGAAGACGGTCGCGTCCTGACTCATGATGACGTAGCGCTCCAGAACCGATTCATGCAGGATATCCCGCACGGGCGTCTTGGCGAAGAAGTGGTTGAGATCCTCGCCCGAGCGGTAGCGCGCCTCGATCTCGGCATACAGCCCGTAGGAGTTGATGACGCCCACCATCGTCCCGTGATCGTACACGACCAGCGACTTTTGCCATTTTTCGCGGAACGCCTCCACGGCGGACATGATGGGGCGGTCTGCGAACACAGAGGCGACCGGCTTAACCTTGATCGCATCAATGAGGCGGGGCGGGCGGCACAGCAGCGCTTCGATAAATTCGATTGTCTGCACGACATCGTCGCAGGGAACGGCGATCACCGTCTCATCCGCGGAGCCTGCGCTGCGGTGGACAATGGCATTGCGGAGTTTGCCGTAGTCAATGAGTTCTGTCGCATACCGCCGCACCGTGATATCGACATCGCTGCACTTTTTGACGAGGTCGGTAAAGTTCATTGCTGCCTTCACGCCGTGAATGAGCTTGAGTTGCGCTTCTATGCGGTTATAGCTGTGCAAAAAACGCGAAGCATTGGATATATCCATAGTCACCTCCAATGACAGTATATCATATGTTTCACCATTTGACAAGGGGGTGCGACTTTTTTCGACACCGTCTGACACCATCTTGCATCGCTCGCGCGCGATTGGGTGCTACAATGGCAGGCACGGAGCGGGAAAATGGTCGTCTATGTGGAAGCGGTGTTTTTGGAAAACAGCCTGCTCGACGGGCTTCTACTCTTTCTTGCCCTCAGGTGTGCGCGGGGCAGGGTGCGCGTTTGCAACCTGCTCGCCGCAGCGTCGCTGGGCGGCGTGCAGGCAATCGTCTTTCCGCTCATGGATTTTCCCGTCTGGGCGGCATATCTCGTCAAATTTTTGGGCGGAGCGCTGCTTGCCGTGGTCGCCGTCAGCAGGGGGAGCGCAAGGCAGTATCTCATCACGGTCATCGCATTTTTTGCGCTGACCTTTGCCTTCGGCGGGCTGTTGACGGCGGCGTACTCCTTTTTCGGCATCGAGACCGCGGAAGGTACGGGCTTTTACGTCGAACGCGCGCCCGTCGCGCTCGTCTTTTGCGCCGCGGGGATCTTCCTCATTGCAGTGCTCAGGGGCGCGCGGGCGCTGTACCGATACCGCAAAGTCGAACAAAACATCTTTGTCTGCGTACTCGAACAGGGCGCAAGACGGCTTACCTGGCGCGCCTTTGCGGACAGCGGGAACTGTCTTTTGTTCCGCGGAAAACCCGTCTGCGTGATCTCCGCGGCCGGCGCGTTTGCGCTCTTCGGCGCGCGTCCCGAGGCTGTCGGAAGGATAAGCGTCGGCACGGTCAACGGGGAGGAGGAGCGCCCCGTATTTGTCTGTGGGCGCATGTGCGTCGGTGCGAGAGAATATGAGAACGTCTTTCTCACGATCGGGGAAGTCGGAAAACGGTATCAGATGATACTACATACCGCTTTGACGGAGGGAAGCGATGAACATACTGGGATTGCTCAAACAATGGCTAAGCAAGGTGCGGGGCGGCGAAAACGTCATACACTATCTGTGCGGGAGCGAGGCGCTGCCTCTGCCGCTCTCGGCGGAGGAAGAAGAGGAGCTTCTCACGAAGATGGAGCGCGAGGAGGAGATGGAGACGGTCAAAGCCAAACTCATTGAACACAATCTGCGGCTGGTCGTGTACATCTCGCGCAAGTTTGAAAACACGGGCGTCGATCCGGACGACCTCATCTCAATCGGCACGATCGGGCTGATCAAGGCGATCAACTCCTTCCGCCGCGACAAGAACATCAAGCTTGCGACCTACGCTTCCCGCTGCATCGAAAACGAAATACTGATGCACCTGAGAAGGACGGTCAAGCTCAAGAGCGAAGTCTCCTTTGACGAGCCGCTCAACACCGACTTCGAGGGCAACGAGCTGCTGCTCTCCGACATTCTCGGCACGGACAGCGAGACGGTCTACGGCGGCGTGGAGGCGAACGTCGAAAAGGAGCTCCTCAAAGAGGCGCTCAAAAAACTGCCCGAGCGGGAGCGGCGCATCATGTATATGCGCTTCGGACTGGGCGGGGGCGAGGAGATGACGCAAAAGGACGTCGCCGACCGCCTCGGCATCTCGCAGAGCTATATCTCCCGCCTGGAAAAGAAGATCATCGAGCGATTAAAGAAAGAAATTTCCAAAATGGTATAGGCTGCATAATGAAAAGGGCTTTTTCGCATACTGCCACCGCATACATACGCGGCAAAACCGCGCAGGGAGGTGAGTATGCTGCAAAAGGTCAATATCTGCGGGGTGGATACGGCAGGGCTGCCCAAGCTCACGCATCAGGAGAACGAGGAGCTGATGGTGCGCCTCAAACAGGGCGATCAGGCGGCGCGGGAGAAGTTTATTGTCGGCAACATGCGCCTTGTGCTGTCCCTCGTCAAACGCTTCTGGGCAAAGAACGCCAATGCTGACGACGTCTTTCAGGCGGGCTGCGTGGGGCTCATCAAGGCGATTGATGGGTTTGATCTCTCGTTCAACGTCAAATTTTCGACGTACGCCGTGCCGAAGACGTTAGGACGTCGAAATACCCGAAAAGGGGTATTTATGACGCGAAAACAGGCAATTTTCAAGGCGATTTT
>CALVLM010000015.1:0-42016 GCA_944338075.1 Candidatus Gallimonas intestinigallinarum | reverse complement strand
GGAGATCAAAGCCGGAGCCACCCTGGAACAGATGGAGTACCATTGGATCAATCCTGATGCCGACCAAACGCTCCAGCGGGGACTGGACGAGAATGCGGATGATAAACAATGCGCCATAGCCTGCATTCGGGTGGACGAAGCAGGACTTGCCGAATTTTATGAGCTGTTCCGCCCGGAACGGTATGGCTATCAGAAAAATTCCCCCTTCTGTGAATTCCAATACCCGGTGAAGGAACATCTTGTGGAGATTTCCTTCCGTATGAATGAAGCGGGACTCTCAAAAATGGGAACGGACTGGCTGCGGCAGCTCAGGGACCGTCTGGACAGCGGGGAATGGCTGACCCACACCCCTGAAGGGGAGCCAGAAGGAACTTTGGTTGCGGTGTTTGTGGAGCAGAACCACCGGATCAGCCTTGTCTACCAGCAGCCTGGCGAGGATCAATATTTTCAGATTTTCCTGAACCCGGACGGCACAAAGGCGGATGCTTTTTGGTCCTCAAAAAAAGATAGTGAGCCGGAGGTTTATTCGGATGATGAGATGTCTGCGATAGAGCAGCACATCAAAAACACCTTTGGTGAGTTTGAGAATGTGTTCCATGAGCTGGTTTCCCCTGACATCCATGTTGACATCTGCGTTGTTCCTCCCTCTAAGGAGCGGGACTATTACACACTTGTGACGATGGGTATGGGTGCTCACCGGATGAATGTTCCAGAGGAACTGGCTGAATACAAACTGGAACGGGCAGAACTTGCTATTGCCTTGCCTTCTGACTGGAAATTGGATGAGGAATCCCTGAAGGATGAGCGGTGGTACTGGCCCATTGGACTATTAAAAGTGTTAGCGCGATTGCCTATCGCATCAGATACATGGCTGGGATGGGGACACACCATGGACAAAGAATCATCTTTTGCCGAGAACACAGACCTCTGTGCCAGCATCCTTATCAGTCCGCAGGGAGTAGAGGAAGGCAATGAAACTTGTACTTTGCCAAATGGCGAAGTGGTAAACTTTTATCAGGTGATTCCTCTTTATCGGGATGAAATGGAATATAAATTGGAAAACGATGTAGATGCTTTGTTTGAAAAAATGGAAGATGTTAGTTTTGTTGTGAATCCAACTCGTCCGGATGCTATCACAGGAAGAGAGCATTGGAGCAGATTGCGCGCTATATAGGTTATCTTGAAAGAATTTATGCGCCTACGGATTATCTGGGATTGGTGCAAAAGCTACAAAAGAGCGTTGCTGATTTAACAGTGAAAGCAAAGGATTTGAAACAATTTCATTTTCGATTTTGGAAGTAAAATTATGAAGAAATATTATATTTGTCCTATATGTGGATATGAAAATTTAGAAGAACCGCCTTATGATGAAATTGGAGAGCCTTCTTATAAAATATGCCCCGCTGTTTGATTTAGAGAATTACAATATTACTCAAGATGAGTATAGAAAGAAATGGATAAATAATGGTGGAGAATGGTTTGATTCACAAAAAAAGCCGCAAGAATGGGATATAAAACAACAGCTTAAGAATGTAAAAGAATAAAGACAAACAAAAAAGAAAGGGCTTCTCTAAGAGAAACCCTTTTGTTTTATCGTTTAGTAAGTCGATCTTTGATACGCTCATACACTTCTTCAAAACTGGGAATTGCGTTAAAAGTTGTAACTCAAAATTCTCTTACACATAAATGAAAAATTATTGGCAAGGCAAGCCGTTTTGGGTGAATAAAAAAAGCTACCGAAATGGTGGGGGGTAGCATTTTTATACACTAAACCCAAGATAAAAAGTCGACATTTTCTGAAAACAGAAGGTGTCGACTTTTCTTTATGTTAAAAATATGTTATAATGAAACAAAAGAGGGGAAATAAAAGTGAATTATACAAAGCAAGTAAGAGAGTATTGTGGAAAGCACAATAAGGGATTAATAGATATTTCAGTTGTTCGTAATACCGTATTTGCGGATATTCCTTATAAAACATTATTAAAAATCTTTCTGCGATCATATCAATCCCGCCTTTGGCGGCACCGTCGTCGGCGGGCACGTTCTTGGACGAGGATGCAGATCCGCTTGTCGGAACAGGCGGAGACGTGTATTTGCTGCCCATTTGCCAGACGCACAACATCTCCCGGTATAATCCCGATCGTAACGCTAATATAGGAGCAGGCATGGGATTTTATATGGTGACGTCCAAAGAAGTGGGTGCAGCAAAACTCGTAGGGTACCTGCGTGCCTCTGTCATTGCGGAGGCGCTCGCCCGCGAAGAGGAACTCGCCCGCGGCGATCAATAGTTTCTCAAAAGAGGCCTCAGGCAGTTGCTTGCAAGAACCGCGCGCCGATCAAAAATTTTTTTTGAGAAGGCGCGGCGGATGGGCGCGGAACGATTGACGAAGGGGGCGTAATCGTGTATAATGATAATTAAGCGCATTCGATGAAGAGGGGGACTTGCCGTCGGCTATCAAGCGAGCGGCGCAGCATCGGTGCGGGCTGGTACCGGAATAGCGCGTTCATTTCACGCAGAAGATAACACTGAGGAGAAGGCATGATCACACACGGTAACGAAATCAAGCTGTTTGCAGGCAACTCCAACAGACCCCTCGCGGAGGCGATCGCCGCGCGGCTCAACACGACGCTGGGCGATATCGAGGTGAGCAAGTTCTCGGACGGCGAGACCAGCGTCCATCTGGGCGAGACGGTCCGCGGCCGCGACCTGTTCATCATTCAGTCCACGTCCGCGCCGGTCAATGACAACCTGATGGAGCTGCTCATCATGATCGACGCGGCAAAGCGCGCGTCGGCAGGGCGCATCACCGCCGTCATGCCCTATTTCGGCTATGCGCGGCAGGACAGAAAGGCGCGCTCGCGCGACCCGATCACGGCAAAACTTGTCGCCGACCTTCTGACGTCCGCAGGCGCAGACCGCATCCTGACGATGGACCTGCACGCGGCGCAGATCCAGGGCTTTTTCAACATTCCCGTGGACAACCTGCTGGGCGGTCCCACGCTGTATAACTATTTCGCCGAGCGCATGGACGAAAATTTCATCGTCGTATCGCCCGACGTCGGCAGCGTCAACCGCGCGCGCAAGGTTGCAGAAAGGCTCAACTGTCCGATGGCGATCATCGATAAGCGCCGTCCCCGCGCAAACGTCATGGAAGTCATGAACATCATCGGCAACGTGGAGGGCAAGAAGTGCCTGCTGGTCGACGACATGATCGATACGGGCGGCACCATCGTACAGGGCGCGCAGGCGCTCGTGGATGCGGGCGCGACCAATATCTACGCCTGCTGCACGCATGCGGTGCTCTCAGGTCCTGCCATCGAGCGCATCAAGAATTCTCCCATCGAGGAACTCGTGATGCTGGATACCATTCATCTGCCCGAGGAAAAGATGCTTCCCAAGATGAAGATCCTCTCCGTTGCGGACATCTTCGCTGCCGCGATCGAGAACGTCTACCTCGATAAACCCATGAGCAAGATCTACGACTGAAATCTCCGCCGCGCCCGAGCGCGGCGGCATCTTTGTAAGGAAAAACTATGTTTCTCATTGTCGGACTCGGCAATCCCGAGGAAAAATACGCCAAGACCTTTCATAATATGGGCTTTCTCGCCGCAGGGGACGCTGCGGCGATTTTGGGTACCAAATTTCGCAAAAAGGAGTGCGAGGCGAGCGTCGCCGAGGCATACGTCGGCGGGGAGAAGATCGTCATCGCGCGCCCGCTCACCTATATGAATGCCTCCGGCAGGGCGGTCAGGCAGCTCATGGCGCGCTATAAGGTCTCGCCCGCCGAGCTTGTCGTCATCTACGACGACTACGACCTGCCCAAGGGACACGTGCGCATCCGCCCCTCGGGCAGCGCCGGCACGCATAACGGCATGCGCTCGGTCATTGCGGAGACGGGGCTGACGGAGTTTGCGCGCATCCGCATCGGCATCCGCGATCCCGAGGTCAACATTCCCATCATCAACTATGTGCTCTCCGAGGTGAAAAAGGAGGACTACGAGCTATTTTCGTCGGCTTGCAGGCGCGCAGCGGAGGCTGCCGTCTCGCTCGCGGGCGGGGAGCGCATCGACCTCGTGATGGGCAAGTATAACGGATAACATGAAGGGCTTTTTCTCCTTTGACGTCCTGAACGGCGACTATCCGCTGCTGGGCGCGACGATAAAAAACGGCGTTCCCACGGCGGTGTTCGGCATTTCGGACGCGCAAAAACATCTGATCGCCTCTCTTATGGAGGGGCGCATCGTCTATCTGACGGCGGACGCACTCACAGCGAAGCGCGCGGCGGAGGATATCCGCGCGCTCTCCGGAAAGAAGGTCGCCCTGCTTGCGGCAAAGGACGAGGTGCTCACCTACCGCAAGGCGGGCAGCCGCGACGCGCTCTATCGCCGTCTGACGGCGCTGTATGAGTGGCAGGCGGGGGCGGAGGTGCTCGTCGCCGATATCGAGGCGGCGGCGCAGCTCGTGCCCCAAAAGCTCATCTGTTTTCACCTGGAGGCGGGCGCAGAGTACGACATGCGCGGGCTCATCGACGGGCTCGTGCGCGCGGGCTATACGCGCGAGTACAGTCCCGAGCAGCGCGGCACCTTTGCCGTCCGCGGCGACGTGCTGGACGTCTATCCCGTCAACCTGGAGCACCCCGTGCGCATCGACTTCTTCGGCGACGAGGTGGAGAGCATCAAGCCCTATGACGAGGTGACGGGGGAGCGCTACGAAAAGCTGAACTGCGTCGACCTCGTCGCGGCGACGGACGCAACCGCATCGGAGGAGGAGTGGGTGCGCGTCATGCAGACGCTGCATGCTGAGTGCACGAAGGCGTCCTCCTCGGCGGCGTACGCCAGGAGGCAGCAGATCGTCTCCGATCTGGAAGCGGGCGGCGCAAACGATTTCGTCCTGCCGCTTTTGGAAAATTCCTCCGATCTGTTCTCCACGCTGCCCGAAGGCACACTGCTCGTCTTTGACGAATGTAAACTCATCCACGATAAGCTCGTCGGCATGTACAAAGAGCACGTCGAGCGCTTCTCCGAGCTGGAGAAGGGGGGCGAGGTCATGTCCTTCTCCCTGAATCAGTACGCGCCCGCGCAGCGCATGGAGCGCTTTTCAGACTTCCGCACCGTCGCCCTGCAGGCCTTTGCGGGCAATACTTATTTCTTTGAACCGCTCAAGCTGTTCAACTTTACCTCGACGCCGGCGCGGCGCTATCTCGGGTCGCTGCCCGATCTCATGACGGATATCAAGGCGTGGCGCAGGACGGGGTACCGCGTCATGCTCTGGTGTGGAACGGCGGAGCGCGCAGGCAAGATGCGCGAGGCTCTTGCGGAGGAGTATCTGCCCGTGCAGCCGCTGCCCGCACGGCTTTCCGACCTCAGGGACATCGCCGTGCTCGAAGAGACGCTGGAGAACGGCTTCCTGCTGCACGAAAATAAGCTCGCCGTCATCGGGACGAACGATCTCTTTCCCAAGGCGGCGAGGACACGGCGGTTAAAGCGCAAGCGCGGAGATTTGTTCTTCGCGCCCGAGATCGGCGACTACGCCGTGCACGAGACGTACGGCGTGGGCAAGGTCACGGGCATCGAGCGCATTGAGACGACGGACGGCACCAAGGAGTATGTCTCCCTCGTCTATAAGGACGGCGACATGCTGCACGTCCCCGTCGAGCAGATGGATGTCCTGTCCAAGTACATGGGCGGGGACGACCCGACACTCTCCAAGATCGGCGGCGGCGAGTTCGAGCGCGTCAAGGCGCGCGTCCGGGCGTCGCTCAAAAAGCTCGCCTTCGACTTAAAGGCGCTCTACGCCGAGCGGCAGGAGCAGGTCGGCTACGTCTTTCCCGACTGCTGCGAGGAGATGGATGAGTTCATTGCCGCCTTCCCGTACGAGGACACGCCCGATCAGACTGCGTCCACCGAGGAGATCCTCGCCGACATGCGCTCGCCCAAGGTCATGGACCGGCTGCTGTGCGGGGACGTCGGCTTCGGCAAGACGGAAGTCGCCCTGCGCGCCGCGTATCTTTGCGTGCTTGCGGGCAGACAGGCAGTTCTGATGTGTCCGAGCACCGTGCTCAGTGAACAGCATTACAAGACGGCGAAAGAGCGCATGGAGCCGTTCGGCGTGCGCGTCGCATGTCTCAACCGCTTCCGCACCGACAAAGAAGCGGCGGGAATCCTTGCCGATCTGCAGGCGGGGAGGGCAGACCTGATCATCGGCACCCACCGTCTGCTCTCCTCCGACGTCAAATTCCACGATCTGGGGCTTCTCATTCTGGACGAGGAGCAGCGCTTCGGCGTCGAGCACAAGGAGAAGATCAAAACATATAAGCGTGACGTGGACTGCCTCACGATGACCGCAACGCCTATCCCGCGGACGCTGCATCTCTCCCTTTCGGGCATCCGCGATATCTCGACCATCCAGACGCCGCCCGGCGCCCGCCTGCCCGTACAGACGTACGTCGCCGAGGAGACGGAGACGCTCGTCCGTGACGCCATTGTAAGGGAGATTGCGCGCGGCGGGCAGGTGTTTGTGCTCTATAACCGCGTGGAGAGCATCGGGACGTACGCAAGGCGGCTCACCGAGTTCGTGCCCGAGGCGCGCGTCTGCATTGCGCACGGCAGGATGGACAAGGCGACGCTGGAGAAGAACGTCTTTGGTTTCTACCGCGGCGAATACGACGTGCTCGTCACGACGACCATCATCGAAAACGGCATCGACCTGCCCAATGCGAACACGCTCATCGTCATCGACGCAGACCGCCTGGGCATTTCCCAGCTCTATCAGCTGCGCGGCAGAGTGGGGAGGGGGTCGCGCCTCGCGCACGCCTACCTCACCTACAAGCCCGAGCGCATCATGACGCAGACCGCCGCCGAGCGATTAAAGGCGATCATGCAGTTCACCGAACTGGGCTCCGGCTTCAAGATTGCCATGCGCGATCTGGAGATCCGCGGCGCAGGCAACGTTCTGGGCGCCGAGCAGCACGGGCATATGGACAAGGTGGGCTACGAGCTGTACGCCAAGATCTTAAAAGAGGAACTCACGGGCGAGCGGCAGGAGACCATCGATCTGGACATCAAGGCGACGGCTTACATCCCCGAGCGCTACGTCGAATCGAGCGCGGGGCGGATGGATTGCTACAAGCAGATCGCGGACATCCGCTCGCTCGCGGACTACAAGCGCGTCTGCCGCTCGATGGAGGAGACGTACGGCCCGCTTCCCGAGGAGTCCTTAAATCTCGTAGTCATCGCGCTGATGAAGAGCTACGCCGCGGGAATGGACGTGAAAAAGATCTCCGTGGGCAGGAAGGGGGGCGCGCTGGAGTTTGCCTCGCTCAACGCGCTCGCGGGCGAGGGGCTGAACGCCGCCATGGAGAAGTACGCGGCAGCCGTGGGGCTGGATATGACCAGTGCGCCCGTCGTCACCTTCCGTCCGCAGGCGAGCAGCGCAAAGACGATGATCCTCATGACAAATTTTTTAAAGTTTGCACGAACTTTTGCATGATTTTCATTGCGAAATCATTGCGAAAATCATTGAAATACGCTATAATAGACAAGAATTGCAAGAATGCGGGGGTTATCGTCCCGCATCGGCACAACCAGTTTCGGAGTATACAATGAAGAAGACGACGAAAGTAGCGGCAGTTGCGCTTGCCGCGGCACTGAGCAGCACGCTCCTCGCGGGCTGCGACATTACCACCGATGTCAGCAAGGACTATGCGCAGGTCATCGCGGAAGTCAACATTACGGACAGCGCGAATTTTGAAAGCAGTTCCTATGCGGAATACGGCGACGTGATCGGCACGACGGAGATCACCAAGCGCGATATGGTCTCCTACTTTATTTCGACGGGCTATTCCATGATGCAGTCCTACGGCTGGACGTATTACGATACGTTCAATATGATCAGCGAGACGCTCGTCAACCGTCAGATCTATATTCAGTACGCGATGCTCTATCTCCTCGATGACGAGAGCGAGTCCGATATTACCGTTGCAGGCTATGAGGCGGCAGTGGAAGGTCAGACGGGCATCGACCGCCGCCTTGCAGCCCTTGCCTACTTCCTTGACGAAGAGGAGGAGGCGCAGGCGCTGTACTCCACCCGCCAGCTCGTCAACAACACGCTGGATTCCCAGGAAGAGACCTACTTGGATCACGATCATTCGCATGACGATAGCGCCTCCACCGCCCGCACGACGCCCACGGGCATCGATACGGAGACGGAGGACTACTACAATGAGGCATACCGCATCTACACCGGTTCCAACGCGCTTGCGGACTGCCCCGGCTATGAGGCGCCGGAGGGCTCCACGCCTACGACCCGCCGCAAGGCTTACAGTTCCTTCCTTGCGAGCCTTCGCGCCAACTCGCTCATCGAGTCGGGCGAGGATTTAAGCAATGTCGAGAGCCTGACCTATTTCAAGACGGAGCTTGCGAGCGCCTATGAGACGGCGATCATCAACAAGCTCACCGATAAGTTTGAAGACACCATCCGCGCGACGGTCAATGAGCAGTACGCGCAGGAGATCTACGACACCACCTATTCGCGTCAGGAGACGACGTTCGCAAACGATACGGACAGCTTTGAAACGGCGCTGGACGGCGTGTCCGATACCTCCTTTGTGCTCACCGCACCCGAGGCAAACTACGGCTACGTCATCAACATTCTCATTCCCTTCTCCACCTCGCAGAGCCTGGAACTGGAGAATGCGCCCGCGGACCTCGGTGACACCAAGGGCAACAACTTCCTGCAGCGCGCGGCGCTCCTGAAAAACGTGCGCGGCACCGATCAGCGCGGCACCTGGTTTGACGAGGACTACGCCTTCGACGGCGCGGAAGTTGAGAACGCCTATACGGGCGGCAATGCGGCGAGAAGCTATCTCTTCTTTGAGGACAGCCTGGGCGGCAACGAGCAGTACGAGCGCGTTCCCAACTACCTCGGCTACTACACCTATAACGGCACGGTCCGTCAGAACGATGACGAATCGTACACCGTAAGACCCAACCGCATCACGATCGATGAGTTCATCGCCGAGATGGAGGGATATCTCACGCAGGCAGCTAACGAGGTCAGCGTCGAGGGCGACGGGTATACCGTTTCAGAGGGCGTCTATGTGAACGGCATCGCTGCGGACGATACGATCAACGCGGTCGTCGATAACACGACCTACTACAACCGTTCGGTGTCCGATTACTACACCGAGAGCGGCGCGGTCGACTACAGCAAGTTTGTCTACTATGCGGGCCAAGTGAACTTCACGAACGGCTTTGACGCCAACCAGTTCTTCCTTGCCGGCAGCGCGGAAAACGTTGCGTACTCCGTCATGAACGAACTTTCCTTCGCGTATAATACCGATACGGCGGGGCTGAATGATTACTTCGGCTACGTCATCTCCACGGGCGCGACCGACTATGTCCCCGAATTCGAGTACGCGGCGCAGTACGTCTGCCGCCAGGGCGCGGGCAGCTACGTCGTCGTTCCCTCGGACTACGGCTGGCACGTCATCTACTGCACCTTCTCCTTTGTCGCGGACGAGGAGGGCAACGTCATTGCTCCCTACACCTTCAACTGGGACGACAGAGCGACGGAGGGGACCTTCTCCTACCTGTTCTATGAAGCGCTGTGCGCGGATCTCGTGAGCGAGTACGCATCCATCCGTCAGTCCAACGCCATTGAGGATTTCAAGGACTGCGCCGTTGTCTATGAAGATCGCTATGCCGATCTGAGCGGACTGGACACGGCAAACTAAAAGAGGACCTTTTATGGGACTTTGGGAAGCGATCTGGAAATCAAGTATTTTAGGAGTGGTGCAGGGACTCACGGAGTTCCTGCCCGTTTCTTCCAGCGGGCATCTGACCCTTTTGCAGCGCGTGCTCGGGTTTGACATGGGGGACGGCACGATGACCCTCATCAATATCATGATGCACCTGGGTACGCTCATTGCCGTCATCGTCGTATTTTGGAGAGACATCCTCGACCTCTTCAAAAAGCCCTTCAAGACGCTTCTGATGCTGATCGTGGCGACCATTCCCGCTGGCGTGATCGGCCTTATCTTCAGCGATCAGATCGATATGCTCTTCTCGGGCGAAGACGGTATCTTATATCTCTCCGTCTGCTTTGCCCTGACGGCATTGCTTCTTGTGGTGTGCGAAATGATCGCCAAGCGGCAGAAGGTGCAAAAACCGCTCGGCTGGGGTTCGTCCGTTGCGATGGGCGTCATGCAGGCGGTCGCGCTCTTCCCGGGCATCTCGCGCAGCGGTTCGACCATCGTTGCAGGGACGATCGCGGGCACCAAACGCGAGGAGGTCGCCAAGTTTTCCTTCCTGATGAGCATTCCCGTCATTCTCGGCAGCTTTGCGGTGGAGGTATTCGGCATCATCCGCGAGCCGGAGAGCGTCGCGGGGTTCGGGACCAACGGCATCGTCGGCATGATCGTCGGCATCGTGCTCTCCATGGTGTTCGGTTTCCTTGCGATCAAACTCATGCTTAAGGTCATCCGCAAGGCAAACTATGTCTGGTTCAGCGTCTACCTTGTGGCGCTGTCCGTCGTCTGTTTCTCGCTCTGCGCGGCAGGCGTCATCGTATAACGCATGCAAGGGCGTCCGTAGGGGCGTCCTTTTTTCATGCATAAAATCTCCGTGCCCGCACAAGATAGGAGTATCGGAGGTGAACTATGAGATTGAATTGCGGTGATACCTGCCCCAAGACCGGTTCTTACAAGGTCATGGACGCGCAGGGCAACGTCATCAACACCATCTACGTGGGCGAAGGCGAGACGATGCCTCCCACGCAGCGTTCGGACTGCCACTACGAGTCCGAGGACTAAAACAAAGGAAAAGGGGAGCGGGATGCGGAAGCATCCCGCTTTTCATCTGTCCGCTTGTGCGCCGTGAGGCGTGCGGCGCGGAAGTGAACGGGGCGCGGCATACAGGCATGCCACGCCCCGCGTCCGCATAGAATAGTATGTGAAAAAGTACCGTTCCCGCACCAATCGCATCGTGCGTCGCATTGTCTTTGCCGCGCTTGCCGTCATCCTCGTCGTCTGCGCCGTTCTTTTCTATCGCAATGTGACGGCGACCATTCTCTCCGCCGTGGAGGAGGTCATGCGCGCCCGCACGACGGAGGCCGTCAACGAGGCGATCTACGAGACGCTCGCAAGCGAAGTGCGCTACGACGACCTCGTCGAGGTCGTATATAACAGCGCCGGGGAGATCCGCGCGCTCACGGCAAACAGCTACGAGATCAACCGCATCGCCCGTGACTGCGCCTACCTCTCCCAGAAAAAGCTGCAGGAGCGCAGCGAGAAGGGGGTCACCATCCCGCTCGGCGCCTTCTTCGGCATCGATGCCTTAGTCGGCACGGGGCCGGGCGTGACCATCTCCATGATCCCCGTCGCCGTCGTCACCAGCCGTTTCACCGCCGATTTTGACAGCGCGGGCATCAACCAGACCCGCCACAGCATCTATCTTGAAGTGGCGTCCGATCTCTCCGTCGTCCTGCCCGGCAGGACCAACCGCTTTACCGTCACGACGCAGGTCCTCATTGCCGAGAGTGTGCTCGTCGGCGACGTGCCCGATACCTATCTGCATGCCAATATCTTCGGCGGCGGCTACGTCGCGGGGGCTACGCAGTGACGGATCGGATGACCTCGGCGATCATCTCTGTCCCGCTGACGGTATGATCTCTTTGCAGCGCGTCGCGGATGCTCGCGTTGCCGTACAGGCACAGGAGCGCGGAGGGGAGGGTGTCCAGCTTCTCCTCCTCCAGCACGGCGCACAGGTCTTTTTTGGCGAAGTAGGCGGCGTTCTGCGTCTGATCGCCGCGTGAGGCGTGCGCCAGCGGCACAAGCAGCGCGGGCTTTTTGAGCGCAATGAGCTCAAACACCGCGTTGCTGCCCGCCCGCGAGAGCGCAATGTCGCAGCAGGCATAGGCGGCGCCCATGTCTTGTTCGTATTCCAGCTGTACATATCCGCGCGGCGTACGGTCGATGCAGTTGCCCCTGCCGCACAGATGCAGGATGTCAAAGCGCAGCAGAAGCGTGGCGAGGTGTTTTCGTACTGCACCGTTGAGGGCGCGGCTGCCGCTCCCGCCGCCCAGCACGAGCAGCACGGGCTTGCTTCCCGAAAATCCGTACTTTTTGCGCGCGGACGCCCTCTCGCCGCTGAACAGCTCGCGGCGCATGGGGGAGCCGACGCATTTCCCGTTGCGGAATTTTCCCGCGGTCTCGGGGAAAGAGGTGAGGACATAGCGGCACTTTTTTGCGATCATGCGCGTGCAGAGCCCGGGCGTGAGGTCGCTTTCGTGCGTCATGACGGGCACTTTCAGCCGCTGCGCCGCCCATACGGCGGGGAAGCTGACGTACCCGCCCTTGGAAAAGACGAGGTCAAATTTCTCGCGCCGCAGGATTTCGAGCGCCTGCCGCTGCGCCGCGGCGAGGCGAAAGGGCGCGGTCAGATTTTTCGGCGTCAGCGCACGCACAAGCTTGGGGCAGTTGACGCAGTAGTATGGACAGCCGAAGGCGCGCACAAGCCCGCGTTCCATGCCGTCCGTGCCCATATATGCAATGTCGTAGGAGCCTTTGAGTTCCTGCATAACGGCGAGGTTGGGGACGACGTGTCCCGCGCTCCCGCCGCCTGTAAAGAGCAAGCGTTTCACGTCATCAGTATATGCTTTCGCGCGTTTTTTAGGCAATGCTGAAGAAGTGCGGCAAATTATGAAAATTTTTATATCAGATTTTGCGGAATATGGAAAAAACGCTTGACGAAACGGGCGCGTTTGAGTATACTAAATGAGCGTGTTTGTGAGGTGGAAACGCATTTACATGGCGCAAAAACTTCATGCGCTGATATGGCTCAGCAGGTAGAGCACGTCCTTGGTAAGGACGAGGTCGCGGGTTCAAATCCCGCTATCAGCTCCATACAATAAGGGGACCCTGAATGGGTCCCCTTATTGTATATTGTACGGGTTTAGCGGGATTTGAGGGTGCATTAAGCCTTCTTGTCGCTTTCATCCGGGGGAAGGGCGTCTGAGAAGGCGCGATACAACGCCTCGTTGAGAGAGCGCATCTGCGCTTTGTCCACTTTGAGTTTCCAGTCGGCGGTAAAGATGCCGTTGACTTCCGTCTCCACGTCGGAGAGCTGCGTATAGACGATCGCGCACAGTCCGTCCTTCTTTACGGCGGGGACGATCTGTCGAAGATAGAGCTGATTGAGCGCCTGCATGAATGCCTGCTGCGTCCGGTATTTGCGGTAGCTGAAGATGCTGCGGCGCTTTCTCTCGGCGAGGAAGGCATATCCGCCAAACTCCGTCAGGGCAAGGATGCGCTTTTTGTCGTTCTTTAATCGGACCTTTCTGAAATAGATGTGGCGGCTTAGTAGGTCGCCTCCGCCCATGTCCTGCCAGCCGCTCGCATGGTCGTACAGCCGCGTATCGTCCAGCGCTTTCAGCTTCTGCCAGACGGCATTGGTGTCGAACTGTCCCCACGCCTCATTGAAGGGCGTCCAGAAGCAGAGCGAGACGCAGTTGAAGAGCAGATCGATCGTGCCGACCGCCTCACGCAGATATTGTTCGCGTGAGCGTGCATCGCTGCGCCGCATCTTTTTGTAGTCGCGGTCATTGAGGTGCAGGTCGATGAAGGGACACACATGCATGCGCAGCTGCGAATACGCCTCGCCGCCGTTCACCATGTCCTGCCAGACGAGAATGCCGAGGATATCGCAGTAGTAGTACCAGAGCAGGGGCTCGATTTTGATATGCTTGCGCAGCATGTTGAAGCCGAGCGCCTTGACGTGCTTCAGACAGTCATACATCTCCTGATTGCTGCGCGGGGTATAGATGCCCTCTCCCCAATAGCCCTGATCGAGCAGACCGCTCTGAAAGACGGGCTGCCCGTTCAGTGTGAAGTAGTGCATCCTGCCCCGCTGCGTGCGCGAAAAGCTGCGCAGTCCGAAGTAGCTCTCCACGCGGTCCTCGCCCGCCGTGATGACGATGCGGTACAGCTCGGGTGCATCCGGGGACCATGGCTTGCAGGAGGAGGCGTCCATGCGCACCTCCTCACCCGGGGCGCTTTGCGTCTCCCCCAACAGCGTTTCGCCGTCGTAGATCGCATAGGAGATGACGCCGCCGTCCGCCTCGCAGGAGATCGTAAGCGTTCTGCTCTCGTAATCGGGGCGAAGTTTTAAGCCGTGAAGATAGATCTGCGGCACGCTCTCCAGCCAGACGGACTGCCACAGTCCGCTCGTCGCCGTGTACCAGATCCCGCCGCTATGGTACTGCTGCTTGCCTCTGCCGTATATGGGGGACGCGGCGTCGTCCGTGACCACAAAACAAAGTTCGTTTGCGCCCTCTACTAAGGCGTCCGTCAGTTCCAGGGCGAAGGGGAGATAGCCGCCTTCGTGCCCGCCGATCTCCCTGCCGTTACAATAGACTTTACAGACCTGATCGCACGCGCCGACGTTGAGCAGCACTCTGCCCCGATCAAAGCCCTCGGGAAGGGTGAACGTGCGCCGATAGTGCAGGAATTCATCGGGACCGAGCTGCCGCCCGACGCCCGATAAGCTGCTCTCGGGCGAGTATGGCACGAGGATGGTCCCGTCATACCGCGCGGGAGGCTGGGGCGAGGAGGTGATTGCATACTCCCACGTCCCGTTCAGGGAGAGATAACTGTCCCTTTGAAACTGCGGGCGAGGGTACTCCTGCAGCGTGCCCTCCGCTGTAAACTTTGGCGTGAAGATCATGGCGTTTTCCCTTGGACAAAATTTTATCCTGTGGTTATTATAATACATATTTTGTTGCGTTGCAAGAGGCTTTGCAAAATTCTTTATTATTCTGATATCATCGGGAGGGCATGATCAGTTTACAGGGGCGAGTGCGACGGTGGAAGAGGGGGTCTGTGACCGGGAAAAGGGTGCATTGTTAAAAAATTCTCAGAAAAAGTGCAAGAAATTTTCTTGTTACCTATTGTATTTTTGTGAGAATTATTTTATAATAGGCGTGTAATTTTGTCATGGGGGTTATTATGCAGGAAAAGGCAAAACTTTGCATCGAAAAAGGTGCAACCGCGCTCGGCATCGAGTTCGGCTCGACGCGCATCAAGGCGATCCTGGTGGATGAGGACAATGCGCCCATCGCATCGGGCAGCCATGAGTGGGAGAACCAGCACATCAACGGCATCTGGACCTATTCGCTGGATGCCATCCGCGAGGGCTTGCAGGATTGCTACGCCAAGCTCGCGGAGGACGTCAAAGAAAAGTACGGCGTGACGCTCACGACGGTCGGCGCAATGGGCTTTTCTGCGATGATGCACGGCTACATGGTGTTCGATAAGGACGATCGTCTGCTCGTTCCCTTCCGCACCTGGCGCAACAACACGGCGGCAGAGGCGGGCAAGAAGCTCACGGAACTCTTTAACTATCACATTCCCGCGCGCTGGTCGATCGCGCATCTCTATCAGGCGATCCTGAACGGCGAGGAGCACGTCAAGGACATCGTGTTCCAGACGACGCTGGAGGGGTATGTGCACTGGATGCTCACGGGCAAAAAAGTCATCGGCATCGGCGAGGCGTCCGGCATGTTCCCCGTCGATCCTGCGACCCGTCAGTACGACAAGGGCATGCTGAAAAAGTTCAACGATCTCGTCGCGGACAAAGTTCCCTTCAAAGTGGAAGATATCCTGCCCGAGATCCTCGTCGCGGGCGAGGACGCAGGCAAATTGACGCCCGAAGGCGCAAAGTTCCTTGATCCCACGGGCAATCTGCAGCCGGGTATCCCGCTCTGCCCGCCCGAAGGCGACGCAGGCACGGGCATGGTCGCGACCAATTCCGTCCGCGTCCGTACGGGCAACGTCTCCGCAGGCACGTCCGTCTTTGCGATGATCGTGCTCGAGAAGCCGCTTTCCAAACCGCATGACGAGATTGACCTCGTCACGACGCCCGTCGGCGACCTCGTCGGCATGGTCCACTGCAACAACTGCACGTCGGATATCAACGGCTGGGTGAATATGTTTGGCGAGTTTGCACAGCTTGCAGGCGTGGACATTCCCAAGTGGAAGCTCTACGATATGCTCTACTTCAAGTCGGAGGAGGGCGACAAGGACTGCGGCGGACTTCTGTCCTATAACTATGTCTCCAATGAGCACGTCACGCAGGTTGAGAAGGGCAGACCGCTCTTTGTGAGAACCGCAGAGGGCAAGTTCAATCTTGCAAACTTCATGCGTACGCACCTTTATTCCGCGTTCGGCGCGCTCAAGGTGGGCTGCGATATCATGCTCAAGGAGGAGGGTGTCAAGCTCGACCGCATCACCGGCCACGGCGGACTCTTCAAGACCGAGCGCGTCGGGCAGAGCTATCTTGCCGCGGCGATCAACGCGCCCGTCACCGTCATGAAGACGGCAGGCGAGGGCGGCGCATGGGGCATGGCGATCCTTGCGAACTACCTCGTCACCAAGAAGGAGGGCGAGACGCTGGAGAGCTATCTCGATAATCGCGTCTTTGCGGGACAGGAGGGCGTCACGCTCGCACCCGATCCCGAGAACGTTGCGGGATTCGAGGAATTCGGCAAGCGCTACGTCGAGGGGCTTCCCATCGTCCGCGAGGCGACCCGTTCGCTCAAATATTGACAGGTAACGTTATTCGGAGGAATTGAAAATATGTTGGAAGCATTGAAGGAAAAGGTCTTAAAGGCCAATCTTGATCTCGTCAAAAACAAGCTCGTTTTGTTCACCTGGGGCAACGTCTCTGAGATCGACAGAGAGTCGGGGCTTGTCGTCATCAAGCCCTCGGGCGTCGAGTACGACGAGATGAAGGCAGAGGACATGGTGGTCGTCGACCTGAACGGCAAGGTGGTCGAAGGCGATCTGCGCCCCTCGTCCGATACGCCCACGCACATTGAATTTTATAAGGCGTTCCCCGAGATCGGCGGCGTCACACACACCCATTCCACTTTTGCGACGGCTTGGGCGCAGGCGGGGCGCAGCATTCCCTTCTACGGCACGACGCACGCGGACTATTTCTACGGCGATATCCCCTGCGCGCGCTCGCTGACCAAGGAGGAGATCGAGGGCGAGTACGAAAAGAACACCGGGCTTGCCATCATCGAGAAGTTCAAGGGGGACGATATCAAGCCCCTGGAAGTTCCCGGCGTGCTCATTAAGAGCCACGGCGTGTTCTCCTTCGGCAAGGACGGCGACAATGCCGTCTACAATGCGACGGTCATTGAAGAGGTCGCCAAGATGGCGTTCCTCACCGAGCATATCAACCCCGAAGTCACCCGTGCCGATCAGTTCATGATGGACAAGCACTATATGCGCAAGCACGGCAAGAACGCCTACTACGGGCAGACAAAAAAGAAATAAGGTGGCAGGATATGATCGAGACGGAAGTGATCGAATACACACCCAACCCCAACAAGCGCGCAGAACGTATCGCGGCGATCGCCAATGCGCGGGAAGCAAAAGGGGACCGACTCGTCTCCGTCCTGTCTACGCCCAATTGCGGGGCGATCCTTGTGTTCCGTACTCCGACGGCTTCGGAGAAATGATAAAAAAATTCAACGAGGTATAATTGTTATGAAAGAGAAAGTTGTATACTGGCTGACCGGTTCCCAGACGCTGTATGGCGATGACGTGCTCGAGCACGTTGCGCAGCACTCCGAGGAGATGGCGAACTACGTCAATGAAAGAATGCCCGTCACCGTCAAATATCTGACGACGTGCAAGAGCTCGGATGAAGTCATCGCTGCCGTCAAGCAGGTCAACGCAGACGACAACTGCATCGGTATCATCACCTGGTGCCATACCTTCTCGCCCGCAAAGATGTGGATCAAGGGTCTGAAGATGTTGCAAAAGCCCATGTGCCACTTCGCGACGCAGTACAACGAGAAGCTTCCTTACGACACCATCGACATGGACTTCATGAACGAAAATCAGGCTGCGCACGGCGACAGAGAGTTCGGCTATATCGTCACAAGGCTGAGAATGGACAACAAGGTCATCGTCGGCTACTACAAGGATGAAGAGGCATTGAAGCAGCTCGCTTCCTGGTGCAAGGTTGCCGCGGGCTATGCGTTCTCCAAGACGGTCAAGGTCTGCCGCTTCTCGGACAACATGCGCGACGTTGCCGTCACCGAAGGCGACAAGGTCGAGGCGCACATCGACCTCGGCTGGCAGGTGGACTACTATCCCATCGGTGATCTTGTCGAGTATATCGAGAAGGTCACGGATGCGGAAGTGGACGCGCTCATGGCGGAGTACGACGAAAAGTACACGATGGGCACCAAGCGCATCGACGTCGTGAGAGAGCAGGCGAAGTATGAGATCGCGATCGACAAGTTCTGCAAGGAGAAGGGCGGCTATATCGGCATCGTCGACCACTTCGGCGCGCTGCACGGGCTCAACCAGCTTCCCGGCCTCGCCATTCAGGATCTGCAGGGCAAGGGCTACGGCTTCGGCGCAGAGGGCGACTGGAAGATCGCGGCGCTCGGTGCCGTCATGCAGTACATGGCGGGACAGACGGGCACGGGCCTCATGGAGGACTACACCTATGACCTTGCGGACGGGCTCTGCCTCGGCGCACACATGCTCGAGGTCTCGCCTCAGTTCGCGGCGACCAAGCCTCAGATCCAGGTGCATCCTCTGGGTATCGGCGGCAAGTCCGATCCCGCGCGTCTCGTGTTCGAGGGGATCGATGCGCCTGAAGCGGTCGCCGTCTCCATGATCGATATGGGCGACAGGCTGCGCCTCATCATCCAGAAGATCGAGCTGGTCAAGTATCCTCATAAGATGCCCAACCTGCCCGTCGGCGGCCTGATGTGGAAGTATCAGCCCAACTTCAAGGACGGCGTTGCTGCCTGGATCTATGCGGGCGGCGCCCACCACACGGTCGTCTCTTCCAAGCTCTCCGTGCAGGAGATGGCGGACCTGGGCAACATGTGGGGCATCGAAGTTGTCGTCATCGACGAGAACACCAAGCTCGAGCAGTTCAAGAAGGATCTGATGTGGGCAGATCAGGTCTGGAAGCTCAAGTAAAACGCGAACATGGCGGGGCGGTACGGCGTACCGCCCCGCACTTTATGAGGTAGTATGTTTTTCAAAAAGTATGTCTTCGGCGACACCGCCGTCTACTATATCGAAACGCCCGTCGAGGGACACGAGGGCAAGACAATGATCGGGCTTGCGGCGTATCCCGCCGACTGGGCGCTGGGCGAGGACGCAAACCTGTGCTGTGACAGCCTCGTGCAGGTCGCCTTCACGGGGGACGAGGGGCTCATCGACTATACGCAGGGCGTCACGATGCGCAACCGCGAAGGGACGCTCCTCAACGTGGAGTCGCAGGCGGCGGACGAGAAGGGGGTTATAACCCTGCTTTCGGACGCGCGCGGCAACCTCTATACGCACATTCTGTCCTATTCGGCGGGAACGGGCGTCTTTACCGTGCAGATCGTCTATGAGAACGCCTCGGAGGAGGCACGCACGCTGGAGATGCTGGAGAGCCTCTCATTAAGCGGCATCATTGCGCCGTCCGTTGGCGTCAATTCGACGATCGGGCTGCGGCTGCACCGCATGACGAGCGCCTGGTCGCGCGAATGCCGCCTGAAAACGGACGACTTTGCCCACCTCGGGCTGGACATGAGCTGGGCGCGCTACGGCGTCAAGGCGGAGAAGTGGGGGCAGGTGGGCAGTATGCCCAACCGCGGCTACTTCCCGTTTGCCGCCATCGAGGAGATGGACGCGGATATCACCTGGGGCGTCATGCTGGATGCGCCCTACTCCTGGCAGATGGAAGTCTACGAGGAGAAGGAGAGCTGCTCTGTCTCTGCCGGCATGGGGGACTATGAGTTCGCGCACTGGAGAAAAGTGATCCCCGCGGGCGGGACGTTTGCATCGCCCAAGGCGTATTTTACCGTCAAGCGGGGCGGGCTGAATGCCGTCTGCAACGCCTTCGTGCATGAACAGGACGCCCGTCTTGCCGTCCCCGAGAGCGAGCAGTCGATGCCCGTTCTCTTCAATGAGTACTGCACGACCTGGGGCTGCCCGTCCGAGGAGAATATCAAGGCGATCTTACAGGCGATCAGGCCCTTTCCCGTTGACTATTTTGTCATCGACTGCGGCTGGTACAAGCCGGACGACAAGGGCTGGTGCAACGCCATCGGCGACTGGCAGCAGAGCAAGCTTCTCTTCCCGGACGGCATCAGGGCGGTGTCGGACGCTATCCGCGCCGAGGGGAAAGTCCCCGGTATCTGGTTCGAGTTTGAGAATGCGGGGCGGGATTCTGAGGCGTTCTATAATGAGGACATGCTCTTAAAGCGGGATAATACGGTCATCACGAGCAAGAACCGCCGCTTCTTTGATCTGAGAAAGCCGGAAGTGCAGACGTATATCTCCGCGCGCATGGTCGATTTTCTTAAGCAGAACGGCTTCCACTATATCAAGATCGACTATAACGACACCTACGGCATGGGCTGCGACGGGGCGGAGAGCCTTGGCGAGGGCGGGCGGCAGGTCGCAGAAGAGAGCCTCTCGTGGCTGACAAAGCTCAAAGAGGCGATCCCCGATCTGGTCATCGAGAACTGCGCCTCGGGTGGCAGCCGCATCGAGCCACGGCGCATGGGTATGGTCTCCATGTGCTCCTTCTCGGATGCGCACGAGTGCACGGAGATCCCGCTTGTTGCGGCAAACGTCTCCCGCGTCATTCCCGCGCGTCAGTCGCAGATCTGGGCGGTGCTGCGCGAGAAGGACTCTCCCTCACGCACCATCTATTCGCTGTGCGCCGCGATGATGGGCAGGGTCTGCCTCTCGGGGGACGTTCTTCACATGCCCAAGGACAAGGTGCGCCTCGTGCAGGACGGGCTTGCCTTCTATCAGAAGGTAAAGCACATCGTCCGCGACGGCGATATTCGCCTGATCGACTGCAACGTGGAGTACTACCGCGAACCCGTCGGCAGGCAGATCTATGTCAAGGACCTCGGGAGCGAGCGCCTCGTCATCGTCCATCGCCTGATTGCGGACGCGAAGATCGAGGTCGAGCTGGAGGGCTACCGGCTCGTCGATTGTTACACAGACCTCAAGTACGAGGTCAAAGACGGGACGCTTCTCATTGACGACGTGACGGACTACAAGGCGGGCGCGTTCCTGCTGAAAAAGTAAATGAAAAAAGCGGGCAGGGATTGACTTTTCTGCCCGTTTTCTTTATAATAGAGAAGGGCGGCTGACTTGCGGTTTTGGCAGCGACGACCGCCCGAAACGGGGGAAAGTTTTTTATCTTATCCAAACGGAGGAATGAATGCAGTACGACGAATTGAATACCCTGCTGGAAGCGCACGGGCAGATGCATGTGCTCAGGTGGTGGGATGAACTGGACGCGGCAGGCAGGGAGAAGCTTGCCGGGCAGATCGAAAGCATAGATTGGGAGACTGTCTCCCTTTCGCATATCGGAGAGAACGGCGGGCGCGGCAAGATCGAGCCCATTGAAGGGCTCTCTCTGGAGGAGATTGAGGCACGCCGTGCGGAATATTCCGCCGTCGGGCAGGAGGCGATCGTAAAGGGCAAAGTCGCCGCCGTCCTGCTTGCGGGCGGACAGGGGACCCGCCTCGGGCTGGACGGACCCAAGGGCGCCTGCGATATCGGCATCACCAAGCCTCTCTATATCTTCGAGCAGCTCATCCGCAACCTGCAGGATGTGACGAACGCCTGCGGCGCGTATGTCCCGCTGCTCATCATGACGAGTGATCTCAACGACGGGGCGACCCGCGCCTTTTTTGAGGAGCATAATTACTTCGGCTATCCCGCGAAGGAGGTGTTCTTCTTCCGTCAGGAGATGGCGCCCGCCGTGGACGAGCAGGGCAAACTGCTCATGTCCGCCAAGGACAGCCTTGCGCTCTCGCCCAACGGCAACGGCGGCTGGTACACCTCTCTGGAGCGCGCGGGACTGGTGGAGAAGATGGCGGCGCGCGGCGTGGAGTGGTTCAACGTGTTTGCGGTGGACAACGTCCTGCAGCGCATTGCGGACCCCGTCTTTGTCGGCGCGACCATCGCAAGCGGCAAGGCGTCGGGCGCGAAGTTCGTCCGCAAGGGGTATCCTGAGGAGCGCGTCGGCGTGCTCTGTCTGGAGGACGGGCTTCCCACCGTCATCGAATACTACGAACTCAGCGACGAGATGGCAAATCTGCGCGACGGGGCGGGACGCCTCGTCTACGCCTTTGGCGTGACGCTCAACTACCTGTTCCGTCTCGACGTGCTGCAGGAAATCGTCTCGCAGCGGCTGCCTGTGCACGCGGCGCACAAGAAGGTGCCCTGTCTCGACGAAAGCGGTGCGCTCGTTACGCCTGAGTACGAGAACGGCTATAAGTTCGAGACGCTCATTCTGGATATGGTGCGCGAGGCAGGATCCTGCCTGCCCTTCGAAGTCGTCCGCGAACACGAATTTGCACCCATCAAGAATAAGGTGGGGAAGGACAGCGTGGAGAGCGCGCGCGAACTCTTGAAACGGAACGGAGTACAATTGTAATGGAAGAAGAAGCAAGCAAGGAAGTCACCGAGTTTCTCACCCAGCTCGTTCGCCTCAACGGGACGATGCAGCAGCTTTTTGCGACGGGCAACGTCGCGCTGTTCACGGAGATGAACGCCGCAATCAAACAGATGCACGCCGTTCAGCACGGCAGTAAAGATAAGGTGCTCGAAGCGCTCGATCCCGAGTGCGTCGTCATCTACGAAAACTTTGATATGATCATCAAGATCCTGCGCACGACGGAGGACGGCGTCATCGATGCGGGCGCGCAGAAGGCAATCAATAAGTTTCTGCACAACATTGATGAAGCGGTCGTCAACATTGCGGGCGCGGTGGGTCTGGTCTGAAAATCAATTGAGGGAGAAAAGCTGTGAAGCATACAAAAATTTTTGCCGACGCAAACCTTGTCATCGGGAGCATCGATCGTCACATCTACGGCTCGTTCATCGAGCATCTGGGCAGGGCAGTGTACGAGGGCATCTACGAGCCCGGTCATCCCACGGCGGATGAGAACGGGTTCCGCGGCGACGTGCTCGCGCTGATCAAAGAGCTCAATGTGCCAATTGTCCGCTATCCTGGTGGGAACTTTTTATCCGGCTACGACTGGAGGGACGGCATCGGCCCCAGAGAAAAGCGCCCCGTGCGCCTCGACCTTGCCTGGTTTTCGACCGAAACCAACGAGTTTGGCACGGACGAATTTATGAAGTGGTGCGCTGTTGCGGGCATTGAGCCGATGATGGCGGTAAACATGGGGACGGGCAGCATTCTGGACGCCGCGCACCTCGTGGAGTACTGCAATCACCCGGGCGGGACGACGATCTCCGACATGCGCCGCGCAAACGGTTCGGAGCAGCCCTACGGCGTGCACTATTGGTGCATCGGCAACGAGATGGACGGCTCCTGGCAGACGGGGCATCTCAGCGCCGACGAGTACGGCAGAAAGGCGCTGGAGGCGGCAAAACTCATGCGCTGGACCAACGGCGAGATGGACGGCAAGGCGGGTCCGAATGGAAGACTCAGGCTCATCGTCTCCGGCTCGTCCAATCACGATATGCCTACCTTCCCCGAGTGGGACAGAAAGGTCTTGGAGCACACCTACGGGCAGGTCGATCTGCTGTCCATGCACCGCTACTATATGTACAGCAAATCGAGCACGCGTCCCCTGGAGGACTTTTTGGGCAGCGCAGACGATATGGATGAATTTATCGGCACGCTGCGCGCGACCATCGAATATGTGCGCGCGAAAGAGCGCTCCACAAAGCGCGTCGGCATCTCCTTTGACGAGTGGAATATCTGGACGGTCACTGCTCCCCGCAACGAGCCGCTCTGGAAGCGCGCGCCTCACCTCTTGGAGGACGTCTACACCTTCCAGGACTGCCTCGTCTTTGCGGGCATGATGAACACGTTGCTCAACAACTGCGACGTCGTAAAGGCGGCGTGCCTTGCCCAGCTCGTCAACGTCATCGCGCCCATCATGACGGAGAAGGGGGGAAGGACGTTCCGTCAGACCACCTTCTATCCCTTCCGCGCCATTGCCAACAACGCAAGCGGGGAGACGGTGCGCGCCATCTCCGATACGGACACCTTTGCGACCAAGTACGGCAGCGCGCGCTGCATCAACGAGGCGATCACGCATAACAAGGAGAAGCGCGAGGTCTGCATCTCCGCATGCAATTACGCGCAGGAGGACCGCGAGGTATCGTTTGAGCTGCGCTCCTTCGGTTCGCTGCGTGCGACGGAGTACCTTGAAATGACTTCCTCCGACCTCTTTGCCGTCAATGGCTTTGACGCGCCGGAGAACGTCGTGCCGCACGAGAGGGAACTGCCCTCCGTGAAGGACGACCGCCTGACGCTGCGTCTGCCTGCGATGAGCTGGAGCTTTGTTAAGCTCTGCTACTGAGGTGACGCATGGCAAAGAGACGCGGCAGTAAAAAGAAAAAGCAGGCGATGATCGCCGTCGTGGCGATCGTCCTCGTCATTGCGATCGTGCTCGGCGTCTGCTGGTACTTCCTCATCTACAGCAAGGGGTTGACCATCGGCGAATTTTTACATAACCTCGGCATCGGGACGACGCGCCCCTCGGACGATGATTCGGGCAATACGCCGCCTGAAGAGGCGGTCAGCGGCAACATGGAGGAGATCGTCTCTGCCGATCTCTCCATTCACTTCATCGCGCCCGAAGTCAGGGCGAGCGGCGATTGCACGCTCATCAAGGTCGGCGATACAGAGGTGCTGATCGACGCCGGGCCTACGCAGGGGAACGTCGCCGCGATCAAGGAGTATCTTGAAAGGTATTGCACGGACGGCGTCATCGAATATGTCATCGCCACCCATGCGGACACCGATCATATTGCGGGGCTTGTCGGGACGAGTTCGGGCGGCGAGTACAACGGGATTCTTTACAGCTATGAGATCGGCACGATCATCCGCTTTGACCGCACCAATAAGGAATTGGAGACGGAGGCGGGCAATCCCACGCTCTATGCCCGCTTTGAGACGGCGGTCGACTATGCCGAGGCGCAGGGCGCCGAGATCTACACATGTTCCGATTGCTGGAACGAGAGGGATGGCGCAAGCCGCACATACTATCTGGACGACGCAAGAAGCATCTCCATGAATATCCTGTACAACTATTATTACGACCACGAAGCAAGTGACGAGAACGACTATTCCGTCTGCATGCTGCTCTCGCAGGAACTGGGGGACGGGGCAAATCACTACCTGTTCACGGGCGATCTGGAGGAGGACGGCGAAGAGCGGCTCGTCGAGAATAACGATCTCCCGCACGTTGTCCTGTACAAGGCGGGGCACCACGGCAGCAAGACGTCGTCCACCAACGCGCTGCTCGAAGTGATCACGCCCGATTACGTTGCGGTCTGCTGCTGCGCGGGTTACAACGAATATGGTGCCGCGGAGGAGAATATCTTCCCGACGCAGGCGTTTATCGATCGCGTGGGCGCGTACACGAGCTATATCTATGTGACCATCATGTGGGACGAGGCGACAAACGGGTTTTGTGATATGAACGGCGATATCGTATTCTACTACGGCAGCGGCGAGGACGAGGGATCAAAGACGCTCAAACTCTGGTGCAGCAATAACGATACCGTCCTCAAAGACACCGACTGGTTCCGGAAAAACAGGACCTGGAGCGGCGTATTATAGTATGGAGATCACTGCGATCACGCCGCAAAAACACGATGCGGCGCGCTGCAATATCGAAGTGGACGGCAGGTTCTTTTGTGGCATGCAGCTTCTGACTGTCATGGAGCATCGGCTGAAGGTCGGAAGCGTCGTCACCGAAGAGGAGCTCTCCGCGCTTCAGCTGGCGGGCGAGAAGCAGACGGCGCTCGACAAGGCGCTCACGCACATCTCCGCGTCCATGAAGACGGAGCGCGACGTGCGCGACTTTCTGCGCCGCAAGGGGTACTTGCAGGATGTTGCGGACTACGTCGTCGAAAAGATGAAGGGCTACGGTTTCCTCGATGACACGGCGTACGCAAAGTCGTATGCCGAGAGCGCGGGAAAGCGCAAGGGCAGCCGCCTCATCCGCATGGAACTCCGAAAAAAGGGCGTTGCAGACGAGAGCATTGACGCTGCGCTCGGGGAGATCGCGGACGAGACGGACGCCGCGGCTGCAGTGCTCAAAAAGTATCTGCGCAATAAGCAGCTTTCGCCCGAGGTCGTGCGCAAGGCGTATGCCCATCTGCTCTCCAAGGGCTTTGATTATGACACGGCGCGCGCTGCCCTGGAGACGGTCCGCGCGCAGCTTGACGTGGCGGAGGAGGAAGTATGAAATACGCATATTCCAACGAACAGATGCGGCGCGCCGATGCGGCGACGATCGCGGCGGGCATGCCGTCCCTTATTCTCATGGAGCGCGCGGGCGCGGCGCTTGCAGAGGCGGTCAGCGCTGCCATGCGTGCAAGGGGGGCGGGCGATGTGCTCTTTGTTTGCGGCGGCGGCAACAACGGCGGCGACGGGTTTGTCGCGGCGCGTATCTTGCAGGAGCGCGGCGAGGATGTCGCTGTCCTGTGCCTTGCAAAGAAATTTTCCGCCGACTGCGAAGCGGTTCGCGCAAAGTATCAGGGCGAAGTGTTGGGACGCATTCCGCGCCGCAGGCATGCCATGATCGTCGATTGTCTGTTCGGGACGGGGCTGACGCGCGCCATCGAGGGCGAAAACGCCGCGCTCGTCAATTTTATCATGGGCAGCGGCGCATATGTCATCGCGTGCGATCTTCCCAGCGGGCTCATGGAGGGCGGGATTGCCGGAAGCCCCTGCGTCGCGGCGGACGAGACCGTCACAATGGGACAGTGCAAACAGGCGCTTCTGCTTGCGGACGGCGCGGATTATGCGGGCAGGATTACCGTCGCGGACATCGGCATTTCGCCCGCGGAGGCAGGCGCCGAAGTCTGGGAAAATGCGGACGTCAAGGCGCTCTTTCCCAAGCGCCGCTCCAATTCGCACAAGGGAACGTACGGAACGGCGACCATTCTTGCGGGCGGCACCTACAGCGGCGCGGCATTTCTGGCGGCGGGCGCGTGTCTGAAGTCGGGCGCGGGCTATACCAAACTGTGCGTCACGGAGGAGCTGTTTCCCTATATGATCGGGCGGCTTCCCGCCGTGGTGCTGCGCCCCTTCAAGGCGATCGACGGCGACATCCTCGCCTCGGACAGCATCGCGATCGGCATGGGGACGGGCATCAGCGAGCGTCTGTACGCCTATCTTGCGGAACTGCTCGGCGCGTACACGGGGACGCTCATCCTCGATGCTGACGCGCTGAATACCATTGCAACGTACGGCGTGGAAGTACTCAAAGAAAAATCCTGCCGCGTCATCGTAACGCCGCATCCCAAAGAATTTTCGCGCCTGACGGGAAAGCCCGTCGGGGAGATCCTCGCCAATGCCGTGGAGGGGGCGCGCAGCTTTGCGCAGGAAAATCAGCTGACCGTCCTTTTGAAGAACAATCGCACGATCATTACGGACGGCGCGCGGGTCGCGATCAATCCCACCGGCTCGCCCGCGCTTGCCAAGGGCGGAAGCGGGGACGTGCTCTCCGGGCTGCTCTCCGGTATCTGCGCGCGCAAAATCCCGCCCTTTGAGGCAGGGTGTGCGGCAAGCTTCCTCTTGGGGCGTGCGGGAGAGATCGCGGCAAGCAAGATGGGGGAATATTCGGTCGACCCTTCGGACGTCGTCCATACGATCGCAGAGGCGATCTGCTCCCTCTCGTAAAACATAAAATCCCTCAAAAGAGGGATTTTTTGTGAAAAATTGCCGATATTTTGTGTACTATGTCAGACATAGTACACTGCATCTGCATCAATCTTGGCTCATGCATAGCCGAATGCGCGGATGCAGACGGAGGCGATGAGCAGCAGACTGCCCGTTACCAGATAGTAGATCGGGAAGAAGACAAACAGGCTCATGACGAGCAGCCCCGCGCCGCTGACAAAGAAGGGATAGGCGTTGCGCTTGGAAAAGGCAATACGGAGCCGCGTGCGCGCGGTGCGCCGCGGGATTTCGCCGCAGATGAGTGTCTCGGGAATCGTCTCCGTGCGGGAAAACAGCGCATAGATCTCCTCTCCTATCATAGCGCTTCGCGAAAAGGACGTAAGTAAGTGTTCCGCTTCGGGGGTGAGTGCGTTGCAGGCGATGAGAAAAGGTGTTTTCCCGTAGGTTTTGAGCAGGCGGGCGACGGTGTCTGCCGATACGGGCTGCATGGTAAAGACGGGGATGAGGGGCGCATCATCGAGCATGATCGTGTCGTCCTGCAAGGTTGCCTCTTTCCCGTCTGTTCGCAAGGCGTTCGCGAGAAGGGTACGCACGGCGTCGTCCTGTTCCAGGGTGAGATGCAGCATGAGCTTTTCTTTCTCCTCCTGCTGGCGCTTACTGAGGGCGCGTCTGCGGTGTCTGCCTGAGAGCAGGAGAAAGAGAACGGTGCCGACGGCAAGGGCGATCAGGGTCGCGGCAGTAAAACATGCCCAGGTGGCGACGTCCGGCCAGCGCAAGAGTCCGACGCAGACAAACCAGCACGCCGCAGTATAGAAGATCGTATCGGTGATCAGAGGCATATCAAATTTTTTCATGGTTTGATTTTTGCCATGTATTTCTTTGATTAAACTTGCAATGAGGAAAAATCTATAGTATAATGCAGATATGAAGATTGCACTTTTCGGCGGATCGTTCGATCCCGTGCATTTGGAGCATAGACATTACGTCCTGGCGGCGAAAGAGGCGCTCGGGCTCGATCGGGTCATCGTCATGCCTGCGGGCAGGGCGCCGCACAAGTCCTGGGGAGCCTCGGCGGACGGGAATGCGCGCCTTGCCATGTGTCGCATCGCCTTTCATGATCTTCCCTGGGTGACGGTGAGTGATTTTGAGGTCAGGGCGGAAGGAACGAGTTACAGTTATCTGACCTGCCGGGAATTTGCGCAGCGCTATCCGGACGCCGAGCGCTACTTTCTCGTCGGATCGGACATGCTGGAAGATTTCTTTACCTGGAAAAATCCCGACGATATCCTTGCGAATGTCACGCTTGCGGCGTGCGGCAGGGGTACGGGAGACCCCGTGTCGCTGCGCGAGCGCTTTCGGAAGCGATTCGGCAAGGACTACGTTGTGGTCCCGTTCATGGGCGAGGCAGTCGCGTCGCGTTTGCTGCGCGTCGACCTCGCGTTCGGGAAGCGCCCCGCAGGGCTGGATGACGAGGTCTACCGCTATGTCAAAGAAAACGGGCTCTATACGCATCCTGCGATCGCGCCTGCTTTGGCGCTCGAAAAAGAGGCGCGCAGGGAACACAGCTACCGCGTCGCGCGCATGGCGGTTGCGCGGGCGGCGAGTGTCGGCGTGTCGGAGGGGAAGGCGCTGCTTGCCTCCGCGCTGCACGACTGCGGGAAGTATGTCCCGCCCGATTCGCCGCTTTTAGAGGGATTTACGCCGCCGGAGAATGTCCCCGCGCCCGTGATGCACCAATTTACAGGGGCATTTTTGGCGCAGAAATTGTTTCAGGTCGACGATGAAGAGGTGCTCGACGCGATCCGCTATCATACGAGCGGCAAGGCGGACATGACAAAGCTTGGTGTGCTCGTCTATCTTGCCGACATGTTGGAGGACGGGCGCGACTTTCCTGGCGTACAGAAACTGCGGGATTGGTATTGGAAGGATCTCGACATGTGCCTGTATCATGCACTGCGCCAGCAGAATGACTATTTAAAGGAAGAGGGGAAGCCCGTCTATTCGCTCACAAAAGAGGCGTATCACTGGATCAAAGGCGTTGTAAAAAGCAAATAATTGACGTTTGCACAGTACTATGCCAGACATAATATTTGAATATAAATAATATATTGAATATTTTTTGGAGGAATTTCAAATGACCGGACACGAACTTGCACTTGCATGCGCAAAAGCGCTCTCGGAAAAAAAGGCGCAGGACATTGTCATTCTGGATGTTGCCGATCAGACGGTCGTGTGCAGCTATTTTGTCATCGCGAGCGGCCGCAGTACGACGCAGGTGCGCGCGCTCGGCGATGCCGTTGAGGAAAAGCTGGAAAAGGAAGACCTTGTCCCCCTTCGCAAAGAGGGACTGCGCGAGGGCAGATGGGGCGTGCTCGACTACGGCGACGTCGTCGTGCATATCTTCAATGAGGAGTCCCGTCTGTATTATTATCTGGAGCGCCTCTGGGATTCGGGAAAGAACATTGAGCGCTTCGAGGGCTGATTGTATCGGTTTGTTGCATTGCCGCAGCTTTTTTTTGCGGAGGTAGGAGTATGTATCGCGGGCATCAATCGAAATCAGAGCTTTTGCACGTTTTGCAGCAAGCGCAGGGTGAGCGCTTTCTCTGCAAGTGCGGCTTTTCCTACGACGAGTCGTATGAGTTTTCCTATGTCTTAGGCTATTCCGATCGGCTGATCTTTTTGGCGCGTGAGGATGATTTTTTGCTGGACGGATTTGAGATCAGAAAACTTTCCGATCTGCGTCTCATGGAACGGGATGAGGGCCTGAGCGATCTTATTTGCAGAGAGTGCGGATTGCCCGATCAGCTACCGTCTCTGTCGATCGACCTCTCGTCCTGGGAGACGGTTTTTCGCGGTTTACAGCAATCGGGGCGCATGATCATTGTGGAAAATAATTTCCCGGATAAGGATTTTTTCCATATGGGCTATGTGACCGATGTGACGCAGGCTTACATTGCCTTCCGCTCTGTGGATGCGGATGGGGTCTGGACGGAACATGTGATGATCGCCTATGATACGATCACAAGCGTGACGTTTGGCGACCGGTATTCTTCGGCATGGCAAAAATATCTGTCCGCACATGGGCAGACAGATGAAAAATAGTCGGAATTTAAGCAGCGCTTGGGGCATCAATCGCCGCCTTATTTGAACTGAATGCGCTTGGGGTCGGAGTATTCCGTCTTCACGCGCTTTTTTTTGCGCTCGACGAGATAGTAGACGGGCTCGGGCGGCTTTTCCTCCTTGGACGGCGCTTCGGGCGGCAGTTTTTTGCCGAGCGTGCGGTAGCCGACGCGTGCAAGTTTGCACCCGCACACGACGATGATGCAGATAAGAAACGTGCAGAAGGCGTACAGCGCCCCCAGCCACTGAACGGCAAGGATCAACATGCCATGATGATATCATGGATGCGCTGTCATATCGTCGGAGATCGGGGTATTATTTCACATATTTTGGGGAAAACATGTTTTGCGGCGCGAAAGGGCGCCGAATACGTCGTGACAGGGGCGTGAAAAGTTCGTAACCTTGCAGAAATTACAAAAAACGGCATGAAATCGCTTTGAGATTTTGGAAAAATATTGTAAAATAGTCAAGTTGAATAAAAAGACGCGCCCGCGCGCGTGAAAAGGTGCGGACGCAAACGGAGCAATAACATGGGTCTGATTCGTTATCTGATGAGCGGCGACAGCCGCAGAAGCCTGAAAAAACTGGATAAAACGGCGTCCGCCGTCGAAGCACTCGCGCCCAAATATGCCGCGATGTCTGATGAGGAACTCAAGGCGCAGACGGGCATCCTCAAGGGACGGCTCGCCAAGGGCGAGACGCTGGAGGATATCCTCTGCGACGCCTTCGCGGCTCTCAGGGAGGCGAGCGGCCGTGTGCTCGGCATGCGCCACTTCCATGTGCAGATCGTCGGCGGCATCTGTCTCTTTCAGGGACGCGTTGCCGAGATGAAGACGGGCGAAGGTAAGACGCTCGTCGCAACCCTTCCCGCCTATCTGGAGGCGCTCGCCGGCAAGGGCGTGCATATCGTCACGGTCAACGACTACCTCGCCCGCCGCGATGCAGAGTGGATGGGCAAGGTCCACAAGTTCATGGGACTCACCGTCGGCGTCGTTGTGCCCGGTATGAACGACGAGCAAAAGCGTGCCGCATATCAGTGCGATATTACCTACGGCACCAACAATGAGTTCGGATTTGACTACTTGCGCGACAACCTCAAAAACGACCTGAAGCTCATGGTCCAGCGCGAGCTGAACTTTGCCATCGTCGACGAGGTCGACTCCATCCTCATCGATGAAGCGCGTACGCCCCTCATCATTTCGGGCAAGGGCGAGCAGTCGAGCGAGCTGTATCAGCGCGTGGATAAGTTCGTCAGAACGCTTTCGGGCGGTTTTGACGACGAACTCAAGGACGCCGAGGAGACCTCGCGCAGAAAGCACGTTCCGACTGCGCAGAAGGTCGCCGCGGCAGAAGCGCTGCAGTGGGACTTTGTCATTGAGCGCAAGGAGCGTCAGGTGCGTCTTACCGAGTACGGCGCGGAAAAGGCGGAAAAGTATTTCGGCGTCGAGAGCATTGCGGACGTCGCGAACGCCACGCTCAACCACCATATCCAGCAGGCGTTAAAGGCGCATCACATCTTCCACCTCAACGAGCAGTATATCATCAAGGACGGCGAGATCGTCATCGTCGATGAGTTCACGGGGCGTCTCATGGAGGGCAGACGGTATTCCGACGGCCTGCATCAGGCGATCGAGGCAAAGGAGGGCGTGCGCGTCCGCGAGGAGAACAAGACCTACGCGACCATCACCTTCCAGAACTATTTCCGTCTCTACAAGAAGCTCTCGGGTATGACGGGTACGGCAAAGACGGAGGAGGGTGAATTCCGCACGATCTACTCGCTGGACGTCATCGAGATCCCCACCAACAAGCCCGTGCGCCGCATTGACATGCACGATCGTATCTTCTCCACCGTGGAGGGCAAGAAGAAGGCGATCGTCCGCGAGATCGTGGAGCGGCACGAGAAGGGGCAGCCCATCCTTGTGGGTACGGTGTCTGTCGAGAAGTCGGAGGAGATCTCCAGGCTCCTCATCCGCAACGGCGTCAAGCACAACATTCTCAATGCGAAGAACCACGAGCGTGAGGCGGAGATCGTCGCGCAGGCGGGTCGCTTCGGCTCGGTCACGATCGCGACCAACATGGCGGGCCGCGGTACCGATATCCTCTTGGGCGGCAACCCCGAGTATCTTGCCAAGAAGCGGCTGCGCGAGGAGGGCGTGGAGCACGACGTAATCGAGCGCGCGACTTCCTTTGTCGACCTCGGCGACGATCAGGAGGCGATCGACGTCCGCGAACGCTACAATGCGCTCTATAAGTCCTACAAGGAGCAGACGGACGCCGAAAAGAAGAAGGTCATCGAGGCGGGCGGCCTTTGCATCATCGGCACCGAGCGGCATGAGTCCCGCCGTATCGACAACCAGCTGCGCGGTCGTTCCGGCCGTCAGGGCGACGTCGGTGCGTCCGTGTTCTTCATTTCGCTCGAGGACGATCTGATGCAGCGCTTCGGCGGCGATCGGATGAAGCACATCTACGAGCGCAGCAAAATGCAGGATGACGAATGCCTGGAGTCCAAGGTGCTCACCAACCTCATCGAGTACGCGCAAAAGCAGATCGAGGGCAGGAACTTCGCCATCCGTAAGAACGTCCTGCAGTACGACGACGTCATGAACAAGCAGCGTATGATCATGTATGCAGAGCGCATGCGCGTCATCCGCGGCGAAAACGTGCACGAACAGGTGCTCAAGTATATTCCCGGCTATGTGGAGGGCATCCTCAAGGAGACGGTGAATATCGAGGACTCTCCCGAAAAGTGGAGCGAGACCGATCTGAATACGGCGCTCGAGCGATATCTCCTGCCCGAGGGGACAAACTACGTCACCCGCGAGAAGCTGGGGAAATGGGACTACGACGTCGCGCTCAAGCGCATCACGGACAAGACGACCAAGTGCTACGAAGAAAAGATCGCGCGCATTCAGGCGGAGATGCCCGGCGTAGACTTCGGCAAGGTCGAGCGCGATATCCTGCTCTCCTACGTCAACAGCAACTGGATCGATCATATCGATGCGATGGATCAGCTGCGCAAGGGCATCGGGCTTCGCTCGTACGGTCAGTCCGATCCCGTTATCGCCTACAAGCAGGAAGGCTTCGCCATGTTCGACGAGATGGTCGAGCGCATTCAGGAGCGTACCATCCGCTTCCTTTTAAAGTGCCAGATCAAGGCGCAGCCCCGTCCCGTGCAGCGCATCTTCCCTTCTGCGAACCGTCCCGCACAGCCCGCGCAGCAGCCTGCCGGGGTACAGCAGAACACGCAGCCTGCGCAGCAACCCGCCGCACAGCCTGTTCAGCAGGCGTCCCAGCCCGCTGCGCAGCCCGCACAGGCGCAGCAGGCAGAGCAGGTGGAGACGGTGGGCGCAGAGGCGCTTCCAAAGGCGGTGGACGTCGATTCCCTGCGCACTTCGGGGGACGTGAAGTTCAACCCCGCAACCATCAAAAAGGATAAGAAGGTCGGCCCCAACGATCCCTGTCCCTGCGGCAGCGGATTGAAGTACAAGAAGTGCCACGGCAGACCCTATTGATATTCAAGGAAAGCTATGTTCAAAGCAGATGATTACAGATTGCGGATCAAGTCGCTCGAGGAGACGCTCGGCGAGGCCAAGTACGCCCTCGATATCGACAACCGCTATGCACAACTAAAAGAGCTCAAGGCGGAGCAGGAAAAGCCGGAAGTTTGGCAGGATTTGGAGCGCTCGGCAAAGATCGGGCGTGAGATTTCCTCCACGGAGAACAAGATCGCAGCATACGAAAAGGGCAGAAAGGCGCTCGACGACGCGATGGAGATCATCGACCTCATCGAGGAGACGGGGGAAGAGGATCTCGTCGGCGAGCTGGACGGCATGATGTCGGCGGCGGAGAAGGACATCGAGGAGATGCGCATCCGCGCGCTGCTGCGCGGCAAGTATGACGGTTCCAACGCCCTCATGTCCCTCCATGCAGGCGCAGGCGGCACGGAGGCGTGCGACTGGTGCCAGATGCTCTATCGCATGTACTGTCGCTACGCCGAAAAGAACGGCTACAAGGTCACCGAGATCGACCGTTTGCCCGGCGATTCCGCGGGGCTCAAGTCGGTGGACTTCAAGGTGGAGGGGGAGAACGCCTACGGCTACTTAAAGGCGGAGATCGGCGTGCATCGCCTCGTGCGCATTTCTCCCTTTGATGCGAACAAGCGCCGTCAGACCTCTTTTGCCTCGGTCGAGGTCATGCCCGAAGTCGACGACGACGGCGAGATCGAGATCAAGGATGAGGATATCCGCATCGACGTCTACCGCTCCTCGGGTGCGGGCGGACAGAAGGTCAACAAGACGGAGACCGCCATTCGCATCACGCACTTCCCGACGGGCATCGTCGTGACCTGTCAGAACGAGCGCAGCCAGCTGCAGAACAAGGAAATGGCGTTCAAGTACCTGCGCAGCAGGCTTCTTGAGAAGCAGCTCGAACAGCGCATGCAGGAAGAGGCGGCATTGAAGGGCGAGACCAAGAAGATCGAATGGGGCTCGCAGATCCGCTCCTATGTGTTCTGTCCCTATACGCTCGTCAAGGATCACAGAACGGGCTATGAGATGGGCGACGTGCAGGCGGTCATGGACGGCGACATTCAGGGATTTATCATCGACTATCTCAAAAAATCCTAACAACAATCAAACTTTTCTTTCGGTTGAAAGGAAAGTTTGAATTTTTTAAGGAAAAAATGAAGCAAAATCCACTTATTTTAGGAATCGAGTCCTCCTGCGACGAGACGGCGGCGGCAGTCATCCGCGGGCGGGAGCTGTTATCGGACGAGATCGCGTCCTCGGCGGCGACGCAGGCAAAGTACGGCGGCGTTGTACCCGAGATCGCCTCGCGCGCCCATGCGGAGGCAGTGGACGAGGTCGTTGCGCGCGCCCTCAAGGCGGCAAACGTCCAAAAAGAGCAACTGGACGCCGTCGCCGTGACCTACGGCGCGGGGCTGTTGGGCGCGCTCCTCGTCGGGCTGTCCTTTGCCAAGGGGTTTGCATACGGACTGAATATTCCGCTCATCGGCGTCGACCATATCCGCGGGCACCTTGCCGCGGCGTATCTGGAGGATACAACGCTCGAGCCGCCCTTTATCACCCTGCTTGCCAGTGGCGGGCACACCGCCATTCTGTACGCGGAGCGCGCGGACAAATTCCGCGTTCTCGGCGGTACGCTGGACGATGCGGCAGGGGAGGCATTCGATAAAGTTGCGCGCGTTCTGGGGCTTCCTTACCCCGGCGGCCCGCACGTTGAAGCGCTCGCGCGGGAAGGCAGTCCCGTCGTTCCGATGCCCAAGATGCTCAAGGGTATGGGCGGGTATGATTTTTCCTACAGCGGCTTAAAGACGGCGGTCATCAACTATGTGCATACAAAAGAACAGAGAGGCGAAGAGTGGAGCAGGGCGGACGTCGCGGCGTCCTTTCAGAGCGCGGCGCTCGATATCCTGGTGCAAAAGACCATCGAGGGCGCGCACGAGATGGGCGCAAAGGTGGTCACGGCGGGCGGCGGCGTCGCGGCAAACGGGTACCTGCGGGAAAAGCTGACAATGGCGTGCGCGGAAGCGGGCTTGAAGCTCGTTCTTCCCGTCAAAAAGCACTGCACGGACAATGCGGCGATGATCGCGTCCGAGGGGCTTGTGCAATACCGCCTCGGGCACTTCTCGCCCATGAGCCTGAATGCCGAGGCGAGCATTCCCCTGCGGCACAGCCTCTGAGCAGCACCATTTTTAACCGATACGGGCGGCGATGCAAGCCGCCTTTTTGTATATCTTTTCCAAAGATGCGCAAACTGCCGCTGATATGGAACAGAGGATCGTATTTGAAAGACAGCCGCGCATTGTCGCCGTGAGCACAATTGCGGGGACAAAGGAGTGCGAGGGGATCGTCGGGCGGTATGTCGAAACGGCGCTTGCGGACGACATGTTCGGCGAGAGCACCTACGAAAAGGCGGAGTGTAAGATGCTCTCGCACGTCATTGACGGGGCGATTTCCAACGCGCATCTCGCGCGCAATGAAGTCGATCTCATCGTCTCGGGCGATCTGCTCAATCAGATCATTTCGGCAAGCTTTGCGGCACGCGATTTCTCCGTTCCCTTTCTCGGCGTGTACGGCGCCTGTTCGACGATGGCAGAGAGCCTCGCCCTTGCGGCGGCGTTCGTGGACGGCGGGTATTTTCGCCGTGTCGTGGCGGCGACGGGCAGCCATTTCGCCTCGGCAGAGCGGCAGTACCGTTACCCGCTGGAGCTGGGCTGTACCCGTCCGCCGCAGTCGCAGTGGACGGTGACGGGCGCGGGCGCTTCGCTCGTCGCGGGCGAGGGCGACGGCATCCGCATCACATCTGCGACGATTGGGAAGGTCGTTGACTACGGCATCACGGACGTCAACAACATGGGCGCGGCGATGGCGCCTGCCGCGGCGGACACCATCCTCACGCACTTCCGCGAGACGGGGGAGGAGCCGGATGCATACGATCTCATCGTCACGGGCGATCTGGGCGCGCTCGGCAGCCGTATCCTCAAAGATCTGACGTGGGAAAAGGGGCTGGATATCGGGGACAATCACATCGACTGCGGCGAGATCGTGTACAATGTCTTAGAGGACGAGTTTCAGGGCGGGAGCGGCGCGGGCTGCTCGGCGATCGTACTCAACTCCTACCTGCACGCCAAGATGATGGCGGGGGAGTTTCACCGCATCCTGTTTCTTGCGACGGGCGCGCTTCTTTCCACCGTCTCATCGGGACAGGGGGAGAGCATCCCGTGCATTGCGCACGCGGTCACTTTGGAAAAATAGGGGGAGAGTATGGAGTTACTGGAGATCTTGTATGCCTTCTTCAAGGCGTTTCTGGTGGGCGGACTCATCTGCGCCGTTGCGCAGGTCGTCATCAACTTTACTGACCTGACGGCGGGAAAAATCCTCGTCATCTTCATGCTGGCGGGCATCGTGCTGACGGCGTTCGGGGTATATCAGCCCCTCGTCGAATGGGCGGGCGCGGGGGCGACCGTCCCCATTTCGGGCTTTGGATATCTGCTCGCGAGCGGTGCAATGAAGGGTGCGCAGGAAGGGCTGTTTCAGGCGCTCACGGGTTCGCTCTCGGCGGCTAGCGCGGGCGTCTCGGCGGCGGTCGTCTTTTCCTTTCTCGCCTCGCTCGTGTTCCGCTCGCACACCAAACACAACTGACAAATATGATAAGGGACGGGCATCCGTCCTTTTCTATTGCCTTTTTCGAGGAAATCTGCTATACTAAGTGCGATTTTACCAAGGAGGGCAGCATGAAAAGGCATTTGGCGATCTGTGCAGTTGCATCGTCTGTTTTGCTGCTGCTCTCCGCCTGTTCGGGCGCGCAGCTTGCCAATATCGACGAATTCGGCATCTTCGGTACGCAGGCGCGCTGGGTGTATGTGCCCGTGGATGCGCAGCGGGAGGCGCAGATCGGGGAGTCAATCGGGCAGATCGCGCGCGAGATCGATGCAAGCCTCGCCATCTCCTCAGAGGAGAGTTTTATTGCGCGCTTCAATGCGGCAGATGCGGGAGAGACGGTCGAGATCGACTCTGTGACCTATCAGGCGCTCCTTGCCGCGAAGTCGGTCTATGCGGAAACAAGCGGCGCGTATAACCCCGCAACGGGGCTGCTTGTCGATCTGTGGGGGTTTTCTCCCCGTCACATGGCGGTGGACTATGTCCCGACTATGCCGTATGACCGTGCGGAGCCCGAACTGCAAATGCCGGACGAGACCTATCTTGCGCTGTTCTCCGATGCCGCGCTCAACGACTTCGGCGCGGTGGAAGTGTACGCGGAGAACGGAAGGTTTTACGCGACAAAGCCGGAAAACGCCTATGTCGAGGCGGACGGCGTGCGCTACACCATGCAGCTCAACCTGGGCGGGATCGGCAAGGGATATTGTGTGGACGAGGTCCGCGCCCACCTGCTTTCGCAGGGGCAGACACAGGGGTATTATACGCTGGGCGGGAGCAGTATGGCGCTGTTCTCCGATCCCATGACCGAGGACGGCGTCTGGGAAGTCTCGCTGAATGCCCCGCGCGAACAGTTTGGAGAGAGCTATGCCGCGTTGCGCGTCCGGGATACCGTTCTTTCGGTGAGCGGCGACGATGAGCAATTCTATATGATCGACGGCGTGCGGTATAGTCATATCATCGATCCCGAGACGGGCATTCCCGTCGGCGAGGGCAGTCATGTCGTCTGCGCGACCATCGTCGGCGGCAGTGCGGCGGAGGGGGATGCGCGCGCCACAGCGATCGTCACGATGGAACTTTCCGAGGCGCTGGATTACGCCCGTTCGCATGCGGATTCGTTCGGCACGGTCTTTCTCTGGTATGACGCCGCTGCGGATGCATACACGGTGTACTCCAACGCGGGCGACGCGCTCCTGATGCACGCGGAAGGGCTGTCCGTCGAGGTGATCGCATGAACCGCACCCGCCAGATCAGGGAGCACAAGCCGTTTGCGCGCGGCGATCTCATCGTCTATGTTCTGATTGTGGCGCTGATCGTTGCGCTGTTCTGCATCTATTTAGGCAGACAGACGCAGGAGGTGGATGGGATCACGGTAGAGGTGCATGGCGAGGTCGTCTATCGCTATGAATTCGGCAGCGGCGGCACGATCTCCGCGGGCTGGGAGGATCGTGTTTCAGAGGAGCGCGGCGACGTCCTGCAAGTTCGTATCGAGACGGCGTCGGGACATAACGTCATCGCGATCGACGAGGCGGCGCGGACGGTGCGCATGCAGGATGCCGACTGCAGCCGCCAAAAGGACTGCACGCACATGCAGGCGATCGGCGAGGGGGGAGATGTGATCGTGTGCATCCCGCATGGTCTTACCGTGACTTCGTTGCAGGGCGAGGATCTGTCCCGTCCCGAAATCGGATAAAATGTGCAGGATTTCCCCCCAAAGGGTGGGGATATCGACACAGAAAAGGCGTCCGAACATAAGTTTTGAAAAAAGTTATCCACATTTTATCCCCAATTTTAGCCTCAGAATGCATATTTCGACAAAATAATCCACAAAACGTCAAAAAAATTCCCTCATGTTATCCCCAGTCGGAAAATTTGTGTGGATAACGCAAAAAGTGGGAAAAAATTGTTGACAAAAGTTTTCAGAATAGGTATAATATCGTAGTGTTCTGATGCAGGACGCGCACCGTTAGCTAAGCTGGATATAGCGTCGGTCTACGGAACCGAAGGCCAGGAGTTCGAATCTCTTACGGTGCACCAATAAGAGCCTAAATCGAATATTCGATTTAGGCTCTTATTTTCATATGTTACCGAATTTATTTATGTAACAGACAGGCTTTATTTGTAATTTTTTCTTTTACTACAAGAACGGTATCGCTAATCGAAAAATTAGTAGTATCTACGACATTTTTCTCGTATATTCCAAGATTGCAAAATTGTTCCCACATCGTTTGTACTAATTCGATATTTGTATCTCTATCTAATTTTGAGCGTTCAATCGCCCGTTTCATTGTCTCCTCTTTGTTAGTTCTTAAAATAATGTAGTGTACTTCATATCCCTCTTGAACAATATTTAGCCATGGTGCCAGAAACCACGGGCCGATAATGCCATCTACAATTACATCATATCCACCGCGGGCAAAACGCTTTGCGGCTTCCAAAAAAGGACTCAATCACTACCAAGTTTTGGGCATTAGATTGTGGCAAATGTGGGGCAATGGCATTTTTGCTAAGATAATGATAAAAATCATCTGTATGCATATGCACAGACTTTTCCATGTCAGATTCTTTTGCAATGATAGAAGATATTGTAGTTTTTCCTGTTCCTGGCGCACCTGTAATCACAAGAATTCTTCCTTGTTCCATTCGCATTAAGCCTCCATACTTCCCGATTACTCTTTCCATATATTTTTCATAGACTATTATTAAACAGGGCAAATAAGTATTTTACTCATTTCAAAATGATTATAATATAAGCAAAACAAAATTGCAAGATATATAAAAAAATACCTTTTGGCACCGTGGCGTGAACTAAAGCCCAGTAGAATCAATAGAGAAGGATATCAATGTGAGTTGGAGCGTTTATAACAAGATGCGAATTAAGAATTCACGTTTTGCCCGTTTCCTATATGTATAGTATTCAGAAGAAGTTGGATAAGTAGTGAGAAATTCAGTTATAAGAAAACCCCGATCGGAATTGTCAGTTCCGTCGGGGTTGTTATCATTATGCGGAGGAGTGGTGGGTGGCTTTCCCGGATATTTTAAGAATATCTCTATTTTATCCATGTAAGATTGTTTTCTTTGTGTTTGATGAATCGTCTGCTTATGCCGAAGTATCAGCGAAAATAGAACACCGTCAAATCGGGCAGCAGTTTTCTGGGCGGATCCATTATTGGTTTGCTGACGCGGCGTTTCTATCATCGTTTAGGACATCCGAAATTGATTATCTAATATGGTACTCGCCATACAAGAAGATTGATTTAATGGACGGACAACAGGTGACATTGCCTCGTGTGGTGGTGTATAATATAAGAAAAATGGATATCGACGATATCGTTTACAATGAAGACTTCATGATGAGCGTTGAAGTCTAGGAGATAACGCCATGGCTTTCGCAGAAGATAATTACGAAAATTCCGTCATACAGTTGCATGATTGAAGCAGCATAAAAATAGCCCGTTACGAGTAATCGCAACGGGCTGTATCTTTATCTTTGACCATAGTATGGATTTATATTATATCCACAAAACATTCTGAACTTCAAGAGCCTAATAAAAAAGACGGAATCCGTTTGCACGAACTCCGCTTTTGATTTATCGCCGAATGTAAGCCGCTTCAATTCATATTTGATTATTTGTTATGTCCATTTGAGTGCTCATACCCTTCGAGGAGCGACTCAAGCAGAATACCTTCTGGAGTGTCAGGAATATTTTCCATCGCAGAAAGTATTTTAATACCGTTGTCTTTCAGGTGTTTACGGTGAATTGCCATCTCGTATTTGTTTCTAGAGAATCGATCTAATTTGTAAACAGTGACACATTTTTATGGACACTATGACAATCGCTTGACAAGCGCTCTAAAAAGTAGTAGAATGTCAATATAGAATATTCAATATGGAAAACTTCGTTGTGGAATGGAATGAAAAAAATTTTTTAAAAACGTATAAAGGTACAGAAAAGTTCGTGACGGACGAAGGGCGCGAGTATTATTTGCTCTTTTTG
>CALVLM010000014.1:0-56024 GCA_944338075.1 Candidatus Gallimonas intestinigallinarum | reverse complement strand
TGCGGCGGCAAGATGAAGCGCACGCCCGAGGTCATCGACTGCTGGTTTGACTCCGGCTCCATGCCCTTCGCGCAGTACCACTATCCCTTTGAGAACAAGGACCTCTTCGAGGAGACCTTCCCCGCGGACTTCATCTCCGAGGCGGTCGATCAGACGCGCGGCTGGTTCTACACGCTGCTCGCCATTTCGACCATCCTCTTTGACCGCGCACCCTTCAAAAACTGCATCGTCTTGGGACACGTCAACGATAAGGACGGCGTCAAGATGAGCAAGCACAAGGGCAACGTCGTCGACCCGTGGAGCGTGCTGGATAAGCAGGGCGCGGACGCCGTGCGCTGGTACTTCTATACGGGCAGCGCGCCGTGGATCCCGTCCCGCTTCGGCGCCGAGGCGGTCAGCGAAGTACAGCGCAAGTTCCAGGGCACGCTCTGGAATACCTATGCCTTCTTCACCCTGTACGCCGAGATCGACGGGTACGATCCCTCCAAATATGATCTGAAAACGTGCAAGCTCTCGCTGATGGACAGGTGGATTTTGTCCAAGCTGAACACGCTCGTCAAGGACGTGGACGCAAAGCTCGCCGCCTACAACATCACGGACAGCGCGCGCGGGATCCAGGATTTTTCGGATGTTCTTTCCAACTGGTACGTGCGCCGCGGGCGCGAGCGCTACTGGGGCAGCACGATGACGGAGGACAAGGCGGCGGCATATACGACGCTGTACACCGTGCTCGTCACGTTCGCCAAGGTCATCGCGCCCTATACGCCCTTCATGGCGGAGATGATGTATCGCAACCTCGTGCCCGCGTTCTATCCCGAAGCGCCCGAGTCCGTGCATCTGTGCAACTTCCCCGTCGCGGATGAGAGCTTCATCGATCCCGTACTCGAAAAGGGCATGGAGGACGTGCTGGACGTCGTCGTGCTGGGCAGGGCGGCGCGCAACGCGGGAAACCTCAAGAACCGTCAGCCCCTTTCGGAGATGCTTGTGGCAAGCAATCGTCCGCTCTCCATCGAGGGCGAACTCCGCACAGTCGCGCTCGACGAGCTCAATGTCAAGTCCATGCGCTTTGTGGAGGACGGCGCTTCACTTGTCAGGTACGTCTTAAAGCCGCAGCTGCGCACGCTCGGCCCCAAGTACGGCAAACAGCTCAAGGCGATCACGCAGTTCCTTTCCGAATGCGACGGGGCGGAGGTCGTATCCGCCGTCAGGAACGGCGGCAGCTATACCGTCCCGCTCGATCCGCCCGTCGTGCTGCTGGAGGAGGATCTGCAGATCTTCACCCAGTCCGCCGAGGGCTATCAGGCGGCGGCGGGCGGCGGCGTCACTGTCGCACTCGACACCCGTCTCACAGAGGAGCTCCTCGACGAGGGCACCGAGCGCGAACTGGTCTCCAAAATCCAGACCATGCGCAAGGAAGCGGGCTTTGAGGTCACCGACCGCATCGACGTGTACTTTGCGGCGGGCGAGGGCAGAGCGAAAAAGATGCTTTCGCTTTCGCAATTTGCGGGGGACGTCCTTGCAAATTCCGTCACCGAGGGCAGCGCGGAGGGCTTCACGCGTGAGGTGGACGTCAACGGCGAAAAGGTCACGCTGACCCTCGTCAAGGCATAAATGGTACGCATATTTTGTGAAATGTTCAAGTTTTTTGTTAAAAGGACTTGAAATTCTCGCCGGATGCTTATATAATAGGGCTACGGCTCCGCTCTTTGCTGAGAGCGGAGCCGTTTCATGAAACGGGGCGGCTTGCATGTGTTGCGCCCGCAGGATAGGGGATTTTGTATGGAGAAGCTCATCACGTTTGCCGTTCCGTGTTACAATTCGGCGGCATATATGCATCACTGCATCGATACGCTGCTGACGGCGGGGGAAGAAGCGCAGATCGTCATCGTGGACGACGGTTCGACCAAAGACAATACCGCCGAGATCGCGGACGAGTACGCGGCAAAGTATCCGACCATCGTGGAGGTCGTGCACAAGGAGAACGGCGGGCACGGCTCGGGCGTCAATACGGGAATCGCGCATGCAAAGGGACTGTATTTTAAGGTCGTCGATTCGGACGACTGGCTCAATCCCAAGGAGCTCTCCGTCCTCATGGAGCGCATCCGGAAGGATGTTGCCGCCGGAATGCAGATCGATCTGTATCTTGCAAATTTCGTCTACGAAAAGCCCAGCGAAAATTCGCGCCATCCGCGCAGGTATAAGAAGAACTTCCCCGTGGAAAAGCAGTTCGGCTGGAAGGATATCCGTCCATTTCTCTTTTCCAACGTCGTCATCATGCACTCCATGTACTACCGCACGCAGGTGCTGCGCGACAGCGGCTTACAGCTGCCCGAGCACACCTTCTATGTGGACAATCTCGTTGCCTTCCAGCCCCTCCCGCATGTCAAGACGATGTATTACATGAATATCGATCTGTATGAATACTATATCGGGCGGGAAGATCAGTCGGTGAGCGGGCAGAATATCACCAAGCGCTACCGCCAGCAGATGCTTGTCACCGACCTCATGATGCGCGCCTATTCTTACGAGCAGATCAAGACCTTTGAGCCGCGCCTTCGGCATTATATGCTGCACGATATCAACGTGCTCATGTGCCTGACGCTCATGTTTTCGAGCAACGGTCCCAAGGAGGAGATCCCGGAGCGCAAGGCCGCCGTTCAGGACATGTGGAAGCGCCTCAAGGCGGACGATAAGGGGATGTACTCCTTTATGCGCCACCGTTCCTATATCGGCTGTATCTGCTGGACGCCCTTCCGCTTCCAGCGCTGGATCACGCGCATGTTCTATTATTTCTATAAAAGAATTCTCAAGTGCAGTTAAGATAGGGGGCGTCCGCGCTTGCGGGCGTCTTTTTGCATGCCATAAAGAGTTTTGAAAATTTTTCCAAATTTCGTCACAGAATGCTTTATTTGACCGTCTCATAGAGCAAAAGCAGGCAGCAAAGACAAATCAAGCTGTCGCGGCGTCAACTTTCATGCGTTTGACATAATATGTTGAATTTTATCGCAAAATATCATTGAGGCGTGCCATATTCTTCATCATGCTGTGCTATGATATTGTTAAATAAATTTCTTGTCATATTGTGATATGACGTAAATAATTTGACACTGTCTGTCAGCTATGCTATAATTTATTGTGGTCTCCATAGGTTAAAGTGATGGCACCATGCAGCGCCGGGGGGTATGCGCCGTGCCATTGGGCGAGCAATCGCCAACTGGGGGAGGGGTTACAAATGGAAGAAACTGGTCGCAATGTGTCCGTTGTGACACATGAGACGCGGGGTTCTGAGACAAAGGAAAAGAGTGCGGATCTGCAAGATCGCGCACTGGTGCAGCCTGCTTCGAATAAGAAGCAGGCGTCTTTCGTTGGAGAGGATTCTTATGGCGGCTCCGCTGCGGGGCAGGAAAGAGTGTCTGAAGCGAAGCCGTTTGTGCCGCGCAGGGGCGCGGGGTATCGCTGCTACCTCTTTTTCAAGCGCGCGTTCGATATCGTTGCTTCAGGGCTCTTTCTCATCGTCTTTTCCTGGCTGTATCTCATTCTCGCGATCTGCGTCAAGTGCAGCGACGGCGGTCCCGTATTTTACCGCCACCCGCGCGTGGGGAAGAACGGCAAGACGATCTATATCCCCAAGTTCCGCAGTATGAAGAAAAATGCGGACAGGCTGGAGGACATGCTCACGCCAGAAGAATACGCACGGTACAAACGTGAATATAAGATCGACAACGATCCGCGCATCACGAAGCTGGGCGCGTTTTTAAGAAAGACCTCGCTGGACGAGCTGCCCAATGTTTGGGCGATCTTTACGGGTGCGATCTCCGTGATCGGACCCCGCCCGATCATGCAGGACGAGGTGAAGGAGAAGTACGGCGCGGATGCGCAGAAGCTGCTCTCCGTCAAGCCGGGCATGATCGGCTGGTGGGCAGCGAATGGCAGAAGCAATGCCACCTACGAGAGCGGTGAACGCCAGAGGCTCGAGCTGTATTACGTCGACCATTGTTCGGTCGGTCTGGATATCAAGATCATCTTTAGAACAATCTTAGGCGTTCTTCGCCGCACGGGCGCAAAGTGAGGGGACGGGCATGAAATTACTCCAGATCAGCAACTACTATCCCCCGCACATCGGCGGCATCGAGCAGACTACCTGCGATATTGCAACGTGTCTGAATGGGGAGATCGAGCAAAGAGTGCTCTGCTTTCACCACGAAAAGGGGGACGTCTTTGAGACGGTGGACGGCGTGCCTATCATCCGCGCGGGGACGTTCGCGAAAGTCGCGTCCCAGTCGCTCTCCCTCTCCTTCGGAAAACTCTTAAAAAGGACCTTCCGCGAGTTCCGGCCCGACGTCGTCATCTTTCATTGTCCCAATCCGCTTGAGGCATATTATCTAAAAAAACAGCTGAAAAAATGTCCCGCATGCAAGCTGGTCGTCTGGTGGCATCTGGATATCACCAAGCAAAAGGTGCTGGGCAAGTTCTTTACGCGGCAGAGCAGGTGGCTGTTGCATCGCGCCGTCAGGGTGGTCGCGACCAGCCCCAACTATATCGAGGGCAGCGCGCAGCTTCAAAGCGTGCGCGAGAAGTGCGTGGTCATTCCAAGCTGCGCAAACGAGGTGCGTATTTCGGTTGACGATGCAGTCAGGGTGCGCGCGGAGGAGCTGCGCCGCGAATATGCGGGCAAAACGCTGCTCTTTGCCGTGGGCAGGCATGTCCCATACAAGGGCATGGAGTACCTCGTGCGCGCGGGTAAACTTTTAGACGATCGGTACGCCGTCTGCATCGGCGGTTCGGGGCCGCTGACCCCGGAACTGAAACAGCTCGCCGAGGGGGATGCAAAGGTGCATTTTCTGGGCAGGGTGTCCGATCTCGACTTAAAGGCATACCTCTGCGCCTGCGATATCTTCTGCTTCCCGTCCGTCACCAAGAACGAGGCGTTCGGTCTTGCGCTTGCCGAGGCGATGAGCTTTGCCAAGCCCGCCGTCACCTTCACGATCGAGGGTTCGGGCGTCAACTATGTCTCGCTTGATAAAGTCACGGGCATCGAGTGCCCCAACGGCGACGTGGAGGCATATGCCGCGGCGATCAGGACGCTTGCGGAGGATAAAGAACTGCGCAGACGCTATGGAATCGCGGCGCGCGAACGGGTGCAGGCGCTGTTCACGCAGGAAAAGTTTGCAGAGCATGTCCACAGGCTGCTCGCGGAGTTATAACATGGAAAACGTCTTTGGCGTCGTGATGGCGGGCGGCGGCGGAACGCGCTTCTGGCCGCTCTCGCGCAAGGCATCGCCCAAACAGCTGCTCAACCTGAGCGGCAAAGAGGTCATGGTCAATGAGGCGGTCGACCGTCTCGCACAGGTCACGGCGTATAAAAATATATATCTTGTCACAAACTGCGATCAGACGGAGAAGATGCGCACGGTCACTGCGGGCCGCGTACGCGCGGAACATATCCTTTCTGAGCCTGCGGCGCGCAATACGGCTGCCTGCATCGGCTATGCCGCCATGAAGATCGTACACGATATGGGGGACGGCATCCTCGTCGTCACGCCCAGCGACGCCTATATCCGCGACAGCGCGGCGTTTTCTAAAACGCTGGAGCAGGCGATCGAAGCTGCGCAGACGGGCAAGCTCGTCACCATCGGCATCACGCCCACTTTCCCTGCAACGGGGTACGGCTATATCCGTTTTACCAAGTCGGACGGCGCCGCAAAACCCGTGGAGCAGTTCGTCGAGAAGCCCCCGCGCGAGAGGGCGGAGGAATACCTCGCCTCGGGCGGGTATGTTTGGAACAGCGGCATGTTCGTTTGGCGCGCCTCCGTCATTTTGCAGAAGATCGGGGCGCTCCTGCCCGAACTGTACGCGGGGCTTGAAAGCATCGCCGCGGCGTTCGGAACTCCCGACGAAGTGCGCGTATTAGAGGAAGTCTATCCGACGCTCCCCGCGATCTCCGTCGATTACGGTATCCTGGAGCACTCGCGCGACATCCTTGTCGTCCCCGGCGAGTTCGGTTGGAGCGACGTCGGAAGCTGGGACATGCTGGACACGCTGCATCCTGCCGATGAGAACGGAAACGTCGCCGTGGGGGATACCATCGGCGTGGACATGGCAAATACCGTCCTGTATTCGAGCGGCAGACTGGTCGCCGCCGTGGGGGTGGAGGACCTCGTGGTCGTGGAGACGCCCGACGCGGTGCTCGTCTGCAAGAAATCTTGTGCGCAGGACGTCAAGAAAATTGTGGAGAAACTTCAGGCAGAGGGGCGGGAGGAACTCTTGTGACCGATTATCGCACGCTATGGAAGTCATGGCGGGAGGACCTTGTGTTCGACGAAGGAACGCGCGCCGCAGCGGCAGCGCTCTCCGATGAGGAGGCGCGCGAGGCGTTTGCGGGCGAGCTCACCTTCGGAACGGGCGGACTGCGCGGCGTCATCGGCGTCGGCACCAACCGCATGAACGTCTATACGGTGGGCAGGGCGACGCAGGGACTTGCCGATTTTATCCGCTCCCGGACGGATGCGGGCAGCGTCGTCATTGCCTATGACAGCCGCCATATGTCCGCAGAGTTTGCGCTCGATTCGGCGTGCATCCTCGCGGCAAACGGCATTCACGCCTACCTCTTTGACGGGCTTCGCCCCACGCCGGAACTGTCCTTTGCGGTACGGCATCTGGGGGCGACGGCGGGCATCGTCATCACGGCGAGCCACAACCCGCCCAAATACAACGGCTACAAAGTGTACTGGAGTGACGGCGGGCAGATCGTCCCGCCCTATGACAGGCTGATCATAGAGCAGATCGGGCGCGTGCAGAGCTATGCGCAGATCAGGCGCATGCCCCGCGCGCAGGCGGAGGAAAGCGGACTTCTTACCGTCATCGGCGAGGAAGTGGATGCAAGCTATCTTGCGGCGGTCAAGGCGAACGTCATCCATGCGGACGTCTGCCGCGAGATGGGAAAGAAGCTGAAGATCGTCTACACGCCCCTGCACGGGACGGGGAACCTCCCCGTGCGCCGCGTACTTGCGGAACTGGGGTTTGAGCAGGTTTGGGTCGTTCCCGAACAGGAACTGCCCGACGGGGACTTTTCCACCGTGCAAAGCCCCAATCCCGAGGACAAGCGGGCATTTGCGCTCGCCCTGGCGCTCGCCAAGGAGAAGGGCGCAGACCTCGTGCTCGCCACCGATCCCGATGCCGACCGCCTCGGCGTGTACGCAAAGGACGGGGCGACGGGTGAATATATGCCCTTTACGGGCAACATGAGCGGGTTGCTCATCGCCGAATACCTGCTCTCGCAGCGCGAGGCGCTTGGGCTTCTCCCCGCGGACCGTGCAAACGGCGCGCTGGTCACGACCATCGTGTCCTCGAACATGGCGCACGCCGTTGCCAATGCCTACGGGCTGAGCGTCATTGAGACGCTCACGGGCTTCAAATATATCGGCGAACAGATCAGGCGCTTTGAAGAGGCGCTCGCCGCAAACGGCGGCGTACCCGACAAAACCAAGGGCGCATACGTCTATGAGTTCGGCTTTGAGGAGAGCTATGGATGCCTCGTCGGCACGCATGCGCGGGACAAGGACGCCGTCATGGCGGTCACGAGTCTGTGCGAGGCGGCGGCATTCTACGCGAAGCAAGGCAAGACGCTGTGGGACGTCATGCAGGAGATGTACGCAAAGTACGGCTGCTATTGCGAGGGGCTTGAGAGCCTGACGCTGGAGGGCGCGCAGGGCAGGGAGAAGATCGATCGCATGATGCACGATCTGCGCGCTCAACCGCCCGCCGAGGTCGGAAGCAAGCCCGTCCTTGCGGTGCGCGATTATCTGACGGGCGAACGCCGCGAGATGTCGGGCGCAGTCTCGCCGACGGGTCTGCCGAAGAGCAACGTACTCTACTTTGAATTCGCAAATGACGGCTGGTGCTGCGTGCGGCCCTCGGGCACCGAACCCAAGATCAAGTTTTATTTCGGCGTAAGGACGTCGCACTTAGCGGACGCCGCTCGTGCGCTTGAAGGCATGAAAGAGGCGTTCTTTGCCCTCTTAGAAATATAGACGTTTAGAAATCGTCAGGTTGAGGATTGAGGATATCAGGGAACTATGGCGCAAAATGAAATGATACAACTTCAGCCCGTATTTAAGGACTATATCTGGGGCGGAACGAAGATCAGGGATTTCTTCCGCAAGAATACCGGAAATCTTGACCGCATCGCCGAGAGCTGGGAGTTCTCTTCGCACGTCGAGGGACAGAGCAGGATCGCGTCGGGGGAATATGCGGGCAAGACGCTCAGCGAGTTCTTTGCCGCAGTCGGCTGGAGCAAGGTCGGCGGTTTCGGGCGGGAGAACAGAAACCTTCCCTGCATGGTCAAGTTTATCGACGCATGCGAAAATCTCTCCATCCAGGTGCACCCTACGGACAACTATGCCATTCGTCACGAGCGCGACAACGGCAAGAATGAGATGTGGTACATCATGAGCGCGGAGGAGGGTGCTTTCATCTATGTCGGCTTCAACAAGAACACGAGCCGCAAAGAGGTGCTGCGCCGCATTCAGGATCATTCCATTGAGGAGATCCTCAATAAGGTGCCCGTGCGCAAGGGAGACTCCTTTTTTATTCCGGCAGGAACGGTACACGCCATCGGCGCGGGGTGCTTTATCTGCGAGATCCAGCAGACGTCCAACGTGACCTATCGCCTGTACGACTACGACAGGCGGGATCGGGACGGGCGGCTCCGTCCGCTCCAGATCAAAAAGGCGCTGGAGGTGCTTGACTATCATCACCTGCAAGTACTGCAGGATGAGCAGAGCGGGCTGTACCATATCGGGTCGGCGTCCAGCAAGATGCTCGCCCGCACCAACTGGTTCACCGTCACCAAGTACGATGTGGACGGCGATCTGCAGATCTCCGTCATGCGCTCACCCTATTCTTTGTACAAGGCGTTCGTCGTCGTGGACGGAGAGGGAGATGTTGTCATGCCGAACGGGCCGCAGCATATCAAAGCGGGCTATACCTGGCTGTTAAAGCAGCAGGCGCCGCTGCGCATCTCGGGGCACTGCTCGGTGCTTATCATCAATCTGTAACAAGGAGTGCGGGAATGAAAATCGCCGTCGATTGCAGGTATCTCGGAAAGTCGGGGATCGGGCGCGTCAACCAAGGGATTCTCGATCATTTCGACGTACAAGCGCATGAATATTGGCTCATCGGCAGGGCGGCGGACCTTGCCGCATATCCCTTTGCGCACATTGTGGAGGACGAAAGCGATCCCTTCTCCGCCAAGGGGCTTTTCACCTTTCCCGCACACCTCAACAAGGTGTGCGACTGCGTCATCATTCCCAACTTCATCATTCCCTTTGGCATTCGCATTCCCGTCTATACGGTCGTGCACGATCTCATCTTTCTTGATCTGCCCGAGGTCACGACGCGCGGGAAGACAGACTTCCTGATCAAAAAGACGCTTTTGAAGCGCTGCATGAAGAAGAGTGTGCGCATCGCCTGCGTCTCCGACTTTACGCGCTCGCGCTGCGCGCATTATTTCCCGAAATATGCGCATAAATGCTATGTCGATCATATCGGGCTTTCGGATAATGTACTGTCCTTCGATGCCAAGAACGTCGAAAAGATGGATACCCTTGTCTATGTGGGCAACGTCAAGCCGCACAAGGGGCTGAAAACGCTCGTCGAGGCGTATAAAATGCTCCCCGCAGGCAAATATGAGCTGAAGATCATCGGCGATAAAGATGGTTTTCTCACGGGGATGGATCCCGCCGACCTTGAAACGGAGGGCGTCGTCTTTACCGGTCGGCTGGGGGACGAAGCGCTGCTTTCAGAGATCGCGCAGGCTAAATTTCTCATTCAGCCTTCCCTGTATGAAGGGTTCGGGTTGCCGCCAATTGAGGCGCTCTGGCTGGGAACAAAGCCCATTCTTTCCGATATTCCTGTATTTCATGAGATTTATGACGGGTTTGATGTCGTCTTCTTTCAAGGGGAAGATGCGCAATCGCTGCGGGATGTGATCCTTTCCGCCGATCCTGTGGTCAGAACTGACCGCGAGCAGCTGCGTGCGACCTATAATTACGCATTGTTTACGCAGAAGCTGCTTGGCGAAGTTGCACGGCAAGCCTGAACAGTTGCGGCACGGCCATTCCGCAAAGGAGAAGTATGATACCCAAGATCATTCACGCCTGTTGGCTGGGAAGCGCGCAGATGCCGCAGGACCAGAGAGACTATGTTGAAGGTTGGCGAAAACTGCATCCCGATTGGCAGATCATCGTCTGGACGGATGAGATGTTTGCAAAGTATCTCGATGACAGTGCGTTCGTCAAAGCCTGCCTTGCGCGCAAAAAGTACGGCTTTTTAAGCGATTACTTCCGGTTTACAGTGCTGCATGAGTTTGGCGGCGTCTATATCGATACCGATGTGGAACTTTTCAAGCCGCTCGATGAATTTTTGAATTGTAAAATGTTCATGGGATTTATTTTCGATTCCTCTATCGGCACGGCGCTGATCGGCTCGGAAAAGGAGAATCCGCTGATGCTCGAATGGCGCGCCCTGCTGGAGTCCGACTTTGAAAAAAAGGGAGATTTTACCGTCAGCAACGACTGGATCACGAAGTATTTTCTCGATCATTATCCCGACTTCCGCCTGAACGGGAAGCGGCAGTCGCTTGCCTGCGGCATCGAACTCTATCCGAAGGACTGGTTTGAGCGCTATCAGGTGAACAAAAAGAGCGGCGGCGGGTATGCGGAGCATCATTGCGCCGGTTCTTGGAAGGATGAAAATGCGCCGGCCTGGAAGAAGGTCGTGCGCGCGCTCCTGCCGCGCGGGCTTGTTTCGGCCGTCGGTCATAAGCTTTTTTTGAAAAAGACGCCCTATTATTCCGTTTATCTGCGGCACAGAAGAGAGAAGTGAGATGAAGGTCTACGTTGCAACACACATGAAGACGGAAGCGCCTCTTCCGCCCAATTACCAATATATCCAGGTCAACGCGGCAAACAACGAGGTTTTTTTTCCGCTGCACGACGCGCTGGGGGAGGACAATATCTCCGCCAAAAATCCCAATTACTGCGAGCTGACTGCGGCGTACTGGGTCTGGAAAAACGATCATGAGAATGAGGTCGTGGGGCTTGCGCATTACCGCAGGTTCCTCACGGTCAATAAATTCTCTTCTTCGCCGCGCGCCTATCTCAATTCGCCGCGTGCGGAGAACTTGCTGAAACGCTACGACTTTCTTGCGACCAAGCTCTACCGCACCAACGCAACGCAGAAGCAACATCTGCTCACCTATGTCCGCGAGAAGGACTTTGATCTCCTGCGCGGGACCGTACAGCGCCTGTACCCTGCGTACATGCCCGCGTTTGACGAGGTCTTTGCGGGTCACGAGAGCTATCTTCTCAATATGTTCATCTGTAAAAAACAGACCTGGGACGCATACTATGCGTGGCTGTTCTCCATTCTGGCGGCGCTGGATCCGCAGGTGGACATGACGGGTTATTCCGTGCAGGAGCAGCGTCTTTACGGCTTTTTGGCGGAGCGGCTCTTCACCGTGTATGTCCGCTGCAATCACTGCCGCGTGAAAAGTTTTCCGACTTTTTTGCTCGGGAAGTCCAAATGGGTGATCTTGATGGAAAAAGTGCAAAAAATGCTTGGTATGAGGGATTGAGGCTTTGATCGTCTATCTCCTGGCGTTTGCCCTGACAATTGTTTTCATACATTTCGCGTCGGTCTATTACCGCCGTATCCGCGGGGAATGCTGCGTGCCGGGCGCCGTTGGCGTGCGGCGTTTTTGCATGCCTGCGCGAAAAACGGCATGCTGCACGCCTGCGCAGAGAGGCGCCGATCGGATGAAGTATCTGATCTTTTTCCTGTTGGCATTTTTCCCGCTGTTTTTTGTGGCGGCTGTGCGCTATGACGTAGGGACGGATTATTTTTATACCTACTATCCGAACTTTCTGAAAATTTTACAGGGGGAGGCTCCCTATTCGGAGTGGGGGTTCAACTTTTTTAATTGGTTTATCCAGCGTTTTACCTCCGATCCGCAGTGGCTGTTTGTTGCGACAAGCGCGATCTTCTCGTATGCGGTCATTCATACCATTGTTTGCTATTCGGATAACGCCGCGTTTTCCGCAGCCGGGCTGCTGGTGTCTTGTATCTGGTTCTGGTCGCTCAACAATGTGCGGCAGGCGGTTGCTGTTGCGATCCTGTTTGCGGCATTTCCGTTCATGGTCAGAGGGCAGTGGGTGCAATACCTGTGCTGCCTCTTTTTCGCGTGGCTGTTCCACTGGACGTCACTTTTGATGGTTGTTCCCTTTCTTCTCGTCCGGATCGGACTGTTCCGCAGGCATTTTGCGGTCTGGATCGTTGTGGCTGTCCTGCTGTTGCCGGTGCTTTGCAAGGTTTTGGTGTGGGTTGCGCTGCAAACGAAGTATGCCTATTTCTTTGAATCCGATCTGAATAACTCCCGCGCCAATCCGGTCAATATTCTTTATAATCTTGGCACGTTTGTCCTGACCGGGTTGGTCCTCAAAGAACATATCGGGAAAGACAAAAGCGCATATGTGCTTTTGTGCATGCAGTTTTTTGCCCTTCTGTTGTCGGCAAGCAGCCTGTTTATTTCTATTTCCGAGATGATCGCACGCCTGACAATGTTTTTCCAGATCTATCAGTTGCTTCTTGTTCCGCGCTGCTGCACATATATCCGCAGCAAGTGGGGAAAAGTTGCATTCGGCGGCGCCTATCTCTTGCTTTATGGGGTATATATGGTGTATTATATCGTCCTGCAGGGGTATCATGCGGTGTTGCCGTATCAATCGATCTTCGGGGTGGTGTAAAAGATGATCAGTATCATTGTTCCTGTCTATAATTGCGAACGCTTTCTCGATCGCTGCGTGGAGAGCCTGGTCGCGCAGACTTGTTCTGAGATCGAGATCCTTCTCGTCAACGACGGGTCAAAGGACGGCTCGCTTGCCGTCTGCCGCAAGTGGGAGGCGCGCGATAAACGCGTGATCGTCATCGATCGGCCCAACGGCGGCGTCAGCGCGGCGCGCAACGCCGGGCTCGACCGTGCCCGCGGGGACTATATCGCCTTTGTCGATGCGGATGACTACGTCGAGAGCACGATGTATGAAAAACTCGTCGGCGTTGCCCGAGAACGGGGCGCCGACCTTGTCTTTTGCCGGTACGAAAAGTTTGACGAGCACGGCGAGGTGACGCGGATCGATGAGCGCGCGGAGCTGCTCGGGCTGGAGCAGAAGAATGTCGCGCCCTTTGTCTACAACGGCGACAAGGACCTGATCGGCGGCTTTGTCTGGCGTTCGCTCTTTACCAGAGAGGTGGTCGGCGGCGGACGCTTCCCGCTCGACCAGGCGTTCAACGGCGTTGCGGTGGGGGAGGATGTCATCTTCCTGCTGCAAGCCGTTCTCCGCGCAAAAAAGGTCTGCTTTTCGGATGAGTGCCTCTATCACTACTACCAGCCCGCCTCATGGAGCGCCAAGTATGTGCTCAATGAGGGCTACGGCGTCTGCATGCGCCGCTATATCCTTGCGCTGAAAAAGGCCCTGCATGCGTTCGGGGAGGACGATCTCGCCGCTTCGCAGGATTTCTACGCCTATGATATTGTCGTTTCACAGTACATTGCGTTCCGTCCTTCCTATCGGCGCGATCTGAAGCGGCTGCTGAAAGAGGATGTGTTCTACCGGAATGCGACCTCGCGGGAAAGTCTTGCCGCCTATCGGAAGGTCTATCCGTTGGACAGTCTGAAAAAGAAAATACGGTTTTTCCTCCTGCGGCACCGTATGTTTGCGGCGTACAAGCTCATGAGAAAGTTTGCATGAGCCGTGCAAGTGAAAGCGAGTGAAAAGATGAGTCAACCGTCGACGGCAAAGCCGAAAAGTATCAAAAAAAATTACATTTACAATCTGATCTATCAGATCCTCCTCGTCGTGGCGCCGCTCGTGGTGACGCCGTATATTTCCCGCGTGCTTCAGCCGGCGGGCGTGGGCTTGCAGAGCTATTCCGCGTCCATCGTCTCCTATTTTGCGCTGGTAGCGGCGCTCGGGACGACGACGTTCGGTCCCAAGGTCATCGGGACGCTACAGGGCGATGCAGAGGGCCGAAGCAGGAAGTTTTGGGAGATCTTTTTTGTGCGTCTCATGATGACGCTGATCTCCTTTGCGGCGTATCTCGTCTATGTCTTTCTCATGGAGCCGGACGGGCAGTTCATTGCGCTCATCTTTGGCTTGCAGCTGCTGGGAACGATCTTCGATGTCTCCTGGTTTTTCCAGGGTATGGAGGAGTTCGGTAAGATCTCGCTGAGCAGCATTCTGTTCCGTATCGCCAGCATTGCCTGTACGTTTCTCTTTATCAAGTCGGAATCCGATCTGGCGCTGTATGTGTTTTTTGCCGTGATGTTTCCCGCGGCGGCGTCGGCGTCCCTCTGGGTCTATATGCCGAAATACCTGGTCAAGGTAAGGGGCATCAGACCGTTTTCCGATATCAAGGTCATTTTGCAACTTTTTGTTCCATCCGTTGCCATTCAGGTGTATACCATCCTCGATAAGTCGATGATCGGCTGGTTTGTCGAGGGGACAGAACAGAACGGCTACTATGAGCAGGCGGAAAAAGTCGTTAAGATGTCCATTGCTGTCGTGAGTTCCTTGGGCACGGTCATGCTTCCGCGCATTGCGCAAAAGTTCAAGGCGGGGGATCAGCAGGGACTTGAATTTTACCTCTATAAACTCTATCGGTGCGTCATGTTGGCGGGGGTGCCGATGATGTTCGGACTTATCGTCATTTCCGACGTCTTTGTGCCCGTATTCTTTGGCGAGGGATATGAAGAATGCATCGTCCTGCTGTGCGTGTTCAGCCTGCTCTCGCTGTTCATTGGACTTAACAGCGTAACCAATGCGCAGTACCTTGTCCCGACCGATCGTCAGAATGTCTTTACGGTCATTGTCGTCATTGGTGCGGTCGTCAACTGTTGCCTCAATCTCATTCTCATTCCGCATTATCAGGCGCTTGGGGCTTGTATTGCGTCCGTCGTCGGCGAATTTGTCGTGTTGGCGGCAGGGTTTATCTATGTCGCGAAGAAGAAACTCTTCCGTATCCTGCCCATCTTTACTTCCTCTTTTCGCTATTGGATCGGCGGGGCGGTCATGTTTGTCGTTCTGTTCTTTTTGAAGGGTGTGCTGGAAGTCTCCACTTTATGGCTGATCGCGCTCGTTGTCATCGGCGTTGTTGTCTATGCCTTGTGCCTGGCGATCCTGCGGGATCCGCTCTTTTTTGAACTTTGCGGAAAGGTGTTCGGAAAGATCTTCCGCAGAAGGCGCACGGCATCCGAAGAGAATGCATCTGCGGCAGAGGCGGAAGCGGGGACAGAAGCGCAAAAAACGCTGCCCGCAGAGGACGAAAAGGCGCAGGAGCAGGGCGCGGACGACGGGAAAAAATAGGGAAACGTTGCCTGCGGGGCATGCCGCAGGCTTTGTTTTTGCCCGTGGAAGAGGGAAAATTTTCAAAATCTCTTTACACGGGGCGGGTTTTGTTATATAATAGACCGCAGAGGGGTGCTTATGCGTACCGTATTCGGAAGTTGGAAATACCTTTTCAAAAATATCTTGTTTTTGCTGCCGTTTTCCCTCGTGCCGGCAGTCTTTCTGTCGCTGTCTCTCGACTATAATTGCGCACATGCTGTATGGTATGGATTTTTCAATGGAAATCCGCGGGCGGAGTTTTTGGAGTATCTGCATACATGGAGTTTTCTGCGCATTGACGACTGGCTGGGTGCGGTCTACAGCCTGCTTGCGATCGTGACCGCCGTCTTTGCGTTCTCTGTTCTGTTGTGCTTTGTCGAAAAGCACATGCGCCTCGGGAAGCGGACGCTGAGCGGGCTCTGGCAGCAGACAAAAAATATCCTGCCCTCCGTTGCGGCGTATGTCATCATGATGGTCGTGTTCTATGAGATCTGGGCGATCGTTCTCTCGGCGGTGCTCTTTGCGGTAGCAAGCATTCCCGCAGTCCCTGCGGTCTATGTGCTCTCCGTGATCGCCATGCTCGCGTTCGGATTTGTCCTCATCTATCTTACGACCATCCTCTATCTGTGGCTGCCCTGCAAGCAGATGACGGGCTTCCGCTTCTTTGATGCGTTCCTGTACTCCTACCGCCTGATGGTGGGGGTGCGAGGGAAGCTCCTGCTCTCCTTTGCGGTGTCTGTCGTCGGGATGTTCCTCATCCTCGTGCTCTGCTCACTGCTGCCCTATGCAGCGTACCACATCATCGCGGTCATCCTGTTCTTCTTCCTCTTCCTCAATTTCGGCATCCGCATGGAAGCGCTCTACTTTGAGACGGATAAGCTGGACAGGGAAGACATCCTTCGTCACAAGTGGGAGTATTAAGATGCGGTTCCGTAACGCCTTTCATATTACGATCGATAATTTCTCCAGCGCCTTCAAGCTGCTGCTGTACCGCCTGATCATCAGTGTTCTGACGTTCAGTCTTGTCTATGTCATTCTGGAACTCGCCCTGAGCGTCATTGTGACGAGCGCCGAAGTCGATCGGCTCATCGAGCTGGGCGGCGAGTTCTTCCGCGCGCTTGTGAGCGGAGACAGCGGACGGCTCTCCACCTTCCAGGCGGACTTCACCGCCGCGCTCACGGACGTTCTGATGCTCATCGCCGAAAACGGCGGGGCGATCGCGGGCGCGGTCGTCGGCGTGTGCCTCATCTATCTTCTGTCCCGTTTCCTGAACGGGCTTTCGCACTTCGCTGCGGCAAGCATCATGAACGACAGAATGAGCGCATTTTCGCGCACGACCTTCTCCGAGGCGTTCTTCCGCAATCTCGGCTCGGCGGCGCTCTATGAGGTCATCTATGTGCCGCTCACCTTCATCTACGACGCACTCACGCTGCTCGCGTGCTGGTTTTTGTTCTTCTATCTGCCTTCGCTGTTCCCTTCATGGGGATTTTTGTCCGTGCTCATTGCATTGTCGCTGACGGTCGCGGTGTATCTCTGCATGCAGTCGTTAAAGCTGACCCTCGTCTCGGCATGGATCCCGTCCATTCTCTCGGGAAAGGAAAAGGTGACGCGGGGCATGTCGTTCTCCTTCCGGCTCCGGAAGAACTTCCTGCATCGGTTTGCAAGCTTCCTTGTGGCAAACTATATCATCGTCGTCGTCAACCTCGTGTTCATGCTGTTTACGCTGGGAAGCGCGGGGCTGATCACGGTGCCGCTCTCCTATCTGTTCCTGCTCGCCATCCAGTTCGTGCATTACTACGAGGACGGCGGCAAGAAGTACTTTATCTCCGTCAATAACATTGCGGGGGACGCGGAGGCGACGACGGGCGATTCTTTGGAAGAGATCAACAAGAAGATCAACGCGCCGGCGGAGGAGAAGAGCTCCGACGACGCGGACAACGCGTAAAGAGATCAAACAGGAACAAACGGCGCATTGCGCCGAAGTAAATAAGGAGTGGAAAGTATGAGCTATCAGAGCATCTATGAAGCATGGCTTGCCGATCCCCGTCTCGCAGCGGCGGACAAGAAGGAACTGGAGAGCATCGCCTCGGACGAAAAGGAGAAGGAATACCGCTTCGGCGGCGAGCTGGAATTCGGCACGGCGGGCATGCGCGGCATCATCGGCTGCGGCATGAACATGATGAATGTCTACACCGTCATGCGCGCGACGCAGGGGCTCTCTGAGTACATCAAGACGCTGCCCGCCTCCGATCAGGCGAAGGGCGTCGTCATCTCCTACGATACGCGCAGGAACTCCCGTCTGTTCGCGGAGAAGGCGGCGGGCGTGCTCGCCAAGAACGGCATCAAGGCGTATCTCTTTGACGACGTGCACCCCGTTCCCATGCTCTCCTATGCGGTGCGCTATCTGGGGACGATCGCGGGCATCATGATCACCGCGTCGCACAACCCAAAGGAATACAACGGCTATAAGGTCTACGGCGAGGACGGCGCGCAGATGTCGCCCGAGGCGACCAAGATCGTCGTCGGCTTCATCGAAAAGATCACCGACTACCTCTCTGTCACGGGGGACGAAAAGAGCCCTCTCATTGTGCCCGTTCCCAAGGAAGTGGACGACACCTATATTGCAGAACTTAAGAAGCTCACGCTCTCCCAAGAGGCGGTGGAAAAGTGCGGCAAGGACTTGAAGCTCGTCTATACGCCCGTGCACGGCTCGGGCTATGTCCCCGTCACCCGTATCCTCAGAGAGCTTGGCATCAACGTCACCGTCGTCGAGGAGCAGACGACCAAGGACACCGAGTTCTCCACCGTTGCCGTTCCTAATCCCGAGTTCAAAGAGACGCTCTCCATGGGCATTGCGCTCGCGAACAAGATCCACGCGGATGTCGTGTTCGGCACCGACCCCGACTCCGACCGCCTTGGCGTTGCCGTCAAGAACGAGAAGGGTGAGTTTGTCGCGCTCTCCGGCAACCAGGTCGGCATTCTTCTGCTCGACTACATCCTCACCCGCCTGAAGGAGGAGAACGCGCTGCCCGCAAACGCGGCGGTCGTCAAGTCCTTCGTCACGACGGGCATGGCAAAGGCGATCTGTGCAGACTTCGGCGTCGCACTCTTCGAGACGCCCGTCGGCTTCAAGTTCATCGGCGAGAAGATCAAGCAGTGGGAGGCAGACGGCTCGCACACCTACGTGTTTGGGTTCGAGGAGTCCTGCGGGTACCTGCGCGGCACGCACGCACGGGACAAGGACGCCGTCGTTGCGTCCATGCTGTGCGCCGAGATGGTCTGCTACTACACCTATATCGGCAAGACGGTCTGGGGGAGACTGCAGGAGATCTATGCAAAGTACGGCTTCGTGCTGGACAAGAACGTGTCCATCCAGTACTCCGGTCTGAACGCGATGAAGGAGATGAACGCAGTCGTCGATGCTCTCAAGACGGTCAGCGTCGAGAGCTTCGGCCCCTTCAAGGTGGAGGCGGTGCGCGACTACTCCGCGTCCATCCGTCGCACGGTGGACGGCAAGACGGAGACGCTGGACATCCCCAAGTGTAACTGCGTCTACTATGAACTGGAGGGCGGCTCGTTCATCTGCGTGCGTCCTTCGGGAACGGAGCCTAAGCTCAAGATCTACTACTCCGTAAAGGCTGCCTCCGCGGCGGATGCCGAGCAGGCGCTCGAGGCGGCTAAGGTCTCCGTCCGGAAACTTCTGGACAGCGTCAGGAAGTAACTAAAGCGTTTGCGCCCCGCACGGCTTTGCCGCGCGGGGCGTTGTTGTGTCCGTGAACGTGCTTCGTGTCCGCAAGGCAAAGCTTTGCGAGCGCGCGTAGGCCTGGTCGGATAATTTGCCTATTTTACTTTACTTATTGATAAAATATTCAATTTTTCCATACAATTATATTGACAAAGACGCCCGTGTTTTCTATAATAAAGGCAGAAAAGGTGGGCAACAGTTATGATTTATCTCAAAGATTTCAGACAGGGGCGCCTCTTGTATGAGGCGCTGGATTCAGACGTGCGGCTGGGCATTCTGGAGGAGCTTCTGGAGAACAAGGAGCTCAACCTTGCCTATTTTGCCAAGCGGTTCGATATCTCCAACGGCGCGATCACGGCGCACGTCAAAAAACTGCACGCGGCGGGGCTCATCGAGATCTCTACGTCCTCGGGCATCCGCGGCACGCAGAAGATCTGCTCGCTCGCCGCGGACAAGATCGTCATCGATTTTCTCTCCCGCCCGCGCGAGGAGGGCAGGGTGGAGTCGGCGAGTATCGACGTCGGACAGTATGCCGACTATGACGCGCACCCCACCTGCGGCATGGCAACGCGCGAGCACGTCGTGGGCAGGTTTGACGATCCCGCCTGCTTTTCCTATCCCGAGCGCTTCCACGCCGGTATTATATGGATGGCGTACGGGTACGTCGAGTACTTTATTCCCAACTACGTCGCCGAGGGCACCGAGCTTGCAGAGCTTCAGATCTCCGTGGAGGTCGCTTCCGAAGCGCCCGGCTATGTCGCTTACTACCCGAGCGACATCCATTTTTCGCTCAACGGCGCGCTGCTCGGCATCTATCGGAGCAAGGGGGAATACAACGACCGCACGGGTACGGTGAGCCCCGCGTGGTGGTTCGGAAACCTCGGTCAGTACGGCAAAAAGGTGAGTATCGCCGTCAATGAACACGGCACCTTCTTCGGGGGCGCAAAGGTCTCCGAAGTGCGCCTCTCCGATCTCAAAATAGTCTCCGGCGAACAGATCCGCTTCCGCATTTCCGTCCCCGAGGACGCCGTTCACCGCGGCGGCTTCACCCTGTTCGGCAAGGGCTTCGGCGACTATGATGAGGGGATCGAGTGTAAGTTCATCTTCAAGTGATTTTTTTGAGCGCATTTTTCGCGTGATTTGCAAAAATAAATTACAGGTCAAACTATGGATATTCAGGCATTATCGGCAAAATTCGGCATCAATGCAGAGTATGTCAAAGAGGGGACGTTTCCCGTCTTTGCACGGCGCATTGCGGGCAAAAAGGTGCTCCTCGTCGCCGACCAGACGACGCAGCAGTTCCTGCCCCGCATCGAGCCCATCGTGCGCGCATCGGCGGCGCAGTGCGGGACGTTCATCCTGCCCGAGCGTGAGCCCGTGGCGGATAAGCCTACCGTCGCCGCCGTCTCTGCAGCCGGGGAGGGGTACGACTACCTGCTCGCCGTGGGTGCGGGTACGCTCAACGATCTGTGCAAGTATGCGGGATTTCTGACCCACCGCAAGAGCGGCGTGTATGCGACGGCGCCTTCAATGGACGGGTTCACTTCGGGCGTGACGCCCCTCATCGAGGACGGGTTCAAGATCACCCGTCCCGCGCAGACGGCGTCCGACGTCCTCATCGATCCCGCGCTTCTGTGCAGGGCGCCCCGCATCATGATCGGCGCGGGCGTGGGGGACATCCTCGCCAAGTACTGCTGCCTCACCGACTGGCGCATCTCCTCCTATCTCACGGGCGAGGTGTACGGGGAGGAGGCGGCTTCGCTCATGTATGACGCCGTCCGCGCCTGCGACGAGAGCATTCCCGCCCTGCAGCGCGGCGAGGCGGCGGGCGTGGAAAAGCTCATGGAGGCGCTGCTCGTCTCCGGCTATGCGATGGTCATTGCGGGCAATTCCCGTCCCGCATCCGGCGCGGAGCACCACATGAGTCACTTTCTGGAAATGGACTTCCTGCGCCGCGGCAAGCGCATCCCGCTGCACGGCGTCAAGGTGGGGCTGGGGACGATCGTCTCTCTCTATCTCTATGAGACGCTCAAGAGCCGTCCCGCGTTCGAGGGCTGTGAGCGCGTCTATGCCGAGGCGGCAAAGCTTCCGGGGCATACCTATGCAGAGGAGGTGCTCGTCTCTCTCGGCTGTCCTACGCGCTTCTCGCAGCTGGATGTCGAGGCGGACACCGTGCGCCGCATGTTCCTGGAGGCATACAAGATCCGCGACCGCTTCACCATTCTCACGCTGTACTGTACCAAGGGCTGGATGGACACCGTCGCCGATGAGCTGATGGAGAGGTTCTATTGATGAAGGTCGGCATTTCCACCGCGTCGCTTTTTCTGCGCAAGAACAACGAAGAGGCGCTGCCGCTCTTTGACGCGTGGGGCGTTCCCTGCGCCGAGGTGTTTCTGACCTCCTTCTGCGAATATGCGCCCGCCTTTGCACACACGCTGGCGGCGGCAAAGGGCGGGGTGGAGATCCACTCCGTGCACGTCCTCAACACGCAGTACGAGCCGCAGCTCTATGCCGAGCATCCGCGCGTCCTGGAGGATGCCAACGGCTGGCTCAGGGAGGTTTTGGCGTCGGCGAACATTCTTGGCGCGCGCAACTATACCTTCCACGGCATTGCGCGCCTCAAGCGCACCTTTCGTGAAAACTGGCAGCGTTTTTCCGCTATCACGGCGCAGATCTATGAGACCTGTCGCGCGGCGGGCGTGCGGCTGTGCTACGAAAACGTCGAATGGGCGCTCTATAACCGCCCGGGACTGTTTGCGCTGCTGAAGAAAGATTGCCCTGACCTCGGCGGCGTGCTGGATATCAAGCAGGCGCGCATCACGGGCTATGACTGGCGGGAATACCTCGCCGATATGGGTGAAAGTCTTGCGACCGTGCACGTCAGCGATGTGACGGCAGAGGGCAAAATGTGTCTTCCGGGACAGGGCGTCTTTGACTTTGCGGAACTGTTCGCGCGGCTTCGGGACATCGGCTTTGACGGCGCGGTGCTCATTGAAAATTACGCCCGCGACTACGACGAGCCGGACGAACTCCGCCGTTCCTTTGAATATCTCGCCGACCTTGCGGCAAAGGAGTAAGAATGAAAAAGATTGATTTGTACGAGGCATTTGGGGTTCCGCGCGGTGAGGCGCGGCAGGGGTATCTCACCTGCTATACGCACACGCCCATGCGCGAGATGGCGCGCCGCAGGACGCATCCCGCCATTCTCGTCATACCGGGCGGCGCGTATGCGATGATCTCCGAGCGCGAGAGCGAGCCCGTCGCCCTTCAGTTTCTTGCAAGGGGATTTGACTGTTTCGTGCTGACCTACGATGTCGCGCCCATGCATTATCCCGTCCAGCTGTTGCAGGCGGGCATGGCAATGGCGTACCTGCGCGACCACGCCGAGCAGCTTGGCATCGACGGCGGGCATATTGCCGTCATGGGGTTCTCTGCGGGCGGGCATCTCGCGGGGTGTCTGACGCTATTATGGGACGATCGCGCGCTGCTTCCCCTTGGGGACAGGGCGCGCCTTCGCCCCGATGCGGCGGTGCTTGCCTATCCCGTCGTGACGAGTGAAAAAGCGCTTTGGCACGCCGATTCCATGCGCAATTTCTGCGCGGATGCGGTGCCATATGAGGCGTATTCCCTGGAAAAGCATGTGCGGTCCGATGCGCCGCCCGTCTTTTTGTGGGCGACGGCGCAGGACAGGTGTGTGCCTGTGCAGAACACGCTGCTGCTGTATGACGCGCTGCTCAGGGCGGGTGTCAGCGCAGAACTGCATGTGTTCGGGCAGGGTGATCACGGGCTGTCCACGGCGGATGCGGAGATCAACGACGGGCTGGAAGAACTCTGCGCCCACGTCGCGCACTGGATGGATCTGGCAGCGGAGTTTTTGAAGGCGCAGGGATTTTCGATCAAATATTAAATCAGCGATAAGAAAAACATGGGGACGAATGTAAGTTTGTCCCTTTTTTTCACCCATACTATAATGTCAACTTATATACAATATAAGCAATACTGCACGACATAAGCAAAGGAAATACGTTCTTTAGGGTGGTTTGATTGTGTTTGGCTGCCGAATTTGGTATAATAAAGGACAGAAGTAATCCCGCTGCACGGTCGGGCGGAAAAAGGAGAAATATTTTTATGGATTATGTTGAAAGAGTGTTGGCTGAATTGAAGGCGAAGAACCCTGGTGAACCCGAGTTCCATCAGGCGGCGACGGAGATCCTCAACGGTCTGCGTCCCGTCGTCGCGAAGCATCCCGAGTATGAGAAGGCGGCGCTTCTGGAGCGCTTTGTCGAGCCTGAGCGCGTCATCATGTTCCGCGTGCCGTGGGTGGACGATGCGGGTCAGGTGCATGTCAACAAGGGCTACCGCGTCCAGTTCAACAGCGCGATCGGTCCCTACAAGGGCGGGCTGCGCTTTCATCCCTCCGTCAACCTCTCCATTATCAAGTTCCTTGGACTTGAACAGATCCTCAAGAACAGCCTGACGGGGCTTCCCATCGGCGGCGGCAAGGGCGGCAGCGACTTCGATCCCAAGGGCAAGTCGGACAACGAGATCATGAAGTTCTGCCAGAGCTTTATGACCGAGTTGCAGCGTCATATCGGGCAGGATACCGACGTCCCCGCAGGCGATATCGGCGTCGGCGGCAGAGAGATCGGCTATCTGTTCGGGCAGTACAAGCGTATCCGCGACGAGCACGTCGGCGTCCTGACGGGCAGAGGGCTCTCCTACGGCGGCAGCCTTGTGCGCACCGAGGCGACGGGCTACGGGCTTGTGTATATCACCGAGGAGGCGCTCAACGCGCGCGGTGACAGCCTCAAGGGCAAGACGGTGGTCGTCTCCGGTTCGGGCAACGTCGCGATCTATGCGACCGAAAAGGCGCAGCAACTGGGCGCAAAGGTCGTCGCGCTGTATGACTCCAACGGATATATCTACGACAAGGAAGGCATCAAGCTGGATGTCGTCAAGCAGATCAAGGAAGTCGAGCGCGCGCGCATTAAGGTGTACGCGGATCGCGTTCCCGGCGCGGAGTATCACGAGGGCTGCAAGGGCATCTGGTCCATTCCCTGCGACGTGGCGCTTCCCTGCGCGACGCAGAACGAGATCGACGGCGAGTCCGCAAGGCTGCTCGTCAAGAACGGCGTGAAGTACGTTGCGGAGGGTGCGAACATGCCTACCGACCTTGAGGGCATCGAGGTATTCCAGAAGGCGGGCGTCGTGTTCCTGCCCGCAAAGGCGGCGAACGCGGGCGGCGTTGCGACGAGCGCGCTGGAGATGGCGCAGTCGAGCGGCAGACTGTTCTGGACGTTCGAGGAAGTGGACGCCAAGCTCAAGAATATCATGGTGAACATCTACCACAACATGGACAAGGCGGCAAAGGAGTACGGCTGCGAGGGCGACTATGTCACGGGCGCAAACATCGCGGGCTTCATCAAGGTCGCTGACGCCATGATGGCGCACGGCATTGTCTGATTGAAATGATAAAAGAGGTCTTGCAGGAGTTGCAGGACCTCTTCTCATATTTTACCGTTGAAACGGTTGCGCCCGCGTGGCGGTTGTGCTATACTGGCAGTAATCATGTAAGGAGATCGTTATGGAGCAAGAACAAGATCATAAGACGCAGGATATCGTTCAGCTCACGGACCCGCCCGATGGCGGGCAGAAGGGACCCGGCGAGGAAGAAGCTGCCGCCGAGACGCGTGTTGAGCGCGAAAAAGAGGGGGTAAATGAGGCAAAATTATCGGAAAATGAGCCCGATCTGACCTATAAAAACGGCGGAGAAATCGCCAAGGCGGGTGTTTTAGGCTTCTTTATCGGACTTGCGGTCATCGTCCCCGGGGTGAGCGGCTCGACGGTTGCCATCATCTTCAAGCTGTATCACAAACTTTTGTATGCGCTCGGGAACATTGTCAGGAAATTCAAGCGATGTGTGAAGTTTCTCATCCCCATCGCTATCGGGCTGGTCGTTGGGTTTGTGCTTGGGTTTCTCGCCATCCAGCGGCTCATCGATATCAGTCCATTCACCGTCATCGGGCTGTTTGCAGGACTCATGCTGGGCGCATTCCCCGCCGTGCTGGACGAGGTGAAAGGGGAGAAAAAGTCGCCGCTGCGCCTTGGGTTATTTGTCGTCGGATTGCTCATTCCCGTTGCGATCGCACTCATTTCAGTGTATGGTTCTGAGGGGGTGCGCTCGCTCGAAAATCTGAATGTCGGGCACTATATTCTCTTTCTCGTGCTGGGCTATGTCGTAGCGATCACGCAGGTTGTCCCCGGGCTGAGCGCCACGGCGCTGCTCATGGCGTTCGGGTACTTTACGCCGATCATGCAGTCGGTGCACCTGAGTTACTGGCAGGAAAATCCCGCCGTATTCGGCGTCTATGCCTGCCTCGCCGTGGGGTTCCTCTTAGGGCTTGTGACATTCTCAAAATTGCTCACGAAGCTGTTTGAAAAGCGCAGAGCGCCGGCATTCTTCGTCATCTGTGGACTGTCTTTGGGCTCGATCGTGACCATGTTCTTCAATCCCGACGTGTATGCCGTCTATCAGGCATGGGGCGTGGAACTGAATGTGCTTGACCTCGTTTTAGGGCTCGTTCTTTTCGTTGTAGGGGTAATCGTTGCCTACCTGTTTGTAAAATATGAACGTAAAAAGAGTACTATGCCAAACATAGTACAACACAAATAGCCAAAATAGGCGCATAAAACGGCGCGCCGCCTGCGATTTTTATCGCAGGCGGCGCGCTTTCTGTTGTTTTGGGTTTTTCGTGCCGATTTTGCACATTTTACCCCGCATTTTCGTCTGAAATGCCGAGTATTTTCAGAATTTCGGCCGCAATCATAGTACTATGCGTGACATAGCTATCATGATTTTGTCCTTTCAGCACTTTGAGCGGGCAGTTTATGACCTTGGCGAGCCATTCGCTGTGCTCCTTTCGCACGACGTCATGTTCGCCCGCCAGAAGATAGACGGGCACGGAGATCGCGGCGAGCGCGCGCTCGTCCATGTGCGGCTCGGTGAGCATGAGCGAAAGAAGGGGATCGTGCTGCTTTGCCTCGGCGGCGCGGATCTCGGATAAAAAGTCCTCGGTCAGTCCCTCGGGGCAGGCGTTGGCGCCGCTTGCGATGACGCGGGACACAAGGTCGGGCCGCTGCTGTGCGACGAGCAGCGCCGTGATTCCTCCGTCCGAAAAGCCGTACAGAATAGGACGTGCAAGCCCGAGCGCTTGGATAAAGCAAATGACGTCTGACGCCATGTCCTGATAGTGGTATTCGGAAACGGGAGAGCTCGCCCCGTGTCCGCGCGTGTCGGGGGTGTAGACGGTGAAGCAGCGCGCCAGCAGATCTGCCGCCTCGTCAAAAATGGCGTGCGTTTCCCCGTTGCCGTGCAGCATGAGAAGGGGTGCGCCGCTGCCGCGCACTTCATAAAAAATGTCGATGCCGTTACAGTGTACGATCATGCAAAATTCCATTCCTTTGCGTTCAGTATATTGATTTTATCATACCATGTCGCAGACGGGCTGTCAATCATATTTTGTTGCCCGTTGCGCCTGATTATTTTTCCAAATGCTGCCTTTTTGTTTGATTAAAGATGGACGATATGGTATAATGCCATCGGAATACATTGAGGAGAATACTATGTTACAGGTCAACGGAGTCAGCCTGCAGTACGGCAGCAAGAAGCTGTTTGAGGATGTCAACTTAAAATTTACGCCGGGCAACTGCTACGGCATCATCGGCGCGAACGGCGCGGGCAAGTCTACCTTCCTGAAGGTCTTATCGGGCGAGATCGAGCCCAACAAGGGGGAGGTCATCCTCGGCAAAAACGAGCGCATGTCCGTGCTCGCGCAGAACCAGAACAAGTACGACTTTGAGACGGTGCTTCGGACCGTCATGCTCGGGCACAAGCGCCTTGTGGAGATCATGGACGAAAAGGACGCCCTCTATGCCCATGCCGAATTTACCGAGGAGGACGGCGTGCGCGCGTCCGAGCTGGAGGCGGAGTTTGCCGAGCTCGGCGGCTGGGAGGCAGAGAGCGAGGCACAGACGCTTTTAAACGAGCTGGACATTCCCGAGGAATATCACTACATGACGATGGGCGAATTGGACGCCAAGCAGAAAGTCAAGGTGCTGCTCGCGCAGGCGCTGTTCGGCAATCCCGACGTCCTGCTCCTCGACGAGCCGACCAACAACCTCGACTTAAAGACGGTGCGCTGGCTGGAAAACTATCTGCTGGACTTTGAGAACACCATCATCATCGTCTCGCACAACCGCCACTTCCTCAATAAGGTCTGCACGCATATCTGCGACGTGGACTTTGGTAAGATCAATCTGTATTTGGGCAACTACGATTTCTGGTATCAGACCTCGCAGCTGCTGGCGCGTCAGCAGAAGGACGCCAACAAGAAGGCGGAGCAGCGCGCCGCCGAACTCAAGGAGTTCATTGCGCGCTTTGCGGCGAACGCGTCCAAGTCCCGTCAGGCGACGTCCAGAAAGAAGGAGCTGGAGAAGCTGACCATTTCCGACTTCAAGCCCTCTCTTCGCAAATATCCCTTTATCGACTTCAAGCTCGAGCGCGAGATCGGCAACGACATCCTCGCCGTCGAGGGACTGACCAAGGCGGGGTACTTTGAGAATATCTCCTTCACGGTGCAAAAGGGGGACAAGATCGGCATTCTGTGCGACAAATCGACGTCCGTCACCATGCTCTACGATATCCTCATGGGCAAAGCGGAGCCGGACGCGGGCACGATAAAATGGGGCAAGACGATCTCTGCTTCCTACTTCCCGCAGAACAACGGCGAGTACTTTGACGGCTGTTCCTTAACGCTCGTGCAGTGGCTCTCGCAGTTCTCCAAGGACCACTACGAGGAGTACCTGCGCGGCTGGCTTGGGCGCATGCTCTTCTCGGGCGAGGAGGCGCTCAAGGAGGCGAAGGTGCTCTCGGGCGGCGAAAAGGTCAGGTGCATGCTCGCCAAAATGATGCTGGAAGGGGGAAACTTCCTCATCTTCGACGAGCCGACCAACCATCTGGACCTCGAGTCCATCACCTCGCTCAACAACGGGCTGACGGCGTTCAAGGGCTGCATGCTGCTCACCTCGCACGACCAGGAGCTGATGAACACCGTCTGCAACCGCATCATCGTCCTGGACGGCGGCAAGGTGTTCGATAAGAACGTGACCTTCGACGAGTATCTTGACATGACGGGCAATTGATTGCCCTTTGGCGTTCGTGCCCTGGCAGGTTTTTCCATAAGTGGAAATTATATTTTATCAAAAACACCGCCGCCCCGAAATCGCAGATTTCGGGGCGGCGGCTTGCTTATATAAGTGCGGTATTGTGATGATTTTGCGCAGACGAAGGGGCGCCTTTACTCGCCGCATGTCCAGTCGTACCAAAGGTATGTATCCGTGAGATATACCACATTTTGAGCAGGATCGGTTACGTCGATATTATTGATTTGACCATCCCAACCTTCTACCGACCAGCCTTCCGTGTTCTCGAACGTTACGCTGGTAAGGTTGTCGCAATTAGTGAACGCACCACCCCTAATGCTGGTGACGCTGTCAGGAATCGTGATGCTTGAAAGATTGCAATTCTCGAACGCCCTCTCCCCGATCCTTGTGACGCTGCCGGGGATCGTGATGCTTGCAAGATCGAGGCAAAAGGAGAAAGCACCGTATTTAATGCTTGTGACGCTGTCCGGGAGCGTGATGCTTGTGATCTCCCTGCAATCAGAGAATGCATACTCCCCAATGCTTGTGACGCCCTCGGCAATTGTGACTTCTCCCTGGATTGCCCTTGGAACGTGGACGATCCGCGTCTTTGCCTTATTGTATAAAATCCCGTCCTGACCGGAATAGGTTGCATTGTTTTCAGAAACGTTGATGCTTGTAAGGCTGCTGCATTCGGCGAACGATGAATCCCCAATGCGGGTGACACTGCCCGGGATCGTGACGCTCGTAAGACCGCTGCAACGCCAGAATGCCGAATCCCCAATGCTTGTCACGCTGTCCGGAATTGTGATGCCTGTAAGATTACTGTTGCCGGCAAATGCATGTTCGGCGATTGCCTTTGTTCCGTTTCTGATGCTGTATGCACCCGAAAGAGCCTCGCGTGTTTCGACCAGATGATTGCCCAGATAGAGGACGTCGTTTTCCCAGTTGCTTTCATCATTGTAATATGCAGTATTATGAAACGCACCACCCCCAATGCTTACTATGCTGTCGGGAATCGAGATAGTTGTTAAATCCAGGCACCAAGAGAACGCGCCCATCCCAATGCTTGTGACGCTGTCCGGGATCGTAATGCTCGTAAGGCTGCGGCATTCACTAAACGCATCATCGCCAATATATGTAACGCTGTTGCCGATCGTCACATTGGCAAGGTTGGAGCTATATTGGAACGCGCCGCTTCCAATGCTTGTGACGCTGTCAGGAATTGTAATGCCTGTCAGGCCGCAGCCGGAGAACGCCCAACCCCCAATGCTTTTGACGCTGTCCGGAATCGTAACGCTTGTAAGGTTGCCGCAAAACTGGAACGCGCTGTTTCCAATGCGCGTGACGCTGTCCGGGATCGTGACGCTTGCAAGGTGGTTGCACTCCCGAAATACAAAATCCCCAATGCATGTGACGCTGTTGGGAAGCGTGATGCCTGTAAGGGACTGGCACAACTGAAACGCATTATCTGCGATTGCCTTTGTGCCGTCTCTGATGGTGTATTCGCCCGAAAGAGCAGAGCGTGCTTTGATCAGATAGTTGCCGATATAGAGGACGCCGTTTTCCCAGTTGCTTTCATCATTGTAATATGCAGTATCATCAAACGCACCGAACTCAATGCTTGTGACGCTGCTCGGGATCGTGATGCTTGTAAGGCTGCTGCAATCATAGAACGCATAATCCCCAATGTGCGTGACGCTGTCGGGGATCGTGATGCCTGTAAGGGACCGGCAATACTGGAACGCATTATCTGCGATTACCTTTGTGCCGTCTTTGATCGTGTATGCACCCGAAATGCCTCGCGCATCGATCAGATAATTGCCGATATAGAGGACGTCATTTTCCCAGTAGCTGTCGTCCTCGTAATATGCGGTACCACTGAACGCGCTTGCTGCAATACTTGTGACGCTGTCGGGAATCGTGATGCTTGTAACGTGTTCGCTGCTTTGGAACGCCCATTCCCCAATGCCTGTGACGGGAATGCCCCTGTAGGTCGGGGTGATTGTGACTTCGCTATCTGTACCGGTGTAATCGCTCACGGTATATTCCGCATCCCCGGTGAGGGTGAATTCCAGCCCATCGGTGGGCTGCGGTTCGAGCGCGCCGCATCCGGTGCAGACGCCGTCTACATAGACATGCTCATGCGGTGCGTCCCCGTTCCCGTTGCAGGCAGCAAGGGGAAACGCGCAGGAGAACGCCATGCCGGCCGCAAGCAGCATGACGGCAAGTTTTTGCTTCATATCTTACCTCCTAAATTTGCGCAGGGCGTGAAAAAAGCATGCTCTGATCAAGCCCTGCATCTCCGGTTTGTTGTCACGCAAACTCTCAAATAGTCGCATTGTATCAACTATGTGAAAAAGTTAGCCATGCAACACAGACAATATAGCACACTTACGGGCAGTTTGCAAGCGTCTCGTCGATTTTTTGCGCCTCATTTACAAAAATATGATTGCGCCGCCGCGGAAGTTTCCGCGGCGGCGCAATCATTGATCGATTTTCTTTGGCGAAGCATCGTTTTTTTATGATTGTTTCTTGTTTTTTGCGCGTTTTGCCTTGAGCTGTGCGTCGCGTTTGAGAATGTCGTTCACGGTTTCGGCGGCGGCATGGACCTTGTCCGCGGCGTCCGAAACGGCAAAGGAATTCTGTTCCGCGTCTCTGTCATAGCGCAGGGGCTGTAAGAGATCGCGCGCATTTTCAACGAGAAGCGATGCGCTGCCGAGGTCGCTGTCGCGCTCTCTGTCCGCCATTTGCGCAGAGTAAAACAGAAGTTTGTCGGCACGTTTGATGAGTTTGGAAATGTTCCTGAAGTAGCGATAGCCGGAGAGATGTTTATCACTGCTCTGAAAGGCGCGCAGATCGCTTTCAAAATCTGTGAGCTTTTTGGCAAGTTCCGCGTGTTTGGGCAGCCTGCCGCAGCGCCGCAGGGCGAACAGGAGAAGAATGCCGATAACGATGATCGCGGCGTAGACGATATACTCAATGGCGAGCTGCGTAAAGCTGACGGATGATTCCGATAATAAAAACTTTGTCATGCGTTGTCTCCTTCCTTGTTTCCGCCGACAAGCTGCACATCCAGGCGATCGAAGGGAATTTCGATCCCATGTTCGCGCAGCGCGTTGAAGAGGTTTTCTTTGAGTTCGTTGTTGACCGTCCAGTAATTTTCATTGAGCGTCCACACACGTACGGAAAGTTTCAATGCGCTGCTGTCAAACGCATCCAGCACGACGGAGGGCGCGGGGGAAGAGACGACGCAGGGATGTGCCGAAGCGCAGTCAAGCATAATTTTCCGTACCTCGCCGATATCGGAAGCGTAGGGGACGGGAACTGCAAGTACGACGCGGCGCAGAGGCATCGTGCTGTAATTGATGAGCTTGCTCCCGAGGACCTCGCTGTTTGGCACGATAATTTCTTCGTTGCTGTATGTCAGGATCTTTGTGTTGAACAGGCGGATATCCTGTACAAGACCGTCCATGCCGTTGATCTCGACGTAATCCCCCTTTTTAAAAGGTTTCGTAAAGATGATGATGACGCCGTTCGCAAGGCTTGCAAGGCTGTCTTTCAGTGCGAGCGCGACGGCGAGCGCGACGGCGGAAAAAGCCGCGATAATGCCCGCGGTCGAGAAACCAAGGGAGCTTACCAACACGATAATGAGGGCAATGTACAGAACAACGGTGATGATCGAGACGACAAAGGTTGAGGCGGCATTGTCCAATTTGCTTTTATATGTTGCCGATTGCGCAATGACGCGTACGATCTTTATGATGACGAGACCCAGCACCAAAAATGCGATCGTCCGTACGATGGCAAGACCGGTATTCTGGACAAAATCCTGACCGATGTTCTTAAGTGTTTCCCAAAATTCTTCCATAGAGACCTCCTTTCATTTCAGTATAACACAGCTGCGCGCAAAAAACAAGTCTGCAAAATAATGATCGCAAAGAAAGGCGCGCCGCGCAGAAAGCGCGGTGCGCATATTTCGTCTGATCATTCGATTGCCTTGAGCGATTCGTTCATGTCGATGCGGACGATCTTGTGCCGCAGCATGAGCGTAACGAGGACGGTAAAGATGATGGAGAGCACGGGCGCGAGGATCCACACGAACCAGGAAATGCCCGGCACGGATCCGAAGCCCATGACAACGAAGATGAACTGGCAGACGAGCGCGCCGAGGGGCAGTCCGAACAGGATGCCGATGCCGCTGGTGATGTAGATCTCGCGGTAGATATAGCCTGCGACCTCGTTGTCCTGATAGCCAAGCACCATCAGGGTCGCAAGTTCTCGCTCGCGCTCGCTGATGTTGATATTGGTCAGCGTGTAGGTCACGACAAAGTTGAGCAGCGCCGCAAACGCAAGCACGATGATGGAGATGCCGATCATCGCCGTGCCGCCGATGTCCTGGAAGAGGCAGCAGTCGAGGATGGCAAAACCCGCGAGCACCAGCGCCGTCGAGCAGGCGACGGAGACGACGGTCATCAGGAATCTTCCGTAGAAGCGCAGTACGTTGCGCATCGTGGACTTATACTTGAAGGAGAGTCTGTTCCAGAGGAAGGGGATGCGCTCTAAAAACACCTTTTTGCCGCGCTTGGGGACTTTGGGGCGCAGCAGGTCTGCGGGCTGCTGGCGGGTGAGCTTGTGTCCCGCGACCGCCGTCGCAATGAGCGTGGACAGGAGGATGAGCGCAAATGTGCCGATAAAGAAGCCGATCGCAATGTTGGAGGAGTAGGCGGGCAGCGCATATTCCCATTCAAAGTTGACGTAGATCATGCGCGAGACGCCAAGGCCTGCGAAGTATGCGCCCACGCCGCCGATTGCGGTGCCGATGAAGGCAAAGAGCAGATATTTTGCGATGATGCGGGCATGGGAATAGCCCTGCGTCATCAGGCAGGCGATCTGCGAGCGCTCCTCATCCAACAGTCTTGTGACGGTGGAAAGCACCACCAGCACGGTGACAAAGAGGAACACGACCATCAGCACGATGCCGATGCCAAGGATCTTGCCGCTGTATTCATGGAAGGAGCGGAAGGAATAGTTTTCCTCCATCGTCAGCGTCTCGATCGTCCCGTCCGCGTACCGGTCGGCAAACAGCGTTTCGATGGCGGAGACTTCCGCATCGACGTCCGCGTTGTAGCCGATGGAAAAGAGCAGGGAGTCTGCCTCGGGCAGGGTGATATAGATCTGATTGAGCAGCTCCGTCGCGGCGATCTGAACAGATTCTTCCTGCGTGGTGTCGATCTCCTGCTGTGTCTCCTCCATGCCCGGGAAGAGGGCGGGGATGGTCACCGTCCCCGTGACGCTCGCCTCCACGGTCACGTCGACGAGGTCGCCGAAGACATAGTAGATCGCGGCGAGCGGCTCATATTCGTCCTCCTCGCCTTCGATCTCGGTGAAGCTGACGTCGTCGCGCACCGCCATGTGCTGCGGGTTGTACACCGTCCCCGCGAGGTAGTATTCCTGCGAGAGAGGAATGGTCACATCGAGGTCGGCTTCCAGCGTCATATCCATCTGTTCGTAATAAAATTCGTCCAGATGCTCCGTCATCGTCGCGGAGAGGGTATAGCGCTCAGTCTGCGTCTTTTCGGGGAACTGCGTCGTGCCGCGCTCGGTGTACACTGCGATCGCGCCCTCCGTATCGTCCGCGTCAAAGCGGGTGATTTCGGCAAACTCGTTGATGCCCACGTCCGCGGGGTCGTCGCAGTCATAAATGTAGACGCGCACGATGCCGTCGGGAACGCCCGTCAGCGTAAGCTCGGTATCGTTCACGACCGCCGTGCCGTCCGAGACTTCGAACTCCAAAAATCCGCCGAGCAGCACGTTTTCCGCGCCGTAGCGGTCCTGAACCAGGGCAAGATCGTCCTCGGTGAACGCGCCTTCGGTGTTCATCAGGATGAGGTCGCTCATGTTCTGCTGCGCGTGGTAGTCGGAGATGGAGTGATCGATCTTGTCCGTCGCCATGCCGATCCCCGAAGTCAGTCCGACGCTCACGACTACCATGAGGATGATGGAGATGAGACGGGCGTAGTGGCGGCGGAACATGCGCCAAAGCGTCTTTAAATATGTTCTCATACGCTCACCACTCGATGTCCTCGATGGGCATGGGATGCGCGTTCTCTTCGATCGCCTCGATCATGCCGCTCTTGATATGGATGACTTTGTCTGCCATGTCCTTGAGTGCCGCGTTGTGCGTGACGACGATGACGGGCTTGTGCTGCTCCTTGGAGACGTCGTGCAGAAGTTTTAAGATGACCTTGCCCGTGACATAGTCGAGCGCGCCCGTCGGCTCGTCGCATAAGAGCAGCTTGGGATTCTTGGCGAGCGCGCGCGCAATGGACACGCGCTGCTGTTCGCCGCCCGAGAGCTGCGCGGGGAAGTTATTGAGCCGCTCCGAAAGTCCCACTTCGTCGAGTACTTCGCGCGGGTCGCGCGCGTTTTTGCAGATCTCGACCGCGATCTCCACGTTTTCAAGCGCCGTTAAGTTGGGCATGAGGTTGTAGAACTGAAAGACAAAGCCGATGTCCGTACGGCGGTAGTTGGTCAGGCCGCGCTTATCCAGGGCGGTGACGTTCTTGCCGTCCAGATCGATCGTGCCGCAAGTTGCCTTATCCATGCCGCCCAGCAAGTTCAAAAGGGTGGTCTTGCCCGCGCCGGAAGAGCCGAGCACGACGGCAAATTCACCGTTCTCCAGCGAAAAAGAAACGTCTTTCAGAGCGTCTACGGTGATATCGCCCGAATGGTATTGCTTGCTCACATGATCCAAAGTCAGGTAGCTCATAAAGGTTTACTCCTTTATTATCGTCATAACTATTATACCACAACGGACGCGTCTTGCAACGCTTTTGTGAGCGCAATTTTTGAGATTTCACCGCATTTTTTCATAAAATATTTTGTGTACAACGACACAATAATTTATAAAAATGACGAACAAAAAGTTTGTCACATTTTCTTATTACGATAGGGGAGCTGCCCGCTTTGGCAATTGCCCGCCGGCTTCCCGACACATAAAAAAGAAAGGGCACAAGGCATTTCAGGGCTCCCAAAAAGTATCGAAGAACTTTTTGGGAAAAGGAGAAACCGACGTAAAAGCAAACATCCGACAGGCGTTCTGTCGGATGCTGCGAAATTCGTCGTGTTTCGACGTGGTGGGGACAACAGGGCTCCGCCGACACCCCTAAAGGGGTCCCCCCGGCGGGGCTTACGCGCGCCCCTCGCCCGAGCAGGTTTGTTCCTATGCGCCGCGTCTCCTCGGGCGGAGGTTCGCCGGCTTCCCGACACATAAAAAAGAAAGGGCACAAGGCCCTTTCTTTTTTATGGTGGGGACAACAGGGCTCGAACCTGTGACCTCATGCATGTGAAGCATGCGCTCTAACCAACTGAGCTATGCCCCCGTCGTTTGCATGGTTTATTTTACTCTCTTTTGGGCGCAATTGTCAATTGATTTTGTGGCATAATTGCAAAGAAATCTGTGTTGTCATGCAAAAATCCCATGCGTATGCTTGAAATCGCAGTTTGGTTATGCTATAATCATGCAAATTAATGCAATATAAGAGATGAATGTATGAAACGGTCTATGATAACTGCAGATGCACATATGACGCTGCTCGATTTGATCGATGAAGTTACGATCGCTCTGGAAGAATTGCAGGAGAACGAAATACAGGGAAAGCTGGATCTCTACGGCGAGGGATCCAAGGCTGCTTATGTGCACATTTTGGAATTCATTCGGGAGCGGTGGGAGGAATCGGAGGAAAACGGACTGGATTTTAACATCGAAGAGCAATTTCCTGTATGAATGGGTGCAAGTTTTTTTGGAAAAGGACAAAAAAACGCTTGCTTTTTTTGAGGATTATGCTATAATCAAGGTACAATTTATGGGGATATGGCTCAGTTGGTAGAGCGGTACGTTCGCAACGTACAGGCCACGAGTTCGAATCTCGTTATCTCCACCACCATAAGGCACCGCTTTGGCGGTGCTTTTTTCGTGGCGGAGATAACGAGCCGCTCGGAATCGTGTATTCCCACGTGTTTGCGCGAGGAATCGGCGAAGCCTAGATCTCAACAGAGACAGAAAGCTATCCCGATTCAGAAGCTTTCAAGGCGAAGCTGCAGAAAATCTCGTTTAGATTGTCAGTTTCCTTTTTCTTCCCACCACCATAAGGCACCGCTTTGGCGGTGCTTTTTTCGTGGCGGAGATAACGAGCTGCTCGGAATCGTGCATTCCTCACCGCGCCCAGCCCGCGGAAACTTTTTTCAGCCCGCGTATATCGATTGCCTTCATGTTGTTCTCCTTCGCCGTTTCGTCAAATATTGTAGCAGACAGATTTTAATAAGATCGTAAAAAAGTTTTGCGCGGTGTTAGCTTTTTGTTAAAGTTTTGTAAACGCGGATGTTCATCATAACCAAAACGCATTTTTTCCTATAAAAAATGAGCATTTGACAGAAGGGGGAAATGGCATTATACTGTAAAGGAAAAGGGGACTGCATCGGCATGCCTGCAAAACCGCGTCAAACGTATAAGTAATGCTTATCGATTGGCGGCAAAATCAAGATTGACGGGCGGCGGAAATGCAGCTATAATAAAAAAGGAAACAGATAGCTTACATTCGTCTGCCCGTCGAACGGGTGGAAAATATCACAAGGAGGAAACTATGCACATAACGGAGGCTGCAAAAGCTTATCACGAGAGAATGTGCCTGGGTCACACATCGGAGCTTTCGGCGACCGATCCCGAGTTCATTGAACGGTTTGATAACTTCGCCTTTGACGAAGTCATTGCGGAAAGCAGGCTGGACGCCAAGACGCGCTTGCTCGCCATTCTCGCGACCCTTCTGGGCTGTCAGGGCATCGACGAGTTCCGCGCCGTCGTGCCCGCGGCGCTGGAGATGGGCGTGACGCCCGTCGAGGTCAAGGAGACTGTCTATCAGGCGACGGCGTACCTCGGCATCGGGCGGGTGTTTCCCTTCCTGAAGGCGACCAACGAGATCTTTACGGCGCGCGGCATTTCGCTTCCCTTGGAAGGGCAGGCGACCACGACGACGGAAAACCGTCTTGCGGCGGGCGAGCAGGTACAGATCGACATCTTCGGCGAGGGCATGCGCGGGTTTGCGAGCAGCGGCGCCGAGGAGGCGCGGCACATCAACAAGTGGCTTGTGGACAACTGCTTTGGCGACTACTACACGCGCACGGGGCTGGATCTGCGCCGGCGCGAGATGATCACGTTCTGCTTCCTGTCGGCGCAGGGCGGGTGCGAACCGCAGCTTACTTCCCACGCCAAGGCAAACCTGCGCATCGGAAACGACAAGGCGTTTCTGATCGACGTCGTGTCCCAGTGTCTGCCGTATATCGGCTATCCCCGCTCTCTCAACGCGCTGCGCTGCGTGGAAGAGGCGGCAAAAGCATAAGGAGGAAAGGGTATGTTTGAAAACGTACATAAAAATTTCGGCTTCGGCTGCATGTGCCTGCCGATGAAGGGCAGCGAGGTTGACTACGCGGAGTTCGAGCGCATGGTCGACGCCTTCCTTGCCGAGGGCTTCAATTACTTCGATACGGCGCACGGCTATCTTTCGGGCAAGAGCGAGACGGCGCTGCGCGACTGCCTCGTCAGGCGCCATCCGCGCGAGTCATTCATTCTCACCGATAAGCTGACCGAGCCCTATTTTCAAAAAGAGGAGGACATCCGTCCCTTCTTTGAGAGTCAGCTCAAGGCGTGCGGCGTGGAGTATTTCGACTTCTATTTGATGCACGCGCAGTCGCGCGAAAATTTTGAAAAGTTCCGGCGCTGCCGCGCCTATGAGACGGCGTTCGACCTGAAAAAAGAGGGAAAGGTCAGGCATGTCGGGATTTCCTTTCATGACACGGCGGAGATGCTGGAACGCATTCTGACCCAATATCCGCAGATTGAGGTCGTGCAGATCCAGTTCAATTATCTTGATTACGAGGATCCTGCCGTCCAGTCCAGAAAGTGCTACGAAGTGTGCAGAAAACATGGTAAGCCCGTCATCGTCATGGAGCCCGTCAAGGGCGGGAACCTTGTCAACCTGCCCGAGGATGCCAAGGCGGTCTATGCCCGCCTCGGAACGGCGAGCCCCGCAAGCTATGCCATCCGCTTTGCCGCGGGGTTTGAGGGAATGTTCATGGTGCTCTCGGGCATGAGTAATATGGCGCAGATGCAGGATAACCTCTCGTATATGAAGGACTTCAGGCCTCTTGACGAGGCGGAGAGAACGGCGGTCGGGGAAGTGCGTGACATTCTTCGTTCCATGCGCCTCATTTCCTGTACGGCATGCCGCTATTGCACGGACGGCTGTCCCAAACATATCTCCATTCCCGACCTCTTTTCCTGTATGAATGCAAAAGTAGGCTATCACGATTGGAGCGCCGGATTTTTCTACCGCGAAGTATTTACCAAGAACAACGGCAAGGCGTCCGAATGCATCGGCTGCGGCAAGTGCGAAAAGTCGTGCCCACAGCACCTTCCCATCCGCAGTCTGTTGAAGGACGTCGCCAGGGAGTTTGAGAAGTGAGCATGGAATACAGAAAACTGCCGCACGGCAGCGAGCGCATCGGGACCCTGGGCCTTGGCATGGGCGGCATTCAGGCGAGCCCCGCAGAGGAGATCGAGGCGACCGTGTGCGAGGCGATCGACGCGGGCATCAACTTCTTTGATCTGTGCGCGGGCGGGAAGTCCGTCTATGAACCGTTCGGGCGGGCGATCGCCGGCAGGCGGGAGAAGGTGCATTTTCAGCTGCACTTCGGCGCCGTCTACAAGGAGAACGGCGAGTACGGCTGGTCGCGCAATTTAGATGAGATCAGGCGCACGTTCGACTGGGAGATGAAGGCGCTCGGCACCGACTATGTTGACTTCGGCTTTTTGCACTGCGTGGACGAGGAGAGCGACATCCGCGATATCGACAGGGCGGGTATCTTTGACTTCGTCAAGACCTTGAAGGCGCAGGGTGTCGTCAGGCATATCGGCTTTTCGTCGCACACGCCGTCGGTCGCGAACAAACTGCTCGATACGGGCGTTATCGACATGATGATGTTCTCCGTCAACCCCGCGTACGATCTGGAGCAGGGCGACGAGTACGGCATCGGTTCCACGGCCGAGCGCGCCGCACTCATGCGCAGGTGCGAGGCGGAGGGCGTCGGTATCTCCGTCATGAAGCCCTTTCATGGCGGACAGCTGCTGTCCGCGCAGACATCGCCCTTCCGTGTCGCCCTGACCAAGACGCAGTGCATCCAGTACTGTCTGGACCGTCCCGCCGTGCTCGCGGTCGTCCCGGGCGTGCGGGGACTTAATGATCTGCATGCGCTGATGCAATACCTGAATGCGACCAAGGAGGAGCGTGATTATTCCGTCATCGGACAGTTTACGCCCGCCTCCGCCATGGGCAACTGCGTGTATTGCAATCACTGCCAGCCCTGCCCCGCGGGCATCGATATCGGGCTGGTCAACAAGTACTACGACCTCGCAATGGCGGGCGACAAGATGGCGGCAAACCACTATGATAAGCTCGCCGTCAAGGCGGACGCCTGCCTGAAGTGCGGGCACTGCAACAGGCGCTGCCCGTTCAAGGTCGCTCAGCAGGAAAAAATGAAAACGATCGCCGAATATTTCGGCAAAGGAGTCTGATATGTTAGAAAATGTTTTGGTGCGTCACAACTGTTCGTTGAAGATAAAAGTGACGGTTAAGGGACTCGTCTCCCTCGGCTGCATCGTGCTCGCGGTACTGCTGCCGCAGCTCGTGCACCTCGCACTCGGACAGGCGGGCGGCGTGCAGTGGCTGCCCATGTATCTTCCCGTCCTGCTGGGCGGCTGCCTTCTCGGCAGCGTCTGGGGACTGGGGATCGGCATTCTTTCGCCGCTTGTGAGCTTTGCGATCACCTCCGCTTGGGGCGACCCGATGCCTGCATTGGCGCGCCTTCCCTTCATGATGGCGGAACTCGCCGTCTTTGCAGCGGTCTCCGGTCTGTTCACAAAGAAGATCGCGGAAAACGGCTGGATGGCATTTCCCGCGGTGCTCCTGGCGCAGGTCGCGGGCCGTGCGGCATTCCTGCTGCTGGTCGTCATCTTCCGGTCGGTCGCGCCCTTCACGCCCGCGCTCATCTGGTCGCAGATTCAGACGGGGCTTCTGGGCATGGTGTTGCAGGCGGTGCTTGTTCCCTTCATCGTGATGGGGCTGCGCGCATTGCTCAACAGGGAGAAGCATGACAGATCTTGAACTTGCCAAAGAGGGGCTTGCAGGGCATACCATTTGTCTCTGTAAAAACGGACAGTGCCTGACGAGCGATCGTCGGGGCATTGCGCCGATGATGGGCTGGATCGCGGACGGCGTCGATCTGACGGGATATTCCGTCGCAGACGTCGTCGTCGGCAAGGCGGCGGCGATGCTGTTCGTAAAGAGCAAGATCGCCGCGGTCTATGCAAGGACAATTTCTCAGAGTGCAAAGGTGTACCTGGAGGCGCATCATATCCCGCTTTCCTACGGGACGTTGACGGAGCGCATCATCAACCGCGCGGGGACGGATATCTGTCCCATGGAAAAGACGGTGCTCACAACTGACGACGCCGAGGAAGGGTACTTGCTCTTAAAGGAAAAGGTTGCCGCAATGGCAAGGGGCTGAGATTTCTACGAAGCAAAAAAACGCTCTCACGCGTGTTGAGAGCGTTTTTTTTGCACTTGAAGAGGGGATGTTCCGGGGCGGGAATGGTTGGGTGCAGAGCGGTGAAGGGTGTCACCCCCCCCGAAAAATGGTCGTAAATGCGTAAAATAAGTTCTTTTCATAGTACTATGTATGGCATAATACTATGAAAATATGTGAAACCTGAAGGAATCCTGCAGGGTGGATGACCGTTATCTCTCTATTTGCAATGCGGAGCAGGTGCCGATGAAAAGGAGCGGACGGTCTTTGTTTGGAACAGCTATTCCGAGACCCGCCCGTCAAAAATGTGAGGTATTATGAAAAAGATCGTAATTTTGGACGGAAGCCCGCAAGACGGGCGCGGCGGCGCTCATCGAGGCGTTCACGTGCGGCGCGCAGGAGACGGGCAGCGAGGTCACGTTTTTTCCTGAATGGCATGAATATCCGCGGTTGCCTCGGGTGCTTCGGTGGCGGCAAGGATCCTGCAAGTCCCTGTGTCCAGAAGGACGGCATGCTGAGGACTTGCCCCGCCTATCGCGAGACGGGCATTGTCGTACTCGCTACGCCCTTATGCTATTGGACGATACGTGCATACAAGCTGGGTAAATCCATCTGATTGCTCCGCATTGATACATAAGAATAGGCTTTGCGCCCGCCGCGCTCTCTAGCGCGGCGGGCGCTTTGTCTGTTCAAAATGTGTTTTCATATTGACAGAAGGGGACATATCGGCTACAATAGGAAAGAAGATAGGGGATTAAAAACATTTGGCGATTATTGTTAAATTTGCCCGCTCAGGCGCGTTGAGCGGCAAAAAATGTCCTACGAAAGGGGAGATTTTTCGTGGAAGTTATTGACTTGCGTGGTGCGATGATTGGCGAAAAATGGCTCAAAAGAAGGGGAATTTAGGTTAAAATCAAGTATTTTCATAGTAATATGTCAGACATAATACTATGAAAACTTCAAAATATGAGGCGTTATGGAGATCAAAAGTTACGATTGCCTGCCCGGGGAGGCGGCTGCGATCCGAAAGGAAGTGTTTATGGACGAGCAGGGGTTTGTTTCGGAGTTCGATGGGACGGACGATGCGGCGCATCATCTCGTCTTGTTTGACGGGCCTCGCGCCGTTGCGACCTGCCGCGTCTACGCGTGCGATGGCGGATTCGCCGTCGGGCGGATCGCCGTGGTCAGGGAATACCGCGGCAGACATTGCGGGGCAAGCCTGCTGCACGGCGCGGAGGAGCTCATCAAAAAGCTGGGCGGGCACAAAATTATTATCCACGCCCAGACGCGCGTGCAGGCGTTCTATGAAAAACTCGGATACAGTCTCTTCGGCACGGCCGACGAGGACGAGGGCTGTCCGCACGTCTATCTGCAAAAAGAGGTTTAGCTTGATGAAAGCGATTTATCCGAAGCGGCGCGCGATCCCGCGATCCCTCGCTCTGTTCCTGCTTGACAGAAGCGGAGCGGTATGATAGAATACCGTCTCGGGTACAGATGAGGTGTACACAACGAAGGAAAATGAGAACATGATGCAGTCATTAAGAGAGTTATACAAGATCGGGCGCGGGCCGTCCAGTTCGCATACGATGGGACCGGAGCGTGCGGCAAAGGACTTTTTATCGCGGACGGCGGGCGCGGCGCGCTACCGCGTCGTCCTGCAGGGTTCGCTTGCCCGCACGGGGAAGGGGCACTTGACCGACCGCGCCGTCCTCGGCGTCCTGCCGCAGGAGAAAACGCAGGTCGTCTTTGACTATGAGACGCGCGAGCTCCTTCACCCCAACACGCTCGTCATGACCGCGTACGATGAAAGCGGGCGGGAGATGCTGTCCGTGACCTATCTCTCCATCGGGGGCGGCACCATTCGCGAGGCGGGCAGCGCGCCCGTTACGGCGGAGAACGTCTATCCCTTTGCCAATTTCTCCGAGCTTCGCGCCTATTGCGAGAAGGAGAAGATCGGGCTTGCGGACGTCGTGTTCCGCTTTGAGGACAAGGGATTTCGCGACTACCTTGCCGAGGTCTGGGAGAGCATGAAGGCGACCATTGCGCGCGGACTTGCGCAAGAGGGCGTGCTTCCCGGGACCCTGCGCGTCGAGCGCAAGGCGGCGACGCTTTACCGTGCCTACCTCGATGATCCGACCGACCATACCCGCCTCGTGTGCAGCTACGCCTATGCGACGGCGGAGGAAAACGCGAGCGGCGGCGTTGTTGTCACGGCGCCCACCTGCGGGGCGAGCGGCGTCCTGCCCGCCACCATGCTCTATCTGCAGCGCAGGGACGGGCTTTCGGACGAGCAGATCTGGCGCGCGCTGGCGACGGGCGGGATCGTCGGGAACGTCGTTAAGACCAATGCCTCGGTGAGCGGGGCGGAGGCGGGCTGTCAGGCGGAGATCGGCACCGCGACGGCGATGGCGGCAGCTGCCGTGTGCAGCCTTGCGGCGCACTCTCTGGAGATCACCGAGTACGCGGCGGAGATCGCGTTGGAGCACCAGCTCGGGTTGACGTGCGACCCCGTCGGCGGGTATGTGCAGATCCCGTGCATCGAGCGCAACGCCGTGGCGGCAATGCGCGCCATTGACAGCGCCGATTTGGCGAGCGTGCTCTCCGGGACGCGCAAGATCTCGTTCGATCTGGTCGTCAAAACGATGTACGAGACGGGCAGAGACCTCAACGAGCGCTACCGCGAGACGAGCGAGGGCGGACTTGCCTCGGGCTATAAAGTCTGCTGACAAGGGCGCTCGGGCGGCGCTTGATTGAGTATCCGGCTTCCGATGCGGAGTTTGCATCGCTCCTGCAAGAGATGAAGCAAATTGAAGAGAAGTTCGCGCCCAAAGAACGTCGATGAATCCCGTCGTTTTGCCGTAAAACAGAACAGTAAAAACAAGTGCGCCCCGAAGGCAAGGCCTTCGGGGCGTACTTAGGTTTCATGCACTATTGGTGCGGGGTGAGCATAATTGCAGGGGAAGGGGCGACTTATTCCGCAAGCCCGGGAACGGGTTCGGCATGATAGTCATTCTGATTGTTTTCGCGGGACAAGTCTGTCAGTATATACAGCCAGCCGTCCACAATGGCCGCGCGCGTCGTGTCGTAGTTGCGGCTCGTCAAGTCGATCTTCGCGACAGGGGTCAGACTGTAGCCGTCAAAATGCAGCAGAAGGTATTTGCTGCCCTCGATGAAATCGTAAACGTGCAGTCCGATGAGTCCGTTTTCTCGGTCGATGAAGTAAGCCTTATAATCCTGCGAGTAGTCGGCATTTGTCTCGTATGTCGCCACGGAGACGACGCCATCCTCGCCCTGCTCATAGATCTCGATCTTGAGCAGGGTATCGCTGCCGCGCCCGATGCCGAGGAGCGTCCCGTCCGTAAAGTCGACAAGCGACGTAGAATAGCCTTCGATCGTGCCTGTGTCGGTGTAGGTGATATTGTTGAGGTCAGTCAGATCGATGCGGAACACGGGGTCGGTCAGCTCCCAGATGCGCGCAGTGCAGACCCAGACGATATCCTCTTCAAAGCGGACGGAGGTCACTTCCTCGCCCTCGGGTGCAAAGCGCTCCAGGGAGGCGATCACGGAGAAGTCGTCAAGGCTTAATACATAAAGGGATGCGTTGTCGTTGGTGCCGGAAGAAGTGATCACATCCGCCGATGTAGTGCTGCCGTTTTCGTAAATGCGGACATTCGATTCCGAGACCGTCGTCACGACGCGAAGGGTATTGTCCTGTTCGTCCAAAGAGTACTGGTTGAGCACCGTGCCCGCGACGTCCGCGCTGCCTTGGAGCGTCAGCCCGTCGCCCGAATAGGAGACGCACGCGATCTGCGTATAGGGGACGCGGCGCTCATAGTTCCCTTCGCGCGTCGTCTGCGAATAGCTGCGCGTCACAAAGATGTTGTCCTCGGAGACATACACCTCCTGCGAGTAGGAGAGGAAGGCGATGTGCCCGTCGACGGAGAGCCCTTCGCCCAGCCGCACGATGACGGTATAGCGCGCAGCCGTGGCGGTGTCGGGACAGACGATGTCCTGCATGGGCAGGCTCTCCATCTCGTCCGCTGTGCCCACCTGCGGCAGGAACGCGGATTCGTCCGAAAAATCGGGATTGTTTCTGACGGCAAAGTTGGAGATGAGCAGGAAGTCCTCGCCGACCTTGCGTGAGGTCACATAGCTGCCCGAGACATAGACGCGTCCCGTCTCCTGCATGTTCTCGGGGTCGGAGACGTCCGCCGAGATGACGGCAGTATAGAGTTTATTGGATTTGGCAAGGTAGACGGGAGCAAAGATGGTCGCCGTGTCGCCGTCCTCGCTCAGATAGAGTTCTGCGCCGTAGTAGCTGCTGAAGTAGTAATCGTTCTCGGCAGAAATGGTGAGTGTGCCGCAGCAGGCGCTGTCCTCTTTGTCGATGGTAAATGCACTGAGCAGGAGCTGCGAATCGCCGTTGAAGCTCACATAGAAGAAGTGCGCCGACGTGCGCTTGAACAGATCGCCTTCGATGACGCCCGCCTCCTGATTGTCCGTCACTTCGTTGTAGTCGCCGCCGGTAGAAGCGCCCGGATCGTCGGCTGTGCCGGGGGATTCGGGCGTAGTAACGCCCATGTTCATGTCCCCCGACGTGCCGTAGCCGCTGAACAGGTCGCCGAACCACGCCTCGAAGTTGTTGTGCGCGGTGCTCATATTGTGGTAGGTGAGCGCGTTGAGCTGCTGCATCAGGGGATAGTATTCGCTGCCGGAATAGGCGGAGATATCGGGAAGTCCCGAAGGGTAGGGCACAAACAGCACCAGATTGAGCGCGAGCACGAGGCTGCAAGAGCACGCGGCAACGCTGATCCATTTGACGCGTCTTCTTCTGCTGGCGCGCTTGACGTCTGCGCGTTCGTATATTTCTTTCATGCGTTGGTCATTCGTTTTCATGGTAACCTTCCTTGACAAGAATTTCTTTGAGGGCGGATCTTGCGCGGGAGAGCAGGTTATATACCTGTTTTTCGTTCTTTTTGAGGATATGGCAGATCTCCTTGACGGAGAACCCGTCGAAATAGTTTAAGTACAGGACCTCCTTGTACTGCTCGGGCAGTTTTTGCAGACTTATGTACAGCGTCTCGTTGCGCTGCCGTGTGAGTAGCGCATCTTCGCCGTTCATGCCCACGAGGACGTTTTCCAGCCCCGAAAGCGTGCGCTGTCTGCCGTATTTGCGCACATAGTCGATCGCCCTGTTGCGCGCGACGGTATACAGCCAGGTGCGGAACTTGGCGCCCTCGCGGAATTTTTTGCGCCTGACGATGAGCGTCGCAAAGGTATCCGCCATGACGTCCTCTGCGGCGGCGTCGTTTCTGACGATGCAGTAAGCAAATCGCGTGAGTGCATCGCCGTGCAGGATGACTAATTGTTCCAGCGCGCCCTTGTCTCCGCCTAAGAATGCGGCATAGAGGACGGCGCTGCGGTCGGTTGTTTCTGCCACGTTTTTTCCACCTCTCATCTATGAAACGTGCGAACGCTTCCTTTTACTCACCGTTTCCCGAAATTTTTTCAGGAAACGCAGACGTCTTACCTCTTACACTTCTTCTGACGCAGAAATCGTACAGTTTGTGACAATTGATATCATCATTATATTTTTCAACCGACGCCGCGTCTGATTGGATTTTTATCTTGTGCATCTTTGAAATTTGTGATATAGTTATACTGTAAGGGAGTAACACGAATGAGTGAATTTTCCGAAAGATTAAAGGAACTGCGGAAGGCTGCGAACATCACGCAGACCCAATTGGCCGACAAACTCAATCTTCATCCGCAGACAGTTTCCAAGTGGGAGCGCGGACTCTCCGAGCCCGATATCTCACAGCTCGGCGAAATTGCAGCTGCACTCGGAATCACTATGGAAAAACTGTGCGGGCAGGCAGAAGCGGAGCAAACTTTTGTGGGGGACTTTCATGTAGAGCAGCTTGGAAAGATGATCTCCGAGCAGCGCATTGCCAGAAATGAAAGTCAGGAGCAGCTTGCCTCTTTCATGCAGACCTCTACCGATGCAGTCTCCCGCTGGGAACGCGGCGTGACCTGCCCGGACGTTGCAAAACTCATCGCGCTCGCCGATCATTTTGCGCTCCCCGTCTCCCGCCTTTGGTGCGGCATCGGGGAGGAGCAGTCGACGGAGAGCGTCGCCGTGGCGCAAAAGCGGCATCGGATGTCTGTCGCGATCGCCGCTGCGGCGATCATGGTTTGCCTGACAGTGATCCTTCTTGCGATTTTATTGCCGCGCGGGCAGGCTTCCGCGCAGTCTCAGGTTTACATGGTATCGGTGGACGGGGAGGAGGTTTCCGTTCCCGAGGGAACCTGGTATATGCCGGAAACGCCGCTGCGGGAGGGATACGATTTTGTCGGCTGGCGGGACGCGCAGGGAGAAATGGTGACGTTTCCCTGTGCGGTCACGGAGGACATGGCGGTGGAAGCGGTCTTTGCGCCGCATGAATATACGATCGATTATTGGCTGAACGGCGGATTTTTCCGCGGGAGCGTCACCGCCTCGATCACACTCGAGAGCGGCAGCGTGGAACTTGCCGTCCCCGAAAAGTCGGGCGATACCTTTGAGGGGTGGTATCTGACCCCCGATTATTCCGGGGAAGCCGTCGAACGGATCTCCTGCACCAGGACAAATCTTTCGCTCTATGCCAAGTGGAGCAATGCGGTCTATTCCATTCGGTATGAATTGGGAGGCGGCATCCTCTATGAAAGCAACCCCGCGAGCGTAACGGCGGAAACGGAATGTCTGCTGCATGAGCCCGTGCGGGAGGGGTACCTGTTCCTCGGTTGGTACGACGGGGCGCAGGGCGGAACAAAATATGACCGCGTCGGCGGCGACAATGCTGCCAACGTGACGCTGTATGCGCTCTGGCAGAAGAGCGACGCGCTCTTTTCCGTCCTGTATGACTATATGGGCGGGGAGGCAATGGGGGAAAATCCTGTCTCCGTCGGGGTCGGCGAAGTGTACGAGCTGCTGCCTGCAAGCAAGGCGGGATATACCTTCCTCGGGTGGAATACGCAAAAAGACGGCAGCGGCGAATATGTTTCCCGCCTTTACAACGTAGATGAAACGCTGTATCTGTATGCGATCTTTGAACCCAAAACCTATGTTGTCCGCTATATCTTTGAAGGCAATTACGAGGGCGATGCCACAAATCCGAACATGGTCGAGTTTGGCGAGCGCGTGACCCTTCTGCCCGTCGCGCTCTACGGGCACGAATTTGTCGGCTGGTACGATGCGGAAGAGGGCGGCAATCCGGTCACGGTCATCGAGGCAAGCAACATTCTTACGATTACGACCCTGTATGCGCGCTTTGTGCCGCTTGAATTTCAGCTGCATCTGGACGCGGGCGACGGAACGTTTGTTTCGGGCGGCGGGACGCAGCAAACGCTGACGGTCAGATTCGATGAAAGGGTCGACCTGCCCGATTGCAGCCTTTTGGGGCATGACTTTCTCGGCTGGAACGACCGTGCGGACGGCAGCGGTGAATATTATCAAACCTTTACGGGCACGGAGGGCGATCAGACGCTCTATGCGGTGTATGCGGCAAGAGAGTATCTGATCCGCTACGAGTATGAAGGGACTTATGAGAGCGGGAAGGTCAACCCCAACTATATCACCTATGGGGAAACGGTGACGCTGTATCCCGTCTACCGGACAGGCTACACGTTTGCGGGCTGGTATGACGCAAAAGCGGGCGGCACACGTGTTGAGGTGATCGATGAGCACAATATCGGGTCGGTCTCCGTCCTGTATGCCCGCTTTGTGCCGCTTGAATTTGCGATCACGCTCGATGCGGGCGGCGGGACGTTTACAAGTCCGGATGGCGAAGCATCTGTCTATACATATCTCCTGCAATATGGTACAACGCTCGATCTTCCGACCTGCTCGCGCGAAGGATATGCCTTTTTAGGCTGGCTGGACGAGGACGGCAACCTTGTGGAGCAGATCACTTCCGTCAATCTCGCGGATATGTCGCTGACGGCAAGCTGGATGCAGACGGGAGTGGAGTACCGCATCGAATACGTTCTTGACGGCGGCGCCATGGAGGGAAATCCCGATACTGCATTGTCCGACGTGACCGTTTCGCTCAACGAGCCCGTGCGCGAGGGGTATCTGTTCCTCGGCTGGTACGATAACCCGAACGGCGTGGGGGAGCCCTACCTGAGTACGCCGTTCGGAAGGACGGAGGACCTGACGCTGTATGCGCTCTGGCAGGAGATGACGATCAGCGGAAGCGTAGAATTTTTTGACTACGAAAAGACGAGCAGTGAGGTGACGATCACCGGCTATCACGGCCCTACGGGCGCAAACGTCGATGTGATCATCCCGTCGGTCGTGGACGGACTTCCCGTAACGCGCATCGGCAGCAACACGATGGGCGAATATGGCATCCATATCGTCCGATATAGTATCTTCGGCGAGCCGGATGCGGCGGAAATTCGATCCCTTACCATCCCCGAAGGAGTGGTCGTCTTGGAGGAAAATGCTTTCCGAACCCTGAAGGTAGCGCAGCCCTTGCAGTTGCCCTCCACGCTTGAGCGGATCGAGGTGGGCGCATTTAACAGTTACGGGGGCGAAGTTCTTTTTTCGGACAGCGGGAACCTTACCTATATCGGGGAATCCGCGTTCAAGGGGGTACGGTTTATAGGGACGCTCGTCATTCCGCACGGGGTGGAGGTCATTGACAGCTATGCGTTTCATAATGTAAAAGTAAGCGGTGTCATTTTGCCCGATACGGTGGAGACGATCTTTGACCAGGCATTTTACCAGCCGAATGGATATATCGACAGGATGTATCTTCCGGCATCGGTAAAATACATCGGTTTTCGGGCGGTAAACAATGTTTATACTGCACTCTCCGAAGATCAGACAAGTACATTCTCTTCCGGGTGGGGCGTTGCCAGGCTTTATAACGTGCAAACCAGTACCATAATTCTCTGCGACGGGGGAACGCGGCAGACGCTCACAGGCGAGGCATTCGACCTTCCGTCGCCGCAGAAGGCGGGCTATACCTTTTTGGGCTGGCAGGACGAGAACGGAGAATTTGTCGGGGATTGTTATATTCCCAACCGCAATGCAACTTTGACCGCCGTCTATGAGAAGCAGTCCGAACATGACGGCAGAACGCTGGGCAGCGCCGCGGTTCTAGAAGCAGACGAGACCTATCAATTTACGCTCCTGGACGGACGGGTGTTCTACTTCCGTCCCGATTTCTCTCAGACCTGCCGCATCATGATATCGGTAAACGGCGATTTCCGTTGGACCCTTTGCCGCATACGCGGGAATGTGATGGAGACCATATGGCAAAGCGGAGACCCCATCGACTTCCGCGCGGGCGACGTCTTTTATGTGGTGCCCGATCCGATTCCTGCGGGAACTTGCTTAACCGTCAAGATCCTGGTTTTATGATAAAGAACGGCAAGCAAAAAAGACAGGGTTTTCCCTGTCTTTTTTGCTTGCTTGGGAGCAACTCAGCCGAAATCGCGGCAAATTCAGCCGAAAATGCGGGTCGTTCCGCGAAACGAGCTGAACACTTCGTGCGACAAGTATGGTACAATATAGGTGTTGCAACGGGAGAATGCTCCCAAATCCGGACGGCGCCGTCTGCTGCAAAAGAGGCAGACAGTCATGAAGATTCAATTGATTCTATTGTTGTATGATGAACTTCTCATGGGGAAGAGCATCGAAAGGAGTAGATTTTGTGAGGAACACGAGATCTCAGAACGCACCTTTTACCGATATCTGCATGAGATTACCGACTTTCTGCGCGCGTATAAGCAGGCATATATTGTAGATATGCGTGAGCCGGGAGGGCGCTATTATTTGAAAAAAATCGTTGATTTGTAACGACTGACAGATCCTGTCAGCGCTTACCATAGCTTTTTGCCGTTGAATGTGATATAATAAATTGACAGCGGCAAAAATTTTGCTTGTTTACAGCGGTCAAAAGTTTGCTTGTCCCAAAAAAGTCCCATCACTTGTCGTATAATGAAGATGAAAAATCAAAAGAGGTGTTTTTTATGAGTGCATTTGACAAAGTGATTGGCTATGAAAAAGAAAAAGAAGAACTCATCCAGCTTTGCGATATGGCGAAGCATGCGGAAAAATATGCTGCGCTCGGCGTCAGTCTCCCGCGCGGCGTTCTGCTGCACGGCGTTCCCGGCGTCGGCAAGACGCTGATGGCGTCCGCGTTGGTTGAGGAAATGGGAAGAAAGTGCTTTACTCTGCGAAAGGATAAGTCCATCAAAGATTTTGTGGATGAAATCGGAAAGACGTTTGTGAGCGCCAAAGAGGCAGCGCCTTCCGTTATCTTTCTCGATGACCTGGACAAGTTCGCCTCGGACAGCGATTCCCGCAATCCCGAAGAGCTGATTGCCGTGCAGTCCGGAATCGACGAGGTAAAAAGCTGCGACGTGTTCGTCGTTGCCACAGCAAATGAAATCCGGGAACTTCCCTCTTCGCTGCGTCGCCCCGGCAGATTTGACCGCATCTTGCAGATTTGTCCGCCCAACCGACGGGAGGCGGCTGCCATCGTGCGCCATTATCTGGCGGGGAAGAAAGTCGCGCAGGAGGTGACGGCGGAGAGCGTTGCGCGGTTGATGGACGGCAATTCCTGCGCCGCGCTGGAATCTGTGCTCAATGAGGCAGGGATTTATGCGGGGTACGCGGGAAAGTCGGAAATCGGCATGGAAGATATCGTCCGTGCGGTGCTTCGTATTATCTTTGAGGCGGATGAATCCGTCAACGAGATGTCCGTCGCCGAAAAAGAGGAAGTCGCCTTTCATGAGGCGGGGCATGCAGTTGCAGCGCTCTCCTTTGACCCTGAAGGGGTGGGACTCATCTCCGTGCGCCCCAGCAAGAGCGATGCGCGCGGCGTCGTACAGCTTCTGCAGCGCGAAAATTACTTTGGTTCCTTTGATATGATGCGCGAAAGAGTCGTTTCGCTGCTTGCGGGCAGGGCGGCGGTAGAGCTGAAGTTCGGCCGCACGGATGTGGGCGCAAGTTCCGATCTGGAGCGCGCCGGCCGCATTGTACAGAGATTTGTCACAGATTACGGCGCATGCGGGTTCCCGCTTCTGCATACGGACACGCGTTGGTCGGTGGATTCCGGAAAGCATAACGACGAAATTGTTGTTGAGCGCAATGCGCTGCTCTCCCGCTGCTATGAAGAGGCAAAGGCCGTGCTGCGCGCGCATTGGCCGTTTGTGGAAAAACTCGCCGCAACGCTGACCGAGCGCGATACGCTCATTTATGAGGAAATCGTCGCACTGCGGAACGAGGCGGCGTAAGGAGAAACAGATGAATCTTTCCAAGAGCAAATATACCAGATTTTGTCAATGTCCGAAGATGCTTTGGCTGGATACATATCGCCCTGAACTTGCCGTTCAGGATCCATCCGTCCTGCGCCGCTTTGAAGAGGGAAAACAGGTCGGCGATCTTGCCAAAGGACTGTTAGGAGCGTATGTCGAAGCGACCGCATATACGCCGGAAGGGCGGCTGAATATTTCCGCTATGCTCCGGAATACCAAAAAATTTCTTGCGGAGGGAGCGGAAAATATCTGCGAGGCGGCATTCACCCAAAATGGCTGCTACTGCGCGGTGGACATTCTGCATAAGACCTCGGACGGATATGAAATCTATGAAGTAAAATCGAGTACGGAGCTCAAGGACGTCTATCTCTGGGACGCCGCTTATCAGCGCTGGGTGCTGGAGGCGTGCGGCCTGAAGATCGTCGGTGTCTATATCGTCGATATCAACAATCAATATGTGCGGCAGGGTGACGTGGAGATTCACAAGCTGTTCCGCATCAACGATGTCACTGCGGCGATTGCGCCCTTTTACGCGGACGTCGCGGCAAAGACGGCACTTGCAAAGGCATATCTTGCGCAACAGGAGGAGCCGGAACAGGATCTCGGCGTGCACTGCCGCAAGCCGTATGACTGTGTCTACCGCCAGTACTGCGAGCGCAATCTGCCTTCGCCCAGCGTATTCGATCTCTATCGCATCACAGCAAAAAAGGCGTATGAGTACTACGATCAGGGGATCGTCTCTTTTGATGACGTTGTAAAGAGCGGCATCGAACTCAACCCCGCGCAGCGCCGTCAGGTGGAGTTTGAACAGCTGCAGCTCCCCACGCGCGTCGATCAACTCGGCGTCAGGACGTTCCTGGATACGCTCACCTTTCCGCTGTACTTTCTCGACTTCGAGACCTTTCAGACGTGCATTCCGCTCTATGACGGCATCAGACCCTATCAGCAGGTTCCCTTTCAGTATTCGCTGCACTATCTGGAGCATGCGGATGGGGAACTTCTCCACAAAGAATTTCTCGCAGACGAAACCACGGACCCGCGCCGCGCGCTCGCAGAGCGTCTGGTCGCGGATATCCCTGCGGGGGCGTGCGTGCTTGCCTACAACAAGGCATTTGAGTGCACGCGCATCAAGGAACTTGCAGAGTACTTTCCCGACCTCTCGCAGCAGCTTTTGAGCATCCGTGATCACATTCACGACCTTCTGGACGTATTCCGCGACGGGTTTGTGTACGACAGGGCAATGCAGGGGAGCTTTTCCATCAAAAAGGTGCTGCCTGCGCTCTTTCCCGATGATCCCAACCTCGACTATCACAACCTTGCGGACGTTCACAACGGCACGGAGGCGACGGACACCTACCTGTCCCTGCGCGGCATGGAGCCGGCAGAGCGCAACAGGCTGCGGCAGAGCCTTTTGAAGTACTGCGGCCTCGACACCCTCGCCATGGTTCTCTTATGGCAGAGACTGAGAGAGTTTTGCATTTCTTGAACTTGTCCGCATATGCGGAAAAAATAAAAAACATATGAAAGGAGTTATTTTATGGGTTACAAAACAACTACAATTGCGAAAATGATGCAGGATATTGAAAGAAATCAAGAGGTGCTTCCGCTTTGCAGCCGATCTGTAAATTTGTTTCGGCATGGGAGGAATTATGCGGGAAGACGGATATGAACCCAAAAGACTTGCGCTTTTGCGCATTTTGCAGATTCTGGAGGAATACAGCGACTGCGAGCATCCGATGACGCAGCAGGAGATCGCCGAGCGGCTGGATCGCGATTACGGCATTTTTTTGGAGCGCAAAGCCATCGGCAGAAATATTCAGCTGCTGAATGACGCAGGTTTTGAGATCACTTCGCGCGAGAACCGCGGGGTCTATCTATCCTCCCGTCGTTTCGAGGAAGGGGAACTTCGGCTGCTGATCGACAGTGTGACGTTTTCCCGCCATATTCCGCCCAAATATGCGGACGAACTCATCGGGAAGCTTCGCTCGTGCGGCAGCAAATACTTCGGCAAGTCCGTACATCTCGCCAGGGGCGCAGATCTGTTGTATTGCTCGCAATCAAAGGATATTTTCTATCTGATCGAATTGCTCAATGATGCGATCGCAAATGAATGGCAGGTATGTTTTATGTACAATGCATACGGGGTCGACAAAAAACTGCACCCCGTCTGGGAGTCAGTGCAAACGGTCAATCCCTATCGGCTTGTCGCGGCGAACAACAACTATTACCTGGTCGGAAATATCGATGTGTACGACAATCTGACGAACTTTCGCCTGGATAAGATCACGCAGATCGAGCTTACGGACAAGCCGCGCAAAAATATCCGCGATACGGTCGCAGGAACGATCCGGCTCGGCGCCTATCTTGCGGCACATCCCTATATGCTGACGGGGGAGCCTGTGCATATTGTGGCGCGGCTTGAAAAGAAGTCCATCGAGGTGGCGATCGACGCCTTTGGCGACAATTTCACGCTGTCGGAGGAGGATGACGGCACGGTAACGATCTCTGCGCAGGTCAACGAGGAGGACGCCTATTACTGGGCGCTCCAGAACGGGGATCTCGTCGAGGTTTTGCAGCCGCAATCGCTGCGGGACAGGCTCCGTTCTGCCGTCGGAAAGATGCGGCGCAAGTATCTGCAGACGGATGCGGATGCGTATGGTGAGGCGGTCGCCAATGCAAAGCGCAATGGCGATCTGAATATTGCCGATCATTCCGTCCGTTCGCGCATTGGCAAAGATGATTTTTCGCGTCTGTGGCGATTGTCGCTCGTCAATACCGATGTCAGCGATCTGTCTTTTGTTACGAAATACCGCGGTTTGAAGTGCGTCAGGATCGTCAACTGTCCGGCTGTCGATTTCTCTCCCGTTGCGGAGCTGCCGAAGCTTTCTCTGCTTGAGATCCGCACGACCAATCTCACGTCGATTGCGTTTTTGCGCGGAAAGAAGCTGGAGGAGTTGATTCTTTCCGATAACCCCGTTGCGGACTTTTCGCCGCTGTACGAAATGAAGGGACTGAATTATTTGACAATTGGGACGGAAACGGCGGAGCGGCTTGATTTCGATCGCCTGCGCGTCACGTATCCTGAGATCAAGATCAGTGTGCGGGAGGAATATGATGATATCGTGCCGGAACGTCTTTTACGGCCTGCGCCAACGGGATATCCCTCCAACGTGTTGGAGATCGTTTTCAACGACGGACAGCCGTTTACGGCGGACGAGCGTGGGCTGGAAGCCTTTTTGCGCGAGCATATCCCCATCCGTCTGACGGAGGAAGAGGCGGACTTCTTTTACAGGCGTTTTCGCGATGGCAAGAGTTGTCTTGAGATTGCCATTGATCGGGGAATTCCCGTCTCGGCGCTCGTCCGGCAGGAATATGTTATCCTGCGCAAGCTTCGCCACCCGTGCTCCTCAAAACTGCTTGCAAAGTTCTTTCTTTCGCATGGAGAAAACGAGGAAGTGTAGGTACATTTTGCATGAGTGTGCTGTACAATTTAGAATTTTAGCTTGCGGTAACTTTAGACCAAAAAAATAAAAATCAAAAAAGACAAAGGATGTCCCTAAATCGGGACATCCTTTGTCGTATAATGGAAGTAAGAAAGAACGAAAGGAGGCGCAACAAATGGCGGAAAACAGCGGACGGCATCCCTGTCCAGTATGCGGCAGGACGATGTTTGAAGAATATGATTCCTA
>CALVLM010000013.1:0-64022 GCA_944338075.1 Candidatus Gallimonas intestinigallinarum | reverse complement strand
AGGACAGGCGGCAACCTGTACGCAGGCTGGTTGGGAAGCGTACGAGGCTTGTTCGCGCTGCGATTACACGACCTATCAATCCATTCCCGAACTTGGGCATGATATTATTGAGCACGCAGGACAGGCGGCAACCTGTACGCAGGCTGGTTGGGAAGCGTACGAGGCTTGTTCGCGCTGTGATTATACGACGTATAAAGCGATTCTTGCACAAGGACACAGTTATCAGGATGGAGTTTGTGTACAATGCCAAAAAGAGGATCCCAGGTATAATCACCAGTGGGAGGCGATTGGAGAGGATACTTATGTCTGTGATTCCTGTGGAGCAATCGCTAAAAATGATGCGACACAATGGGAAATAGAAGCGGATATGTTTTCTAATATCAGCTCAACGGGTCTCACTATTACAATGAATACTTCGGATGTAATAAATGACTGGAACGCATTTGCTCTTATGTCAGGGCAGCACAATGCGATTATCAGCCTTCCCAACCTCGATCCTTGGAACATGGTCACCGAGGGCATGACGGAAGAAGAGGAAAAAATTGCTAGCACATTGACGCGCGTTAACTTTTTCCCACTTGCTTCAGATTTATTTAATGGTGGTAGGTTTTACAGCTTTTATAATACAGGGAAGGAACTTTCATATTTTACGACAATTGTAATTGAACCAAGGGAAACAGGTGGCATTTCCTATTATCGTGATGGTGTTCTTCTTGTTAGATATGCATATGATAGAATCAACAGTTATAGCAATAATAATTCTGGCTCGGCAGGCGATTATGTCAAGTTATTCCTGATGCTTGTTGAACGTACAGGGTTGATCGTCGCACAAAGAGGAGTTACTGCAACAAATGCAGTAGTCTATTTGGAAGCACTTAAAGCCAGAGAAGTTGCGGCTCTTGCCGAATACAATTTGAGGGAAGGATATTATCCTCCTGAAACAGTAAATTTGAGCCAAAAAACGATAGACAACATGGATGATTACACGATTTTTATTGTGCCGAATAAGTATGAAGAAACTCTTATTCGTGCATAAAGCATTTTGACGGTATGTAAAATGCCCGCGCGGATGCGCGGGCATTGTCATATTCCAAAAAAACTGTGAGGGCTTTTTTTGTTGCGGCCTACCGAAGCGGGAACCGGGCAGGTGACTCCCGCAAAGCTACCTTATGGCACACGTGCGGCACCGTTTAGTGCTGCTGTATCCCTACCCTGACACGGTTCGCGGACGCACGTTGCATAAGACCTTGCGATCAACATTCCTTACCCGATGCAGCCTCCCATAGACAACACCGAGAAAAGCGTTCGGCTCTGCTGTAGCGGATTGCAGATACAGGGCACCGCTAACTCCCCACCTATCACAGCTCTATCAGCATACCACATTTGCGTGAAAAATGCAACTGAAATCGGGGAAAGTTTTGTAAAACTCATATTTTACGCGCCGTCCGCTTCCCGGACGGCGCGCAAATTGCCATTCCCGAACATTAGGTGGGACGGGCGCAAAAAAAGAAAGATAAGTCAACTTTTCCTATAAAAATATGCTTGTCATTCAAAGGAAAACGTGATACAATAAATCGAATTTTTCGGAGGAAGTATGGACGTCTTTCGCTTCGGGCTGCACTACTGGAAAAAGTATATTCCGCTCTCCCTTCTGTCCAAGCTGTTCAGCTTGCTTGCCATGGTGTGCGACCTCGCCATCCCGCTCATTTCCGCGGGCATTATCGACTATCTCATCGACTACGATCCCCTCGATCCGCCCGAGGGCGGCGGCATTTTGGGCTTTCTGTTCACCGGCTGGCTGGGCGAGCCGCAGACCTGGCAGCTCTTTGCGGGTCTCGCCATCGTCTTTGCCTGCGTCCTGGGCGCACGGCTCATCTTTCTCTACTGCAAGAACGTCACCTTCCAGTGGTGCGGGCTGCGCATGGAATGCACCCTGCGCGAGGAGACGTACGCCAAGCTTTTAGAGCTGGACGGCGAGACCATCTCCCGCTACAACATGGGCGAACTGCTCACGACGATGAACCGCGACACCATCACCTTCAAGGAACTGTATTCGCGCATCCTCATGAACCTGTTCGATTCGTCGGTCATGATCGTGCTCTCCATCGTCATCCTGACGACGCTCGATCCCTTCTTCCTCATTCTGCCCGTCGTCATCACGCCCGTCATTCTCTTCTTTCTCATCCGCTACCTGACGCAGGCGCGCAAGCTCTTCCGCGCCATCCGCGACGGCTATTCTCAGATCAATCTGGACGTGCAGGAGAATGTGGACGCGGTGCGCATCGTGCGCTCCTACGCCGCAGAAGAGGAGGAAATCAGGAAGTTTGACGCCTGCAACGATAAGGTGCGCGAACTCAACTGCCGCGAAGTGCGCCTGACCGCCAAGTACAACTCCATCTTTTTAGCCTTCCAGCAGATCGGCTATGTCGGCACCGTCATCATCGCTGTTTTGCTCGTTTTAAGCGGCAACATTCTTTTGGGTACGCTGACCGCCGCGACGACGTACGTCACCAAGATCATCTCGCACATTACGCAGATCTCGCGCTCCTGCTTCATGATGCAAAATCAGCTCGTCTCGGGCGCAAGGCTGAAGAAGTTCCTCATCGAACAGAGCGCCGTGCCCGACTGCCCCTCGGCACAGCTGTGCTCCGTCCAGCCGCATATCGCCTTCCGCGATGCCAGCCTGACGCTGGGCGAAAAGCAGGTATTAAAGCATATCGATCTTGATGTGCCCTACGGCAAGAAGGTGGGGCTGATGGGGGGCACGGGCAGCGGCAAATCCGCGCTCTTAAAGCTTTTGGCGCGCGTCTTTGACGTGACCTCGGGCGAGGTGACCATCGACGGCGTCAATATCGAAAACTACCCCCTGGAGCAGCTGCGCGCGGAGTACGCCTACGTCTTTCAGGACGTGTTCCTGTTCTCCAATACGGTGGACGCCAACGTCGCATTCGCCAAGCCCGACTGCACGGACGAGGAAGTACACTACGCGACCGACGTCGCACAGGCGAGCAAGTTCATCGAAAAACTGCCCGACGGCTATCAGACCGTCGTCGGCGAGCGCGGCGTGGGGCTTTCGGGCGGACAGAAGCAACGCATCTCCATTGCGCGCGCGATCGTCAAGGGCGCGCCCGTGCTCATCCTCGACGACGCCTCCTCGGCGCTCGACATGGCGACGGAGAAGCGCGTACTGACGGCGATCAAACAAAGCTGTCCCGATCACACGCTGTTTCTTGCGACGCACCGCGTCTCCTCCGTGATGGACTGCGACGAAGTGCTCTTTCTGCGCGACGGCGAGATCGTGGAGCGCGGCACGCCCCGGGAGCTCGTCGCCTTGGACGGCGCATTTGCCGCCGTCTGGAAGTTGCAGACGAGCGACGGGCAACTGGACGATTCGTCCTACGGGGCAGGGGAGGAATAAGGCATGAAGCGCAATACCTACTACATGGACGAGGTCGTTACGTCGGAAAAGGTGGACGTCAAGTATTTCCGCCGCCTGCTCTCCCACCTCGTACCCTATAAAAAGCTCTTTCTCATCTCCCTTCTGCTGCTTGCGCTCTCGTCGGTGGCGGCGGTGTTCCCGCCCTTCATCATCCGCGCCATCGTCAACGAGGTGCTGCCCTACGGCGACGAGCGCATGACGCTGCTCATCGTGTACATTGTCGCGCTGGGCGTTCTGGGCATTCTTACGGCGGTTTTGCCCTATTTCCACAAGCGTATCATGGGCACGCTGGGGCACAAGATCATCGCAGAGGTGCGCCGCGAGATCTTCTTGAAACTCCAGCAGCTGCCCTTCGACTACTACGACAACCGTCCCGCGGGCAAGATCTCCATCCGCGTCACCGACTATATCAACGAACTTGCGGACTTCTTTACAGACTATCTTCTCAATCTCATTGTGGACGTTCTCAAGATCGTCGTCGCGACCATCTTCATGCTCTGCATCAGCCCGCTGTTCACTGCCATCGTGTACGCGGCGGCGATCCCGCTCACCGTGTGCGTCTACTTCATCAAGCGTGCAGTACGGCGGCTGTGGCGGCACCACCGCGCCAAGAACTCCAACCGCAACGCCTTTATCGTCGAATCCATCATGGGCGAGAAGGTCATCAAGAACAACAACCGCTCAGACTATAACCGCGAAGTCTACCGCGGTCTGCAGGAGGACAGCGCCGCCACCTGGATGAAGATCGTCAGGCGCAACGAGCTGAACGCGCCCGTCTCCGAACTGTTCTGGAATGCGGGGGTGCTTGCGATCTACGCCGTCGCGTTCTCCCTCATCATGGGCGGCACGACTGCGCTCGCGGGCACGGTCATCGCGTTCTCGCTGTACACGTCCATCTTTTCCGAACCGCTTCTGCAATTTACGGCAGTTCTGCAGCAGCTCTCGCAGGTGTCCGCCAACCTGGAGCGCGTGTACGAGACCATCGATACGCCCGTCACCATTCACGATGCCGAGGACGCCGTCGCCCTGAAGGACGTGCAGGGCAAAGTGGACTTCAACGACGTCACCTTCGGCTACGAGCCGGGCGTCAATGTTCTCGAACACTTCGACCTGCATGTCAATCCCGGCGAAAAGATCGCGTTGGTCGGACCAACGGGCGCGGGCAAGACGACGGTCATCAGCCTGCTGACCCGTTTCTATGACGTCAACGAGGGCAGCGTGCAGGTGGACGGCGTGGACGTGCGCAAGGCGACGCTGCACTCACTGAGAAAGGAGATCGGCGTGCTCATGCAGGAGCCGTTTGTCTTCAAGGGGACGGTGTTGGAGAACATCCGCTACGGCACGCCCGAGGCGACGGATGAGGAGTGCATCGCGGCAGCAGAGGCGATCTACTGCGACCGCGTCGCAGCCCGCCTGCCCGACGGCTACAACACCATGCTGGGCGAGCGCGGCGAGGGACTGTCCGCGGGCGAAAAACAGCTTCTCTCCTTTGCGCGCGTCGTCCTGAAGAATCCGCGCATCGTCATTCTGGATGAGGCGACCAGCGCCATCGACTCGGAGACCGAGCTCCTCATTCAGGCGGCACTCGACCGCATTTTGCAGGGCAAGACGAGCTTCATCGTCGCGCACCGCCTCTCCACCATCCGCAAGGCGGACAGGATTCTGTTCATCGCCGACAAGGGCATCGCCGAGCAGGGCTCGCACGAACAGCTGATGGCGTTGAAGGGGAAGTATTACGCCCTGAACCAGCGCCGTTGAGCGCGGATAAGCGGCGCGTCTCATTGTCGCGTTTGCGGATCTGCTTGGCTCATACAAAATGACTACGCACGGGCGTTTGCTGCTGCAAACGCCCGTGCGTCGCCATGGTATCATACGAAACAGTTGACATTTTCCCGCAAAGGGACTACAATAGAGGCAAGATTTTCAAAGGGAGATTTTTATGGCAGATTGTACGCACGATTGTTCCTCCTGCAGCAGCAACTGCGGCTCGCGGGACAAGCAATCGCTCATCAAGCCGCTCCATGAAGGGGCGAGCGTCAAAAAGGTCATCGCCGTTGCGAGCGGCAAGGGCGGCGTCGGCAAGTCGCTGGTCACGTCCCTGCTCGCTGTCCGCTCGATGGCGCGCGGCTATCGCACCGCCATTCTCGATGCCGATATCACCGGCCCGTCCATTCCCAAGGCGTTCGGCGCCAAGCTGCACGCGACGGGGGACGAGGGCGTCATCTATCCCGTCCGCACGATGAGCGGACTGCAGCTGATGTCCATGAACAGCCTTTTAGAGCATGACGACGACCCCGTCGTCTGGCGCGGCACGCTGATCGCGGGCGCGGCGGTCCAGTTCTGGACGGACGTGCTGTGGGAGGATGTGGACATCATGTTCATCGACATGCCCCCGGGAACGGGCGACGTCCCGCTCTCCGTCTATCAGAGCATTCCGTTGAGCGGCATCATCATCGTCACAACGCCGCAGGATCTCGTCGGCATGATCGTCAGAAAGGCGGTCAATATGGCAAATCTCATGAACGTGCCCGTTTTGGGACTGGTCGAAAATATGAGCTATTTCACCTGCCCCGACTGCGGCAAGCGCTATGAGATCTTCGGCGCGAGCAAGGCGGAGGAACTCGCCAGGCAGTACAATATCCCCGCATATGCGCGCATGCCCATCGACCCGAACGTCGCAAGGCTCGCCGACGAGGGCAAGATCGCCGAGACGGATACCGATGCGCTGCAGGAGATCTTCCTCCAAGTGGAGAAGGCGCGCGAGATTAACAGCTTCAAAGCGGAGTAACGGGAAATATACCAAAGAAGGGGAAAACGATGGGTCTGTTTGCGAGGCACGGGCGAAAAAAAGAGGGGACGTCCCCCAAAAAAGTGCTCCATATCGAGCGCGAACTCCCCACGCGGGAGGAGACAGTGCAGTTCATGCACGACGAGGGGCTGCCGCCTCAGACGCTGGAGACGGATTATTCGCAGGACGGCGAGATGCGCTGCGTCATCTTCCGCTCGGCCAACGGGTATGTGACCTACCAGTTTGAGCGGCTGATCTTTTTTGACGCAGAGGAGTACCGCCGCAGTCCGCTGCCCGCCTGCTGGCAGCCCTTTTCAGAGGCGTGCGCCAAGCCCGTCTATACCAGTTTAAGGGACCTCAAAAAACAACTCGTGTTTGACCCCGAGTATCTGACATATTTTTCTGCAGACATATCGTAAAAAAGGAGTGCACTGACGCGCTCAACATGAAAAAGACGTCCCGCCGCTTGATTTCGGCGGGACGTCGCGTTTTTGCCTTGTTACTCTTCGGCGACTTCGATGATGTCGGTCGCTGCCCAGCGCTTGGTGGACTCCACGGCGCTCTCGCAGCTCGCCTGCGAATCGTAGTTGGAGCTCACGCACAGCATGCGCTTCTGCGCGTTCATCAGGCGGAAGGTGTAATCGCCCGCCTTGGTCCTGACGATATTGAAGAAGCCCTCCTCGATGCTCTTTTTATAGGTCGCAATGCCGTTCTTTGCGCCGTTGATGCTGGAGTACTCGTTGCTCACGAGCATGACTTCCCCGTTGTTTGCGCGCAGCTCAAAGTGGAAGCCCCCTGCAGAGGGACGGATGACCCACTTCCCCGTGGGCGCGGGGCGCTTCTTTGCCTTTTTGACGGGCGCCGCCGTCTGAGCGGTCTTGTTGTCCTTTTTCATTAGCGTATCCTCCGTATTCTCCCAGGTCGCAGCGATCGCTGCGGGCTCCGCGCTGTCTTCCGGCTCGGGCTCGGGCTCGGGTTCGGGTTCCGGCTCGGGCTCGGGCTCGGGTTCGGGTTCCGGCTCGGGCTCGGGTTCCGGTTCGGGCTCGGGTTCGGGCTCGGGTTCGGGCTCCGGTTCGGGTTCGGGCTCGGGCCCCGGTTCGGGTTCGGGCTCGGCGGGAGTTGTAGCCGGTTCCTCCTCCGCTTGCACGGGTGCGTCGGCCGCCGAATCCGCAGGCGCGTCGGTCGCCGAATCCGTAGTCTGTTCCGAATCCGCAGGCGCGTCGGTCTGCTGCGCTGCCTCCTCGCGCTGCTGCTTCTTGTAGACGGCGGAAAGCACGATCATCGTGATGATGAGTGCAATGATCAGGACGAGGATGACTGCCAGAATGATGGTCAGCACAAGGTGTTCCTGCAGATATTCCGCGAAAGTCGTGCTTGAACTCAGCAGTGCGTACATGGGTTTTGCCTCCTGGGGTGCGTTTGTTTGCTTTTTGCTAATTTTATTGTAACACGAAAAGTGCGTCCAGTCAATACATTGACAAATAAAAATCTTTGCGGTAAGATAAGATTATGATGAAAATTACGGTGATCGGCGGCGGTGCGGCGGGCATGGTGTGCGCAATTTTGCTCGCGCGTGCGGGGAAAAGCGTGACCGTCATAGAGCGCGGGGAGCGCCTCGGCAGAAAACTTTCCGCAACGGGCAACGGGCAGGGCAATGTGACCAACACGCATGTGGACGCGAGCCACTACTTTTCGGACGACGCGGACAAGGTCGCCCGCGTTCTTACGCATTTTTCCTGGCAGGACGCCGTCGCGTTTTTACAGAGTATGGGCGGCATCTTTTTGCCGGACGCGCGGGGCAGGGTGTACCCGGCGGGCAGACAGGCGTCCGCGGTCACCGACCTCATGCGCCGCGAATGTTCCCGCCTCGGCGTACAGGTGGTTACGGGTGCGCGCGTCGAGCGGCTGGACGTGCGCCACGGTCTGCGCGCGGTCTGGGCGGGCGGCAGCGTCTCGTCGGATGCGGTCGTGCTTGCGGCGGGCGGCGCGGCGGCAAAGAACTTCGGCACGGACGGCACGGCGTACGCCATCGCACAGAACTTCGGGCACACGGTGACGCCTTTGCGGCCCGTCCTCGTGCAGCTGCGCTGCGATCCGCAGGCGGTGCGCGGCCTGAAGGGCATCCGCATGGACGCGGGCGTGCGCGTCGTGCGCGGCGAAAGAGAAGTTTACGCCTGCCGCGGGGACGTGCTGTTTACGGAGAGCGGCGTTTCGGGCGACGCGGTGTTCCGTACGTCCTCCTATGCGGAGCAGGGCGACACACTCTGGTTGGATTTTTTGCCGGACGTATCCCGAAATTTGCTCCGGACCGCCGTTGGAGAGGGGGAGGACGGGCTTCTCTGCGTGGTGCCAAACGGGCTGGGACGGCACCTGTTCAAGCGGGCGGCTGGGGACAGGGCGCGCCTTTTGTCCCTGCTCAAGGCATTTCCGCTCACGGTGACGGGGACGCTCGGTTTTGACTACGCGCAGGCGACGCGGGGCGGCATTCCGCTCACAGAGACGGACGAGGGCCTGCAGAGCCTGTATTGCGGCGGGCTGTACTTTGCGGGCGAGATCTTAAACGTGGACGGCGAGTGCGGCGGATACAATCTGCACTGGGCGTTCGCGTCGGCGCATGCGGTGGCGGAGGCATTGCAATGAGAAAGACGTTCACGGGGCTCATTTTGCGCCCTCATCAGAAGGAGAGCGCGCTAGTAAGGCTGTGCGAAAAAAAGCTGCACGGTCCCTGCAGATATTTCAAGATCCTGAAAAAATCGCTGGACGCCCGCGACAAGTCGGACATCAAATGGGTATATTCGGTGGAGTGCGGCACGGAGCCCTATACGCCCCCGCCCCGCGTCTTTGAACGGGTGCGGCGGCAGCCCAAAGTCGTCATCGCAGGCGCGGGTCCTGCGGGACTGTTCTGCGCGCTGCGGCTTCTGGATCACGGCATCACGCCCGTTATATTAGAGCGCGGCAAGCGGGTGGAGGAGCGCGCCGCCGACGTGGAAAAATTTTTGGCGACGGGCGTGCTCGATCCCGCGAGCAACGTCCAGTTCGGCGAGGGCGGCGCGGGCACCTTTTCGGACGGCAAGCTCAACACCCAGACCAACGACCCGCGCAACAGGGATGTGCTCGAGACCTTTGTCAGATACGGCGCGCCTGCGGAGGTCGCCTACCTCGGCAAGCCCCACGTCGGGAGCAAAAACCTGCGGACGGTGGTCGCAAATATGCGCTGCGACATTGAGGCGCGGGGCGGGCAGTTCCGCTTTTCGAGCATGCTCACCGATGTGAAGATAACAGGCGGCAGACTTGCGGGCATCTTCGTCAACGGAGAAGAGGAGGCGTGCGACGAACTGGTGCTCGCCATCGGGCACAGCGCGCGGGACACCTTTGAGATGCTGCTTGCGCGCGGATTTGTCATGGAACAGAAGGAATTTGCCGTCGGCGTGCGCATCGAGCACCTGCAGGCGATGATCGGCAAATCGCAGTACGGTTCGGGCTACGCGGCGCTGCCCGCTGCCGACTATAAGCTCGTCTCCCATGCCTCGGAGCGCGCCGTGTTCACCTTCTGCATGTGCCCGGGCGGCGTGGTCGTGCCCGCCGCAAGCGAGGAAGGGGGCGTCGTCGTCAACGGCATGAGTGAGTTTGAGCGCGACGGTAAAAACGCCAACTCCGCGCTCGTTGTGCAGGTGCGGCGCTCCGACTTCGGCGGCGAGCATCCTCTGGCGGGCGTCGCGTTCCAGCGCAAACTGGAGCGCGCGGCGTTCACGCTTGCGGGCGGCGGCTACAAGGCGCCCGTCCAGCTCGTGGGGGACTTCCTCGCGGACAGGGAGAGCTACTATTTCGGTGAGGTGCGCCCGACGTACGCTCCCGCGACGGCGTTCGTTCCCATGCGCGCGCTCTTCCCCGCGGCGCTCACCGATGCGCTCAAGGCGGCGCTTCCCGAGATGGACGCCAAACTTGCGGGGTTTGCCTCCTATGAGGCGGTCATGACGGGGGTGGAGTCGCGCACGTCCTCGCCCGTGCGCATCGTGCGCGGCGCAAAGGACATGCAGGCGGCGAACGTAGTGGGCGTCTATCCCTGCGGCGAGGGCTGCGGCTATGCGGGCGGCATCACTTCTGCGGCGGCAGACGGCCTGCGCGTCGCCGAGACGCTGGCTGCAAAATATCTGTAAATACCTTATGGCGCCCGCCGTCTCAAAGACGGCGGGCGCCATGTGTGGTTTCAGGGTAAAGCAAAACGCACTCCTTGCGGGGTGCGTTTTGCTTTGAGAGAATATGAAAAAAATTGTGGAGAGTAGGCAATGATGGCTGCGGGTCTTTGTTTCCCGCTTTGTGCCTTTATCATACACCCCGAAGGTGTAATCTGTGTGAAAGACACATTAAAAGAAAATAAAATCAAGGTTTTGCGGAGCAATGTCTGCACAGCGCCTCTCTTCATCATTATCAATAGCAGAAAAAATGCGATCTGTCAAGGGGTTTGGAGAAATTTTGCCATACTTTTTTCTCAATCGTGCATTTGATGTACATTTGATGGTGAAAAATTTGCGCTTTCCCTTGTCAAATTGATTTTTCTATGGTACAATGATAGCATAATTTTCATCAGGGGGAAGTCATGAAATCTACAAAGAAATTACTGGCACTCATGCTGGGTTCGGTGTTTGCCGTCTCCGCATTGGCCGCATGCACGCCGAGCACGCCGGACGACGGTCCGTCGGATAACCCGGGCACGGGGAGCGCGGCTGCAGTTTATCAGATCTGCTACGATAACGTGGGCGGCGGGTATGTCGATGAGGCGTATACCTCCGTTGCGCTGGAGAACATTACGCTTGTCGAGGCATACAATGCCGAAGGCAGACGCGTGAGCGATATTTCCACCATTGCGACGTACGAAGAGGGCGTCGTCAGGGGCGTATCTGCGGGCACGCTCATCTACGAAGACGTCAACGAAAATGTGGGGCGCATTGAAATCGTCCCCGCCTATGTGACCGATCCCGGCGATGCGTTCTATTACAGCGGGACTGCAAGCGATTTCAACGAGGGCTCGTATAATACCGTGCTCGGGCATACGCACGATCCTTCTCTGATCGAAGTGACCGACAGCACCGGCTTGCCGATCTATTATATCTTTTCGACGGGTTGGGCGGATCGCACCAATGACGGGACGATCTCGACCTACGGGAATGCCATCCATGTCTCCTATGACGGCATGAAGACGTGGGAATATATCGGCAGGACGTTCGACTATGCGACGCGCGATCAGGATTTCATCAACACTCGTTCGGGCGCGTGGCTGTACCGCGAGGGCGTCGACTCCACAACGACGGGCACGCCGACGACGCTCGGCACCGATGCGGCCTATTCGGAGGCCTCCGCAAGCTGGTGGGCGCCCGATATCGTGGCGAAGCCGGATGGCAGCGGCTACTGGCTGTACACCTGCGTCGTGGACGGCTCAGGCGACCATTCTGGCATCGTCGCCGATCCCGCTCGCCCCAACTACCGCTATGCGCGCGCCTGCATTCTCCTGTATGAGTCTGATTCCCTGGAGCCCGGTTCCTTCAAGCCTGTGCTCGATGAAAACGGCGATCCCGCCGTTCTCATGCAGTCCTCCATTCCGCGCGGGTCGGGCATGCCGCTCGACGTCAACGGCATCGATCCGCAGATCATCTTTGATCCCGACGGCAAGATGTACATGGCGTACGGGTCCTTCGGCTCGGGCAACTATATGATTGAGCTCGATCCCGAGACGGGGCTGAGAAAGGACGGTATGGGCTGGCAGTCGCATGCGGACATCCGCAACTGGGTGGAGAACGACATTCAGGCGCTCTACAGGGGCGACGACGTGGAGGGTGCGCACGAGGAGGACGGCAAGTCTATCGGCTGGACGCACAGCTACTACGGCACCAACCTCTCCAAGGCGAACATGGAAGCGCCCGTTCTGGCCCGTCACGATAACGTGACCATCATGGACGAGGACGAAAATATCCTCGAAGAGGGTAAGACCTATTATTACACGATGCACTCCTATGACGGCCTCGCGGACAACTACCAGATGTGGGGCGGCAGGAGCGAGAGCGTCTGGGGCGTGTACAAGTCCACGACGGGCGGCATCGTCTACAACGCCGGCTACGACCTCGATACCGGCATCGGCAGCGGTGCCAACGAGGGCAACAAGTACATGGGCGCCTTCACCTGGCACTCCAAGAGCGAAGGCAATAACGAGCTGGATATCATCCTGCCCGGGCACAACGACCTGTTCACGACCTCTGCGGGCACGTCTGTCGCGGCATATATTACCCGTCAGGACGGCAACACAGGCAGCTTTGTCACACAGATCCACCAGTACTACCTCAACAGCTACGGCGAGATCGTCATCAACCCCAACCGCTATGCGGGCGAGAGCAGCCGCGCCGTCTCTGCGGAAGAACTGTTCGCCTATACCGACGGCGGCAAGTTCAAGATGGTCGTCATGACCAATAACCGTGATACCACCGGCGGCAGCTTCAATTCCGTCAACGTTTCGCGCGACGTCACGCTCGAGCAGAGTGCGGACGACCCGAGCAGCGGCGCGATCTACGACGGACCTACCACGGCATCCACGCAGATCGGCACCTGGAAGATGTACGGCAACGGCTATATCAAGTTCACGTTCACGGAGACGCTCAAGGGCAGCGATAATCGCGACAGCGGCGAGACGGTCTATTACGGCGTCGTGCGCAACGCATGGCTGGGCGATCAGTACAAGTCCGGCTTCACGATCACCTGCCTCGGACAGACGGAGGGGAACACGCGCAGCATGAGCATGTTCATGAACAACTACTCCACGCTCGATGGCGAGGGACTTGTCGCCGAATAAGAAAGATGCAACATGCAAGGGGCTCCGCTTCCCAAAGCGGAGCCTGATTTTTTATTTTTTTTGCCGGCACATCTTGCAATCTCGCCGCAAGTGGGGTATAATGTGACATGGGGGACTATCAAATGCGAGATAAAAAATATCTGGAACGGCTTTCCATTCAATTTCCGACCGCGGCAGATGCGGCAACGGAGATCATCAACCTTTCCTCGGCGCTCTATCTTCCAAAGGGCACGGAGCACTTCATCACGGATATCCACGGCGAATATGAGCCATTCTTACATATCCTGAAGAACGGTTCGGGTTCCATCCGCAAGAAGATCGAGGAGGAGTTCAAGGGCTCTCTCTCCATGAAGGAGAAGAAGTCCTTGGCGACGCTCATTTACTATCCCGAGCAGAAACTTGCGCAGATCGAATCGACGGAAGAGGACCTCGACGATTGGTACAAGACGACGATCTACCGCCTCGTGCGCGTCAATCGGCGCATCGCCTCCAAGTACACCCGTTCGCGCGTCAGGAAGGAACTCCCGCGCGACTACGCCTATATCATCGAGGAGCTTTTAAGCGAGAAGGAAGAGGTCGAGGACAAGGAGGCGTACTACAACGGCATCATCTCCGCGATCATCTCCACCAAGCGGGCGCGGCACTTCGTCATCGCCTTCTGCAGCCTCATTCAGCGCCTTGCGGTCGACCGCATCCATATCTTGGGAGACCTGTTTGACCGCGGTCCGGGCGCGCATATCATTCTCGATACCCTTTTAGGCTTCGACAATGTCGATTTCCAGTGGGGCAATCACGATATCTGCTGGATGGGCGCGGCGAGCGGGAGCCTCGCGTGCATCGCGTCCGTCGTGCGCATCTCGGCAAAGTACGGCAACTTCAACACGGTGGAAAACGGCTACGGCATCAACCTGCTGCCCCTCGCCAAGTTCGCGCTCGATACCTATGCGGGCGATCCCTGCAACTGCTTCGTTATCAATGGCTCGCAGAGCTATGAGCCGTACGATCCCGATATGGACCGCAAGATCCACAAGGCGATCACGATCATTCTCTTCAAGCTGGAAGGGCAGCTCATCGCGCGCCATCCCGAATACAACATGGAGCAGCGCCGTCTGCTGGACAAGATCGACTTCGAGAAGGGGACGGTCACCATCGACGGCAAGGCGTATGCCCTGGAGGACACCAACTTCCCGACCATCGACCCCCAAGATCCCTACCGCCTGTCGGCGGGGGAGGAGATGGTCATGGAGAAGCTGCGCTACGCCTTCGTCAACAGCGAAAAGCTGCGCCGGCACGTCTCCTACCTCTTCAACCGCGGCAGCATGTACCGCACCTGCAACGGGAATCTGCTCTACCACGGCTGCGTGCCGCTCGAGGAGGACGGCTCGTTCAAGAAGGTACAGGTCGGCAACGAGTGGTTCAGCGGCAGGGCGCTGTTCGAGGAACTGGAGAGCTGGGCGCGCAAGGGCTACTATCTTGCCGACGGCGAGGAAAAGCGCTTCGGACAGGACACCATGTGGTTCATGTGGGCGAATGAAAATTCCCCGCTCTACGGCAAGGAGCGCATGACCACGTTCGAGCGCTACTTCGTCAAGGATGCCTCCTGCTACTACGAGGCGAAGAACTCCTACTACAGCTACCTCAACGACGATAGCGTCATCTCCGCCATTCTCACCGAGTTCGGGCTGGATCCCGCGTCGCCCGCCTCGCACATCATCAACGGACACATGCCCGTGCATTTAAAGAGCGGCGAAACGCCCATCAAGTGCGGCGGCAGGCTTTTAATGATCGACGGCGGCATGTCCCGTCCCTATCAGCGCGAGACGGGCATCGCGGGCTATACGCTCATCGGCAACTCCTACGGCATGCGCCTCGTCGCCTACGAGCCCTTCCGCTCGGCGGAGGACGCCATCCGCAGCGAGAGTGATATCCACTCCGTCACCGAGGTCGTGCAAAAGACCAATTACCGCCTGTCCATCCGCGATACGGACGACGGCAAGCGCATGCAGGAGACCATCGACGAGCTGACCGACCTGCTGGAGGCGTACCGTCTGGGCGTCATCCGCGAGCCGCACTGATCGTCGGCGCACTGTCTTGTAACGAGGAACGATACTCCCGCAAACTCTGTTTGCGGGAATTTTCGAAAAAGGAGTATTTGTATGAAAGTTATCATCATCGGAGGGGTCGCGGGCGGTGCGACCGCCGCGGCGCGCATCCGTCGCCTTGACGAGCGTGCCGAGATCGTCATGCTTGAGCGTACGGGGTATGTCTCCTATGCCAACTGCGGGCTGCCCTATTATGTGGGCGGCACGATCGCGGACGAGGACGATCTGACCTTGCAGACGCCGCAGTCCTTCTATTGCCGCTACCGCGTGGACGCGCGCGTCGGGCACGAGGCGATTGCCATCGACCGCGCGGGCAGAATGGTCACGGTGCGCGAACTGGCAACGGGCAGAACGTACGAGGAGCATTATGATAAACTCCTGCTCGCGCCCGGAGCAAAGCCCGTCCTGCCGCCCGCTGCGCAGACGGAAGATGGGCGCGTCTTTACTCTGCGCACGGTGGAGGATACCTTTGCCATGCACGACTACGTCGTCGGGCAAAAGCCTCAGACGGCGGTCGTCGTGGGCAGCGGGTTCATCGGGCTGGAGACGGCGGAAAATCTCGTCGATCGCGGTGTGCGCGTCACGCTCATCCAGCGCGGCGGGCAGGTGCTTGCGCCGCTCGATGCGGACATGGCGTGCTTCCTGCACGCGGAGCTGGTCAAAAACGGCGTCGACCTGCGGCTCAGCACCCCCTTTGAAGGATTGGAGACGGGGGAGAAGGTGCGCGTTCTCACGAGCCGCGGCACAATCGAGGCGGACATGGCGGTCATCGCGCTGGGCGTTGTTCCCGATACGGCGCTCGCCAAAGAAGCGGGCCTCGAACTGGGGCAAAAGGGGAGCATCGTCACCGATTCGCACATGCGCACGTCCGATCGTGATATCTATGCGGCGGGCGACGCGGTGGAGGTGCGGCACTTCGTCACGGGCGCAAAGACGCTCATTGCGCTCGCAGGCCCCGCCAACAAGCAGGGGCGCATCGCGGCGGACAATATCTGCGGCGGTAACAGCGAATACCGCGGCTCGCAGGGCTCGTCCGTCGTCAAGGTGTTCTCCCTCACAGCGGCGGCGACGGGCATCAACGAAAAGACGGCGCGCGCCGCGGGGCTCGATTATGACAAGGTCGTGCTCTCGCCCGCAAATCACGCGACCTACTACCCCGGGGCGCAGGTCATGACGATGAAGGTCTTATTCGAGCGCGGCTCGCTCCGCCTGCTGGGCGCGCAGATCGTCGGCGGCGCGGGGGTGGATAAGCGCATCGACGTGCTCGCGACCGCCATCCGCGCGGGGCTGACGGCGGATATGCTCAAGGACCTCGACCTCGCCTACGCCCCGCCCTATTCCTCGGCAAAGGACCCCGTTAACATGGCGGGCTACCTCATCGATAACCTCGTTTCGGGCAGGGTAAAACAGTTCCATTTTGAGGACGTCGCTTCCCTTCCCAGGGACGGCAGCGTGACGCTGCTCGATACGCGCACGCCCTTGGAATACGCGCGCGGGCATGCCGAGGGCTTTGTCAATATTCCCGTGGACGACCTGCGCGGGCGGCTCGGGGAACTGGACAGGGCAAAACCCGTGTACGTCATGTGTCAGAGCGGGCTAAGGAGCTATCTCGCTTGCAGGATCCTCACGCAGAACGGGTATGACTGCTACAATTTTTCGGGCGGATACCGCTTCTATGCCGCGAATGCAAGAAAGTTTTAAGTGAAAGAAGAAAAAAGGGCGCGCCGCCGCGGAACACTCCGCGGCGGCGCGCTTTGCTATGATTGCATTCACTGAATAGAAATATTCGGCATTCTTATACCCATTGCCAGCGCCAGACGGTGGGAACGCCGTTGACATACCGCCAGTAGTTCCCTGCGGTCACGGGCTGATTCTCACTATAGAAATATACGGTCGCATCTTCATTTCCAAAATCATAATCATTTATGCTGTAATTATAATAACTGCTTTGAACTTCGATACGATTCCACTGCGCTTGCGTTCCGCAATAGAAAATCTGCTGCATCGCGTTACAACCAAGAAATGCGGCCACGCTGAGCATATCCAGCGAAGCGGGCAGCACAATATATTCCATCGATGTGCAGTTGTAGAAGGCTTTATTTCCTATGTTCTCAATTCCTTCCGGCAAGGCGATCCTGCTCAGATTTGTGCAGTCCGCAAAAGCCGATACCGCTACCGATCTTACGGGCAGCCCAAGGTGCGTCGGCGTGATCGTGACTTCGGATGTGTTGCGGTCGAACGGTCCGTAGACGGAATAGGAGGTCGCATCCTCACTTGCAAGATACAGCATAAGTTCCTCCGAGACTTCCATCGGCCTTGTATTGAGCGTTCCGACTTTTATAATGTCGCCGCTTTCTTGGAGCAGCAGCAATTCATTTTGCAGGTTTACCGCCAGGGCTTGGATGACTGTCACATTGCCTGTCTGCTCCAGTCCGTCCACCCACCCGAAGAATTGTGTTTTTCCCGTTGTATCCGAAATAAAGAGCTTGCCGTCCAAAATGGAAGCACTGAGAATGGTCTGCAATACCGCTTCCTGCGGCATGGGGATATCGGCGCGCACATCGCCGACGTCCGCGGAGATCCCGTCCGCCATTGCTTTGAGCCGCCCGAGGCCGTTGATATAGAGATCGGAAAACGTGGTATTGTTCAGATAGTCCAAAAACACTTCGCGGGAATACAAATATCCCAGCAATGTAGATTGTTCATAGATCTCATCGATCGTCGTAAACAGAGTAAGATCGACGGAGTCAGGGGGATTGGTGACGGTCTCTCTTTCGCCGCATACACTGCAGACACCGTTGACCCATCGATGTCCTGTTGCTGCAAGTTCGGCATACGTTTTTTCTCCGCACTCTGAGCATACTTGCTCGATGAGCCCCTCATCTTCACATGTCGGCTCTAAGATGATATAGTTCTGAAATGAGTGGACATGCTGCTGCGGCGCACAGCCTGAAAATAACAGCGCCGCACTGAGAGCGCAGGATAGAATGCCAAGTGTTTTACGCATAATATATGTACTCCTTTTAGCCCCAAGGGGCTATTTTTCTTTATTATACTTCCTTAGTGCTAAAGTGTCAACAATCTATCAGGAATTTTTTAAAGGGGGGAAACAAATGCAGATCTTGGTGGCGGAGCGCATTCGGGAGTTGATGCAGGAGAACGGGTTGAATCAGGTGCGCCTTGCGGAGGGCGCGGGGGTCAGACAAAATACGATCAGCGCGTGGCTGCTTGGGAAAAAAGAGCCGTGCATTCAAAGCTTATGGCTGCTCGCCGACTATTTTCACGTCTCGATCGACTATCTTGTCGGTCGGGCAGACGATATTTGAGTGAAAAAACAGCGCGCCGCCGCGGAACACTCCGCGGCGGCGCAAAGTTTTGACGTATTTTCCCGAAACATTTGCGTAAAAAATAACTTTTGCGCGAGAAAACTAACTATTTGCTTGAATATTTTCTGACAATGTGCTATCATTCATTTGTATCCGGGTTGCGAGCAGCAAAAACCGGTTTGCAAACGTCTATCATAACAAAGTGGGAGCATAAAAAATGAGAAGGAAACCGATAAAATTGCTTGTTTCGGTCATTGCCGTCTTTACGATCTGTATGGGGCTGAGCGGATGCGCGTTGGGCGGGAATCGGGAACCGAATTATCGCGCGGATATTGCAAAGGAGTTCGGGATCGTGATCCCCGAAGAATGGAAGACCGTATATTATAATTCCGGCTCGCTTGGCGGTTGGCAGGGGGACGGCTGTGCATATTATGTGTTTGAGGTCTCGGAACGGGACGAAGAATTTTTCAGCGAGTTTTCTCAAACCAAGGATGAAACGTTTGAATCTGATGTGATGTGGAAAAAGGAACAAAATTTCGATAAATATCCTTCGAGCGATCCGATCGATGCAGAGTATTTGTTTGATTTTGATGAGCCCTATGAATGGTATGAGGGAGACGTGAACTTAAGTCGGATTTGGATGATATATCAATTAAACAGACTGCATATATTTGCATTTTATATTTAATGGAAGGGTTTGTTGGGCAACAAATCGACAAAACAGCGCGCCGCCGCGGAACACTCCGCGGCGGCGCGCCTTATAATGATCAAAATTTACTTGCGGCATGCCGCTCAAAAATGCAGGCTTCAGACGAACAGCGTCTCGTATTCTCCCGTATGCCTGCCTGCGAGGGCGTTGTACAGGTCGTTTGCTCGCACGTCCGCCTGAAAACAGGCGAGCGCCTCTTTTTTGAGCGTGAACGCGTCGCTCTTGCGCGTGACGAGCGGGAATTTCCCCTTTGCCAGCGAGGAGAGGATGTCCTCCTGCTCCGACTTTCTCACGGCGAGCGTGCGGCAGTAGAGGGGGGCTTCCAGACAGGCGTGCACGCTCTCCCGTGTCAGGCGCAGAAAGTTCTGCGCGAGGATGCGGCGGATGCGCGCCGCGGTGTACCGCTTGGAGACCACCTTTGGCAGAAGCTCTTCGTAGACGGGATTGGTGCGCGCCATTGCGCGGATGCGGTTTTCCAGCCCCTCCGAACAGTCGGGACATTGCGCGATCGCCGCGTCGTCCGCCGCAAGCAATGCGCAGACTGCCGCCGTGCCGTAGGGCAGGGGATGATAGCCCTGCGCCGCCGCGTAGACGTGGGGCGGCAAGTTGGACTTTAACGCCTTCTGCGCCCTGCGGGAGCGACCTGCAAGCGTCGCGCGCAGCGCCGTCGCGGAGGAATAGTCGGGCAGCAGCGTACTGTCCGCATATCCTCCGCCGATGCGCGGAATGGGCAGCGGTTCGATGTCCGCATGTTCCGTGAGAATGGCGCGGCAGTACTCCGTCCCTAAAATGTTGTTGGGCGAGGAGAGCAGCGCTTCGTCCACGTCCGCGCCCGTCGCCAGCAGCGCCGCGTTGCGCGCGCGGATATAGCTTGTCCCGTCCTTCATGTTCTCTTTGAGCGCCGCGCGGAATTGCTTTGGCTCGTTGAGCGTCGCCCGCGCTGTCTTTATAAAGGCGTCCCTATCCCCGCTCTCGCAGCCGAAGGCGAGCACTTTGACGTCGGGCAGCGAGGCGAGAATGTGCACCGCGCCCCGCGCGAACAGCTCGGCGGGCGCGACGGCGAAGGCGGCGGGCAGCTCCAAAACGACGTCCGCGCCCCCCTCGATGGCGTGCCGTGCGCGCTCGTACTTGTGAAAGACGGCGGGTTCGCCGCGCTGGGTAAAATTTCCGCTCATGATGCACAACACGCCGTCGCACCCGGAAAGCGCCCTTGCGCGCTCCAGTTGGTACTTATGTCCGTTGTGAAAGGGGTTATATTCGCAAATCACCGCACAAAAATTCATATTTTTTCCCTTTGTGACCTTTACAAGCACCCGGAAAAGGTGTATAATATGACAGTAAGTTCGTGTAATACCATTATACACGATTTTCTGAAAAAGATAAAGAGGTCGGAGGAGAAAAATCATGGCGAATTTCGTGAGACAATTAAAACAGCTCGGCAGAAAGATCGTCGAGTCCGGGTCCATTGTGGACGATCTGAAGAAGCGCGCAGGCGAAAAGAAGCGCAGGATCGTTCTTTGCGAGGGGGAGGACCAGCGCGTCGTCGAAGCGGCGCTGCGCTGCGTTGAGGACGAGGTTGCAAGCATCGTCCTGCTCGGCAATGCCGAACAGATCAAGGCGAGAAATCCCGAGGCGGACTTCACGGGCATCGAGATCATCGATCCCGTCCAGTCGCCCAAGCTGGAGGAGTATGCAAACCTTCTTTATGAACTTCGCAAGGCGAAGGGCATGACGGAGGAACAGGCGAAGGAGCAGGCGAAGGACGCCACCTTCTTCGGCGCGCTCATGCTCAAAGCGGGGGATGTGGACGGGCTCGTCTCGGGCGCGTGCCACTCCACGGCGAACACGCTGCGCCCCGGACTTCAGATCATCAAGACTGCCCCCGGCGTCAAGTCGGTCTCCAGCTTCAACATGATGATCGCGCCTCCCGGCGGCAACAAGTACATGGACGGGGACGTCATCTTCTTTGCGGACTGCGGTCTCAACCCCACCTACACGGCGGAAGGACTTGCGGAGTGCGCCATTGCTACGGCAAACAGCGCTAAGGAGATCGCGGGGCTGGATCCCAAGGTCGCCATGCTCTCTTTCTCCACCAAGGGCAGCGCAAAGCATGACAACGTCACCCTCGTGCAGGAGGCGACGCGCATCGCCAAGGAGCTTGCGCCCGATCTCGCGCTCGACGGCGAGCTGCAGTTTGACGCGGCGATCGTTCCCGAAGTCGCGGCGCTAAAAGCCCCCAATTCCCCGGTCGCAGGGCACGCCAACGTGTTCATCTTCCCCGACCTGCAGGCGGGCAACATCGGCTACAAGATCGCCGAGCGTCTGGGCGGCTTCCAGGCGGTTGGCCCCATCTGCCAGGGCTTTGCAAAACCTCTCAACGACCTCTCCCGCGGCTGCAAGGCGTCCGATATCGTCCTTGCCGTCGCCATCACCGCGCTTCAGGTGCGCGACTAAACTTTACGCAGGAGTACGACATGAAAATTCTGGTCATCAACGCAGGAAGTTCTTCGCTGAAATATCAGCTCATCAACATCGAGACGGAGGAAGTCCTCGCAAAGGGCAACGTCGAGCGCATCGGCATCAAGGGCGGCAGCCTCACCCATAAGGCGCTGGGCAAGACCTTCGTCATTGAGAAGGAGATCGCAGACCACACCGAGGCGATCCAGCTCGTATTAAAGGAGCTCATTGACGGTGAGGCGGGCGTCATCAAGTCGATGGATGAGATTGACGCCGTCGGACATCGCGTCGTCGCTTCGGGCGAGGCGTTCAAGCAGACCACGCTCGTCACCGACGAGGTCATGAAGACGATGGACGAGATCGCCGAGCTTGCGCCTCTGCACAATCCGGCGGCGATCAAGGGCGTCAACGCCTGCCGCGCGGTCATGCCCGATAAGAAGATGGCGCTCGTCTTTGATACCTCCTTCCACGCGACCATGCCCGACTATGCGTACCTGTACGCGATCGACTACGACGACTACAAGACCTACCAGGTGCGCCGCTACGGCGCGCACGGCACGTCGCACAAGTTCGTCTCGCAGGCGGCGGCGGAGTACCTCGGCAAGAAGCCCGAAGAACTCAAGATCATCACCTGCCACCTGGGCAACGGTTCGTCCATCTCCGCGGTGGACGGCGGCAGGTGCATCGATACCTCGATGGGCTTCACGCCCCTTGCCGGCGTCCCGATGGGGACGCGCAGCGGCGATATCGACCCCGCGGCGCTGGAGTTTTTGTGCACCAAGAAGGGCATGAACATTCACGAAGGGCTCACCTACCTCAACAAGAAGTGCGGCATGCTGGGCGTCTCGGGCGTTTCATCGGACTATCGCGATCTTACAGCCGCGGCAAAGGAGGGCAACTACCGCGCACAGCTCGCGCTCAATATGTTCTGCTATGACTGCAAGAAATATATCGGCTCCTACATGGCGGCGCTGGGCGGGCTGGACGTCATCGTCTTTACGGCGGGCGTCGGCGAGAATACGCCCTTCATCCGTCACGATATTTTGAATGGCCTGCAGGCGTTCGGCATCGAGGTGGACGACGAGAAGAACAACTATAAAAACGACGGCGCGATCCACGAGATCTCCAAGGACTCCTCGCGCGTCAAGGTTCTCGTCATTCCCACCAACGAGGAGCTGGTCATCGCCCGCGAGACGGCGGCGCTCGTCTGAGTGCAAAATTTATAAAATATTGCAAATTGCCGCATAAAAAAGATTGACAAAGGCGGCAAAATTTCCTATACTTTTATAAGTCAATGATTCCCGAAATAGACGTCCGCGGCTGTATCGCGAAAAAAATGACGGAGGGTTCGCTCGATTTTGACTTTGAGGCGGACGAAACTCTCCTCGATATCCCCTTCGTGAAGTTTGCGGGTCCCGTTCGGGCGGCGCTTGTCTATACAGTGCTCGATGATTTTTCCGTCGAGGTGCGGGGCGAGATCGCCTTTACTCTGCTGGGTGAGTGCTCCAGGTGCTTGAAAGAAGCAAAACAGGAGATCGTCTACCAAGCGGAGGGCTTGTTTGAACGGGGCGAGGGTGACGGCGAGACTTACGGATACCGGAACGGCAAAGTGACTTTGGATGAGTTCCTGCGCGATTCGGTGATGTTTGCACTTCCGCCGCGGCTTCTTTGCGAGGCGTGCGAGCAATGGGAAAATGAATAACGAAGAGGTGAGATAAATGGCAGTCCCCAAGACAAAGCAGTCGAAGAGCAGAACGAACAAGCGTTTTGCCAACTACAAGGCGACGGCGGCTACGCTCGTAGAGTGCCCTCATTGCCACGAGCTGAAGATCGCGCACCGCGTCTGCAAGAATTGCGGCTACTATGACGGCAAGGAAGTCGTTGCGCAGGAAGAAGCAAAGTAAGAACAATCAAAGCGGGCTGTTTTCGGGCCCGCTTTTTGCATGCCAAAAATATGATCATTCCAACGCCCGCCGCCCCGCAAAAATGCGGGGCGGCGGGCGTTGGACGAGAGCGGCAATCATTATGTGAATGCGGGTATCGGGAAATTTTCTGAGAAATTTTTGCCAAAGGGGTGTACGTGGCGCGCAATCTGTGATATACTGTCAGTAATCGAAAGGGGAAGTTTTTCCCATCAGGAGGAAGAGGATGGATCTCAAGGCATTTTACAATCTCTCATACGGCGTGTATCTCTGCTCGAGCTGGGACGAGGGGCGTCCCGTCGGCTGCGTGGCGAACAGTGCGATGCAGATCACGTCCAATCCTGCGACGCTCGCCGTCTCGCTCAACCACGATAACTACACCAATGCATGCGTGAAAAAGACGGGCTATTTTGCAATCGCCATTCTTGCGGAGGACAGCAACCCCCTGCTCATCGGCAAGTTCGGCTTTTTCAGCTCCAAGGAAAAGAACAAGTTTTCGGAGTTTCCCTACGCGGTGCGCGGCAAACTTCCCGTCGTCGACGACTGTCTCTCGTGGATCTCCTGCAAGGTCATCGACACGATGGAGACGGCGACGCACACCGTCTTTTTGGGCGAGGTCATCGATGCGGGCGTGCTGCGTCAGGGCGCGCCGATGACGTACGCCTATTATCACAAGGAACTCAAGGGAAAGACCTCTCCGAAGGCGCCCACCTATATTGCCGAGGAGAAGCAGGCGGCGCAGTATGTCTGCAAGGTCTGCGGCTATGTGTACAGCGGCGCGACGCCCTTTGAGGAACTTCCCGACGACTGGGTCTGCCCCGTCTGCGGCGTTCCGAAATCGCAGTTTGAAAAGCGGTAATGTGGATCGGAAAAGAGGAGAAAGAGGAGTATCTTGACTGCTCCGTCCGCGGACTTCGGCTGAAGTTTTTCGCGGGACTGACCGAGGCGGAACGGAACGCCTGCAAGTCGTTCGCCGACTGGCTGCGGAGATATTATTTTTTTCCGATCAGAGTCTATGTCTGCCTGGTCCCGCAGAAAGCATTTTATCATCCCGACGACGGGCATATTTACTATGGCGTATTTTACTCCGGCGAAGCGGGAAAGCGGAAGATCTATCCGCGCATCTGCATCGCCGCGCGTGCGCAGACGCCTAAGGCGCAGGAGGATGTGCTGCTGGCAATGGCGCACGAACTGACGCATTATTTTCAATGGTATTTTTTGGAGGATGAAGCGCGTACGGACAGGAGTCTGGAAGTGGAAGCGGGCAAGTGGGCGCGCTACCTCGTGGCGGAATATCTCTCGGAAAGGAAAACGGTATAGGCAAAAAAACGGCGCGTGCGCCGTTTTTTTATGCCGAAATGCTTGACAAGAGTACCCCATGGGGGTATAATAAAGATACCCCATGGGGGTAATTGCAGGAGAAAACGCATGGAACATTGCGAAGGGTGTGCGGCGCACTATAAACACACGCCGCGCGACGAAGGGGAGATCAAGGGGCTCGTCAATCGGCTCAACCGCATCATGGGGCAGCTGAACGGCATCAAAAAGATGGTTGAAGAAAACCGCTATTGCGGCGAGGTCCTCGTGCAGGTGTCCGCCGTTGAGAGCGCCGTGCGGGCGTTCGGCTATCAGATCTTAGAGGAGCACCTCGCGACCTGCGTCAGCGAAAAGATCAGGGCGGGCGACGAGAGCATCGTTTCCGAAACGGTGGAACTCATCAAAAAGCTCAACTGAAGGAAGGGGATGCCCGCACGGGTGCGGTGGTTCAATAGGGCGCGCGGCGGCGCCGCCGCGCCGCCGCGCGCAGGCAGTCGGCAGGTATCCATACGATAAGGCAATCATCATGAAAAAGAAGTATTCGATCACCGGTATGACGTGCGCGGCATGCTCTTCGGGCATCGAGCGTACGGTGAAAAAACTGGACGGCGTGCAGAACTGCGCGGTCTCCCTGATGGGGGAGAGCATGGAAGTCGAGTTTGACGACAAAAAGCTCTCGGACGGGCGCATCAAACGCGCCGTCACGGCGCTCGGCTACGGCGCGTACGACTTCGGGCAGGTCCCCGTCAAAAAAAAGAAGCGGCTGACGCTCGGCGTGCGCTTTCTCCTGTCGCTCATCCTGCTGCTGCCCGAAATGTACCTCGCCATGGGGCACATGTGGGGCGTCCCCGTGCCGCACGGCTGGTGGAACTACGGCTTTCAGACGGGACTGACGCTCGTCATCCTGCTCATCAACTATCAGTTTTTCGTCAGCGGCGTGCGCGCGCTGATCAAGTTGGTGCCCAACATGGACACCCTCGTCACGATGGGCGCGGCGGTGTCCTTTGTCTACAGCCTCGTCATGGCGATCCTCATGCCCGAGGAGCCGACGCTCTTCTTTGAGTCTGCGGCGATGATCGTCACGTTGGTGACGCTGGGCAAGTGGCTGGAGGACAAGAGCAAGCGCCGCACGGGCAGGGAAGTGGAAAAGCTCCGCTCGCTCGCGCCCGATACCGTCACTGTCGAGCGGGAGGGAAAAACGGAGAAGGTACCCGTCTCCGAGGTCGCGATCGGCGATATCATCGTCGTGCGGCAGGGTGAATCGGTCGCCGTGGACGGCACGATCTGCGAGGGGCACGCCTTTGCCGACCAGTCCGCCGTGACGGGCGAGAGCCTGCCCGTCGAGCTGACGGAGGGCATGCATGCGACCAGCGCGTCCATCGTGACGAGCGGGTATCTCAAGATCAGGGCGGAAAAGGTGGGCGAGGACACCATGCTCGCTTCCATCATCCGTATGGTGCGCGAGGCGGGCGCAAGCAAGGCGCCCATTCAGAAGCTCGCCGACAAGATCTCCGCCATCTTCGTGCCCGTCGTGTTCACGATCGCGCTCGTCACCTTCCTCGTCTGGCTGTTTACGACCTGGGACGTGCAGGCGGCGTTCAACTACGGTGTGAGCGTCATCGTCATCTCCTGCCCGTGCGCGCTGGGGCTTGCGACGCCCGTCGCGGTCATGGCGGCAACGGGGCGGGGCGCGTCGCTCGGCATCCTCTTCAAGAATGCCGAGGCATTGCAGCGTTCGGCGACCCTCTCGACTGCGCTGCTCGACAAGACCGCGACGCTCACCGAGGGCAAACCCAAGGTCGTCGGCTTCGCGGCATACACGGACGAGACGCACGTCAAAGCAGTCGCCTATGCGCTGGAAAGCAAACTCAATCACCCGCTCGCGCAGTGCCTTTGCGACTTCTGCGGGCAGGGCGCGCTGACCGCGGAGGGCGTGGAATACGTCGTCGGACAGGGCGCACGCGGCATCGTGGAGGGAAAGACGTACTTCCTCGGCAACGAGCGCATTCTGGGGGGCGTTTCGGGCGATACGACCGCCGCCCGCGCGGAGGCGGAGCGGCTTTCCGCCGAGGGCAAGACGGTGCTGTTTTTATCGGATGGGGCGCAGGTCTTGGCGACGTTCGCCCTTGCCGACACCCTGAAGGAGGGCAGCGTCGAGGCGGTGCACGATCTGCAGGCGCAGGGCGTCAGGACCTACATGCTCACGGGCGACAACCGTGCGTGCGCCAACTTCATCGCCGCGCAGGCGGGGATTTCAAAGGACTGCGTCTATGCCGAGGTCCTGCCCGAAGATAAGCTCAACGCCGTCCTGGAGCACAAGGGCGTGTCCGGGCTTACGGACGGCGTGCACGGCAGGGCGGGCAAGGGCAGGAAGCCTGCGGGTGTTGCGATGATCGGTGACGGCATCAACGATTCTCCCGCGCTCAAGGAGGCGGACGTCGGCTTTGCGATGGGCAACGGGACGGACGTCGCCATCGAGAGCGCGGACGTCGTGCTGGTCAGCGGCGATCTGCGCGCCGCGTCCAAGGCGATACGGCTCGCCAAAAAGACCATGCGCATCATCAAACAGAACTTGTTTTGGGCGTTCTTTTATAACTGCGTGTGTATTCCGCTCGCGGCGGGGTGCTTTGCCTCGCTGGGCGTGTCGCTCAACCCGATGATCGCGTCGGCGGCGATGAGCCTTTCGTCCCTCTTTGTCGTGTGCAACGCGCTGCGCCTGACGGTGTTCATGCGCGGCAAGAAATACAAAAATCAACTCCCGCAGGGAGAGCAAAAAGGAGATATTACCATGAAAAAGTTACTCAAAGTAGAAGGCATGATGTGTCAGCATTGCGTCAAGCACGTCACCGACGCGCTGATGGGCGTTGCGGGCGTGACGGGCGTGGACGTCAATCTCAAAAAGAAGGGCGCGCTTGTCGAGTGCGGCGAGGGCGTGACGAATGAAGCCCTCACCGCCGCCGTCAAAGAAGCCGGGTACGAAGTCACGCAGATCATGTAAAAGGTATGTGCGCGCGCCGCCGTCCGTGTTCGGACGGCGGCACGCGCTTTGAAGAATATTTCGGAAACAGAGCAAAACAGGAGTTTCAGACAAAATGTCCCCATTTTCGTCACGGCTTCTCCGCATGCGCACGCGTGCAAGTGTTATGCTGTCACAAAAAAGGGAGGCGCCGTATGCAGACCTTGCTTCTGGACAGACGCACGCAGGATATGATCGAGGGATACGTCCCCGAGGGGGAGATTTTGTCGGGACTGGTGCGCTTCTTTTCCATTTTCTCCGACCCGACGCGCATCCGCATCCTGTCCGCGCTCGCCATCTCCGAAATGTGCGTCACGGATATCTCGCGGGTCCTGGGCATCAATCAGACGACGGTCAGCCATCAGCTTCGCTTTCTGAAGGATACGGGCATGGTCAAGACCGACCGCCACGGTAAAATCATCTTCTATTCGCTCGCGAACGACCTTGTCAATGATGTCATGCTCAAGGGCGTGGAATTCCTCGGGTATTAAACCGAACAGCTACCGTATCAGGGTGCGGGGCAGGCATGATTTCATGCCTGCCCCGCACCCTTTGCAAATATTTTTCCGAATTGCTTGAAAAATGCGCGCAAAGCGTGTATAATGGAATTATGAGTGACGTGGTGCGCGAAAAACTCAAATTACTTCCCGATAATCCAGGCGTCTATATCATGCTGGATCAGGACGGCACGATCATCTATGTGGGCAAAGCGCGCAACCTCAAAAACCGCGTGCGGCAGTACTTTCACTCCTCTGCCAAGCCCGTCAAGGTGCAGGCGATGGTGGAGTGCATCGCCGATTTTTCCTATATCGTCACCCCCAGCGAGGTGGACGCCCTCGCGCTGGAAAATACCTATATCAAGAAGTATAAGCCCAAGTACAATATCCTGTTAAAGGACGACAAGACCTATCCCTACGTCAAGGTGACGCGCGAGGAGTACCCCCGCATCGTCATCACCCGCAAGGTGCGGCGCGGGGACGGCAAGTACTTTGGTCCCTTTATGGCGGGCATCGCCGCCAAGGACGTCGTGGAGATCGCGGCGCGCGTCTATCATATCCGCACCTGCTCGGTCGCCATCACGGAAAAGTGCAAAAAACCATGCCTGGAATACCACCTCGGCAGATGCGGCGCGCCCTGCGCGCACGCCATCGATAAAGACGCCTATATGGCGCAGGTGGAAAAGGCAATCGCCTTCTTATCGGGCGACTACGAGGAGGCGCAGGCGCTTTTGACCGAGAAGATGACCGCCTTTGCCGAGAACGAGGAATTTGAACTCGCCCTTGACTACCGCAATAAGATCGAGATGCTCTCCCGCCTTGGCGAGCGCAGGATCACCGCCATGCCCCGCGACGTGGACGCCGACATCTGGGCGTTCGAGAGCAACGGGCTGTATGCGACGGTGAGCGTCATCGTCACGCGCGGCGGCATCATGCAGGGCGGCAGGAACTTTTCCCTCACCGAGGGCGCGGGCGAGCGCGGGGAGAGCTTTCTCTCCTTCCTCACTCAGTACTACGCCGCACATGAACTCCCGCACGAGATCGTCGCGGACGAACCCTTTGACGAGGAACTCTTTTTGTCCTTCGCGCAGGCGCGCGCGGGGCGCAGGGTGACGATCACCCGTCCCAAGTTCGGCATCCGCCGCGAACTTTTGGACATGGCGCAGGGCAACGCAAAGGAGTACCTGGAAAAGTCCGTCTCCGCCATTCAGCACCGCAACGACATGACCGTCAACGCCTGCGAGCGCCTTCAGACGCTTTTGCACCTTACGCGCTATCCCAAGCGCATGGAGTGCTACGATATCTCCAACATTTCGGGCGTGGATAAAGTCGCGAGCATGGTCGTCTTTACCGACGGCGAGGCAGATAAAGTGCAGTACCGGCGATTTCGCATCAAGACGGTCGAGGGCGCCAACGACTTTGCCTCCTTGCAGGAAGTCCTGCGGCGCAGACTTGCAAAACTTGGCACCGAGGAAGAGGAGCGCTTTATGCGCCCCCAGCTCATCGTCATCGACGGCGGCAAGGGGCAGCTCTCGGCGGTCAGGGCAATCTTCGACGAGATGGGCATTGCCGATATCGACCTTGTCTCCCTCGCCAAGAAGGAAGAGGAGGTATTCGTCCTCTGGCAGGACGAGCCCGTCATCCTCGATCGGCGCGACTACGCCTTAAAGACATTGCAGCGCATCCGCGACGAGGCGCACCGCTTTGCGATCACTTATTTCCGCAGCCTGCACAGCAAGCGCAATCTGGAGTCTGTTTTGGACGAGATCGAAGGGGTCGGCAGGCAGAAGCGGACGGCGCTCATGCGCACGTTCGGCAATATTGACAAGATCATGCACGCAAGCGTGGAGGAACTCTCCGCCGTGGAGGGCATCGGTCCCTCGCTCGCCGCGCGCATCAAACAGCATTTCGAGGAATTATGAAGTATCCGCTTTTTTTATCTGATTTCGACGGCACGCTCGTGCGCTCGGACGGCACGATCTCCGAGGGCAACAAGCGCGCCATTGCAGCCTACCGCAAGGCGGGCGGGATGTTCGCCGTCTGTACGGGGCGAATGCTCACCTCCATCCTGCCCAGACTCAAAGAACTGGGCATCGAGGACGGTTTGGTCATCGCCTATCAGGGCGCGACCATTGCCGACGTCGCGACGGGTGCGCTCGTCAAGGACGACGGGTTCTCCCGCGAGGACGCGCTGCGCGTCGTGCGTCTCTTGGAGGAGAACGGGCGGCATGTCCATGTATATACCGTGGACGATCTGTATGCCAACCGCCGCGACGAGGCGCTGGAGGCGTATGAGCACATCTGCGGCGTCCGGGCGACGATCGTCAGCGACATGTCGCTTGCGGATTTTGTAGAGAAAAATAATCTGCGCATCGTCAAGGCGCTTGCCATGGTCAGGCCGGAGGAACGCGCCGCTCTCATTGAGGAGCTTCGCCCCAAACTTGGGGAAGATTTCTTTGTGACCTGTTCGGCGGAAGTCCTCGTCGAGGTCATGCCGAAGGGACAGACCAAGGCGGCGGCAGTGGACTTTTTGTCCAAAAAATACGATATCCCCGTGGAGAGGATCGCCGCGATCGGCGACCAGCTCAACGACCTGCCCATGATTCTGCAGGCGGGCGGCAGGTTTGCCGTCGGCAATGCCGCGCAGCCCTTAAAAGACGTAGCGAATGTCGTGGCAGATTTTGAACATGACGGCGTCGCCGAGGCGCTCGCCATCGCCATGCAGGACTGATGGTACAAATTTTGGGGGTACGTACCCGCGCTTTTTTGGCAAATTCCCGTTGACAACGGCGCGATCAAGGAGGGAGAGATGAACGAGACAATTTTACCCAAGGAAACCGTGATGCTCGATAAGTTTGCGTCCGATCTGGGACTGGAGATGCTGTATGCGGGCAGGGGCATCATCACGCTCACGACCATCAGCGTCGACCGTCCCGGGCTTCGCCTTGCGGGCTTCTTCAGCTACTTCGATACGCAGCGCATCATGGTCATCGGGCTCACCGAGCACGAGTACATGCACTCCTTCCCGTCCGATCAGCGCATGGAGAAGATCAAGCGGCTGTTTGACTGCGGCGAGATCCCGTGCGTCATCTTCGCGCGCGATCTGCCCGTGCTTCCTGAGTTCATGGAGTGCGCCCGCGCGACGGCAACGCCCATCTTCCGCGCGAGCAAGATGACCTCGTCGCTCATCGTCGATCTGAGTATCTATCTCAACCGCCTGCTCGCGCCCATGACCACCGTGCACGGCGTGCTCATGGACGTGTTCGGCGCGGGCATTCTGCTCATGGGCAACAGCGGCGTGGGCAAGAGCGAGACGGCAATGGAGCTCATCAAGCGCGGACACCGCCTCGTCGCGGACGACTCCGTCGTCATCCGCCGCATCGAAAACGAACTGGTCGGCACTGCGCCCGAGCGCATCCGCTACTTTATGGAACTCAGGGGCATCGGCATCATCAACGTCAAGAACATGTACGGCTCGGGTGCGGTCATGACGGAAAAGGGGATCGAGCTCGTCATGGAACTGGAGCCCTGGCGCAAGGACAAGGAGTATGACCGCATCGGCGGCGAGGAGAACGTGGAGACCATCCTGGGTATCAGCGTCCCCAAGCTGACCATCCCCGTCAGCGCGGGGCGCAACCTCGCCATTCTCATCGAGGTGGCGGCGCGCGATCAGCGCCTCAAGAACATGGGCTATGACGCGGCGAGCGAACTCATCGCGAGAACGATAGGACGATAAATGACGGAACTGCTTGCCCCCGCGGGGGATGAAAGATCGGCATATGCGGCGCTCCGTGCGGGCGCCGACGCCGTATATCTGGGACTGACGCGATTTTCCGCGCGCGAAGGCGCGGAAAATTTTTGCATTTCTGCGCTGGAAAAATTGTCGCGCGAAGCGCATCTGCTGGGCGCAAAGGTGTATGTCGCGCTCAACACTCTCGTCAAGGACGAGGAGCTTCCCGCCTTCTTTGCCCAGGCGCGCGAGGCGTGGAACGCGGGCGCGGACGCCATCTTGTTACAGGATATCTTTCTTGGCCGCAAATTGAAGGAGACGTACCCCGAAATCACGCTGCACCTCTCCACGCAGGCGGGCTGCTGCAACATCTACGGCGCACAACTTGCCAAAGAATGTGGGTTTTCCCGCGTCGTGCTCGCGCGCGAGACGCCCATCGGGGATATCCCCGCGATCGCGCAGCTGATTGAGGCCGAGGCGTTTGTGCAGGGGGCGCTGTGCACCTGTTTTTCGGGGCAGTGCTATTTCTCCAGCTTCGCGGGCAACAACTCGGGCAACCGCGGCAGATGCAAACAGCCCTGTCGCAAGAAATATACGATCGACCGCGCGGGTTTCGATGCGCCCGCCTATGCGCTGTCCCTTTCCGATCTCTCGGTGGGGGAGGACGTGCAAAAACTTCTGGGCGCGGGCGTTGTCTCCCTCAAGATCGAGGGGCGGATGCGCTCGCCGGCGTACGTCGCGGCGGCGGTCTCCTACTACCGCGCCCTGCTGGACGGCAAGCCCGCGGGAGAGGCGTTTTCCGAGATGCGGCGCGCCTACAACCGCGGCGACTACACCCGCGGGCTCGCCTTCGGGCAGGATGCGCGCCTGCTCTCGCGCGACGTGCAGGGGCATATCGGCGAAAGAATAGGTGAGATCGTCCGCGCGCAGGGGAAAGCGTATCTTTGCAAGAGCGACTATGCGGCGGAACAGGGCGACGGATTCAAGGTCCTGCGCGGCGGCAAGGAGGTGGGCGGCGCCCGCTTTTCCGCGCCCGCGCGGGACGGATTTTTGCTCACATCCCCCGAAAAACTGCGCATCGGCGACGAAGTGCGCCTGACATTGTGCGCAAAATCGGAGGAACATGCGCTCGCTCTGCGCCGCCTGCGGACGGTGGACGTCTGCGTGACGCTGCTCGCAGGGCAGCCCATGCGCGCCGTCTGCGAGGGCGTGGGACTGGAGGGAGAGGTGTGCGAGGCGGCAAAGAGCGCGCCGCTCTCCGAGGCGGACGTTGCGGCGAACTTTTCCAAAGTGGACGCGCTCCCCTTCTCGCCCCGCGTCACCGTGCACACGGACGGCGTGTTTGTGCCAAAATCTGTGCTCAACGCCTTCCGCCGCGCCTTCTATGAAAAATTGTATGACGCGCTCTCGCCCGCCTGTGCGCCGCTTGCAGAACGTACGCCTTCCATTCCTGAGCTTCCCCTTGCAGAGAGTGCGCAGACGGCGGCGATCGTACCCGCGGGGTTTGCAGCAAATACCGATCTCGTCATTGAAAAACTGTCCGATGATCAGCATACCGCGCTCACGAAGGGGGCGTGGCTGTACCTGCCGCCCCTGTTCACGCAGGCAGACGAAGCGCTGCTCGCGCCCGTCCTGCGGGAGGCGAAAGGCATCTATTGTGAGGGGACGTACGGCGTTTTTCTCGCCAAAAAGTACGGCTGCAAGCTGTTCGCGGGAACGGGGTGGAACCTATCCAACCGCGTCGCCGTGGCGGCGGCGCTGGAGACCGCGGAATACGTTGCGCTCTCCAAGGAACTCACCGTGCGCGAGCAGGACGCGCTCTCTGCGGCGCGGACGTTCGTCCTCTCGGGAGGGGACTGCAAGCTCATGGACCTGTGCTACTGCCCGTTCGAAAAAAGCTGCAAGACGTGCGATCGGCGCGCCGTCTACCACCTCACGGACGAGGCGGGGCGCGCCTTCCCGCTCAGGCGGTACGCCCTAGCGGGCGGCTGCCGCTTTGAAGTGTATAACTGCCTGCCCCTCGCGGCGGGCGTCGGAAGGGCGGGCGCACTCGTCGACTGCTCGTTGGGGGATAAAACCGTCCTCAAAAATGTGCGCGATCCCGCCGCCGTGCTGCCTGCATCGACGCGCGGACACGGCGCAAGGAGTTTACTATGAACGAACACGCAAGGCGATTGGAACTGGATAAAATCTTGGCGGCGTGCGCCTCGCACGCCGTGCTTGAAGCGGGGAAGGAGAAGATCCTCGCCTTAGAGCCCGTGCGCACCGTCGGCGAGGCGAAGGAGCTTTTGGACCTCACCGAGGAAGCGAGCCTTCTCTTATTTACGCTTGGCTCGGGCAAGGTGGAGGAATTCCCCGCCTGCGAGGACAGTCTCGCCCGCGCGCGCAAGGGGGCTACGCTTTCCATGGCGGAACTTTTAGGCATTGCGCGCCTTCTGCGTGCGGCGCGCGTACTCTATTCGTCCGTGCGCTCCTTTTCGGACGAGCGCATCGTAAAAATGCGCTTCTTAACCGAGCATCTCATGTTCGATCGTAACTTGGAGGAGGACATCGGGCGCAAAATTCTCAATGAGAACGAGCTCTCCGACCACGCGAGCGAAAAGCTCTTTTCGCTGCGTTCGCAGATCAGACAATTAAGCGAGCGCATCCGCGCCCGCCTGCAGGGGTATCTTGCCGGCGAGGAGAAGAAGTACTTGCAGGACGGCATTGTCACCGTACGCGGGGACAGGTTCGTCATTCCCGTCAAGGCGGAATACAAGCGCAGCGTCAAGGGCTTCGTGCATGACCGTTCCCAGAGCGGCGCGACGGTGTTCATCGAGCCGGAGGAAGTGCTGGAGATGAACAACGAGCTGCGCAGTCTCATGCTGGACGAACGCGAGGAGGTCGAGCGCATTCTCGCCGATCTCTCCCGCGCGGTCGGGCGCATGCATGATGCGCTCCTGCACGACATGGCGGTGCTCGCCGAGGCGGACAGCTTCTATGCGCGCGCCGAGTACGCCTACTCCGTCAAGGGGGTCAAACCCACGCTCGGCGGGAATGGCATGGTCGAAATTATCAAGGGACGTCACCCGCTTCTGGATGCCAAAAAGGCGGTGCCCGTCACGCTCTCGGTGGGCGGGGAATACCGATTTTTGCTCATCAGCGGCGCCAATACGGGCGGCAAGACGGTCACGCTCAAGATGTGCGGGTTGTTCTGCCTGATGGCGGCGTGCGGGCTGTTCGTGCCCGCGGCGGAGGGGACGCGCCTCGCCGTATTTGACAACGTCTGGTGCGATGTGGGCGACAGCCAGTCCATCGAAGAAAATCTTTCTACGTTTTCGTCGCACGTTGCCCACCTCAAGGAGATCTTAGAGGGCGCGACGGAAAAGTCCCTCGTGCTCATTGACGAGCCGGGCGGCGGCACCGACCCCGAGGAGGGCGCGGCGCTCGCGCGCGCGGTGCTGACCGATCTGCTGCGCAGGGGCTGCAGGGGCATCGTCACGACGCACTACTCCTCGCTCAAGGAGTTTGCCTATGCCGAGGACGGCATCGAGAACGGCTGCATGGAGTTTGACGCCGCCGACTTCCGTCCCCTGTACCGTCTGAAGATCGGCGCGCCGGGCTCGTCCAACGCGCTGCTCATCTGCACGCGACTGGGCCTGCCCGCGCAGACCATCGAGGAGGCGCGCGGATATCTCTCTGAGGGTGCGCGCTCCTTTGAACATACGCTGCGGGCGGCGGAGGAGAGCCGCGTGCAGACGGAGGCGGCGATGCAGGCGGCGCGCAAACAGCAGCGCGAGTGGGAACAAAGACTTTCCGAGCTCGGCAAGGAAGAGGAGAAGTTCCGCCGCGAGCGGGAGCGCTTCCTTGCTTCCTCCAAGGCGGAGGCGCGGCGCATCGTCGCCGAGCGCACGGCGGACGCGGAAGAGCTGCTCGCCGAAATGGAGAAGATTTTTGAAAAGCAGAACTATTCCGAAGCCGACCTCATCCGCGCAAGGACGCTCAAGAACAAGCTGGAAAACGCGCCCACGGAAGAGGAGCCCGTGCGCGCCGTGCCCGTGGACGCCGCCACGCTCAAAGCCGGCGATCGTGTCATGGTCGGCTCGCTGGGAAGGGAGGGCACCGTGCTCTCCGTCCGCAGGGAAAAGGGGACGTGCGACGTGCAGGCGGGCGCCCTTCGCGTGACGGTCAGGATCGCCGACTTATACCGCGCCGCGCCCCAAAAGCAGGGGCAGGGAGAAAAAGTGCAGGTCACGCGCGAGCTCGTCCAGCGCCCCGTGGTCAAGCGGGAAGTCAATCTCATCGGCATGACGACGGGCGAGGGCGTTGCGGAGGCGGAGGCGTTTCTGGACAGCGCCGTGCTCGCCAACCTGCATGAAGTGCGCATCGTGCACGGCGTCGGCACGGGAAAGCTGCGCGCCGCAGTGCAGGAGATGCTGCGCCGTCATCCCCGCGTCGAGAGTTTCCGCCTCGGCAAGTACGGCGAGGGTGAGAACGGCGTCACCGTCGTCACGCTCAAATAAGACATACTCTCACGGTTTTTCTCATACAATGTGGGTAAAATCTCTTTGTTTGAGGTAAACTGTGAAAAAGCTCTCTTCGCGTGCCGTGGCGGCGATCACCAACGGCGTTCTTGCGCTCGTGCTCGTCGTCGTGGGCGTCGTCTGCTTTTATCCGACCGCCGCGCACGTCTCGGGGGTGGAGGACCGCGTCCATTACCGCGGCACGAGCGCGGACGGCGTATCCCTCATGTTCAACGTTTACTGGGGGACGCAGGAGGTGGAGGGCATCCTCGAAGTGCTCGCAGAGTACGACGCAAAAGCGACCTTTTTCATCGGTGGGAGCTGGGCGGACGACAACACCGCCTGCGTCCACAAGATTGTCGAGGCAGGGCATGAGGTGGGCTCGCACGGCTATTTCCACCGCGATCACACGACGCTCAGTTACGAGGACAACGTCGAGGAGATCTCCCACAGCGTGCAGTTTTTAGAGCTTGCGGCGGGCGTGCCCGTCACGCTGTTTGCGCCGCCCTCGGGCGCGTACGACGAGGACACCGTCAATGCAGCGGAGTCTTTGGGGCTTCGGACGGTCATGTGGTCGCGCGACACCATCGACTGGCGGGATAAGGACGAACAGACCTGTTATCTGCGGGCAACGGAAGATCTTGAAGCGGGCGAACTTATCCTCATGCACCCGATGGAGCACACATTGGCGGCGCTCCCGCGCATTTTGCAGTACTGCAACACGCATTCCCTTCGCCCCATTACGGTGAGCGAAAATTTAGCGAATACATAGGAGAAATTTATGATCGAGACCAAAGAACTTTCCAACGGCGTGCGCGTCATCGTCAAGCGCATGGAGGGACTGCTGTCCGTCTCTATGGGCGTGCTGGTCGGCACGGGCGCCGCGTATGAAACGGACGCCGAGGACGGCATCTCGCACTTCATCGAACACATGCTCTTCAAGGGCACCGCGACCCGCACCGCCTTTGAGCTGTCGGACGCATTCGACGCGCTCGGCGCGCAGGTCAACGCCTTTACGGGCAAGGATATGACCTGCTTTTACTCCAAGGCGACCAGCGACCACGCGGCGGAGGCGTTTGCACTGCTTGCCGACCTGTTTCTGAATTCCGTCTTTCCCGAGGAGGAGATGGCGCGCGAAAAGGGGGTTGTCATCGAGGAGATCCACATGGACGAGGACACGCCCGAAGATCTCTGCCTCGACCTTCTGGCGCGCACGGCGTTCGGAAACTGCAACTACGGCAGAAATATTTTAGGGCCCGCGTCTAACGTCGAGGGCTTCACGCGCGAGGACCTGTTCGCCTATCGCAGGGAGCGCTATTGCCCGGAGAATATCGTCATCGCCTTTGCGGGGAACATTGCGACTTCTGAGGCGCTCGCGCTCGCCGAGACATATTTCGGCGGCATGGAGCGCACCGGATTTACGGACAGGAAAAAGGAGATCGTGCAGTCCGCGGGCAGCATGCTCCGAAAAAAGCCCATCGAGCAGGCGCATTTCGCGCTTGGTTTTCCCACCGTCGCGCGCGAGGACAGCCTGCGCCCCGCCGTACAGGTCATGAACGCCATTCTGGGCGGCGGCATGAGCTCCCGCCTCTTCAAAAAAGTGCGCGAGGAACTGGGGCTTGCCTATTCCGTCTATTCCTACTGCTCGCACTATGCCGAGACGGGCATGCTCACCGTCTACGCGGGCGTCAGCCCCGCCAAGGCGAAGGATGCCTTCGGTGCGGTGCAGGGCGTCATCGAAAGCTTCAAGCGCGATGGCGTCACAGAGGAGGAGTTCTCGCGCGGGAGGGAGCAGGTCAAGTCGGGCAGCATCTTCTCGCAGGAGAACACCTCCTCGCAGATGCTTCTGTATGGCAAGGAGATGCTCTACAACAACGCGGTGTACGATTTCGAGCGACGCATGGCGGAGATCTCGGCGTTGACGCGCGGGGACGTCATGGAGGCGATCGAACAAAACTTTGATTTCTCGCGCGCCGCAGTCGCCGCGGTGGGCAATCTGGACGAAGCCCTGTGAGCGGGCGCATCGGGGGCTTTGCGCCCTGCGCCGACGCGGAGAGCCGTCTGCTCATCCTGGGGAGTTTTCCCTCGGTCAAGAGTCGTGCGGAGGGGTTCTATTACGGCAATCCGCATAACCGATTCTGGAAGACGGTGTGCGCGTTCTTTGGCGAGATCGTGCCTGCGGACGTCGCGGGCAAGAAGGACTTCCTTGCGCGGCGGCACATTGCGCTGTGGGACGTCGTCCTCTCCTGCGAGATCCAAGGCTCCGCCGACGCGTCCATTCGCGAAGAGGAGGTCGCCGACGTCGCGGGACTGATCGAGGGCAGCAAAATAAGAGCAGTCTTTTGCAACGGGAAGCTCGCCTATCGGCTTCTCACCGAGCGCGCCGCGCCCCTTGCCGTTCCCGTGTTGTGCCTGCCGTCCACCTCGCCTGCCAACCCGCGTTTTGACTCTGCCGTCTGGCAGGATGCCTTACAAGGCGTATTCGGAGAACAGGTATGATTACATACGAAGAACTGTTGCAGGAGCTTAAAACCCATGCGGACGAAGGGTATCGCGCCTTTCATAAGAAGCTGTTAAAGGACGATGCGATCGCCGTGATCGGGGTACGTACCCCCGTTTTGCGTACCATTGCAAAGAAGTATCGGGAGGAATGGCGCACAACTTTCTCCTTTCCAAACGACTGGTACGAGGTCACGATCGTAAAGTGCGGGTTGGCGGGGTATCTCACCTACCCTGAGCTGTGCGGGCAGATCGACGGGCTTGTGGCGATGCTGAACAACTGGGCGACATGCGACGGCCTGGCGCCCAGGTGCATTGCAAAGCACCGCGAAGAATTTCTCGCCTATGTCGATCGTTACCTTGCGGACGAGCGCGTCTTTGTGCGCAGGTTTGCGCTCACCACGCTGCTGCACTTCTATGTGGACGAGCAATTCGTGCCCGAGGTCACCAGCCGCCTGCGCCGCGTGCGGGCAGAAGAGTACTACGTCTCCATGGCGGCGGCGTGGCTGGCGGCGGAGGTCATCATCAAATTCCGCGATGCGGGCGTTGCGTTGCTCAGGGAACACGCGCTCGACCGGACCACGCATAACCGCACCATCCGCAAGGCATGCGAGAGCCTGCGCCTTTCCGCCCGGGAAAAGGATGCGCTGCGCGCGCTCAGGCGACCTGTCATCCAATGATGTGACTTTTTTCGCCGGATTTTCAAAAAAGGATTGACAAAGCGAACAAAACGCGATAGAATAGTGAATATAACAAGTGAGATCCTGCCGGTGCCGGATCTGTACGGAGGAGAATACCATGTACGAAAAAGTTTGCAATATGCTCGCGCAGCAGTTGGATATTTCTGCCGATTCCATCACGCCCCAGTCCGAAGTCGTCAAAGATCTCGGCGCGGATTCGCTGGATGTCGTCGAACTGATGATGGATCTCGAGGACGAGTACGGCATCACCCTTCCCGAGGGCGACGTCGAAAAGATCAAGACGGTGCAGGACATTGTCGACATGATGGAAAAGCTTGCAAAGTAACAAAAAAGCTTCCCCGCAGCGGGAAGCTTTTTCATTGGGAGTGTGCGCGCCGCCGAGGCTGTCTCGGCGGCGCGCATGCGTATGGCGTCAGAATGGAAATACGTTTTGAAAAATCGACGTCACTTGGTATAGGCGCTCGCGCCGTAGCTGTCGTGTGCGACGACGGCGGGAAAGTTTTCGACCTCCATTTTGTAGATCGCCTCACTCAGAAGATCGGGAAAGGCGACGAGCTCGCACGCCTTGACGGCATTGCCGCACAGCGCGCCCGCGCCGCCGATCGCGGCAAAGTATACCTTCTTGTTGCGCACGAGCGCCTCGCGCGTCTCCTCACTCATCTCGCCCTTGCCGATCATGCCGAGGAGCCCAAGATCGAGCAGGCGGGGGGCAAAGGAGTTCATACGCGCGGCGGTGGTCGGCCCGCAGCTCCCGCACGCCTTGCCTTCGGGCGCGGGACAGGGACCCGCGTAGTAAATGTAGGTACTTTTCAGGTCGATGGGCAGTTCCTTTCCCGCGTCCAGCAGTTCAAACAGCCTTCTGTGTGCGCAGTCGCGGGCGGTGCAGATGGTGCCGGTTAAGAGCACGCCGTCTCCCGCGTGCAAATCGGCAATGTCCTCGGGCGAGAGGGGAAGATGCAACTTTTTCATAAGGTCTCCTTTTCGCAGCGGATGCAGTGGCACTGGATATTGACGGCGACGGGCAGTCCCGCAATGTGCGTGGGCGCGATCTCGCAGGCGACGCCCAATGCCGTCACCTTGCCGCCAAAGCCCTGCGCGCCGATAGAAAGGGCGTTGATCTTTTCCAGCGCCTCCCGTTCGATGGACGCCACGTCCTCGCGCGCGTTTGGCGTGTCCGCGTCGCGCGTCAAAGCCTTTTTTGCAAGGAAGGCGCAGGAATCGAACGCGCCGCCGATGCCTACGCCCACATAGACGGGCGGGCAGGGACGCGAACCCGCGAGGCGCACCGTCTCGACGATGGCATTGATGATGCCCGCGCGCCCCTCGGCGGGGGTGAGCATATACAGCCTGGACATATTTTCGCTGCCAAAGCCCTTGGGCAGGAAGGTGATGTGCACCTGCTCGCCCGGGATGATCTCGACATGCAGGTGCGCGGGAGTGTTGTCGCCCGTGTTGACGCGGGTCAGGGGATCGCAGATGCTCTTGCGGAAGTACCCGTCCGCATAGGCGCGGCGCACGCCGTCGTCGACGGCAGCGGAAAGCGGCGCGCCCGTCAGGTTCACGTCCTGACCAAGTTCCAGCAAGACGACCGCCATGCCCGTGTCCTGGCAGACGGGCATTTGCTCTCTTGCGGCGACCTGCTCGTTTTCAAGGATGGTATCGAGCGCAAATTTTGCCGCGCCCGACTCCGTATCGCGCGCCCGCTCCAGGAGCGCGTGGCATGCAGGCGTGAGCGTGATGCCCGCCTTGCGCGCCAGGCGGTAGATGCATTGGGAAATGAGGGAAGTATCCAAAGTTCTCATACCGCTATTATAGAACAATTTTTGCGATTTGCAAAGTTTTTCCTTGGACATTTCACAAATTTTTAGTATAATGTGAGCATGGAAGAAAGGGAAATATTCAACCAAAGGGCACTCGGAGAGGCGGGTGTCTCCTATTCCGTCGGCATCGTCCTCTATGTCGTCGCAGCGCTCATCTTTCAGGTCGTCGCGATGCTCTGTCTGGGCGAGGCGTACGGCGACGATCCCGCCGTGCGGTTTTTGAGCTATCTCCTGCCGCAGGTCTGCTTTGCGGCGGCAGCGCTCATCTTCTTCCGCCGCAGCAAGGTGCCCGTGCGCACGGTGTACCGCGGCGGCAGGGCAAAGTACTATGTGCTCGCGCTGCTCTTGCAGTTCGGGCTGCTCTTTTCCCTCTCGGAGCTGAATACGCTCTTTCTGGACTGGCTTTCCTCCCTCGGGTATGAAAGTCCTGCGAGCGCGCTCCCGCCCCTTACCGGCTGGAACCTGCTGCCCGCCATTCTCATCATCGCGCTCCTTCCCGCCCTGTTCGAAGAGACGCTCTTCCGCGGCATCCTCGTGGGGCGCATGCACGCCTCGGGCTGGGGAAATGTTGCCACGGTCTGCATTTCGGGCGCGCTGTTCGCGCTCTACCACGGTAGCCCCGCGCAGACCATCTATCAGTTCTTTTGCGGCGCGTCCTTTGCGCTGCTTGCCCTGCGCGCGGGGAGCGCGCTGCCCACTGCCGTCGCGCACCTTTGCAACAACGCGGTTATCCTCATTCTGACGTCCACGGGCTACGAGGTCGAAGGCGGCTGGACGATGCCGCAGGCGTGGCGCATCGGGCTTTGCGTCGCGGCGGCAGTCGTGCTTGTCGGCGTGCTCGTCTATCTCATCTTCTTCGATAAGTCGGGCGCCCAAAAGGGCGGCGTGAAGGACGGCAAACGGTTTTTCCTCGGCGCGGGAGTCGGCATCGCCGTGTGCGCGGTGCTGTGGATCTCCAATCTCGTCACGGGATTTGTCGGCACGGGGGTGGCAGGTGGTTAAAGTCAATCTCGTCTGCGTCGGGAAACTCAAGGAGAGCTACTGGCGGGACGCCGTCGCGGAGTACGCAAAGCGCCTCTCCCGTTTCTGTAAGTGGGATGTGCGCGAACTGCCCGAGCGCCGCTCGCCCGAAGAGGAGGCGGAGAGCATCTTGAAAGAGTGCCGCGGCTATACATTTGCGCTCGCCATCGAGGGAAAGGTGTGCTCCTCCGAACAGCTCGCGGCAAAGCTGAAACAGCTCTGCGACGCGGGAAAAGAAATTACATTCGTCATCGGCTCCTCGTGCGGGCTTGCGCCCCGCGTCAAGCAGGCGGCGGACGAACTTCTCTCTTTCTCGCCCATGACCTTCCCGCACCAGATGATGCGCGTCATCCTATCCGAGCAGGTCTACCGCGCCTTTATGATCAACGCAGGGGCGGAGTACCACAAGTAACGCCGCGTACCCGAATGGCGCCGCGCTGCATACAATGGACGGTGAACGTCTATCAGGATATCGAGGCATTTTACAGGGAGTTTCGCGGCGAAAAGCGCATCATCGGAAAGAGCGCGGAGGGGCGCGATCTGTTTGCGCTGTTTATCGGCACGCATATCCGCCCCGTCGGCATCGCGACGTACGCCATGCATGCGCGCGAATGGGTGACGGCGTATCTCGCCATGCAGCATGTGCGCAGGGGACTGGTGACGGGCGGCGTGTGGGTGGTCCCGCTCGTCAATCCGGACGGCGCACTGCTCGTGCAGGAGGGCGCCCGTGCGGCAAAACAGGGGGAGCGGCTCTGCGCCCTGTGCGGCGGCGACTTCTCGCTCTGGAAGGCGAACGCACGGGGCGTTGATCTCAACGTCAACTGGGACGCAAGGTGGGGAACGGGCGCGCAGAACGTGCGTTTTCCCGCGCCTGCAAATTTTATCGGCCCTGCGCCCTGTTCGGAGCCGGAGACGCGGGCGCTGCGCGATTTTACGTTGCAGGTCAGGCCCGACTTCACGCTCTCCTACCATACCAAGGGCGAGGTCATCTACTGGCATTTTCATCAGCCGCCGCTGCGGAAGCGTCGGGATCGGCGGCTCGCGGAGGTGCTCTCGCGCGTCACGGGCTATCCCCCGGCGGAGGCGAGGGGCTCGGCGGGCGGTTACAAGGACTGGTGCGTGGAGAAGCTGAAGATCCCCGCGTTCACGGTGGAGGCGGGACGGGATGACCTCTCCCATCCGCTCGGGCTTTGTTCACTGCCCGATATTCTGCAAAAAAATCTGGACGTGCTCGTCACGTTGACAAGGGAGTTTTAGCATGGAAGAGCGCTTTATGCGCGAGGCGCTGCGCCTTGCAAAAAAGGCGAAGGACTTGGGGGAAGTGCCCATCGGGGCGGTCGTCGTTGTGGACGGCAAGATCGTCGGGCGGGGCTACAATACGCGCACGCGCATGCAGCTCGCGACGGCGCATGCCGAGATGCGCGCCATTGACAGGGCGTGCAAAAAGCTCGGTTCCTGGCGTCTGCCGGGCGCGGAGCTGTACGTCACGCTGGAGCCCTGCCCCATGTGCATGGGCGCCGTCCTCAACGCCCGCATCGATCGGGTGTACTTCGGCGCGTACGAGCAAAAGGGCAGAAGTCTGACGACGGAGCTTGCAAACGCAAATCTTCTCAACCACACCGTGGAGGTCGTGGGCGGGGTCATGGAGGCGGAGTGCTCTGCCGTGCTCACCTCCTTCTTTACCGAGATGCGCGCCCGCGAAAAGGCGAAAAAGACGGAACCGCCGCAGATATGCACAGAGGGTATCTCTGCCGATGAGAAACAGGCATTTGACAAATGACGCGCGCCCGACTATAATAATAGCCGGGCGCGCGACCGTATGAAGGGCGCATGTGTCCGATGCAACCATGAAATCATAAGGAGGAGTATTGTATGCTCGGCAATTTTACCTATTGCAATCCCACGAAGCTCTATTTCGGCAAGAACGCCCTGGAGGGGCTGAAGGAGGAGCTGCCCAAGTACGGGAAGAACGTGCTGCTCGTCTACGGCGGCGGCTCGATCAAGAAGAACGGCATCTATGACAAGGTCGTCGCCGTTCTCAAGGACTGTGGCAAGCAGATTTTTGAGGACGCGGGCGTCATGCCCAATCCCACGACGGACAAGCTCGCGGAGGGCGTCGCGCGCGCACGGGAAGCGAAGGCCGATCTCATTCTCGCCGTCGGCGGCGGCTCGGTCTGCGACTATGCAAAGGCGGTCTCCGTCTCCGTCAACTGCGACGAGGACCCTTGGGACAAGTACTTCATCCGCTTTGAGGAGCCGACCTGCAAGATCGTCCCCGTCGGCTGCGTGCTCACGATGGTCGGCACGGGCAGCGAGATGAACGGCGGCTCGGTCATCACCAACCACGAACAGAAACTCAAGATCGGGCACGTGTTCGGCGAGGAAGTGTTCCCCAAGTTCTCCGTGCTCGATCCCGAATACACCTATACGCTGCCCAAATATCAGATGGTCTCGGGCATCTACGACATCATGTCGCACATCCTCGAACAGTACTTCTCGGGCACGGACGACAACACGTCCGACTACATCATGGAGGGGCTTCTGCGCTCGCTCATCCACAGTGCGAACGTCGCGGTGGAGGATCCCACCAATTACGAGGCGCGCAGCAACATCATGTGGACGGCGACCTGGGCGCTCAACACCTTCATCGCCAAGGGCAAGGACACCGACTGGGAAGTGCACATGCTCGGTCAGGCGGTGGGCGCGCACACGGACGCGACGCACGGTATGACGCTTGCCGCCGTCTCCATGCCCTATTACCGCCTCATCATGCCCTACGGGCTTGCCAAGTTCGCGCGCTATGCGGTCGCGGTCTGGGACGTCGATCCCGCGGGCAAGTCGCAGGAGGCCGTCGCAAGCGAGGGGCTTACAAAAATGGAGGCGTGGATGAAGTCCATCGGACTCGTCATGAACATTACCGACCTCGGCGCCACGCCGGAGATGGTGGACGGGCTCGTCGAGAGCACGCTCGTCATGCAGGGCGGCTATAAGGTGCTGACCAAGGAAGATATCCGCAATATCTTCGTGCAGAGTTTGTAAGGAGAAGCTATGAAAGTATTGCTTGTCAACGGCAGCCCGCGCGCAAAGGGCTGCACATATACGGCGCTTTCGGAAGTGGCGCGCATTCTGGAGCAGGAGGGGATCGAAACGGAGATCTTCCAGCTTGGCACAAAGCCCGTGCAGGACTGCATCGCCTGCATGAAGTGCAGGGAGAACGGCGGTAAGTGTGTCTTTGACGACGTTGCCAACGAGCTCATCGAGAAGGCAAAGGGCGCGGACGGCTTCGTGTTCGGCTCGCCCGTCTACTATGCACACCCCTCGGGACGCGTCCAGTCCGTTCTGGACCGCGCGTTCTATGCGGGCAGCTATGCGTTTGCGGGCAAGCCGGGCGCATCCGTCGTCTCCGCGCGCAGGGGCGGCACGGCGGCTTCCTTTGACGTCATCAACAAGTACTTCGGCATCACGGGCATGCCCGTCGTCTCGTCCACCTACTGGAACATGGTGTACGGCAAGACGCCCGACGAAGTGCGGCAGGACGAGGAGGGCATGCAGACCATGCGCAACCTCGCAAGGAACATGGCGTACATGCTCAAGTGCTTCGAAGCTGGTAAAAAGGCTGGCATCGAGGCGCCCGCCATGGAGCGCACCCATCAGACCAACTTCATCCGCTGATGCGGCCCTGACATGACGGACGGGACGTTCTATCGCGGATGGATCAGCGGCAATCAGCTCAAGATCGTCGCTTGTATCACCATGCTCATTGACCATATCGGGATGATCCTACTCCCCGATATGGTCTTTTTGCGCATTATCGGCAGGATCGCCATGCCGCTGTTCGCCTTCACGTTCGCGGAAGGCTGTTTTTATTCCAAACACAAGCTGCGCCGCTTCCTGCTCATCCTCGGGCTGGGACTTGTCACGAGCGCCGTCATGAGCTTTACCGAAGGAGAGCTGCAGGGCAATATCCTCATCACGCTCTCGCTCTCCTCGCTCATCATCTACGCGCTGGACGCGCTCAAAAAGAGCATTTTCCGCCGCGAACAGGGCAAAATCGTCGGCTTCTCCTTCGCGCTCCTTGCCGCCCTCGCGCTGGCGGTGGGAATCTGCTGTTTTTCGGGCATCGAGATCGATTACGGCATCATGGGCGTACTGCTTCCCGTCACCGTGCGCCTATTGGACTTTGGCTCGTTTGGCGCAAAGGGTGCGCTTGCGTCGATCTATACGCCCGTCACGGTGTTTTTATCCTTTTTTGTGTGGCTGATCGCGCTCTCCCTCGTCCTCGGCGGCGTGCAGTTTTTCTGCCTTGCGTCGATCATCCTCATTGCCTGCTACAGCGGACAGCGTGGAAAACATTCCTTAAAGGGGCTGTTCTACGTCTTTTATCCCGCCCATCTTGCATTGCTCGCCGCCATCTATCTCATCCTCAATCCCGACTTTTTATCGACGTTGTTTTAAGATGACGGCGCGGCGGCGGACAAAATGTCCGCCGCCGCGCTTTCCTATTTCAGGCATTGCCTCTTTGCTCTTTCAAATTCTTCCTGCTCCAGTTGATGCTGCTCCAATAAGATGCTCAGCCAAATCAAATGGTCTATCGTTTGATGAGTTCTCCTTGGTCTGAAGTGTAATTGCTTGCATTGAACGTTGTATTCTTCTAAGGTGATTTGTTTTTCCTTCAGTAAATACTTTAGCTTGAACTGACCATCTATGCTATAATATCTTCTTTTGAACACTCGGTATTTCATCCTACGAAGAGTAAATTGTTAAAATTGTAGCATAGAATATTCTATATGTCAAGCAGAAATATAGAAATTTCTATATACTGTGGGTATGGAGACGACGTTTGCGGAAATTCTGCGGGAATTTCTGACACTAAAGGGGCTGACGCAGACCGCGTTCGCGAGGGCGGTCGGGGTCAAGCAGAGTCAGGTGAGCGAGTGGCTGAGCGGCAAGGCAAGCCCCGGCTATGATGCGCTCAGGCGCATGTCGCTTGCCTACGGCGTCTCCGCCGACTATTTTCTGGGACTTCGCGATAATTTCTGAAGAAGCGTGCCCGCCGTCCGAAAGGACGGCGGGTTTTCCTTGTCAAATGTGCGGGAATGTGGTATGATTTTGTCATGCAATACTGTCTTTCCGATCCGCACGGCTGTTACGGCGTCGTATGCCGCCTGCTGGAGAAAATCAAATTTTGCGAAAGGGACACCCTCTATGTCCTGGGCGACTTCATCGACAAGGGCCCGGAGAGCGTCCGTCTTGCCAACCTTCTGTTTACGCTGCCCAACGCCGTGTGCATCGTGGGCAATCATGAGTATGACTTTCTCAAATACTATCAGGGCCTGATGCAGCGCACGACGGACTATGACGGCGTGTTGCAAAAGCTGCGCGCCTATTTTCCGGACGGCGATCTGCTCGATTGGGACATCGTGGACCGTCTGGAGGCGCTCCCGTTCTTTCTCGAGCGGGAGGACTGGATCGGCGTGCACTCCGGGCTCCCCCTGCGCGCGGACGGAACGCTTCTCCCGTTGCAGCAGGCGATCCCCGAACAGCTCGTCTATGACAGAAGGTTCAAGGATCCCGACGTCCTTCCCAAGAGCGACAAGTGCATCCTGTACGGACATACGCCCGTGCGCTATCTGACGGGCAGGGACGAGATCTTGTTTTACCCGCGCAACGCCCAGAAAAGGGGAACGATCGCCGATTATCGCAAGATTCATCTGGACATGATGACCTCCAAGAGCGGCGTGCTTGGCTGCGTCTGCATCGAAACGTGCGAGTGTTTCTATGCGCGGGATCCGAAGTTCTGACGCCGCGATGGAGAATATTTTTGTTGATATAGGAAGGCGCGCCCGCCGTCCAATTTGGACGGCGGGCGCGCTGTTTTGACTTCGGAGTTCCATGTCACTTATTGTTTAAGTGCTGCTGCATGAGAAAGACGCGCATGACGAGGGAATGGGGCAGCAGCTTCGTGAGTGCGTGCGTCGCCTTTGCCACAAACCCGGGGACCACGTAGTCCTTTTTCTTCTTCATCGCGCGGAAGGTCTTTTCTGCGATAAAGGCGGGGTCGTACATGCAGTCAAAGTGCGTGATGACGTTGTCGCCGTTCGCGCGGTCAAAGAAGTCGGTCTTGGTCCAGTAGGGGCAGACGGCGAGCACGCGGATGCCGCGGGGACGCAGTTCTTTGTTGACGGCGCGCGAGAGGGCGAGCACATACGCTTTGGTCGCGGCGTACTCCGCCCCGAAGGGCACGGGCTGAAAGGCGGCGACGCTTGCAATGTTCACGACAATGCTGCCCTTTTGGCAGTAGGGCAGCGCCGCCTGCATCACGAGGGTCAGGGCGCGGCAGTTGAGCTCGACCATGCCCGCGGCGTCCGCCTCGGCAATGCGGTCAAAGCGCTCGAATTTTCCATAGCCGCTCGCGTTGACGAGCACTTTGATTTCGGGTTGTTCCTCCTTGAAAAGCGTGCGCAGCGCGGAGATGCTCTCCTCCTTTGTCAGGTCAAAGGGGAGTGCGCGCACGGGGATGCTCAGCTCCTCCCGGAGTGCGCGCAGCTTGTCTCCGCTGCGGGCGATCACCCACAGTTCGTCCAGGGAATAGCGCGCGGGCAGTCCCCGGGCGATGTGCCTTCCGATGCCCGACGATGCGCCCGTTACAATGGCGATTTGTTTGCTGCTCATGATAACCTGCCTCCAAAAAATTTTTTCAAAAAAGGTTTGTTTGTTGTTTAACAGAGTTTGTGGTGCGGTATAATATATATGACCTCCGAAGGGGAGGCAACAAAGGAGTTTTGGTTATGAAAACGTATTTGCAGAAGAGAAATAGCGGCGATGTGTTCGACGTGTTCGAGGACTTCTTCAAGCCCATGTTCTATGATGAACAGCTCGACAGCATGCGTACCGACATCAAGGAAACGGATAAGGATTACCAGCTCTCCATTGAGATGCCAGGCTTCAAGAAGGACGAGATCAAGGTCTCGCTTGAAAACGGCTATCTGACTGTCAGCGCAGAAAAGAACGAAAAGGAAGAAGAAGAGGGGAAGGATACCCCTAAGTACCTGCGCAGAGAGTGCCGCGTTTCCTGCCAGAGAAGTTACTACGTCGGCGACAAGGTCGAGGAAGAGAACGTCAAGGCAAAGTACGAGAACGGCATGTTGCAGCTGACTGTTCCCAAGGAAGAGCCCAAGAAGATCGCTTCCAAGTCCATCGCCATCGAATAAGGCACGAACAGCGTCATTCATCATTCTCTCCGAAGAAATCCCCCTTGCGGGGATTTTTTCATGCCCTTTTACTCGATGAGTGTGCCGTATTCTTCGTAGAGCGCATCACTTTTGGCGGCGATCTCCGTCTGCCGCGCCGCGATCTGCTGCGCGCGGACATAGTCCCTGCCGCAGGAGAGAAGCTCCTCCGCAAGAGCCGCGTCCTCCTCTTCGAGGGCGGCAAGCTCCTGTTCGATGGCGCGCACGCGGTTGCGCCGCTGTGCCTCCCGCGCACGTTCCTCCTTGGAACGGTACCCCTCGCTCGCCGCCTTTGGCGCGCTTTCGCGGGGTACGTCCTGCGTTTTTTGCGCCTTCTGCCAGGCAAGGTAGTCCTGATAGCCGCCCGCAAAGGGGTGGAGCTCGCTCCCTTCGATGACGACCACGCTGTTTGCGACCGCCTCCACGAACCGCCGGTCGTGCGAGACGAAGAGGATGGTCCCTTCAAATTCCCTGAGCGCCGCTTCCAGTGACTCGCGCGCCGGCAGATCGAGGTGGTTGGTCGGCTCGTCCAGAACGAGCACATTGCCGCGCTCCGCCTCCAGCATGGCGAGCGCAAGTTTTGCCTTCAGCCCGCCCGAAAGCTCTGCGACCGTCTTGTCCATGTCCTCGGCGATAAGCCCCGCCTGCGCAAGGAGTGCGCGTGCCTCCGTCTGCGAGAGATCGCGGTGCACTCCCCAGAAGGCGTCGAGGACGCGGTCGGCGGGGTCGAGCTGTGCGTTTTCCTGATCGTAGTAGGCGATTTTTGCATACCGCCCGACCGCGATGCGCCCGTCCCCCGAAAGGAGATACTTAAGGAGCGTACTTTTCCCCGTGCCGTTGTCGCCGAGCAGCGCGCACTTCTGCCCGCGCATCAGGGTGAAGGAGGCGTCCCGAAGGAGCAGCTTCTCGTCCGCCTTCAGGTCGAAGTGCTCGGCGCGCAGGATGCACTCGTAAGGCTGATCATCGAAGGTAAAGCGGAAGCGGGGCGGCTTTTTGGGCGGCACAGGCTTTTCGAGGCGCTCCATGCGCTCCAACTGCTTGACGCGGCTCTGCGCCGCCGAGGCGGACGTCGCGCGCACGATGTGCCGATCGACGAAGTCCTGCAGTTTGGCGATCTCCTCGCACTGCCTCTCGTACAGCCGCTCTTCCTCCTTGCGCTTTTCCTCGCGCAGGACGCGGTACTGCGAATAGCCGCCCTTGTACGAGGTCAGCACGCCGCGCTCCAGCTCTAAGGTGCGCGTCGTGAGGCGATCCAAAAAGTATCTGTCGTGCGAGACGAGGAGCAGCGCGCCCTTGTAGGAGGCAAGGTAGTCCTCCAGCCAGAAGAGGGTGGAGACGTCCAGGTGGTTGGTCGGCTCGTCGAGAATGAGCAGTTCGGGCTCCTCTAAGAGCAGGCGGCACAGCTTGAGCTTGGTGCGCTCCCCGCCCGACATGGTGCTCACCTTCTGGGAGAACATGTTCCCGAACCCCATGCCGCCGAGCACCGTCTTGATGCGCACGTCAAAGTGGTAGGAATCGCGTGCGGCGATGCGCCTGTTCAGGCTCTCCGCCCGCGCGGCGAGGACGCGCATTTCCGCTTCGTCGGCGGTCGCCATCTGCTGCTCCGTGTCCCGCAGGCGCGCGATGAGCTGCTTGTCCTCCTCGAACACTTCCTCCATCGCGCCGTAGACGGTCGCCTCGGAGGAAAATCCGCCGCTCTGCTCTAAGTAGCCAAGCTGCAGCGCGCTCTTTCTGATGACGTTGCCGCTGTCCGGGGTCAGTTCGCCCGTGAGGAGCTTTAATAGCGTCGTCTTGCCCTCGCCGTTGCCGCCGAGCAGCCCGACGCGCTCCTTTTCGTGAATGGTAAAGCTGACGTCCCTGACGACGGGGACGCCGATATAGCCGAAGGTGACGTTTTCAAAGGTAACGAGCATACTTTTATCCTGTTTGCAAACGCTTGTAGTGTGAAAAATAAGATCAAGAGGGCGGAGCGGCTGCGCGAGCGGTTAAAGAGCGCGCCGCCCGCCAAGTGCGGAAAACTCACGGAAAAACTGGTCCGGCTCCTGCAGGAGATCTCCGGGGAATAGTCTGCGCGCGGGCGTTTTTTGATTTTGCGGGGACGTTCAGAAGTCCCAGTCGGGGATGAATGTCCTGTCCGCGCTCGCCTTTTCCTGCGTGAACAGGGGAAAACCGAGTTGCTCGGCGTAGTCGCGCACGCGGCGGTATTCGCGCGTCGTGATCGTGCGCTGCAGCTCCGGAAAGCGGGCGATGTCGCCCATGGGCGTGTACTGGCGCATGAGCGAGAGGGGGACGTCCTCGGGCAGCGTCTCTTTCAGAAAATCGAGAACGCGCAGACTGTCCGAGGTACACGCGGGCAGAATGAGATGCCGCACGATGATGCCTGAGAGGAGTTTTCCGTCCTCCCGCCAAACGAGCGGCTTTTTTGCCATATAGGCAATGGCGCGGGCGGCGTAGTCGAAGTAGTCGCGCCGCCCCGTGTAGCGCGCGGCAAGATCGGGCGAGACAAATTTGCAGTCGGGCAGCCAGATATCGATATAGGGCGCGATTTGCTCCAGCGCCTCCACGCGGCAGTAGCCGCTCGAGTTGTACACGACGGGGATCGCGGGCTTTCGGTAGCCGAGCGCCTCGGCGACGAGGTCGGAGACATGGTCGGGCGTGACGAGGTTGATATTGTCTGCGCCCATCTCCTCGAGTCGCGCAAAGATGTTCGCAAGCTCTTTGGGGCTCACCGCCTTGCCTCGTTCTGCGCGCGAAACTTCATAGTTCTGGCAAAAGATGCATTTTAGCGAGCACCCGCCGAAGAACACCGTCCCGCTCCCGTTTTTGTGGGAGATAGGCGGCTCCTCATAGGGGTGAAGATAGTATTTGGCGACGGTGAGCGCCTTTACGCCGCAGACGCCCGCCCGTGCGGGGCGGTCCGCGCCGCAGCCGACGGGACAGAGTTGACATTGCATAGCAAGAGTATATCATGTCCGCGCGCAAAAAGCAACCAGGTTTCCCGTCGCTTTTTATTGACAATTTCGCGCGCGCGTATTATAATGTGCGGGATATGAAAAGATTTTTTACAAGTGAGAGCGTGACCGAAGGTCACCCCGATAAGGTTTGCGACAACATTGCGGATGCAATTCTTGACGAGCTTCTCAAAGAGGATCCTCAGACCCGCGCGGCGGTGGAGTGCTGCGCGGCGTACAATACGCTGTTTTTAACGGGCGAGGTCACCAGCCGCGCTCAAGTTGACTATGAGCAGGTGGCGCGCCGCGTCATCCGCGAGATCGGCTACGATGCGGGCGATTTCGCCTATGATAAGTGCCGCATCATCACCCTCATCCACGGGCAGTCGCCCGATATCGCGCTGGGCGTGGACGCCTCTGCCGAGATGAAGGCGGGCGGGGAAGGCTATGACGCGATCGGTGCGGGCGACCAGGGCATGATGTTCGGCTATGCTTGCCGCGAGACGGAGGAGCTCATGCCCCTTCCCATCATGCTCGCGCACAAACTTGCCGCCCGCCTCACCGAGGTTCGTAAAGACGGGACGCTGTCCTACCTGCGTCCCGACGGCAAGACGCAGGTCACCGTCGAGTATGAGGGAAGAACGCCCGTGCGCGTGGATACGGTGGTCGTCTCCACCCAGCACGCCGAGGAGGTTCCGCAGGCGCAGATCGCCGCCGACATGAAGAAGTACGTCATCGGGGCGGTCATTCCCGCGCAGCTGCTCGACGAAAAGACCAAGATCCTCATCAACCCGACGGGCAAGTTCGTCATCGGCGGTCCGGAGGGGGACTCGGGGCTGACGGGCAGGAAGATCGTCGTCGACACCTACGGCGGGCGCTGCCCGCACGGCGGCGGCGCGTTCTCGGGCAAGGATGCGACCAAGGTGGACCGCAGCGCCGCGTATCTTGCGCGCTATATCTGCAAGAACATTGTGGCGGCCGGCATCGCGGACGAGGTGGAGCTTCAGCTCGCCTACGCGATCGGCGTCGCGCACCCCGTCTCCGTATTTGTCGAGACGTACGGCACGGGCAAGCTTGCGGACGATGTCATCGCGGATATCGTGCAAAAGGAGTTCGATCTGCGCCCCGCGGCGATCATCGAGACGCTGGGACTGCGCAAGCCGGGCTTCCGCGCGACGGCGGCATACGGGCACTTCGGCAGAAGCGGCTTTTCCTGGGAGCGCACGGACAGAGCGCAGGCGCTCAAAACATACCTGAAAGACTGAAATGCACAGGAGACCCACACGGTCTCCTTTTTTTTACAATTTTATTACAATTTCGGGCGGCATAACTTCACAGGACGCCTTGACAAGGCGGGCGGAAGGTTGTACAATATTTTACGGAGGAAATGGTATGAAATTTGGGATTTTGACGAGCGGAGGGGACTGCGCGGGACTCAATGCAGTCATCCGTTCGATCGGGTTGTATCTTTTAAGCAACGTCAAAAACGCAGAGATCGTGGGGATTCCCGAGGGGTATGCGGGACTCATCCGCGGCGAGAGCTATCCCATGAAGCGGGAGGACTTCGAAGGGCTTCTGACGGAGGGGGGTACGGTCCTTCGCACCCGCCGCACGCCCTTCAAGCGCATGACCGTCCCCGAAGAGGGCGGCACCCGCCTTTCCAAGATGCTCACAAACTATAAAAAGATGGGGCTGGACTGCCTGTTCACGCTGGGCGGCGCGGGCACGCACAAGACGGCGGCGCTTCTGTCTATGGAGGGTTGTAACGTCATCGGCGTTCCCAAGACCATCGACAACGATATCTTCGGCACGGACGTCACGTTCGGCTTTCAGACGGCGGTCGAGGTCGTCACCGACGCATTTGACCGCATCGAGACGACGACCAGGAGCCACTCGCGCATCATGCTCGTGGAGGTCATGGGCAACAAGGCGGGCTGGCTGACACTGTACTCGGGCATCGCTGCGGGCGCGCACATGATCCTCATTCCCGAGATCCCCTTCAATCTGGACGCCGTGTGCGACTTTGTGGGTGCGCGCATCGCCGCGAGCGAGACGTACACGATGATCGCCGTTGCGGAGGGCGCGGTGCTCGACAGCGAGGCGCGCTTTAAGAAGGAGGAGCGCGTGTTCGTGCGCCCCGAACAGGGGGAGGCGACCGTCACCCGTCACCTCGCCGAGGTCATCGGCGCGCGCACGGGGCAGGAGACGCGCTACTCCGTCCTGGGGTATCTGCAGCGCGGCGGCACGCCGTGCGCGTATGACCGGCTGCTGTGCACCCGTCTCGGCGCGTATGCGGCAAAGCTCGCCGTCGAAGGAAGATTCGGCGTGACGGCGGCGGTCATCGGCAACAAGATCACTTTCAATGCCCTCCCGGACATCGCCGGGAAGTACAAGTTTGTCGATCCGCAGGGCGAGGAAGTCGCTCTTGCGCGCGGCATCGGCATTTCTTTCGGCGACAGGGCGTAAAATAGAGGAAAGGTTACGGGAGGAATTATGAAATATTCTGTCATTGACGTCAGTTCCAGCAGCATTTCTATGGTCGTCGCGGCGAACGGCGGCACCAATGAGGTCGTATTCAAGGAGCGCGCGGCGCTCAGCCTGACGCACTATCTCGAGGGCGACAAGCTCTCTGCACGCGGCATGGAGAAGCTCGCCGCGCTGCTCGATCACATGAAGGCGGTCGCCTGCGCCGAGGGCGCGCAGCGCTGCTACGTCATCTCCACCGCGGCGCTCCGGCACGTCGCGAACAGCGAACAGATCGCAGCCTTCGTGCACGAAAAGACGGGACTTACGATCAACTTCATCGACGAGCCGACGGAGGCGTACTGCGACTACATCGCAAACCTCTCCTACCGTTCGTATGACCGTGCCGTCCTCATCGACCTGGGCGGCAAGTCCATCGAGATCTGCGACCTCTCCAAGTCGGAGAAGGCGGAGATGTTCGGCTTCGAATTCGGGCTCGTCGACCTCAACCGCAAGTTCGTCGGCAATATCTACCCGACAGAGGACGAGGTCAAGTCCATCCGCAAGTACTTAAAGAAGAAGTTTGACGCGGCGTCCCTTCCCGAGGAGGGCACGTTTGCGACCGCGGTGCTCGTGGGCGCTTCGGCGATGGCGATCTACGATATCTACGCCGATTTTGCCAAGGCAGATCGCACGGGCGCCAGGATCATCGAATACAAGAAGTACAAAAAGCTGGTCAAGCGCCTTTTAGAGGGGGCGGACCGCTCCAGCCTCGTGCTCAAGAATGCGCCCGAGAAGGTGTATGTCATCGGCGCGGCAGCCGTGGCGCTCAAGGTGCTCTTCAAGCGCTTCGGCGTGGAGACCATCGTCGTCAGCGAGAGCGGCGTCAAGGAAGGGTATCTCCGCCTCGTGCTCGACGGCAGGGAGGAGGGGGATTACGCCCTGCTCACTCCGCCCGCTTCAAGCGAGCGGGAGGCAGCGCCCGCCTTGGAGGACGTGATGCTCGTTGCAGAGCCCAAGCCCGACGATGCGCCCGCAGCGCCCGAACCTCCCGCGTCGGAACCCGCCGACGCGCCGCAAAGCCCTGAATCCGAAAAACCTTCGGCGCCCGCACCCAGGCGTCGCGGCAGACCTAAGAAAACTCCGGAGCAAGCGGCGCAGCCCAAGCCGGCTGCAAAGAAGCCCGCAGCCAAAAAACCTGCGGCAAAGAAGCCCGCGGCAGAAAAGCCGGCAGTCAAAAAGGCGGAGCCTGCGCAAGAGGCAAAGAACGAAAAAACGCCCGCACCCAAACGGCGCGGCAGACCCAAGAAAAACGCAGAATAAGAGGAAACCATGAGCAAACCCATCACCATTCCGCAGAAGACGACCAAGAAGTGTATGCGCGAGATTTACATGAACCGCGAATACAGCTGGCTGCTCTTTAACAAGCGCGTTCTGGACCAGGCGGAGGATCTGACCAATCCGCTTTTGGAACGCTGCAAATTTTTGTCCATCTTTACGTCCAACCTGGACGAATTCTTCATGGTGCGCGTCGGAAGTCTGGTCAACGAGAATATCACCGAGCCCGGTGAGACGGAGAACAAGACCAGGCTCACCGCGGCGCAGCAGCTGGACGCGATCGCAGATGTCGTCAAGCGGCAGTACCGCATGCGCGCCGAGTGCTTCAAGGCGCTGCGCAAGGAGCTGTCCGCGAGCGGATTAAAACTTCTGCGTGCCTCCGAGCTGACGCCCCGTCAGGAGATGGAGTGCCGCGAGATCTTCATGCGCCGCGTCCTGCCCCTTCTCTCGCTGATGGTGCTGGACGCCAAGCATCCCCTGATGCAGTTTGAAAACAAGCGCGGCTACGTCATCTGCCAGCTGGAAAAGGAGGGACGCCGCATGATCGGCGTCGTCTCCATCAATCCAGCGCTCGAAAGGCTCTACCGCATCGGAGAGGGAAAAAAGGTGCGCCTGATCGTCCTGGAAGAGCTCGTGCGACTGTGCGCAAAGTATGCCTTTACGGGGTATACGGTCAGCGATCAGCTGATGGTGCGCGTCACCCGCAATGCCGACTTCGATACCGCGATCGAGGATACCGATCTGGAGCGCGACTTCACCGAGGTCATGAAGCGCAAGGTGGAATCGCGCGCAAGGATGGGGGTCGTGCGGTTGGAAGCGGACAATAAGAGCAGCAAACTCACCGACTTCGTGCTCAAGATCATCAAGCTCGATCCGAAGTTCTGCTACGAGGACGAGTGCTACTTTGACTACAAGTTCCTCTTCTCGCTCGGGAACTATCTTCCTGCGGAAAAGGCGGCAAAACTCAAGTACGAACCCTTCAAGGGGGCGATCCCGTCCTGCGTGTCGAACGCAAGTTCGCTCATCGGACTCATCTCCTCGCGCGATGTGTTCCTGTCCTATCCCTATGACAGCATGTCGCCCGTCGTCGATCTGCTGGAGGAGTGCGCGCGGGATAAGCGGGTCAGCTCCATCATGATCACCATCTACCGCCTCGCGCACCATTCGCGCATCGCGGAGCTTCTGTGCCGCGCCAGCGAGAACGGCAAGCAGGTCACCGTCGTCATCGAACTGTGCGCCCGCTTTGACGAGGAAAACAACCTCTATTTCGCCAACAAATTGCAGGAGGCGGGCTGCACGATCATCTACGGCATGGACAATTACAAGGTCCACTCCAAGATCATCTCCATCGTCCTGCAGGACGGCGGCGAGATCAGCTATATCACCCATCTCGGGACGGGTAACTATAACGAGTCCACCTCCCGCCAGTACACCGACCTCAACATTCTCACGTCCGACAAAAAGATCGGCGAGGACGCCGTCGCGTTCTTCCGCAACGTCGCCATCTGCAATACCGATTTCAAGTATCAGCGCCTTCTGGTCGCGCCCGAGACCTTAAAGAGCGGGCTGATCGCCTGCATCGATCGGGAGATCGAAAAGGCAAAAGCGGGCAAAGAGGGCAGGATCCTCGCCAAGATGAACTCCCTCACCGATAAGGAGATCATCGACCGCTTTGCCGCGGCGAGCGAAGCGGGCGTCAAAATCGAGCTGGTCATCCGCGGCATCTGTTGCCTCGTGCCCGGTATCGAGGGCCGTACGGACAATATCCGCGTCGTCAGCATCGTGGGAAGATTTCTGGAGCACTCCCGCGTCTATTGCTTCGGCAGCGGGAAGGACAGGGTCATGTATATCTCCAGCGCGGATCTGATGACGCGCAACACCGACAAGCGCGTGGAGATCGCAACGCCCGTGCTGGACGAGAAGATCGCCGACGAGATCGAGGACATCGTACGCACGATGCTCGCGGACAACGTCAAAGCACGCGAGCTGCATTCAGACGGCGCGTACTATCCCGTGCCCGCCGAGGGCGAGGCGGTCAACGCACAGGAGAGCTTCCTGCGCGAGGCGTCCCATAGCCGCTCCTTTGAGGAGTAACCGGCATCAAAAATGGGGATACGTCCCCCCAAAAAACGCAACATAAAAGAGCTGCCAACAGGCAGCTCTTTTGTGTTTGGTTGATGGATGGTGAGATAAAAAACTTGCTTATTCGCCGCGCGTCCAGGTGTACCAAAGGTATGTATCCGTTAAGTATACCGCATTTTGTACGGGATTAGTCACGTCGATCGGTTCGCCGTCCACTGCCCATCCCTCCGTGTTCTCAAACGTCACACCTGTAAGGCTGCTGCAATTATAGAACGCATAATTTCCAATGCTTGTAACGCTGTCGGGGATTGTGATACTTGTAAGACTGCTGCAATTATAGAACGCTTCTGTACCAATGTAGGTAACGCTGTCAGGGATTTCGATGCTTGCAAGATCATTGGTGCCAGCGAACGCTTGTTCAAAAATGCCTGTCACGGGCAAACCGTTATATTGCGACGGAATGACAATTTCTGTATCGGTGCAGGTTCCGATGCCGATCACCCAGTAGCTGTCATCATTCAATGCAAACTCCAAACCCTGGCTAGCATTTTCATCTGGATAGGGCGTACCGCCGTTGTCTGCGGTTGGCGTGTCGTTGCACCCCGCAAGGGCAAACGTGCAGGAGAGCGCCATACATGCCGTGAGCAGCATGATAATCAGTTTTTGTTTCATATCCTACCTCCAAAAGGTTTGCAGGAAGTAAATTTTATGACATATACAGTATATCATACTTACAGTCAGTTCGCAAGCGTCTTGGCAAAATTAGCGCGGCATTTTCGGTGAATAGAAAAGGCGGCCATGTTCATAGCCGCCTTGTGTGATTGAAAATATGACATCCGCCTGTGCCGCACCGCAAAGAATGGTGAACCCGCTTCTCGCAGGTGGGTACGCAGCGCGGCGGCATCAGACTTTCCGTAGCGATTACAGACCTTGCCTAGCCGCCCCGACGAGCGTTCCCGATGATATTATGTGGATTCCGCTTAATTTACGCTCCGAACACCGCAGGTGTCGATTACAGTATAGCACGCTTTCTATAAAAATGCAAGCGTGCGGCGCAGGAAAGACACGGAAAAATTATACGCCGTAGATGACGCTGAACAATGCGCGCCCCGTCGCTGTCCGGACGATATTTGTTGCAAAGTGCGCAAGGCTCTCCTTGGGGACTTCCTCCTCGTACGCGTTGACGAGCATGTCCGCTTCGACGAGCATGCGCAGCAGAACATCGTCGCCGATCTTGGAGTAGCTGTGATGCAGCCCGATCATATGGCAGACGCGCTCGATCAAGGTGTCATCGGCGCCAAGGCCTGCAAGCAGTTCCCGCGCGACGGGCACGCCCTCGATCTGCTGATACCGCCCGTCCGCACAGCCGTATTTCTTCTCGCTGTTCGGGATGCCGATATCGTGGAGGACGGCCGCGACCTGCAAAACTTCCTCTTCATCGGCGGGCAGCGCTTCGCCCTCGGCGATCAGGGTCGCGTATTGCAAGACTTTTACAAAGTGCTGGATGCGTCTTGCGTCTCCGTCAAAGTAACGCATGGCGGCAAGGCATACTTCGCGCACAAACGCCGTCATGCCTGCTCCTCCAGATCGCGCAGGAAGGGGTAGATCTCGCGCTCATAGTTGAGCCCGTACCTGCGGTCGGAAACTTCTTTTTCCGTGCGCACGATGGCGCGGTAGCAAAAATCCGCCGTCACTTTGAGCGCCTTTTCCAGCGAAAGCCCGCGCATCAGGCACCCGCAGAAGGCGGAGGCAAACACGTCGCCCGCGCCATGGAAGGAGCCGTCGCGGTGGGGGATCTTCATCTTTTGCTCGCCGTTTTCATAGTAATAGATATAGTAGCCGTCCTCCGCCTGCGCGCCCGTGATGACGGGGTGCGGGCAGACCTTGGCAAGCGCCGCAAGCGCCGCCGAAAAGTCGCGCGTGCCCGTTAACAGATAGCTCTCCGTCTCGTTGGGCAGAATGTAGTCCGCCTCCGCGCAGAGCGAGAGCATCTCATCCGCAAAGCCCCTGTCAAAGCCCTTGTAGAAGGTGAAGTTGTCCCCGAGGACGGGGTCGACGACGAACACGCCGCCCTCCTTCAAAAAGCGGCGCTTGACCTCGCGGACAAAGGCGATCTGTGCGCGGCTGCCCAGATATCCGCTGTAGATGAGGTCATACTTGAGCCCCAGCGTCTCCCAGTGGTCGCAGATCTTGTTCATCTCGTCGTCGAGCGGCAAGAAGGTATAGCCCATAAACCCGCCCGTGTGGGTGGAGAGGAGGGCAGTGGGCAGAATGTCGCAGGTCACGCCGCTCGCCGAAAGGACGGGCAGGGCGACGGTCAGCGAGCACTTTCCCACGCAGGAAATATCGTTGATGGCAAGAACGCGCATGGTACGCCTCCAAGGAGAAATTTCTCCTCATTATACGCGCAGCGGGGCGTTTTGTCAAATCTACGAACTGTCATTTTGTAATTTTCCCGCACAAGCGCCGTTTTTGCGATACCATACAAAATTTTCCAAACATCTTTACAATTGGTAAGCAGTGTGCTATAATGTTAGCATCATGAAACGTGTCATCGAAGTGGAGGATCTGTGCTGCAAGCGCTGCGCGGAGCGCGCAGAAAAGAAGCTGCTGCTGTTGGACGGCGTGAGCGGTGCAAAGGCAAATTTCAAGAGGAATATCATCTTTGTGGAAACCGAACTCCCCGACGCGGCGCTCGCCGCCTGCATCACGGATGCAGGGTTTGTCGTCAAGGAAATCCGCGAACGGAAGGGGATCTTCGGATAAGCATCCGTGATGCAAGGCTCGCCTTATAACCGTCGCAATACTTTGTTGCGCTGCGGCAACCCTCGGTCATTTACGCCTTAGTAAACTTCCTCGGGTTTTCCTCGCGCGCCTCGTCTTGCTCGGTTCTAAAACGAGCCTTAGCTTCTCGTAGACATTCGCAATGCCGCGACGAGGATGCCGGATTCACGGTGAAGGAAATCCGCGAACGCAAGGGGATTTTCGGCTGAGCAAAAACTTTGCGTAACTCTGTCACAAAAGAGGTGCGCGGGGCGTCATATAAAGTAAGACTGCAATAAGGGGGAAAACTATGCAACAGCCTGAATACGTCGCCTACCTGAAGCGAAAGATCCGCCATGCCAATGTACTTGCCATGATCATCGCGCTGTGCTTTTTGTGCGCGGGGATCCTGTTTATCGTGCTGCGAACTCTGCGCCCTGCGTTCGGCGCGGGATTTATCGTCGTGGGTGTCATCATGCTCGCATTTGTCGGGCTTACATTCCTCGTCCGCGCCCGCTATATCCATTTTCTCAAGACGGCGATCGCGACCAGGCAGCTGGAGGATTCCTTCGTCCCCAACAAAAAGGCGGGCGGCGATCTGTAAAAAATTTGCGTAAATGCTTGACTTGTCCGCCGCGTTCCGATATAATGAAGGAAAATACGGCGTCAAGAAAGGACGCGTCCGGCGTTTTGCGCGCGCACAGAGAGCCCCCGCTATGGTGAAAGGGGGAGGCGAGCGGCGTTCGGGTATCCCCTTTCGTGCCCGCGGGACCAGATGAAACAGCGTAGCCCCGCGCGCGGCTTCCTTCCGCGTTACCAACGGGGACATATGTTCGTATGTTTTGGTGGTTATAAGGTCATCGTATTTGATTCCAAAATACGGTGACCTTTTTGTATCGGAAAAAGTCAGCAGGAGAATTTGCTATGTCTTATAAAAAGGTAGATACGTCGCTCAATTTTGTCGAACGCGAGAAGGAAGTCATCGAGTTCTGGAAGCAGAACGACATCTTCGAAAAGTCCATTGCCAAGAACGAGGGAGGGGAGGAGTTCTCCTTCTTCGACGGTCCTCCCACGGCGAACGGCAAGCCGCACATCGGGCATATTTTAACGCGCGTCATGAAGGACATCATCCCCCGCTATCAGACGATGAAGGGCAAGCACGTCCTAAGAAAGGCGGGCTGGGATACGCACGGTCTGCCCGTCGAGCTGGAGGTCGAAAAGTCCCTCGGCATGGACGGCAAGCAGGATATCGAAAAGTACGGCATCGAGCCCTTTATCAAGAAGTGCAAGGAGTCCGTCTGGAAATACACCGACGAGTGGCGCAAGATGAGCGAGCGCGTCGGCTACTGGGTGGATATGGATCACCCCTACGTCACCTATCACGACGACTATATCGAGTCCGTCTGGTGGGCGCTCAAGGAGATCTGGAAGAAGGGGCTTCTCTATAAGGGTCACAAGATCGTTCCCTACTGCCCGCGCTGCGGCACGGCGCTCTCCTCGCACGAGGTCGCGCAGGGGTATAAGGACGTCAAGGAGACCTCCGTCGTTGCGCGCTTCAAGGTGAAGGGCAGGGAGAATGCCTATATCCTCGCCTGGACGACGACGCCGTGGACGCTGCCCTCCAACGTCGCGCTCTGTATGAACCCCGATGAGACCTATGTCGAGATCGAAGCAGGCGGCGCGCGCTATATCCTCGCCGAGGCGCTTGTTTCCAAGTTCTTTGAGGAATACACCGTCGTCGAAAGAAAGACGGGCAAGGAGTACGAGGGCACGGAGTACGAGCCGCTCTTTGACTATGCCAAGGGCTCCTTCCGCGAAAAGGCGTACTATGTCGTCTGTGACACCTATGTCACGCTGACGGACGGCACGGGCGTCGTGCATATCGCGCCCGCCTTCGGTGAGGACGACTACAAGGTGGGCAGAAGATATAACCTTCCCGTCGTGCAGCTGGTCAACGAGCGCGGCTGCTTTGACGAGCGCTGCCCCGAACTCAACGGACTGTTCGCCAAGAAGGCGGATAAGCTCATTCTGGATATGCTGGAAGAAAGGGGACTCTTATTCAGGAAGATTCCCTTCGAGCACAGCTATCCCTTCTGCTGGCGGTGCGATACGCCTCTTCTCTACTACGCGCGCTCCAGCTGGTTCATCGAAGTGACCAAGGTCAAGGACAGGCTGATCGCGGCAAACCGCTCGGTCAACTGGATGCCCGAGACCATCAGGGAAGGGCGCATGGGCAACTTCCTTGAAAACGTCATCGACTGGGGGCTTTCGCGCGATCGGTACTGGGGTACGCCGCTGCCCGTCTGGGTCTGCCCCGACTGCGGCGAGATCGAAGTCATCGGCTCCAAGGCAGAGCTCAAGGAAAAGTGCCATGTCCAAGGGGAGATCGAGCTGCACCGTCCGTACCTGGACGATCTCACCTGCGCCTGCCCCAAGTGCGGCGGCAAGATGAAGCGCACGCCCGAGGTCATCGACTGCTGGTTTGACTCCGGCTCCATGCCCTTCGCGCAGTA